>NZ_JBVJAH010000002.1:421737-614181 GCF_055590785.1 Streptomyces sp. NPDC041796
CCCTCCCCCCCTCTGCTCCATCCCTCCCCCCCCCCCCCCTTCCCCCCCCCCCCCCCCCCCCCCCCCCCCCCCCCCCCCCCCCCCCCTCCCCCCCCCCCCCCCCCCGGCCCAGCAGCCCCGTGGGGGCGCTTGGAGTTAACGGCTCCGACTCTGCCAGCAGGACCCGCCGGAGGGCGGCAGGCCCGGCCCGGACGCGGCGTCACATCACCCGTCCGGACGGGTGGCCCGCCCCCGCCGCCGTGTACGCGCGTCAGACCTGGCCGCGCCAGGCGCCGGTCTCGGTGCCGCGTGATTCGATGAAGGACTTGAACCGCTTGAGGTCGCCGGTGACCTGCCGCTTGACGAAGCCGAGCTTGTCGCCGACGGTCTCGGTGAATCCGTCGGGCTCGAAGTCCATCTGCAGCATCACCTTCGTGGTCGTGGCGTCGATGCGGTGGAACGTCACCACACCGGCCTGCCGTGCCCCACCGCCGACGGTGGTCCAGGCGACCCGCTCGTCCGGGACCTGCTCGGTGATCTCTGCGTCGAACTCCCGTGCGGCGCCGTTCACCTGGGTCACCCAGTGGGTGAGGGTGTCGGTGCGCTGCTCGATCCGCTCGACGCCTTCCATGAACTCCGGAAAGCTCTCGAACTGGGTCCACTGGTTGTAGGCGGTGCGCACCGGCACGCCGACCTCGATGGATTCCTCGACCTGCGACATGTGCTGTTGCGTCCTTCCCGGGCCCCGACAGCCCCGGCCGTACGCCGGGCATCGACCGCATCGGTTCCCTCGGGCCCTCGTGTGCCCCCGTCCCCGGCACTCATGGCCCCGTTCGCGGCCCGTTTGTCGTGGCGCCGCGCGGACACCCGTCCTTCGGTGGAGCGTGACAGGGAGGTGAGGAGCGTGCCGGGAGAGCAGGAGATGCCGTCGACCCTGCGGCGCTCACCGAGGAGCGCGCAGCGTACGTGGGTGAAGGCGCACGACTCGGCGGTCGAGGAGTACGGCGAGGGCGAGCGTGCCCACCGGGTGGCGTACAGCGCCCTGAAGCACACGCACGAGAAGGTCGGTGACCACTGGGAGCGCAAGGAGGGCGGCCGCAAGGGGCCGTCGGACCCGCTGGCGGCGCGGCCGAGGCAGCAGGGCGGCCGCAGTGGTGAGGGCGTCGACGAGAACGCCTCCAAGCAGCACCTGTACGAACTCGCGGGCAAGCTGGACATCGCAGGCCGGTCGCGGATGTCGAAGCCGGAGCTCCTGGAGGCCATTCGCCGGGCGAACAGGGCCCGGACGCGGGAGGCGCGGTCGTCGTGACCGCCGGTCCCCCGCCGGGGCGTGTGGTGCGCACGGGACGGGTCACGGCCGGCGGCCGGCCGTGACCCGTCCCGTGCGGCCGGGGCTCACATGGCCAGGTGCGCCGGGATGTGTGTCACCTCCTCGATCTCACCCCCGGCCTTCTTCATCAGATTTCGTGAGAGTTCGTTGAGGCAGCGGGCGGCGGCGATCTCCTCGCCGACGCGCTGCTGTTCCATGTCGTCCGGGTGCCGCTTGGCGTGGCCGTGGGCGCGGAGCTCGGTGCCGTCCGGGAGCCTGACCATGCAGGCCGCACGGGTCTTGCCCGCGACCTCGTCCTCGGTGAACTCGATGTCCACGTGCCATCCGACGATCGTCTTCATCACTCACACCTCCAGGTCACTCCGTCACTCCTCCAGCGTGCACCCGCGGCTGCCCGCACGCCCATTCGGGGGAAGGTGGGGACGGATTGTTCCGGCCGGGTCCTGAACGGGGCGCCGGGACGGTCCGTACTCATGCGATGAAACGTCTCTGCGGCAATGACAGGAGCGGCGATGAACGAGCGCGACGAGCCGACGATGCGAGGACTCCCGGACGGCGGCGCGGAGGTGTCGGTCGTACTGCGGCTGCGCTGGGACGACATCGCGGCGCTCGGCCGTGAGGCGAGCCGGCTGGCCGAGCAGCGCGGCGCCCCGGTGAGCCTGGACGACGCGGCCAGCCACCGGCTCCGTACCTGGTCCTCGGTGGCGAACGCACCCGACGACCGGACCAAGGCGGCCCCGCCCGCACCCACCACGGCGGCCATCTCCGGGGCACCTGCGGCCGCTGACCGGGCGCGGCACCAGGTGGGGCACCTCAGTGACACGGCGCCGGTCGCGTCGATCGCGGCGCACCCGGCCCGTCAGGCATAGGAATCCCGATACCGCCGATCGGTTTCCCCATTGGATCTCTGTGGGTGCCCGGCTTACGGTCGAAGACATCGACCGCACACCAGGGAGACACACCATGTCGAAGATCCTTTTCGTGATGACCGGCGCCGACCACTGGACGCTGGCGGACGGCACCAAGCACCCCAGCGGGTTCTGGGCCGAGGAGGCCGTCGCCCCGTACGAGGCGTTCACGGCGGCCGGGCACGAGGTCGTGGTCGCCACTCCGGGCGGTGTCGTACCCACCGTGGACCGGGCGAGCCTCGCCCCCGAGGTCAACGGCGGCCAGGAGAGCGCCGACCGGATCGCGGGCGCCCTTGCGTCCATCTCCGCCCTCCAGCGCCCGGTGGCCCTCGGAGACGTGGACCTCGGCGAGTACGCCGCGGTGTTCTACCCCGGCGGCCACGGGCCTATGGAGGACCTGGCGGTGGACGCCGAGTCGGGCCGGCTGCTGACCCGCGCGCTGGAGTCGGGCCTGCCGCTGGGCGTGGTGTGCCACGGCCCGGCGGCCATGCTCGCCGCCGGCAAGGAGGACGGCACCAACGCCTTCGCCGGCTACCGGCTGACCGGCTTCACCAACGTGGAGGAGACCCAGGCGGGCCTCGCCGACAAGGCGAAGTGGCTGTTGCAGAACCGCCTGGTGGAGATCGGTGCCGACTTCCGGGAGGGCGAGCCGTGGGCGCCGAACGTGGTCGTCGACCGCAACCTGGTCACCGGTCAGAACCCGGCCTCCTCCGCGCCGCTGGCGGCCGAGCTCCTCAAGAAGCTCGGCTGACGGCCCGGTCGCCCGGGGGGACCTCGGTACGGCATCGGGGTGGTCTTCCCCGGGCGTGCGCCGCCGGGTGACGAGCGGAGTGCCGTGGCGGGAACACACGCAGGGGGCCGAGGGTCGGGCCCGCCACGGAGACCGGAAGGAAGGCGCCCCATGGCCAAGGACAAGAAGCTCGGCAAAGGTGACGAGGTCACCTGGAGCAGCCACGGGAAGACCGTCGAGGGAAAGGTGCAAGAGGGGCAAGCGGTCGTGAGCGGTGGCGACGAGGACCGCGACGAGACGCCGAGGCACTTCGACGCGGGGGTGGACACGACCGCGGGCGAGCCCGGCACATACCGGGCCGCGACCCGCTGAAGTGAACCGGCCGGGGCGTCCCCCGACCGGGCCGGGGCGGGAGGACCGGCGGGCGTAAGGGCGGGATAAATGCAGACAGTACGGGTAATCACGCCTTAAGTGGTGATCCAGACGGCCCATGCGGTCGTCCCCCGTGAAGGAAGCCCGATCATGAACAGTCTGCGTGGTACGCCCGTGGCCCCCCGGACCCCTGTGCAGCAGGCCGCGCTGCTCGTGGGTGTCGTGTTCCTCCTGGTGGGCGTCCTGGGGTTCGTCCCCGGGATCACCACCGACTACGACACCCTCAAGTTCGCCGAGCACGACTCCGAGGCGAAGCTGTTCGGCGTGTTCCAGGTGTCCGTCCTGCACAACCTCGTGCACGTGGCCTTCGGCCTGGCGGGCCTGGCGATGGCACGGTCCGCGTCGGCCGCCCGGTCCTTCCTGGTCGTGGGCGGCGTGATCTACCTGGCCCTGTGGCTGTACGGGCTGTTCATCGACCACGACAGCGCCGCCAACTTCGTCCCGGTCAACACCGCCGACAACTGGCTGCACTTCGCCCTGGGTGTCGCGATGGTTGCCCTGGGCGTCCTGCTGGGCCGCCGGCGGCCGGCTCGCTGACCCGCCGCCGGGGGTGCGGGAGTCGCACTGGGACGGCCCTCAGCGGCTGCTGACGTGCTTCAGCGCGTCCCTGGTCCGGTCGAGCATGGCCGCGAACGGCCCTGCGACCCACTGCGCGGTCGGTGACCCGGCCGTCCTGGGGTGCGGGTGGGTGGGGGCGAGTTTCTCCACGATCCGGAGCTGACCGCCCAGCCTCTTGCGCCGGGCTTCGGGGCACTCCCGGAGCACGGACGGGAACTCCTCCTTCTCCTCGTGCTCCGCGTGGCTGATGACGTCCTTCTCGAACCTGCGGAGCAGATCGTCGAACTCGGGGCTGGAGACGTCCATCCGCTCGAGTTCGGCGAGGACCCTGTTGGCCGCCTTCTCCTCCTGGTTGCGGGCGTCCGCCTCCTCCTGCCCGGCCGTGTCGGTCGCGACGGGGCGCAGGATCAGCTCCTCCGCGGTCTCGTGCACCGCGAGGAGTGCCCTCAGCGCGTCGAAGGCCTCCCGCTTGGGCCGCTCGCCCCCGGCGCTCCTCACCTCCGCGAAGAGGTCGCGGATCAGCGCGTGCTGACGCAACAGGACGCCGATCACATCGTCATCGGGAAGCTTCGCGGCCTCCGCTCGTTCTTGCTTCGCGCTGCTCACGGCCTTTCCCTCCGTCTCGTTCCGGAACGACGAGACTTGACGGGTCCCACGCAGACGGCGGGCCATGCCCCCGCCCGGCGACGGAGGGGCGCACGGTGTCAGACCCGGCCGTGCGCCTTCTGGGCGCGCCGCGACAGGGAGTCGATGACCACGGCGACCAGCAGCACCCCGCCCGTGATCATGAACTGCACGGCGGCCTGGATGCCCAGCAGGGCGACGCCCGAGGCGATCGACTGGATGACCAGGACGCCCAGCAGCGCGGACCATACCCGGCCCCGTCCGCCGAAGAGACTGGTGCCGCCGATGACCGCCGCGGCGATGGCGTTCATCAGCAGGTTGCCGCCGCCGGAGGCCTGGCTGGCCGAGGTGACCCGGGACGCCAGGAACAGGCCGCCGACCGCGGCCATCGTGCCCGACATCATGAACACCGAGATCCGCACCCACACCACCCCGAGTCCGGCGCGCCGGGCGGCCTCGACACCACCGCCGAGCGCGAAGATCATGCGCCCGTAGGTGGTGCGGCGCAGGACGTAGTCCAGGCCGACGAGGACGGTGATGAAGATCAGCAGGGCGAGTGGCAGCCCCTGGAACCGGTTGAGGACGAACGCGGCGGCGAAGGCGACCACGGCGAGCGCCCCGGTGCGTACGGCGATCGCGCCCGGGGTACGGGACGGCACTCCCGCGGCGACGCGGCGGCGCGCGTCCCGCAGGGAGACGAGGAAGTAGCCGGCGGTGCCGAGGGCCGCCACCCCGTACGCGACGGCCACGTCGTTGAAGTAGTGGCTGGTGAGCATGGCGACCAGGCCCTCGTCGTCGAGGTTGATGGTGCCGCTCGACCCGAGGATGTACAGCATCAGCCCGTTCCAGCCCAGCAGCCCGGCCAGGGTGACCACGAAGGCGGGCACCCCGACGCGGGCGAAGAAGAACCCGTGCACGGCCCCGATCGCCGCCCCCATGACCACGGCGACCAGCACGGCGAGGCCCTCCGCCATGCCGTGCTGGACGTTCAGGACGGCGAACGCCGCCGCCGCGAGGCCGCTCACCGAACCGACCGACAGGTCGATCTCGCCCAGGAGCAGGACGAAGACGACGCCCACGGCGATCAGCCCGGTACCGACGATGTCCACGCTCAGGTTGGACAGGTTGCGGGGGGAGAGGAACTTCTCGTCCAGGAGGACGAAGATCAGCCAGATCGATCCCAGGCTCAGCAGGACGGGGAGGGAACCGAGTTCACCGCTGCGGAGGCTGTCCTTGAACGCCTCGACGTGATGCGCCCTCGTGCCGCCGGCGCCGCCGGCACCGTTCGTGGCGCTCATCAGCCCGCCTCCCACTCGCGGGAGGTGCGTCGTGTGACGGCGTTGTCCGTGGCACCGGTGATGGAGGAGATGATCTGCTCGTGGGAGGTCGTCGTCACGTCGAAGAAGCCGTTGTTCCGGCCGAGGCGAAGGACCGCGATCCAGTCCGCGACGGCTTTGACGTCCCCCATGTTGTGACTGATGAGAAGGACGCCCAGGCCCCGTTCCCGCAGCCGGTCGACCAGATCGAGGACTTGGGCGGTCTGCTCGATGCCCAGCGCGGCGGTGGGCTCGTCGAGGAGGACCAGCCGCGGCTCGCCCAGGAGCGAGCGGGAGATGGCGACGGTCTGCCGCTGCCCGCCGGACAGGGAGGCGACGGGGACCCGCACGCTGGGCATGTGGATGGAGAAGGTGTCGAGCAGGCCGAGGGTACGGCGCTCCATCTCCACCTCGTCGAGGACGCCCACCCGGTGGATCTCCCGGCCGAGGAAGAGGTTGCCGACGACATCGAGGTTGTCGCACAGCGCCAGGTCCTGGTAGACGGTCGCGATGCCGAGGGCCTGGGCGTCGTGCGGCCTGGTGATGTGGACGGGCCGGCCGTCCCACTCGATCACGCCGTGGTCGGCGGGGTCCACTCCGGCGATGATCTTGATGAGGGTGGATTTGCCGGCGCCGTTGTCGCCCACCAGCGCGACGACCTGACCGGCACGGATTTCCAGGTCGACGTCCGCGAGCGCCCGTACCGCGCCGAATCGTTTGGAGACGCCCTTCAGCGCCAGCAGGGGTGGTGCTGACATGTGAACCACTTCCCTCCCCCGGGTCACGGGGTGAGTCCGGCTCTCTTGCAGTCGGCCGCGTACTTCGGGGTGCAGATTTGGCCGATCGTGTACATGCCGTCCTTGACCACGGTCTCCTTGATGTTGTCGACGGTCACGGAGAGGGGTGTGAGCAGTACGGAGGGGATGTCGCGGGTGGTGGGGCTGTCGACCGTGCCCGTCGCGATGCCGTCCGGCTGTTGTCCCCGTACGAGCGCGACGGCCATCTCAGCGGCGGCGTACGCCTCCAGCTTGAACGGCTTGTAGACGGTCATGTACTGCTCCCCCGCGACGATCCGCTGGATCCCGGCGAGCTCCGCGTCCTGCCCGGTCACCGGGGGCAGCGGCCGGATCTTCGCCGACTTGAGGGCGGAGATGATCCCGGCGGCGAGGCCGTCGTTGGCGGAGTACACCCCGTCGATGCTGTCGGCGCCCAGGGAGGCGATGGCCCCGGACATGTTCATGTGGGCGTTCACGGGGCGCCATTCGGCGGTGTCGTACGCCTTGCCGATCCTGACCTTGCCTTCCAGGGCGGACAGGGCGCCCTCCTTGAACCAGGCCGAGTTGGGGTCGGTGGCGGCACCGTTCATCATCACGATCTGGCCGCCGTGCGCGTCGTCGCCCAGGGCCTCGAGAAGCGCCTCGCCCTGGAGCCGCCCGACCCGTTCGCCGTCGAAGGAGACGTACGCCGAGATGGGGCCCTCCACGAGCCGGTCGTAGGCGACCACGTCGATGCCCGCCTCCCGTGCGCGGTCGACCGAGGAACGCAGCGACCTGGAGTCCACCGCGTCCAGGATCAGCACCCGGACCCCCTTGGTGATCATCGTGTCGACCTGGTGCTGCTGGGTGGCCACATCGTGTTGCGCGCTGGCGAACTCCACGTCGCACTCGGCGCACAGGGCGGCGATCCGTTCCTCGATCAGAGGCCGGTCGAAGGTGTCGAAGCGGTCGGTGTTGTCGGGCAGCAGCAGACCGATCGACCGGCCGTCGGGGGCGACCTGCGCACCCTCCTCGGGCACTTCGGCGGCCTGCCCGCAGGCCGCGAGGCCGGAGGACAGGGCCAGCCCGGCCGCCACGAGAACCGCGGGCACGACCCGTCGGCGTGTCGCGTTCACCACCTCGGTCACCTCCGTCACTCGCTGTCGTCGATCGGCTCACGTGGTGACAGGGCGACCTCGCACCACACCTGTTTGCCACCGCTGAGCGGCACCGAGCCCCACGCCGTGGACATCGCCTCGACGAGCAGGAGCCCACGGCCGCCGGTGGCCTCCCAGTCCACGCTCGTGGACTTGACGGGGGCGCGGGGCGAGGCGTCGTTCACGGCGATACGGAGACGGTCCCCGGCCAGGGTGAGGTCGAGCCGCACCTCCCCCTGGGTGTGCGCGATGGCGTTCGTCACCAGCTCGGAGACGACCAGCAGGGCCATGTCGACCTCCTCCGTCACACCCCAGCCCCGCAGGGTGCGCGCCGTGAAGCGCCGGGCGTGCATCACGGCGTCGGGCAGCCGCCACACGGCCCACCGGGCACGGATCGGACGGATCCGCATCCCGTCGTAGCGCAGCAGCAGCACGGCGACGTCGTCGTCCCGCCGGCGGGTACCCGCGACGAGCTCGTCGGCGACCCGCCCGGGGTCGGCCGGGTCGGCCGCCCGGAGCACCTCGCACACGGCGCGCATCCCGTCGTCCAGGTGGAGGCTCGCCGACTCCACGAGGCCGTCCGTGAGGAGGGTGATGAGGGTGCCGGGCAGGAGGCCGACCTCGGTCAGCGGGAAGTCGGCGTCCGCCATGACGCCGAGCGGTGGGCCGCCCTCGATCTCGACCGCCTCGGTGGTGCCGTCGGGCAGCCGCAGCAGCGGCGGCAGGTGCCCGGCACGGACCACCCAGGCGAGACCCTCCTCCATGTCGAGGTCGACATAGCAGCAGGTGGCGAAGAGGTCGGTCTCCATGCCGACGAGGAGACGGTTGGCGTGCGCGACGACGACGTCGGGCGGGTGGCCCTCCACCGCGTAGGCCCGGATCGCGGTGCGCATCTGCCCCATGATCGTGGCGGCTCCGGCACTGTGGCCCTGCACGTCCCCGATGACCAGTGCCACGTGCCCGTCGGAGAGCGGGATGACGTCGTACCAGTCACCGCCCACTTCGAGACCGACCGTCGCGGGCAGATACCGTGCGACGGCCTCCCCGCCCGGCAGGGCCGGGAGCTTGCGGGGCAGGAGGCTGCGCTGGAGCATCGTGGCGAGTTCGTGCCCGGCGTTCAGGGCGTGGGCGCGTGTCAGGGCCTGACCCACCAGACCGGCCGTCGCGGTCAGCAGGGAGCGCTCCTCCGGTCCGAAGCGGTGCTCGCCGTCCCACCCGACGAGGCACACCCCCACCATCCGGCCGTCCGCCGGCAGCGGAAGGACGGCGAGCCCACCGGGGCCGATGCCCGAGAGGCCGGGTTCGAGGGGGGCGCCGGGCGGCCAGAGGGCCACATGCCCCTCCCGCAGGGCGCTCTCCAGGGTCGGCAGGGTGTGGGTCGAGGCGTCCGGCCACTCCGAGCGCCACTCCGAACGCCACACCTCGGGCCAGGCGTCGGGCTGCGGCGGATGGAGGAGGGTGACCACGAGCCGGTCGCCCTCCAGCTCGGCGACCGCGACGCGGGTGGCGTTCAGCGGCGCGCGCAGGGACTCGACGACGACCCGGCTGACGTCCCGGATCGTCGTGGCGCCGGCCAGCGCGGCGGACAGCCGCTGCACGAGGGACACCTCGTCGGGCGTGGGCCGCAGGTAGGAGGCGTCGCCCACCACGCCGAGGACACGGTCCGGCCTGCCGTCGGCACCCGCCACGACGCGGCAGCGCAGCCCCAGCCAGCGCAGTTCGCCGCCCGGCCGGCGGACGCGGAACGCGAGCTGCTCGTGGGCGGCCACCCGGTCCGGTTCGACGATCGCCATCAGCGCCGGAACGTCGTCCGGGACGGCGCGCTCCAGCAGTGTGGAGACGTGCCCGTCGAAGTCCGCCCGGGCGACGCCGAGCAGGTGCAGCACCTGGGCGTCCACGTCCATCCGGCCGGTGCGGAGGGTCAGGGCGAAGGTGCCGCCGCGCAGGGGCAGCAGGGCGTGGCCGGTCGGTGAGCTAACGTCGACGGGCGCGCTGACCCGGGCGGCGGCGGCCTC
The DNA here is from genome assembly GCF_055590785.1 of Streptomyces sp. NPDC041796. NCBI lineage: Bacteria > Bacillati > Actinomycetota > Actinomycetes > Kitasatosporales > Streptomycetaceae > Streptomyces > Streptomyces sp. NPDC041796. Next base: position 431,542 of record NZ_JBVJAH010000002.1, read on the forward strand.
CAGCCCGGCCGCCGTCTGGTCGGCGTACAGCTCCAGGAACGCCCGCTGGTCGGTGTCGAAGCCGTCGCCGTCCTTGCGGACCACGAGCAGGCAGCCGAGCAGCTGCGGGTCCCCGCCGAGCGGCAGGGCGCCCAGGGACACCGGCCCGCCGCCCGTGCCGTGCGGATCCGGCTCCTCGCACGTCCGCCACAGGGGTCGTCCCGCCCGGCAGGCGTCGGCGACCGCCGAGCGGCCGGAGAGGGTGTACGCCGACGGGATCTCGTACGGCCCGTGGGAGTCGCCGACCACCTCGGCCAGACGCAGTTCGTCGATGGTGTCGGACGGCACGTAGACAGCGGCCAGCTCCACCCCGCAGCTCGCAAAGATGTGCCCGGTCAACGCGTGCACCGCCTCCGTACGCGGGAAGCCACCAGCGTGCGCCGCTGTCCATCGCCTTTACCCCATGCTGCGCCCTCCCCGGTACCCACAGCCAGTCAGCGCGTCGCCCGGCCCCCCGGACGGCGCCTCCGTACGGTGCTCAGTCGGCCGCCGGGAAGGCGTCCGCGCGGACGTGGGGCATGGGGCTGCTGGCCACCTGATAGGGGTCGCCGGGCGGCCGCGTCGTCGGGGTGATGCGTACCGTCAGCGGTCCCGCCCACTCGTAGCCGTTGCGCTCGCCGTGGCGGGCGAGGACGTCCGTCAGCTCCTGTCCCACGTCCCCGCCGCCGTGGCGCATCAGCTCCTCGTACACCGTGGCGTCCAGCTCCACCTCGTACGCGTTGGGCACGACGACTCTGCTCTGGCTGCACACCACGGCGTGGTCGTCGCACTCTCGGCGCAGCTCGTCGAGCAACTCGACCGGCTCGTGGTGACGGGCCTTGGAGACCAGGGCACTCTGCCAGCGCTCCAGGGCCCGTTCCCACCGTGTCAGCGTTCCCATCCCCATACGCCTGACCTCCGTTCTCCCGTCACCGGCGGCCGCGCAGCCGGCCGAACAGCCGGCGGGCCTGCGCGCGGTTGCGCGGGTCGGCGGCGGCGCGGCGCGCCGACGCGATCGTCCGCCGGCCCTGGGGGCTGCGGGTGAACTGCTTGATACGCGTCATCAATCCGGACATGTCTCCTCCTTGTGACGGGCTCCGGCCCGACTGTGTACGGACCGGCCGTGTAGGCGCGTCTACCCGATGGCGTCGTGAGGATGTCCCCGGTGACCCAGCAGGCGTGTCATGCACTCGGCGGCGTGTACGGCGGCGTCGGCACAGCAGTTGTTGAACAGGACGTGCAGGTGCGCGACCCGGTCGGCCAGCCGGCGGAGGCGGGGTCGCCACTCGGTCAGCTCGTCCTCCGCGTAACGGTGCCGGAAGCGGTCCTCCTTGGTCCCGGTGCCCCACGCGGGGCTGCGCCCGTGGAACCGGACCACCGCGAGGTCGTCGGAGGTGACCGGGGTGAGCGGAGGTATGGAGGTGGGCAGGTCCTGTGCCATGTCCACCGCGACGGCCGCCGCGTCCAGGGCCCGCAAGAGGGCTGTGGTGCGGGGCCGCCGTTCGTCCCGCCACCAGTCGGGGTGCCGGAACTCCACGGCCACGGGCCAGTCGGCGGCGCGTTTCCGGACGCGGTCGAGGACGGCCTCCGCCCGCGGTCCGGGGGCGAACCAGGGCGGGAACTGGAACAGCAGGGTGCCGAGCCGGTTCGCGTCACGCAGCGGGCGCAGGGCGTCGCTGAAGCGGTGCCACACCTCGTCGAGGAAGCCGGGATCGCCCGTGTCGCGGCCACGGAGGTCGGCGGGCAGGGCGGCCGTGCGGGTCGGGTGGCCGGTGAGCAGGGAGAACGCCTTGACGTCGAAACGGAAGCCGGGTGGCGTGCGTTCCGCCCACAGCAGGCTGTTGCGCGTGCTGGGGAGTGCGTAGTACGTGGAGTCCACCTCCACCAGGGGGAACCGTTCGGCGTAGTGCCGCAGTCGCCCCTCCGGGTCGCGTCGCGCCGGCGGGTACCAGCCGCTGCCGACAAGTGCCTTGTCCGTCCAGGAACATGTACCGATCAGGATGTTGCCCATGCCGCCCCGCCTACCCCGGGAGCGGCCACCCGTGACGACCCCGGCCGAGGAACCAGATGACCGAGACCCCCGCCCCCTTCCTGCTCCACCCGGGCGCGACCGACTCCCCCGTGATCCTCCATGTCCCGCACTCCTCCCGGGCGATACCCACGGACGTGCGCGCCGGGATCGTGCTGGACGACCACGCCCTCGAAGCGGAACTGGACCACATCACCGACGCGTACACGGAGCGGATCGCCACCGCGGCGGCGAAGGCCGCGAGGAGGGAGCCCTGGCGGTTCGTCAATCGGCTGTCCCGCCTGGTGGTCGACCCGGAGCGCTTCCCCGACGAGCGCGAGGAGATGCTGGCGGTGGGCATGGGCGCGGTCTACACCCGGACCACGCACCGCGAGGACCTCCGCCCGGCGGACACCGACGTACAGCCCCTGATCGACCGTTACTTCCACCCGTACGCGGAGGCGATGACGGCGGCGGTGACCGACCGGCTCGAAGCGGTGGGGAGCGCCGTGGTCCTCGACGTCCACTCGTATCCGGCGGAGGCGCTGCCGTACGAGCTCCACGGCGACGGGCCCCGCCCGCCCATCTGTCTGGGCACCGACCCCTTCCACACGCCCGGTCCGCTGCTGGACGCGGCGCGGCAGGCGTTCGCGGGCTTCGGCGGCACGGCGCTGGACACGCCGTTCGCGGGAACGTACGTACCGCTGCGGTACTACGGGCTGGACCCGAGGGTCGGCGCGCTGATGGTGGAGATCCGGCGCGATCTGTACCTGGACGACCGGGGAGCGCCTCGTGGCGAGGGCGTCGAGGCGCTGGCGAGGGCGCTGGCCGGTCTGGTGGGGCGGATCTCCGGCTGACGCGGCGACACGGCGGACGCGTGGGGCCGCGCACGCCCTTCCGCGGTGTCCCCGGCCCGGCCGGACCGGTGGCCGCCACCACCCGCCCGGGCGACCGGGGTCGCGCGGCTTTCGCGCCGCCATGTCGCCGGCGGGGGCGGACGGACCAGGCGGCCGGACGGACCGCACGGGGGGAACCGATGACCACACCAGGCGCCGAGCGCCACCGTTACGCCCCGCCCGACGCACCCGGAGCACGTCGCGCGGCCAGGCGCACCGCCCGGACCGTCTCCTCGGCGTCGGCCGTGGACACGGACAGGCGGGCGAACGTACGGCCGGGGAACAGCTCGACGACGGCCACCGGGCCGCCCGCGCGTACGGCCATGAAGTCCAGGCCCTCGCCGTGCCGCCATGTCCCCACGCAGAAACGCCCCGGCCTGCGGAGCCCGCGCTCGGCGGTGCCCCGCAGGCTGCGCCACCAGTCGGGCTCGACCCGGGCGTCCCGCACGGCGGCGAGGGGCACGCGGACTTCCCTCCGCCGTGCCGCGGCCGCCTCCCACCACGACAGGCGGACGACCAGCTCGTGGTCGCGCACCTCCAGCCGTGCCATCGTGTTCCACCCCCGTCCCGTGCGGGCGGATGTGCCCGTGGGGCCCACCCATGGCGAACGGCACGCCCAGGGGCGTGCCGCCCTGCCGGGGACCGCGTTGTGCGGTCAGCTGCCGAGACGGCCGCGCAGGAGCTGTTTGCCCAGCTCGGCGCCCTTGCGGCTGTCGCTCTGCGCCTTGCGGAACAGGTCGGCGATCTCCGCGTCGTTCTCCCGTTCCGCGTCCTTGATGTAGGTCTCCAGCCGCAGCGCGTTGTTCAGGCAGGACTCCACGTACCAGATCAGGTTGTAGTTCTTGTCCTTGGTGCCCGTGACGTCGCCGGTTTCGTTGTTCGCCATGTTGGACCGTCCTTCGAGAGGGGATGGCACTCGAACGACCGTAATCACATCCTCACGGTCCGGCACGACGGGTCACCCGCCCGAACCACAGTTCACGCCAACGGCTGCCCACCGGCGGCGCTCCGGCTCAGCCGGGACGTCCCGCTGACACGGCACCGGCCGGCGTGGCAGGGTCGGCTGCAGTCCCGCCAGAGACCCGTCCGACCATCCTGCTGGGAGATTCCGTTGCGCATGCTGATCAACGTGGCCGAGACCGTCGTCGCCGACGCCCTGCGCGGGATCGCGGCCGCGCATCCCGAGCTCACCGTGGACGTGGAGAACCGGGTCGTGGTGCGGCGTGACGCGCCCGTCGCCGGGCGGGTGGCGCTGGTGTCGGGGGGCGGATCCGGGCACGAACCGCTGCACGCCGGGTTCGTCGGGCCCGGAATGCTGGCGGCGGCCTGTCCGGGCGAGGTCTTCACGTCACCCGTTCCCGACCAGATGGTGCGGGCGGCGGCCGCCGTGGACAGTGGGCACGGGGTGCTGTTCGTCGTCAAGAACTACACCGGGGACGTGCTGAACTTCGAGATGGCGGCCGAGCTCGCCGAGGACGAGGGCGTGCGGGTCGCCAAGGTCCTCGTGGACGACGACGTGGCCGTGTCCGACAGCACGTTCACGGCGGGGCGGCGCGGGACCGGGGCCACGCTCTTCGTGGAGAAGATCGCCGGTGCGGCCGCCGAGGAGGGGGCGCCCCTGGAGCGGGTGGAGGCGATCGCCCGGCGGGTGAACGCGGGTTCGCGCAGTTTCGGTGTGGCGCTGAGCGCGTGCACCACGCCCGCGAAGGGCAGCCCGACGTTCGATCTGCCCCCGGGTGAACTGGAGTTGGGCATCGGCATCCATGGGGAGCCCGGGCGGGAGCGGCGCCCCATGATGACCTCGGGCGAGATCGCCGACTTGGCGGTGGACGCCGTCCTGGAGGACCTCGGGCCGAGCGGTCCGGTGCTGGTGCTGGTCAACGGCATGGGTGCGACGCCGTTGCTGGAGCTGTACGGGTTCAATGCCGAGGTCCAGCGGGTGCTGGGCGAGCGGGGCGTCTCCGTGGCCCGTACGCTCGTCGGCAATTACGTGACCTCGCTCGACATGGCCGGGTGCTCGGTGACCCTGTGTCAGGTGGACGAGGAACTGCTGCGACTGTGGGACGCGCCGGTGCGGACGGCCGCCCTGCGGTGGGGAATGTGAGGCCCGTGATGCTTGACGCGGAGTTCTTCCGGCGCTGGATGACCGGCGTGGCCGCATCCGTGGACCGGGAGGCGGACCGGCTCACCGAGCTCGACTCGGCGATCGGTGACGCGGACCACGGTGCCAATCTGCAGCGCGGTTTCGCCGCGGTGGTCAAGGCCCTGGAGGGCGGTACGGCCATGACGCCGGGGGCCGTGCTCAGGCTCGCGGGGCAGCAGCTGATCTCGACGGTCGGCGGCGCGTCGGGGCCTTTGTACGGGACGCTGCTGCGGCGCACCGGCAAGGCGCTGGGCGACGCCGCCGAGGTGGCGCCCGTGCAGCTTGCGGAGGCGCTGCGGGTGGGCGTGGCGGCGGTGGCGCAGCTCGGCGGGGCGAAGGCCGGGGACAAGACGATGCTGGACGCGCTGGAGCCGGCCGTCGAGGCGCTGGCCGAGTCGCTCGGTGCGTCGTTCGCGGCGGCGGCGGAGGCGGCGGACCAGGGCGCCCTCGCGACCGTACCGATGCGGGCGCGCAAGGGCCGGGCCAGCTATCTCGGTGAGCGGAGCGTCGGTCACCAGGACCCGGGCGCGACGTCCTCGGCGCTGCTGATCGCGGCGCTCGCCGACGCCGAGGGGGCTCGGTGAGCGCGCGGGTGGGCGTCGTGCTGGTCTCGCACAGCGCGGCCGTCGCGTCCTCGGTCGCCGAGCTGGCCCGGGGCCTCGCCGGTGGCGGGACCGCGCCGGTGGCGGCGGCGGGCGGCACTCCGGACGGTGGTCTCGGCACCAGCGCGGAGCTGATCACACGGGCGGCGGCGGCCGTCGACGGCGGGGCGGGGGTGGCCGTCCTGGTGGACCTCGGCAGCGCCGTCCTGACGGTGAAGGCCCTGCTCGCGGAGGGCGACGAACTCCCCGGGGGGACGCGTCTGGTGGACGCGCCGTTCGTGGAGGGCGCCGTGGCGGCGGTGGTCACCGCGTCCGCGGGAGGGGATCTGGACGCGGTGGTGCGGGCAGCGTCCGAGGCGTACGGATACCGCAAGGAGTGAGGCGCGCCCACGGGGTGGAGCCGGGCCGCGCACCGACGCGCGGGTTGTGATGTACCTGGTCAACGCACTACTGTCGCAGGGCCTTGGTGTACGGGAAACCGGTGCGGTACCGGTGCGGCCCTCGCCACTGTGATCGGGAAGTCCGGCTCCACTCCCGGGGAATCCACCCCTGGAAGCCACTGGAACGCCGCGGGAGACCGCGGTGTCCGGGAAGGCGGAGTCGCGGCGGCACGTCGTCCGGGGGGGACACCCCCGGACCCCCTCCCGTCAGCCAGGAGACCGGCCAGGGCGCGTTGTCCATCCACGAGGTGCTGGAGAGGGTCTCCCCACATCATGCATATCGCCGAGGGCTATTTGCCCCCCGCGCACGCGGTCGCCTGGACCGTCGCCGCCGCTCCCTTCGTCGCCCATGGCGTTCGTTCGCTGACCCGCGAGGTCAAGGCGAATCCCGAATCGACTCTCCTGCTCGGCGCGTCCGGTGCCTTCACTTTTGTCCTGTCCGCCCTGAAAATCCCCTCGGTCACCGGGAGTTGCTCCCACCCGACCGGCACCGGCCTGGGCGCGATCCTGTTCCGGCCACCGATCATGGCGGTCCTCGGCACCATCACCCTGCTCTTCCAGGCGCTGCTGCTGGCGCACGGGGGCCTGACGACGCTGGGCGCGAACGCGTTCTCGATGGCGATCGTCGGTCCGTGGGCCGGTTTCGGCGTGTACTGGCTGCTGCGCCGCTTCGACGTGCCGCTGATGGTGAGCGTGTTCTTCGGGGCGTTCGTGGCCGACCTGTCGACGTACTGCGTCACCAGCGTGCAGCTGGCGCTGGCGTTCCCGGACCCCAGCAGCGGTGTCGTCGGGGCGCTGGCGAAGTTCGGCGGGATCTTCGCCGTCACCCAGATTCCGCTGGCCGTCAGCGAGGGTCTGCTGACCGTGCTGGTGATGCGGCTGCTGATGCAGTCCAGCAAGGGTGATCTGGCCCGGCTCGGTGTCGTGTCCGTGAAGAAGGAGGCCGTGGCCCGATGAGCCGTAACGCCAGGATCAATACGCTGCTGCTGCTCGTCGTGGTCGCGCTCGCCGTCCTGCCGCTGGCGCTGGGGATGGGCGACCACAAGGAGGAGCCGTTCACGGGTGCCGACGGGCAGGCCGAGACGGCCATCACCGAGTCGCACCCGGACTACAAGCCGTGGTTCAGCCCGCTGTACGAGCCGCCGTCCGGTGAGATCGAGTCGGCGCTGTTCTCCCTCCAGGCCGCCCTCGGCGCCGGGGTGCTGGCCTACTACTTCGGTCTGCGGCGCGGCCGTCGGCAGGGCGAGGCTCGCGCCCGCGCCGGGGCGCCGGGCGGGGACGTCCCGGGGACGGAGCCCTCGGAAGCGGGGCCCTCGGAAGCGGGGCCCTCGGGCGCCGACGCGTCGCGCGCCTCCGCCTAGCCGCCGTGCTGCCGATCGACGCGGCGGCGCACAGCAGCCGCTGGCGCCGCCGCCATCCGTGCGAGAAGGCCGCCCTGGGCTTCGGGCTGACGGCGCTGGCCGTGTGCCTGCCGCCCTGGCCGGGGGCCGTACTCGTCGCCGCCGCGACCCTCGTGGTGCTGCTCGGCCCGGCCGGGGTCGCGGCACGTCAGCTGTGGCGGGCGTGGCGCATCCCGCTCGGTTTCTGTGTGACGGGCGCGGTGCCGCTGCTGTTCCAGGTCGGCGGGCCGGACGGGTTCGTCACGCTCGCGCCGGACGGACCGGTGCACGCGGGGCGGTTGCTGCTGCGTACGTCGGCGGCCTCCCTGGGCGTGCTGCTGTTCGCGTTCACCACGCCGGTGTCCGACGTGCTGCCGCGGCTGGTGCGGGCGGGGGTGCCGGCGCCGGTGGTCGACGTGGCGCTCGTGATGTACCGGATCAGTTTCCTGCTGCTGGACTCGGTCCGGCGGATCCGGGAGGCGCAGGCGGCCCGGCTCGGCCTGACGAGCCGGGCGGCCACCTGGCGTTCCCTGGCGGGCCTGGGCGCGACGGCGTTCGTGCGCGCCTTCGACCGGGCGGCGCGGCTCCAGACGGGGCTGGCGGGGCGCGGTTACGACGGCACGCTGCGGGTGCTGGTGCCGAAGACGGCGGTCTCCGGGCGGTTCCTGGGGGCGACGGCCGTTCTGCTCGCGGGGCTCGTCGCCCTCACCTTCGTACTGCAAAGGTTCCTGCCATGAATGCTCCTGCCGTCGTGGAACTCGTCGGTGCGGGATACGCCTACGAGGACGGCCCCGCCGTGCTGCGGGGCGTCGACTTCGCCGTGCCCGAGGGGCGGTCCGTCGCGCTGCTCGGCCGCAACGGGAGCGGCAAGACGACGATGCTCCGGCTGCTGAGCGGCGGCCTGCGGTGCGTCGGCGGCCGGCTGCTCCTCCAGGGACAGGAGGTGTCGTACGACAGGGCGGGGCTGACCCGGCTGCGTACGACGGTGCAGCTCGTGGTGCAGGACCCGGACGACCAGCTGTTCGCGGCGTCCGTGGGCCAGGACGTGTCGTTCGGGCCGATGAACCTGGGGCTGACGGAGCCGGAGGTGCGGGAGCGGGTGCGCGAGGCCCTGGAGGCGCTGGACATCACGGCGCTGGAGGACCGGCCGACGCACCTGCTGTCGTACGGCCAGCGCAAGCGGGCGGCGATCGCGGGCGCGGTCGCCATGCGACCCCGGGTCCTCGTGCTCGACGAGCCGACCGCCGGCCTCGACCCGCACGGCCAGGAACGGCTGCTGGCGGTCCTGGACCTGCTGCGCGCCTCCGGGACCACGGTGGTGATGGCCACGCACGACGTGGACCTGGCCCTCCGCTGGGCCGACGACGCGGCGGTCCTCACCCCGGAAGGACTGCGCACCGGACCGGTCGCCGAGCTCCTGGCCGACCAGTCGCTCCTGGACGCGGCCCGCCTGCGGCGCCCGTGGGGCATGGCGGTGGCGCGGGTGCTGCGGGACCGGGGGCTGCTGGGGCCCGGGGAGGCGGGGCCGCGCACCCCGGAGGAGCTGGAGGAGTGGGCGGCGGCGGTCCGGGAGGGGTGACACCCGGGGGCGCCGCCTCCCCGTCGGACGTTACGCACCTCACGCCCGGCCGCTTATGCAACTTGTTGCACAAGCGGGCGGCGTCGTCTACAACTGGGGCGACGACATCGCGCGAGGAGGCGCCCCCATGACTGCGACCCAGGCCCCGGCCCCGTACCCGCACCTGCTCCAGCCCCTGGACCTGGGGTTCATCACCCTGCCCAACCGGGTGCTCATGGGGTCCATGCACGTCGGGCTGGAGGAGGCGGAGAACGGCTTCGCGCGCATGGCCGCGTTCTACGCCGAGCGCGCCCGCGGCGGCGTCGGGCTCATCGTGACCGGCGGCATCGCGCCGAACGAGGCGGGCCGGCCCTACGAGGGCGGGGCCAAGCTGACCACCGAGGAGGAGGCGGCGAAGCACCGCGTCGTGACGGACGCCGTGCACGCGGCCGGCGGGCGGATCGCGATGCAGATCCTGCACTTCGGGCGGTACGCCTACCACCGCGACCTCGTCGCTCCGAGCGCCCTCCAGGCGCCGATCAGCCCCTTCGTGCCGAACGAGCTCACCGACGCCGAGATCGAGCAGACGATCGAGGACTACGTACGGGCGGCGGAGCTGGCGAAGTCGGCGGGGTACGACGGCGTCGAGATCATGGGCTCCGAGGGTTACCTGATCAACGAGTTCATCGCCGCCGCGACCAACCGCCGCGAGGACCGCTGGGGCGGCGCTTACGAGAACCGGGTCCGCTTCCCGCTGGAGATCGTCCGCCGGACGCGCGAGCGGCTCGGCGCGGACTTCATCCTGATCTACCGGCTCTCCATGCTGGACCTGGTGCCGGGCGGCTCGTCCCTGGAGGAGGTCGTCGCGCTCGCCAAGGAGATCGAGGCGGCCGGCGCGACCCTGATCAACACCGGCATCGGCTGGCACGAGGCCCGGATCCCCACCATCGCCACCTCCGTGCCGCGCGGCGCGTACACCTGGGTCACCAAGAGGCTGATGGGCTCGGTGTCCATCCCCCTGATCACCAGCAACCGCGTCAACACCCCCGAGGTCGCCGAGAGGATCCTGGCCGAGGGCCGCGCGGACATGGTCTCGATGGCCCGGCCGTTCCTCGCCGACCCCGACTTCGTCGCCAAGGCCGCGGACGGCCGGCCGGAGACCATCAACACCTGCATCGGCTGCAACCAGGCGTGCCTCGACCACACCTTCAGCGGGAAGATCACCTCCTGTCTGGTCAACCCGCGGGCCTGCCACGAGACGGAACTGGTCCTCTCCCCCACCCGGCTGCGCAAGCGGATCGCGGTCGTCGGCGCCGGTCCGGCCGGGCTCGCCTGCTCGGTCTCGGCCGCCGAACGCGGCCATGACGTCACCCTGTTCGACGCCGCGTCCGAGATCGGCGGACAGCTCAACATCGCCAAGCGGGTGCCGGGCAAGGAGGAGTTCGACGAGACGCTGCGCTACTTCCGCACCCAGCTCCAGCTGCGCGGCGTGGACGTGAAGCTGGGAACGTTCGTGACCGCGGACCTGCTCGCCGGATACGACGAAGTGGTCGTCGCGACCGGTGTCAGTCCGCGCACGCCCGCCATCGCGGGCGTCGACCACCCGTCCGTGGTCAGCTACCTGGACGTGCTGCGCGACGGGGCGCCGGTCGGCGAGCGGGTCGCGATCATCGGGGCGGGCGGCATCGGCTTCGACGTCGCGGAGTTCCTCACGGACGGCGGCGAGGGCGCGAGCCAGGACCCCGAGACGTACTTCCGGCAGTGGGGCGTCGACACCTCCTACGCCGAGCGCGGCGGGCTGCGCGCGCCGGAGCGGCCGAGGCCGCCGCGCACGGTGCACCTCCTGCAGCGCAAGCCGTCGAAGGTCGGCGCCGGCCTCGGCAAGACGACGGGCTGGATCCACCGCACGGAGCTCAAGCACCGGGGCGTGACCATGATCGCGGGCGCCGCGTACGACCGGATCGACGACGAGGGCCTGCACATCACCGTGGACGGCGAGGCCCGCACCATACCGGTCGACACGGTGGTGCTGTGCACGGGCCAGGATCCGCGGCGTGAGCTGCACGAGGAGCTGGCGGCGGCCGGGGTGCCGGTGCACCTGATCGGCGGCGCGGACGTGGCGGCGGAGCTGGACGCCAAGCGCGCCATCGACCAGGGGACGCGGCTGGCGGCGACCCTGTGAGATTTCCGCGTCCATAGGATGCGGTCATGTCACTCCCGTACGCGATCCTCACCGCTCTGCTCGAAAAGCCGTCCTCGGGCCTGGAGCTGACCCGGCGCTTCGACCGGTCGATCGGCTACTTCTGGTCGGCCACGCACCAGCAGATCTATCGCGAGCTGGGAAAACTGGAGCAGGCGGGGCACATCCGGGCCCTGCCCGCCCCGGTGCCGTCCCGTGGGCAGAAGAAGGAGTACGAAGTACTGCCCGCGGGCCGCGCCGAGCTGACGGACTGGGTGCGGCGCAGCGAGGACCCCAAGCCCATCCGCGACGCCCTGCTGCTGCGGCTGCGGGCGGCGGCGGTGGTGGGGACGGAGGGCTTCGCGGACGAGCTGCGCCGCCATCTCGCCCTGCACCGGGCACAGTTGGAGGAGTACCTGGGGATGGAGGAGCGGCAGTTCCCGCCGGAGCGCGATTCCGAGGCGGACCGGCTGCGTCATCTGGTGCTGCGCGGGGGGATCGAGCTGGAGCGGTTCTGGACGGGATGGCTGACGGAGGCGCTGGCCGCGTTCGACGACCTGGACCTGCGGAAGCCGGATTGTTAACGGTAATCATTTTCATGTAGCGTGGCCGCCACCGTACCGAACGATGGAGGTCCCAGAGCCATGGCCGTACCCAAGCGGAAGATGTCCCGCTCCAACACCCGCCACCGACGCGCCCAGTGGAAGGCGACGACGCCCCAGCTGGTTTCCGTCACCATCGACGGCACCGTCCACCAGGTGCCCCAGCGCCTGGTGAAGGCGTACGAACGCGGCCTGATCCACCCGGAGGACTGAGCACGGTGACGGCCACGGCGACCGGCCCCGGCGCCCGCCTTCCCGTCACGGCCCTCGCCGGCCTCCTCCGCGACCGGAACACGACCCCGCTCAACCGCGCCTGAGCGACCGGGACGTCCCGGTCGTGATGACCGGCCGATGCGTCCGCTGCGCCCTCCGCGACGACTTGCCGGAAGGGTGGGCCGGCCGGCCGCGACGGCCGCTTCGACCGTCTCCTCATCGAGTCCAGCGACATCAGCGCCCGTGCCGGTCGCCGCCCCCTCCGCGTTCCCGCGCGACGACGGCGCGAGGCCCGGCGACCCGGCCCGGCTGGACACCCCGGGTCACGGTCGTCGACGCGGCGAACCTCCCGCCCGAGCCGGCGGGCGGCGACGGACTCGCGGCGCGCGGCCAGGACCAGGCGCCGGTCCTCGTCGGCACCGCGCCACGCACCGATGCCCGCTACCGGGCCCTGGGGGCGCGCCTGGTGGTGGAGGGCGAGAGCGGGGCCCGCGGGACGCCCTCTTCCCCGCGTGGGACGTCCACGCCACGGACGGGTCCCGCGACCACGAGCACGCCCACGCGCCCTAGCCCAGCGCCTTCCGCCAGGCCGCCTCGCGCAGCAGCCGCAGGCCGTTGAGGCCGACGAGGACGGTGGAGCCCTCGTGGCCCGCCACCCCGAGGGGCAGCGGCAGATGACCGGCCAGGTCCCAGACCACCAGGGCGCCGATGCACACCCCGGCGATCACCAGGTTCTGCACGACGAGCCGGCGGGCGCGCCGGGAAAGGGCCACGACGGCCGGGACGGTGGCCAGTTCGTCGCGTACGACGACGGCGTCGGCGGTCTCCAGGGCCAGGTCGGAGCCGGCCCGGCCCATCGCGATGCCGCTGTGCGCGGCGGCGAGGGCGGGGGCGTCGTTGACACCGTCGCCGACCACGAGGGTGCGCAGCCCGGCGCGCTCCCAGTCCCGTACGGCCTCGACCTTGTCCTCGGGCAGCAGTCCGGCCCGTACGTCGGTGATGCCGGCGTCGGCGGCGACGCGCCGGGCCGCGCGTTCGTTGTCGCCGGTCAGCAGCGTCGGCGCGGTGCCGCTGAGCCGGGCGAGGGCGGCGACGGCGGCCGGGGCCCCGTCGCGCAGCCGGTCGGCCACGCCGAGCACGGCGACGGGCGCGCCGTCGAAGGCCACCACGACGGCGGTCCGCCCGTCGGCCTCCAGTTCGCGGACGGCGGGCCATGGTTCGACGGGGCGGCCCACCGTGACCTCCCGGCCGTCGACGAGGGCCCGCACGCCCTGCCCCGGGGTGGACGAGAAGTCCGTGGCGCGGGGCACCGCCAGGCCTCGTTCACGGGCGGCGGCCACCACCGCGCGGGCGAGGGGGTGTTCGCTCGGCAGCTCGGCGGCGGCGGCCAGGGCGAGGACCTCCGGCTCCGTCGAGGGGCCGGTCAGCCGTACCTCGGCGACGCGCGGCGTGCCCTCGGTCAGGGTGCCGGTCTTGTCGAGCGCGACCCGCTCCACCTGCGCCAGTCGCTCCATCGCCACGGCCGACTTGACGAGGACGCCGTGCCGGCCGGCGTTGGCGATCGCGGAGAGCAGCGGCGGCATGGTGGCGAGGACCACGGCGCACGGTGATGCCACGATCATGAACGTCATGGCGCGCAGCAGGGTCTCGGTGAAGTCCGCGCCGAGGGCGAGGGGGATCGCGAACAGCGCGAGCGTGGCGACGACCACGCCCACCGAGTAGCGCTGTTCGATCTTCTCGATGAAGAGCTGGGTGGGTGCCTTGGTGGCGCTGGCCTCCTCCACCATGGCGACGATCCGGGCGATCACGGACTCGGAGACGTCCTTGTCGACCCGTACGCGCAGCGCCCCGGTGCCGTTGAGGGTGCCCGCGAAGACGTCGTCGCCGGGCTCCTTGGGGACGGGCAGGGGTTCGCCGGTGATGGTGGCCTGGTCGACGTCGCTCGTGCCGTCGAGGACGGTGCCGTCCGCGGGCAGCCGCTCCCCCGGCCGTACGAGGACGGTGTCGCCGATCCTCAAGGAGGCCACGTCCACCGGCTCCTCGCCGGAGCCCTTCAGCCGGACGGCCCGGGCGGGCGCCAGGTCCAGCAGGCCGCGCACGGAGTCGGCTGTGCGCCTGGTGGCGAGCGCCTCCAGGGCGCCCGAGGTGGCGAAGATGACGATGAGCAGCCCACCGTCCAGGTACTGCCCGATCGCGGCGGCGCCGATCGCCGCGACGACCATCAGCAGGTCGACGTCCAGGGACCTGGCGCGCAGGGCCGTCAGGCCGGCCCAGCCGGGCTCCCAGCCGCCCGCGACGTAACAGAGGGCGTAGAGCGGCCCCCAGGTCCACGCGGGTGCTCCGGCCAGGTCGAGCGGGAGCGCGGCGAGGAACGCGGCGGCGGACAGCGCGGCCCAGCGGACCTCGGGCAGGGCGAACAGCCCGGTCCGGCGGGGCGGGGGGACGGCTCGGCCCGGCGGGACCGCGGGCCTGGTGTCGAGCACCGGGGAAGCCATGGGCGTGCACCTCTTCACGGGGCGGGCGGAAACGGCACCACCATAGCCGAAAACATGAAGACGTCTTCATCTGTACGCCGGGACACGCGGCTACGATGACCCGCATGGGACATGGAGTGCATGGTGAGACGACCCCGGCGGCCCGCCTGGACGCGGAGTCCGCGGCCACCATCGCCGCCACCCTCCAGGCCCTCGCCACCCCGTCCCGGCTGATGATCCTCACCCGGTTGCGCCAGGGGCCCTGCGGAGTGACGGAGCTGGCCGAGTCGGTCGCCATGGAGCAGTCGGCGGTGTCCCACCAGCTACGGCTGCTGCGGGCCCTCAGCCTGGTCACCGGGGTGCGGCAGGGCCGGCGGATCGAGTACAGCCTGTACGACAACCACGTCGCCCAGCTCCTCGACGAGGCCGTGTACCACATCGAGCACCTCCGCCTCGGCGCACGCGACCTTCCCCGATCCGCCGTGGATACTGGTCAGTCGTAGACCGCCGACGCGAAGGGGCGCCGACCAGTTGGGAACGAGCCGCGGGACACGGCACGCCGTGGTCATCGGCGGGAGCATCGCGGGACTGCTCGCCGCTCGGGTACTCGCCGAGCACGCGCAGCGGGTCACGATCGTCGAGCGCGACCGCTTCCCGGACGAGCCCGAACCGCGCCCGGGCGTACCCCAGGGGCGGCACACGCACGTCCTGCTGGAGGGCGGCCAGTTGGCGCTGGAGCAGTTGCTGCCGGGGGTGGTGGACGAGCTGCGGAAGCAGGGGTCGCCCCGGGTCGGCATGCCCGAGGACGTCGTGCAGTGGCAGGCCGGACGGTGGTTCCGGCGCACCGCCACCACCTCGCCGCTCTTCACCGGCACCCGGCCCCGGCTCGAACACCTCGTACGGCGCCGGGTCCTGGCGGATCCCCGGATCGGCACGGCGCAGGGCACGGATGTCGTGGGCCTGCTCGGTGACGCCAGCCGCGTGCGGGGCGTGCGGCTGCGTGAGCGCGGCGCGGAGGGCGGCACGCGCGCGCTGGAGGCGGACCTGGTGGTGGACGCGTCGGGCCGTGGGTCGCAGGCTCCCCAGTGGCTGGCCGAGATCGGTGCCGAGCCTCCGTACGAGGAGACCATCGAGACCGGCCTCGCCTACGCGACGCGCCTGTACCGGGACGGTTCCGAGGGCAGCGTGGCGGACTGCCTCGGCTACTACGTGATCCCCAACCCCGATCAGCCGTACGGCGGCGGGGCGATGCCCGTCGAGGGCGGCCGCCACCTCGTCACCCTGTCGGGGCTGCGTGGTGACGAACCGCCCACGGACGGGGACGCGTTCGAGGACTTCGCCAAGCGGCTCCCGCACCCGATCCTGCACGAGTGGCTGACGAAGGCGCACGCCGAGTCCCCCGTACGGAGCTTCCGCCGGACGGCCAACGTGCGGCGCCGCTACGACCGCCCCGGACGCCGCCCGGCGGGGTTCCTCGCCACCGGGGACGCGCTGTGCACGTTCAACCCGATCTACGGGCAGGGCATGGCGGTGGCCGCGATGAGCGCGGTGGCACTGCGCGACGCCCTCGCTGACACCCGCCGGACGCCGACGACGCTGCGCGTGCAGCGGGCGCTGTTCCGCGCCTCCAGGCAGGCCTGGGACATCTCCGCCGGGTCCGACAGGAACATGCCGGGCGCCACCGGCAACGCGGTGGGGTCCCGGCCCCTCGACCGGCCCGCGGCCTGGTACCTCGAGCGCGTGCAGGCCCGGTACACCGGTGACCCGGTCGTCGGCCGGGCCTTCCGGTCCGTGCTCGCCCTGGTGAATCCGGTGACCGTGCTGTTCGCCCCCCGGATCGCCCGGGCGGTGCTCTTCGAGCCGGTTCCGCCGACCCCGGCCGGGCCGCCCCTGCGGGCGGAAGGCGGCACCGGCTGACCCGGCTCAGGGGCGCATGACCACCTTCACGGCGCCTTCCTGCTTCTGCTGGAACATCTTGTACGCGTGCGGGGCGTCGGCCAGCGGCAGGTGGTGGGTGGCGAAGTCGTCCACGCCGAGCGGATCCACGTCGGTGAGGAGCGGCAGGATGTCGTCGACCCAGCGGCGGACGTTGGCCTGACCCATGCGCAGCTGGATCTGCTTGTCGAACAGCGTCAGCATCGGCAGCGGGTCCGCCGCGCCGCCGTAGACGCCGCTCAGCGAGATGGTGCCACCGCGGCGCACCAGGGAGATGGCCAGGTACAGCGCGGCCAGGCGGTCGGCGCCCACCTTCTGGTGCAGCCGGGCCGCCCACGCCTTGGGCAGCAGCCCGGCCGCGTTCTGCTGGGTGCGCGCGAGCGGGCTGCCGTGGGCCTCGGTGCCGACCGCGTCGATCACGGCGTCCGGGCCGCGGCCGGCCGTACGGTCCTTGATGGCGTCGACGAGCTCGTCGTGGTCGTCGAACCCGCTCAGGTCGAACACCTCGACACCCTGCTCCCGGGCGCGCTGGAGGCGTTCGGGTACGAGGTCGACGCCGATCACCTGGGCGGCCCCCTGGTGCAGGGCGATCCGGCAGCTCATGTCGCCGATCGGGCCGAGCCCGAGGACGGCGACCGAGCCGCCCGGGGGGACATCGGCGTACTGGACGGCCTGCCAGGCGGTGGGCAGCACGTCGGACAGGTAGAGGAATCGGTCGTCCGCCGGGCCCTCGGGGACCTTGATCGGGCCGAAGTGGGCCTGCGGTACGCGGAGGTACTCGGCCTGGCCGCCGGGTACCGCGCCGTACAGCTTGGTGTAGCCGAAGAGTGCGGCACCCATGCCGTGCTCGCTGACCTGGGTGGTCTCGCACTGCGTCGGCAGGCCGGAGGTGCACATCCAGCAGCGTCCGCAGGCGATCTGGAAGGGGACGACCACGCGGTCGCCCGGCTTCAGGCCCGGGACCTCGGGGCCGACCTCCTCCACGATGCCCATCGGTTCGTGGCCGAGGATGTCACCCGGGGTCATGAAGGGGGTCAGGACCTCGTAGAGGTGGAGGTCCGAGCCGCACAGCCCGGTCGACGTGACCTTGATGACCGCGTCGGTCGGCTCCTCGATCTTCGGGTCGGGCACCGTCTCCACCCGTACGTCGCGCTTTCCCTGCCATGTCACGGCCCTCATCGTGCGTGTCCCTTCACCGGCTCCTGCGGGGGCGCGGGCCGGGTACCCGGGCGCGGTGCCGGTGAATCCGTTTCGGCCAGAGTGCGACGGATTGCCGGGCACCCCCTTCCATAAAGGTTTAGACCAATGATAGGGATTGATCACCCACACGGCACGCTCGACTACTGTGAGCGAAGGAAATTGAGGGTTGAACATGGCTGAGCCCCAGAGCCCCGCGGCGCTTCCGCTCTACCTCCGGGTGGCCGCCGCGCTGCGCGACGACCTCACCCAGCGGCGCATCGCCCCCGGCACCAGGCTGCCGTCCGAGCGCTCCCTGGTGCACCGCTTCCGGGTCAACCGGCACACCGTGCGCAACGCGCTCCAACTGCTGCGCGACGAAAGGCTCGTGGTGACCGAGCGGCGCGGCACGTTCGCCGCCGCCACCACCCCGGAGGCGGCGGGGCCGGTCCTCGCGCCGGGCCTCCTGCGGTTCCCCTGCGGCACCGGCACCCCCGACACGTCCGCCGTGTCGCGCCTCGACTGGGAACCCGCACCGACCGGGCTCGCCGACCAACTGGGCCTGGCGCCGGGCGAGCCGTCGCTGGTCCACCGCCACCAGGTGCCGGGCGCCGGGGGGACGCCCGTGCAGGAGGCGCTGTCCCGGTTCTCCCGGTACGCGCTCGCCGAGGTGCCCGAACTCGCCCGGTTCCGGCGGCCGGAGGTCTGGCCGGCGCGGCCCGACCTGCGGCTGCTGTACCACTGGATGCACCGCGCCGGGCTGCGGCTGACGCGCCGTGAGTCGATCGGCGTCGGCCACGGCCCGGTCGCCACCACGTGCCTCACCGTGCACCGGGTCGTGAGCGACCAGCACGGCCACGTACTGGAGGTCACGGACATCCGGTTCGCGCCCGAATCGGCCTCGTGGACGTACGAGTTCATGAGCTGAGTCCCCCGGGTGGGAGGCATGCCGTCAGACGATGCCCTCCGCGATCTCCGCCTGCTCGCGGGCGTTGCCGTACGGGGCCGGGGTGCCGTAGGAGCGCCGGGCGACGTACCACCACGCGGTGGCGAGGGCGAGCACCACGGCGAGCGCGATCACGGCGTAGTTCATCGAGTCGACGGTGACCGGTGACTTCTGCGGCAGGCAGAAGAGGACCGTCACCACCGCCACCCAGACGACCGCCGTCCATCCGACCGGCCTGCTCCAGCGGCCCAGGGACCAGGGGCCGGGCCGGAACCTGTTGCCGGCGCGCAGCCGGAGGAGGATGGGGATCGCGTACGCGGGGGTGATGCCGATGACGTTGATGGCGGTGACCGCGCCGTAGGCGGTCGCCGAGTACAGCGACGGCACGGCGAGCACGGCCGCGACCGCGACCGACAGCCAGACCGCGGGAACGGGGGTCTGGGTACGCCCGCTGACCTTGCGCCAGAGCGCCGATCCGGGCAGCGCGTTGTCCCGGCTGAAGGCGAACACCATGCGGCTGGCGGCGGCCACCTCGGCGTTGCCGCAGAACAGCTGCGCCACGATCACGACCAGGAGCAGCGCGGAGGCGCCCCCGGAACCGAGCGCGTCGAGCAGGATCTGCGCGGGTGGCACACCGGTGGCACTGTTCTGTGTGCCCGCGTAGTCCTGGATGGCGAAGGTCAGCCCGGCGAGCAGCGCGAAGCCGGCGATCCACGAGACCCAGATGGCCCGGACGATGCCCTTGGCGGCCGACACGGAGGCGTTGGACGTCTCCTCGGAGAGGTGGGCGGAGGCGTCGTACCCGGAGAAGGTGTACTGCGCGAGCAGCAGACCGATCGCCGCCACGTAGAACGGGTTGGCCCAGCCGGTGTCGTTGACGAACTCGGTGAAGACGAACTCGGCCGACTGGTGGCGGTCGGGGACGATCGCGAGTGCCCCGACGATGACGGCGACGCCGGTCAGGTGCCACCACACGCTGATGGAGTTGAGGACGCTGACGAGGCGTACGCCGAAGAGGTTCAGCACGGCGTGCAGCAGCAGGATGCACAGGAAGATCACGAAGGTGGAGCCCGGCGTGGGGACGAACCCGAACCGCAGGTTGAGGAACGCGCCGGTGAAGAGCGCGGCACCGTAGTCGATGCCGGCGATCGCCCCGAGCAGACCGAGCAGGTTCAGCCAGCCCGTATACCAGCCCCAGCGGCGCCCGCCGAGCCGGTCGGCCATGTAGTAGAGGGCCCCGGAGGTCGGGTACGCGCTGGTCACCTCGGCGAGCGCCAGGCCGACGCACAGCACGAACAGGCCGACGCCCGCCCAGCCCCACAGCATCACGGCCGGGCCGCCGGTGCCGAGGCCGAAGCCGTAGAGGGTCATGCAGCCGGACAGCACCGAGATGACGGAGAAGCTGATGGCGAAGTTGCCGAAGCCTCCCATGCGGCGGGCCAGGACCGGCTGGTAGCCGAGTTCCCTCAGCCGATCCTCCTCGTCCGTGGGCGGGGACGGCGTCCGAGGGCCGGCCCATAGGGTGCGGGACATGGCGCTTCCTCCGAGTGGTGGGTGGTTCGTGGTCAGCGGGGGGCGTGCAGGCAGCGGCCGCGGGCGCGGGTGAACAGCTCCTCGGCCAGGGCCTGGTCGGCGGGATCGTGCGTGCGGTACGCCCAGGGCTGCGGGGTCCAGTACGGGCCCAGCGCCGTGAAGACCCGGGCGGCGGCGTCGAACCGCAGGGCTCCCCACAGGGCGTGCGCCAGGTGGTTGAGGTCGAGCAGCGACTCGGCGGCGGGATCGGTGCGGTCGAACCAGCCGTGCAGGGCCCGGTCGGCGTCCCGGCCCGCGTCCTCGGCGACCCAGTGCAGGTCCAGGGCTCTTTCCTGGCCCCGTTCGCGGCGGTACCGCTCGACCCGGACGTACAGGGGCAGGACGTGCAGCGCGGAACCCTCCGGCGCCGAGGCGGTGGCCCACTGGACGAAGTTGACGGCCTCCGGCAGGGATCCGCTGCCCGAGTGCCGGGTGGACAGGAACTGGAGCATCCGGTGGTACGCCTCGCGGTTGTACGGGTCGCGCTTGTCGGCCTCGGCGAGCAGGCCCCACGGCCCCGGCGGCAGCATCGGCCCGGGCGGCCGCGCCCGGTGCTGGTCCATGCGCCGGCCGTCGTCCAGTACCGCGAGGGCCAGGAGGCACACCCAGGGCACCGGGTCGGCGGGGGCCACCCGGGCGGCGTCCTGGCAGGCCTCCCAGGCGAGCCGCCACAGTTCCCCGGTGCGCGGGTGCGCCTCGCGGTGGGCGCGCAGGGCGCGTTCCACGGTGACCCTGGCGTGCATGACGGCCGCCGCGATGCTGTGGGGCTGCTCGGTCCGCCACGCCTGGACGACGTCGGAACCGGCGGCCACCGCGGCCAGCACCTGGGTACGCCGGGTCCACAGGGACCGGTCGGCGGTCCGGGCGGTGTCGCCCAGGAGCTGCGCCATCGACAGCCAGCGTCCGGTGCGCAGGTCCTGGAGCACTCCGCGCAGGGCGTTGTCGTGACCCGCCGGGTGGTACACCGGCCGGAAGTCCTGGCCGGGCATCACCCCGTCCCCGTCGGAGGGCAGGCCGGTATCGGTGTGACGGTCATGGGTCCTCTGGGCGTGCGGTGGGGGGTCGGGCCGGTACGCCAAGGAGAGCGGTCGGACTGCTCCGTGACTACCGGCCGTTGATCGGCGATCACTATAGGCCTCGATGGACGATCGCGGTCCAGATTTGAGCGGGAAGCGTAACCGGCCGCAAAATTACGGTCATTGATGATCCGTCAGTAACCTTTGCGTCCACCGCGCGACCCGTCCGTGTCCGCCCGATCACGGAGAGGCCTTGACGTGGCGGGCGGTCTGGACCACTCTTCCGTTCGGCGATCTTTCGACGATCTTCGCTTCGCCGAACTTCGCCGAACTTCGCCGAACTTCGCCGAGTGTCACCAAGCTCGACGAACCTCGACGAACTTTCGATGTCCTCGAACGGACACGGAACGGACGGGAGTGGGCAATGACGGGCCCGGTACTGGCCGTCGATCAGGGCACCTCGGGCACCAAGGCCCTGGTGGTCTGCCCGGACCGGGGAGTGATCGGCTCCGCCACGGAGCCGGTGCGCCCGCGTCACCTGCCGGGCGGCCGCGTGGAGGTCGATCCGCGCGAGCTCCTCGACTCGGTCGTGGCCGCCGGGCGCCGCGCGCTCGCCGCCGCAGGGGAGCCGGTCACCGCCGTGGGCCTGGCCAACCAGGGCGAGACGGTCCTCGCCTGGGACCCCGCGACCGGAGCGCCCCTGACGGACGCGATCGTCTGGCAGGACAAGCGGGCGGAGGGCATCTGCGACGAACTCGACCCGCACGCCGACCGGCTGAGGGAGCTGACCGGGCTTCCGCTCGACCCGTACTTCGCCGCGCCGAAGATGGCCTGGATCCGCCGCCACTCGACCCGCGAAGGCGTGGTGACGACGAGCGACGCCTGGCTGGTGCGGCAGCTTACCGGGGAGTTCGTCACCGACGTGGCGACCGCGGGGCGCACCCAGCTCCTCGACCTGGACGAGGTCACCTGGTCACCGGAGGCGCTGGAGGTCTACGGCCTTTCCGGCGAGCGGCTGCCGCGGCTCGTGGACGCGGCGGGGCCCGTGGGGGCCACAAAAGCCTTCGGCACGCGTCTGCCGCTGACCGGGCTCCTGGTCGACCAGCAGGCCGCGCTCCTCGCGCAGGGCGCCACCGAGCCGGGCACCGCCAAGTGCACCTACGGCACCGGGGCGTTCCTGCTCGCGCAGACCGGCGACCGGCCCCGGCGCGGTGACGCGGGGCTGGCCGCCTGTGTGGCCTGGCGGCTCGGCGGGCGCACCAGCTACTGCCTGGACGGGCAGGTGTACACGGCCGCCTCCGCCGTCCGTTGGCTCACCGACCTCGGGGTGATCGGCGGGGCCGCCGACCTCGACCCGGTCGGGTCCTCCGTCCCGGACGCGGGCGGCGTCACCTTCGTACCGTCGCTGGCCGGGCTCGCTGCACCGTGGTGGCGCGGAGACGTCCGCGGCTCGCTCACCGGACTCGGGCTGGACACGACGGCCGGGCACCTGGTGCGCGCCCTGTGCGAGGGCGTCGCCGCGCAGGTGGTGGAACTGGCGGCGGCTGCCGGGTCGGACCTGGGCGCACCGCTCACGTCCCTGCGCGTCGACGGCGGGCTGACCCGCTCGGCCCTGCTGATGCAAACCCAGGCGGATCTGCTCCAAGTGCCCGTCGAGGTGTCGGCGCTGCCGGACGCCACCGCCCTGGGCGTGGGTGCCCTCGCCCGCCTGGGCCTCGATCCGCTGCTGCCGCTCGAGGACGCGATCCCCCGGTGGCAGCCGTCCGCCGTGTACGAGCCACGTGTCACGGCCGACGAGGCCGCCGAGCGGATGGGTGCCTTCCGTACGGCGGTGGCCACGCTGCTGGACCGTACGCCGTGACGCCTCTCCCCGAGGAGCCGTACGACGTGGTGGTCGTCGGCGCCGGGGTGGTCGGCTCGGCCATCGCCCGCGAGCTGGCCCGCTTCCCGCTGCGCACGGCCCTGGTGGACGCCGCGCCCGATGTCGGCGAAGGCACGTCGAAGGCCAACACCGCGATCCTGCACACCGGTTTCGACGCGGTGCCCGGCTCGCTGGAGGCGCGGCTCGTACGGGAGGGGCAGCGGCGGCTCGTCGCGTACGCCGCCGAGGCGGGCATCCCCGTGGAACCGCTGGGCGCGCTGCTGGTCGCCTGGGACGAGGAGCAGCTCGCCGCGCTGCCGGGCCTCGCGCGCAAGGCGGAGGCGAACGGCTACCAGGAGGCCCGGATCATCGGCCCCGACGAGCTGCGCGCCCGCGAACCGCACCTCGGCCCGGAGGCGCTCGGTGCGCTGTACGTGCCGGGCGAGAGCGTCATCTGCCCGTGGACGACGACCCTCGCCTACGCGACGCAGGCCGTGCGCGCCGGGGTCGACCTGCACCTGGAATGCCGGGTGCAGGACGTCCGTCCGGGCCATGAGCTGGTGACGAGCCGCGGGATCCTGCGCACCCGGTACCTGGTCAACGCGGCCGGCCTGTACGCCGACGAGCTGGACCGCCGGCTCGGTCACCACGACTTCACCGTGACGCCCCGGCGCGGCCAGCTGATCGTGTTCGACGCGTTCGCACGCGACCTGGTGCGGCACATCCTGCTGCCCGTGCCGACCTCGCTCGGCAAGGGCGTGCTGGTCTCCCCCACCGTGTACGGCAAGGTGCTGCTCGGGCCCACCGCCGAGGACCTCGACGACAAGACGGCGACCGGCTCGACGGCCGAAGGGCTGGCGTTCCTCCGGGAGAAGGGCCGGCGCATCCTGCCCGCGCTGCTGGAGGAGGAGGTCACGGCGGTCTACGCGGGGCTGCGGGCGGCGACCGAGGAGGACGACTACCGGATCGTCTGCCACCCGGAGCAGCGGTACGTCACCGTGGGCGGCATCCGCTCGACGGGGCTGACCGCGTCGATGGCGATCGCCGCGCATGTGGTGGGTCTGCTGGTGGACGCCGGGCTGGAGCCGGGCGCCGCACGGGACCTGCCGGTGGTGCGGATGCCGAACCTGGGTGAGGCGTTTCCCCGCCCGTACGCCGATGGGGAGTTGATCGCCGCGGATCCGGCGTACGGGGAGATCGTGTGCCACTGCGAGCGGGTGACGCGCGGTGAGATCCGTGACGCGTTCGCCTCCGTGGTCCCCCCCGCCTCGCCCGCCGGACTTCGGCGCCGCACGCGGGCGGGCGGCGGGCGCTGCCAGGGGTACTTCTGCGGGGCGGCGCTGCGGGCGTTGTTCGAGGGAGCGCCATGACGGGCACGCGTACGGTCGATGTGCTCGTCGTGGGGGCGGGACCCGCCGGGCTCGCCGCCGCGGGGCGGCTGGCCGCCCTGGGCGCGGGCACCGTGGAGGTGCTGGAGCGGGAGGCCAAAGCTCCCCGCCGGTGGGCGGACGCGGCGGTGCGGGCGGGGGCGGTGCTCCGTACCGGCGTCACGGCCACTGGGTGGTCCGGCCCCCTCGTGCTCGACACCACGAGCCCGTCCGGCCGGGAGCGGCTCACCGCGAGGGCCGTGGTGCTGGCGACGGGTGCCCGGGAACGGCCGCGCGGTGCCCGCCTGGTGCCGGGGACACGCCCCGCCGGGGTGCTGACCACGGGTGAACTGCGGCGGGCGGTGTACGGCTACGGGCAGGACGTCGGCACCCGTGCGGTGGTCGTCGGGGCGGAACCGGTCGCCTCCGACGCGCTGCGGGCGCTGCGCCACGCGCGCGTGGAGGTGGCCGCGCTGGTGACGGAGCACCCGTGGCGCCGGCCGCCGGCGCTCGGCGGGCGGGTGCCGGTGCTGGAGGGGACGGCGGTCACCGAACTCCTGGGGCACGGGCGGTTGTCGGGCGTAACGGTGCGGCACAGGGACGGGCGGGTGGCGACCGTGGCGTGCGACACCGTGGTGTTCACCGGTGACTGGATCCCGGAGCACGAGCTGGCGCGGTACGGCGGGGTCGTGCTGGACCGCGGGACGCGCGGCCCGGCGGTGGACGGCGCGTTCCGTACGTCGGTGGCGGGTGTGTTCGCGGTGGGTGACGTGCTGCACGGGGGCGAACCGGCCGGTACGGCGGTCGTGGAGGGGCGGACGGTGGCCGGGCCGGTGCTGGCGTACTTGTCGGGTTTCGCCTCCTGGCCCGTGACGCCGGTCCCGGTCGTGGTGGACGACCCGCTGCGGTGGGTGACGCCGAACCGGCTCGGGGCGGCCGGGGGACGTTTCCTGGTGCGGGCGGCCCGGCCGTTGGTGCGGCCCGTTCTGGTGGTGAGCCAGGACGGTGTCCTGCTGCACCGGCGGCGGGTGTGGGGCCCGGTCGTCCCGTGGCGTTCGGTGCCGCTGTCCGCGGGATGGGCGGCGGCGGTCGATCCGGCGGGCGGACCGGTGCGGATCACCGTGGTGTGAGTCCGGCCGCGACCGCGGCGCGGCTGAGCACGTCCGTGAGCATGGCCGGGGTGAGCCGGCCGGTGAAGGTGTTGCGCTGGCTGACGTGGTAGCAGCCGAAGAGTTCCAGGTCCGGACCTCCGTCGGTGGCGGGCAGGGTGGAGTGCGCCCCGTGTGCGAAGGCGGGCCTGGGCCGGGGCACCGACCAGCCGCCCGCGGCCAGTGCGGGCAGCGTGGCCTGCCAGCCGAAGGCGCCCAGGACGACGACGGCGCGCACGGTGGGGCGCAGCAGCCGGAGTTCGCCGGCGAGCCAGGGGCGGCAGGTGTCGCGTTCGACGGGCGTGGGCCTGTTGGCCGGCGGGGCGCAGTGGACGGGGGCGGTGACCCGTACTCCGTACAGGCGCAGCCCGTCGTGGATGTCGGTGGCGTCCGGTTGGCTGGCCAGGCCCACCTGGTGCAGGGCGGCGTAGAGGACGTCGCCGGAACGGTCGCCGGTGAACATGCGTCCGGTGCGGTTGCCTCCGTGGGCCGCCGGGGCGAGGCCGACGACGAGGAGCCTCGCGTCCTCGGGTCCGAAGCCGGGCACGGGCCTGGCCCAGTAGTCCCAGCCGGCGTAGGCCCGGCGCCCCTCGCGGGCCACCTGCTCGCGCCAGGCGACCAGCCGCGGGCAGGCCCGGCAGTGGGTGACCCGTTCGTCGAGGACGGGCAGGGAAGCGGCACGGGCGGCCTCCCGCGCGGGGAACCCGGGTTCCCCGGGCCGGCCGGGCGGCTCCGGCGGGTTGGGCTCCCCGGCCCGCTCCGGTCGCTCGGGCGGCTGTGGCCGGTCTGGCCCCTCGGACACGGACATCTGACCTCTCGCTCCCTCGCTCGGGGTGATCGTTCCGCGTACCGACGCTAACCCGGCGGCCCGTGGGCAGACTCTCCGGCATGACGGTGAAGCGAAGCGCGGGTCTGCTGCTGTTCCGCACCTCGGGCGGAACCCTGGAGGTGCTCATCGCCCATATGGGCGGCCCCACCTGGGCGTCGCGCGACGCGGGGGCGTGGTCGGTGCCGAAGGGCGAGTACGAGGCGGACGAGACACCCGAGGCGGCGGCGCGGCGCGAGTTCGTGGAGGAGCTGGGCCTGCCGGCGCCGGACGGGGAGCCGGTGCCGCTCGGCGAGACCCGCCAGGCCAGCGGCAAGATCGTCACCGTGTGGGCGGTGGAGGCGGACCTGGACCCGGCGGCGGTGGTACCGGGAACGTTCACCATGGAGTGGCCGCGCGGCTCGGGACGGATGCGGGAGTTCCCGGAGATCGACCGGGTGGCATGGATGACCCCCGCGGAGGCGGCGCCCCGGCTGGTGTCGGGGCAACAGGTGTTCCTGGAGCGGCTGGCGCAGTACGTGCGCGGGCGCGACGCGGGCTGATTGTCAGTGCCGTACGCAAGAGTGGACGGCAGGGAAGACACCGATCGGTCGACAGGGAGCGAGAGATGACCACCACCCTGACCATGCGTGAGCGTGCCGCGGCCCAGGCGTACATACGGCTGATGGAGGCGGCGCGGGCGGTGCTCGGCGACCCGGCGCTCGCTCCCATGGCGGGCGTGTATCTGTCGTCGCCGATGGCGGAGGCGGACGAGGCGCTGCGCCGCGCGGGCCTGACGGGCAATGAGGCGCGTCTGCTGCGGCTGGTGTCCGCGCTCCGGTCACCGGGCGGGGCGGCGTCCTCCTAGGCGCTGTCCGGTCGGTCATGTGACCACGCCGCGCCGGGTCGTTGCCATGGACATGGGGCGGGGTCCGTGACGGATGCCGAGTGGGTACGGCTCGGCCGTCCCTCGGAACACCTTGCGGTCCCACTCCTGCCGCCCCAACCCGTTCCGCCCATCACCCCATGCTCCGGTCGGCTTGATCGGCCTCAGCGTACGGCCCCCATCGGCGTCCGAGGGTGTCGTACGTGTACCGGGGCAGGTCATCGATGGCGCTGGTGCGGAACGGGCGGCCGTCGTCGTCGATGCGCACGGTGCCCTTGCGGCCCTGGGAGGACCAGTCCAGCTCCAGGTACCAGCGGCAGTCGCACGAGCCGGTCTCGGCCGTGACCAGCAGCACCTCGGGGTCCTTCGCCGAGACGCGGTAGGGCATGCGCACGGCCGGGATCGGCCTGCCGGAGTCGTTCCCGGCGACCGCGCGGGCGATGGGGCGGTCCTTGTCCAGGTCCACGGCGAAGTACCGGGGCGTGATCGAGCCGCCGCAGCCCTGGTCCATGGCGTAGGCGTTGCCCTCGGCCGGCGCCGTACGGCCGACCACGCGCACCCGCAGCGCCTCCAGCACGACGGCCGTGTCGCTGCGCCCCTGCACCGACAGCCGCACGAGCGTCTCGCCGCCGTGCACCGCGCTCTGCGTCACCGCCCAGGGCGCCGCGTCCTGCGGGGCGGGGGGAGGGGGAACTCTGCTCGGCGGCTTGGCGATGACGTAGTCGTGACCGCAGTCGAGCCGCCATGCCTGGGAGTCGACGGACCAGGTGAGCGGCAGCCCGTCGGGCTGTTCGCCGCGGGGCGGGACGGATGTCGCGCCGGGCGGGCGAGAGGTGCCCGGCTTCTTCTTCGGAGTGGCGGAGCCCGAAGGCCGCCCGGAGGTGGGGGTGCCGCTCGGGCTGGGTGAGGCACCCGGTCGCTCCGGCGCCCTGGCCTCCGCCGTACCGGACACCGCCGTACCGGACGGAGTCGGACCGGTGACCCCGGCCGGACCGTCGGCGGACGCCCGTCGCCCGTCCGGCAGCACGGACAGGGCCCCGAGCGTGGCGAGCACGGCACAGACGGAGGCCAGCCCGACCACGAGACGTCCACGGCGGGACCAGGGGCGGCGCGGGAGCGGGGGCGCAGGCGCGCCGGGCGGTCCGGGCGCGGGGTCCGCTTCGGCGACCGGGCTGCCGGTGGCCTCCGGCGCGGTGTCCGGCGTGGCGACCGGGCCGCCGTCGGCCTTCGGCGCCGTGTCCGGTTCGGTGATGCCCTCCACCGCCGTGCCCGGTCCGTGCACCGAGTCGTTCACGGCTTCCGCCGCCGCGACGCCGGACGCGCTCTCCGCCGCCCCCGCCGTACGAGGTCCGTGGCGCGCAGCCCCTGCCAGGAGCCAGCGGCGGTGGAGTTCCAGGCGTTGTTCCGGGGTCGCCCCGCACAGGGCCGCGAAGCGTTCCACGGGGGCGAAGTCGAGCGGCACCGCGTCGCCCGCGCAGTAGCGGTGCAGCGTCGAGGTGTTCATGCCCAGACGGCGGGCCAGCGAGCCATAGCTCCGGTCCGTGCGCTCCTTCAGCGCCCGCAGCAGCGCCGCGAACTCCGCCACCTCGTCGATGCCGTCGCCGTCGTCCTGTGCCGACACAGGTCTCCCGTCCTCGTACGACCTCGTCCCGGCCCGGGACGGTATCCCAGGCACCCCATGTACCTGCACGTCAGACGGGCTGGGATGGTTCCACCGTGCCCGATCGGCCGTCGGCTGTTGCGCCCGGCCGCGGTGACCGCTGATGCTCTTCGTGCCGCACCGAGCAGGCCCGGGCCGACCAGCCGGCCTCGCCGCGGCATCCACGTCCACACACTCGTCCACGGGGGAACACCCATGTCCATGCGCATCCGAACGAGCGCTCTCACCGCACTCACCGTCGCCGCCCTCGCGGCGGGCACGGTCCTCACGACACCGGCCGCCGGCGCCGCGCCGAAGGCCGCCGCGCCGAAGTTCCTGTCGGCGTCCCAGCTGCCGCCTCACCCGACGTCGTCCTGGACCGCCGGGCCGGTCACCGACGGGTTCCCGGAGGAACTCGGCCTCTGCGTCAGCACGGAGGGCGTGCCCGCCTACGACTACCGGCACCGTGCGTTCTGGACCGACCTGGACACCAGCGCCGTGCAGTTGACCGTCGTGACGGGCACAGCCGCCCAGGCCAAGGCCCTGGCGAAGCACTACGACGACCTGATCCGCACCTGCGCCGACCGCATCGAGGAGTCCTCGCCCGACGTCGAGGCCGAGGGCCGGGACTACGGCAAGCTGCCGGTCGAGGAGGGCGCCCGCGTCCGCGGCCTGCACACCGAGACGTCCTGGGGCGCCACCGACATCGCCCTGCTGTCGGTCGGGCGGGACGGCAGGACCGTCACCGTCGTGCGGTGGGGACAGATGGGCGACTTCGGGAACGCGCCCGTGGCCGCCTTCAAGAAGACCACGAGCACGGCCGTCGACAAGCTGTACTGACCGGGCGGCCACCCCGGAAGGGCCGGGGCCGTCCTCCCGTCACGGGGGCGGAAGGGCGGCCCCCGTATCGGTCATGCCCGGGGCGGGGACCGTCGTACGGCGTCCTTGCGGAACCCCTGGGACGACCTTGATCGGCCGGACAAGTCCTAGGCGCTGTCCGGTCGGTTTGGCCGGGTCCGCGTGGCCTGGTCCACCGGACCGGTCGGGCCCAGCCGTACGGGCAGGGTTCGTACGCTGTTGCCCACGAAGCTCGGGACGCGGGGCAGCCGGGCTTCGGGGACGGCGAGGTCCAGGTACGGGAAGCGGGTGAAGAGCCGTTCCAGGGCGATACCGGCCTCCATCCGGGCCAGCGGGGCGCCCAGGCAGTAGTGCGGGCCGTGGCCGAGCGAGAGGTGACAGGTGGCGGTGCCGTGGCTGGTGCGGGTGATGTCGAACCGGTGGGCGTCCGGGCCGTGGGCGGCGCTGTCGCGGCCCGCGGCCGAGTAACCGGCGAGGACGGGGGTGCCCTTGGGGATGAGCGTGCCGTCGAGAGTGAGGTCGCGGGTGGGGTAGCGGAAGGGGAAGTGGCTGACGGGACTGTCCCAGCGCAGGGTCTCCTCGACGACATCGGCCCAGTGGGCCCCACCGTCGAGGACCAGGTGGAGCTGGTCGCGGTGGGCGCACAGGGCGCGGACGGCGTTGGTGATGAGGTTGAGGGTCGTCTCGTGCCCGGCGACGACCATGAGGAGCAGGGTGCCGATCAGTTCCGGCTCGCTCAGCCGGTCGCCGTCCTCGTCCCGGGCGGAGATCAGGGCGCTGGTCAGGTCGTCGCCGGGGGCGGCGCGCCGGGCCGCCACGACGGTGTGGAGGGCTTCCACCATCTGCCGGTTGGCGGTCATCGCCTCGTCGGGTCCGATGTCGGTGGCGACGACCCGGCTGGAGAGGTGGTGGAGCCGGTCGTGGTGGGCGGCGTCCACGCCGAGCAGTTCGCAGATGACGCCCATGGGGAGGGGCAGGGCGAAGTGGCGCCGCAGGTCGGCGACGCCGTCACCGGCACGGGCGGCTCGTCGCAGCCCGTCGAGGAGCCGGGTGGTCAGTGACTCGACGCGGGGCCGCAGTTCCTCCACGCGTCGTGTGGTGAAGGCCTGGCCGACGAGGGAGCGCAGCCGTCGGTGGTCGGCGCCGTCGGCGGTGGTCATGCCCGTGACGGTGGCGAAGGTCCCGAGGGGCCAGCCGTCGGGTATCAGCCCGTCCCGGAGGGCGGTGAAGTGCTGGGCGCCCTTGGCGACGTCCGGATGGGTGAGGAACGCCTTCAGCGCCTCGTGGCCGAGGACGGCCATGCCGGGTACGCCGCCGGGCAGGACGACGGGCGTGACAGCGCCCCGGGCGAGGAGCCGCGCGTTGTCCGCGTGCGGACAGCCACCCGTGGGGTCCATGCGGTGCGGTGGTGCGGCGGTCATGATGCGGGCTCCTGTCCGTCGTACGGGTGCCTTCACATGGGGACGTCAGCCCTCCACCCAGCCGTGCGAGCGCGCCAGCTCGGTGACGCGGGTGCGTACACGCTTGAGCTGGGCGGTGGTCAGGGTGCCGTCGGCGTCGATGAGGAGCTCGGTCAGCTCGGCCTGGAACTCGGCGGTGGACAGCACGTCGAGGGTGTCGTCGTCCGGATCGTCGCGCGGCACGAGCCCGTCCGCCGTCGTGGCCGCCGGCCGGCGGGCGGGCTGGTGGACGAGCCGGATCTCGGACGCCTTGGGGCCCTTGTCGCCCATCTCCAGGAAGAACTCCACCTCACGGCCCGCCTGGTACAGGTACTTGTCGTCCACCAGGTCGTTCGCGTGCATGAAGACGTCCTCGCCGCCTTCTCTGGGGACGATGAATCCGTAACCGCGGACCTCGTCGAACCGCAGGATCTTGCCCACCATCAGCACAGCCGTACCTCCACGCCAACACCACTGCTCTTCACCGGGCGCGGCCCCGGGGGCCCGCTCGCTCGGCGGTGAATCTACAACCGCGCGCCCCCGCCCCGCAGCGGTCGTGTGCGGACCGATGGGTACACCCGGGCGTACCAGAGCAGCATCAGCGGCGGGAGGAGCAGCTCGACGCCGATGAAGGCCGTGTGCAGCGGGTGCGGTGCCCCCACGTCGAGGTACGAGATGCCGCGTGCCACTCCCCCGAGGAACACCGCGCCGAAGGCGGCCCTGAAGGCGGTGGCGTGGTCGTCCGGACGCCAGGTGACGAACAGCAGGAGGATGCCGAGGCTGCACCAGATCGCGGCGAAGAAGCGGTAGTTGCTGTCGACGGTGGTGGCGACGTCGGGGTTCCCGGGCAGCAGCGAGGGCCCGACGATGATCTCCAGCAGGCCGGTGACCAGCACGAACAGCGCGAGCAACGCGAGCACTGCCCGGAAAGTGCGAATGGACGACATGACGGTTCCCCCTCCGGCGACGGTCACCGTGCGACCGGTCTCCATAGTCGGCCGGGTCGCTCACCCGACGGAAGGTCGAAGCGATGCGCCTCGCCGCGTGATTGATACCGTTCACGGTATGGATGTTCACCCGGGGGGCGGGTCCGACCCGAGCGTGCACCAGTTGCGGCTGCTGCTCGTGCTGGCCGAGGAGCTGCACTTCGGCCGGGCGGCCCGGCGCCTCTACATCAGCCAGCCGGCGTTCAGCCGCCAGATCCGCCGGCTGGAGGACCACATGGGGGTCGTCCTGCTGGAACGCTCCACCCGGCGCGTTCAGCTCACCGCCGCCGGGGAGGCGCTGCTGCCCCGGGCCCGGGCCGTGGTGGACGCCGCCGATCGGCTGCGTGAGGCCGTGCTCGCGCAGGCGCGGACGCTGGCGGGAAGGGTGGTACTCGGCTGCTACATCACCGCCCTCCCCGTCATCACCGCTCTGACGGAGCGGCTGCGGGCACGTCACCCGGGTCTCGAGGTCGAGCTGCGGGAGGTGGACTTCGTCGAGCAGACCGCCGCTCTGCTGGACGGCCGGGTGGACGCCGTGCTGGCGTACGCCCCGATGCCGGCCGGCATCCAGACGCTGCCGCTGGCGAGCGAGGGGCAGGTGGTGTGCCTGCGGGAGGGGCATCCGCTGGCCGGCCGGCCGTCCCTGTCGCTCGCGGAGCTCGCGCACCTGCCCGTCATCGGGTTGTCGCCGCGGGTGGCCCCGGTGTGGCGGGGCTTCTGGGCGGCGGACCCCCGCCCGGACGGGTCGCCGGTCACGTACACGGACCATCGGGCCACGACGTTCGAGGCCGGGATGTCGGCGGTCGTCCAGGGGCACGGCGTGCGTTTCGTATCGGCCAGTTGCCGCGTGCTGTTCCCCCGGCCGGGCGTCCGTTATGTCGACGTGCCGGACGCGCCCCCGTGCACGGCGGTGCTCGCCTGGTCATCCGCACGCCGCGACACACCGGAGGTCGCCGCGCTGCGTCGCGCGGTGGGCGGCATGGTGGGGACGGGACGAACCGACCCGAACCCTCGCTGGTGGCACACCGAGCACACCGAGTCCGAAGGGGATTGACATGCCGATGCTGCGCCGGGCGCGCGTGTCCGACCACCGCACGCTGGTCGATTGTGCGCACAGGTGGTGGGGCGAGACGCGGACACGCTCCAAGGCCCGGGAGCCGTCCCTGCTGCTGCCGAGGATGTTCCTCCAGTGCTTCGCGGGCACGAGCCTGGTCGCGGAGGACAGTACGGGGGTCAAGGCGTTCCTGGTGGGTCTCCATTCCGCCGACAACGATGAGGACGCCCACGTCCACTTCGTGGCGGTCGACCCCGTGCTCCGGGGGCGAGGTCTGGCCCGCGGCCTGTACATGGCGTTCTTCGAGCGGGCCGCCGAGGCCGGGTGCCGGGAGGTGCGGGCGGTGACGTCTCCGGGGAACACCGGGGCGATCGCCTTCCACCGGGCGCTGGGGTTCGCCCCGGTGGGGAGCGACCACGAGGTCGAGGGCCTGCCCGTGCACCGCGACTACGACGGGCCGGGGCAGGACCGCGTGTGCTTCCGCAGGAGGATCGGCGCGTGAGGGCGTGGGGGGCCTCGCCCGCGCATGGGACAGGGATCCCGTCACTGCCCCGGACGCGCCCGACCGGGTGGGTCCGGACCCGGGGGCGCCTCCCCGGGGAGGACCACAGGCGCACCCCGGCGTGCTGCTGGTGGCCGTACCGCGTTGTTGAGGGCCTCGGCGGTGAGCCTGTACAGAGTCACCTCCGGGACGGCCGACTGCCGGGGCAACGGGTCGGGTCGAACGGTCAGGGAAACGCTGAGCGTGCGGCTGCTGAGGTGATCGGCGCCCGCGCCCCGTTCGGTGCGGCCCCGCGACCTCGGGCCGGGCCGACGGTGACAACGGGCTCCCCGCGGCGGTCCAGGCCGAACCGTCGGGCGCCCGCTGTCCCGTCCGCCTGAGGCCACGGCCCTCTCGCCGCCCCTGACCTGCCCCCAGGCCCGGGACACGGGTCCCGCCGGGCGGGTCCGGGCCCGGTAACCGCATGGCCGATCTCCGCGACGGCGCGCGCTCCGTGTCATACGATCACGCCCGGCGGCTGCGTTACCCGGCGTCACCCCGGCGCCGCCCGAAGGCCGCCCACGCGCCCATGGAGGTCAACCGTGACGAGGACTGCCGGCGGCAAGCGAAGCGCCCACCGCACCCGTACCGTCTTCACCGCCGGCGCCGCGGCGGCCGGGCTGTTGCTGGTCGCCACCGGGTGCGGTAACGGCGACGAGGGGCCCGGCGAGGCGGCGGGCGGGGTGCCCGTGGTCGAGAAGGGCAAGCTGACGACGTGCACCCATCTGCCGTATCCGCCCTTCCAGTTCGAACAGGACGGCGAGATCGTCGGATTCGACGTGGCGCTGGTCGACCTGGTGGCGAAGAACCTCCAGGTCGACCAGAAGATCCTCGACACGCCGTTCGAGAACTTCAAGACCGGCGCGTTCCTCAACTCCGGCGAGTGCGACCTGGCCGCCGCCGGGATGACGATCACCGCGGACCGCAAGAAGAACGTCGACTTCTCCGTGCCCTACTTCGACGCCACGCAGGCCCTGCTGGCGAGCAAGAAGAGCGGCGTGACCACCCTCGCCGAGGTCAAGGAGAAGAAGCTGAAGCTCGGTGCCCAGGCGGAGACCACCGGCGAGAGCTATGCCAAGAGCCAGGGCTTCGACCCGGTGGCGTTCGAGAGCTCCGACGCGGTCCTCAACGGGCTGCGCACCGGCCAGGTCGACGCCGTCGTCATCGACTACCCGGTCGTGCAGGGCTGGCTGAAGGACAAGGCCAACGCCGACGCCTTCGCCCTCGGGCAGAACATCGAGACCGGCGAGCAGTACGGCTTCTCGGTGAAGAAGGGCAACGACAAGCTGCGCGCCGCGATCGACAAGGCCATCACCGACGCCAAGGCCGACGGCACGTACAACAAGATCTACGAGCAGTGGATCGGTCCCCTGCCCAAGGGCCAGTCGTGACCTCACGGCTGACGAGGCGTCAACGGCGGCGGATTTCCCAGGGCGTCCAGTACGCGGTCTTCGTCGCCGTCGTCGTCGTGATCGCGGTCCTGGCCGACTGGGACCGTCTGCAGAACCAGTTCGCGCAGGCGGACCTGGCGGAGCGGCTCTTCCCGGAGATCATCACCACCGCGCTGCGCAACACGGTGGTGTACACCGTCTCCGGGTTCGCCTTCGGGCTCGTCCTGGGCCTGGTCGTCGCCCTGATGCGGCTGTCGTCGGTGGCGCCCTACCGGTGGGCCGCGAGCGTCTACATCGAGATCTTCCGCGGTCTGCCCGCGCTGCTGATCTTCATCTTCGTCGGGGTGGCCGTACCGCTGGCGTTCCCCGGTACGGAGATCCCCGGTGGCACGTACGGCAAGGTCGCCCTCGGCCTCGGGCTGGTGGCCGCGGCGTACATGGCGGAAACGATTCGGGCGGGCATCCAGGCGGTGCCGAAGGGCCAGATGGAGGCGGCGCGTTCGCTGGGCTTCTCGCACGCCCGGGCGATGGTGTCGGTGATCCTGCCTCAGGCGTACCGGATCATCATCCCGCCGCTGACCAATGAACTGGTGCTGCTGTTCAAGGACTCCTCGCTGGTGCTGTTCCTCGGGGTGACCCTGGACGAGCGCGAACTGACCAAGTTCGGCCGGGACCTGGCCAGTCAGACCGCCAACTCCACGCCCATCCTCGTCGCCGGTCTGTGCTACCTGCTGGTGACCATTCCGCTGAGCTTCGTGGTGCGCCGCCTCGAGGCCCGTGCCGCCAGGGCCAAGTGAGGACACCGATGCCGACACCGAACGAGATCGAGATCCGGGGCCTGCACAAGTCCTTCGGCGACAACGAGGTCCTGCGGGGCATCGACCTGGCCGTCGCCACCGGCGAGGTGGTGTGCGTCATCGGGCCTTCGGGCTCCGGCAAGTCGACGCTGCTGCGCTGTGTGAACCTGCTGGAGGAGCCGACCAGGGGCCAGGTGTTCGTGGGCGGTACGGAGGTCACGGACCTGGACGTCGACATCGACGCCGTACGCCGCCGGATCGGGATGGTGTTCCAGCAGTTCAACCTCTTCCCCCACGTGACGGTGACCGAGAACCTCACGCTGCCGCAGCGGCGGGTGCTGGGGCGTTCCAAGGAGCACGCGGCGAAGGTGGCCCGGGAGAACCTGGAGCGCGTCGGGCTGGCGGACAAGGCGGACGCCTATCCGGCGCAGTTGTCGGGCGGGCAGCAGCAGCGGGTGGCGATCGCGCGGGCGCTGGCCATGGGTCCGGAGGTGATGCTGTTCGACGAGCCGACGTCGGCACTCGACCCCGAGCTCGTCGGCGACGTGCTGGCCGTGATGCGGATGCTGGCGGCGGAGGGCATGACGATGATGGTCGTCACCCACGAGATGAGCTTCGCCCGGGAGGTGGCCGACCGGGTGGTGTTCATGGACGAGGGCCGGATCGTGGAGGAGGGCCCGGCCGCCCGGGTCGTGGGTGACCCGCAGCACGAGCGTACGCGGCACTTCCTGACCCGGATCCTGGACCCGGCCGCCGCGGAACCGCCCGGGCCGGAGGACGGCAGGGCCTAGGGCGAGCCCCGGGCGGTCCGCCGGGTCCTGGCGAGCAGCAGGAGCGAGGCCACGGCGGCGAAGGCGCACCAGGTGGAGACGAACTCGGTGCGCCACAGCACCACGCACAGCGCCGCCCCGGCCGCGATCACCGCCCCGAGCAGCCGCAGGTGCCGGTCGGCCGCGAGGAGCAGGGCGCCGACCGTGGCCAGGAGGTAGCCGGCGACGAGGAACGGGGCGTACGGCAGGTCGAGGACGTAGCCGATGGTGCGGCCACGGATGTGGGCGGTCACCTGCCGGGTGGCGAGGCAGTACGCGAGCGCGGCGGCCGTCACGATCCCGGCGGCGGCCGGGACGGCGAGGCGGGCGCGGTGGACCGGAGGGGTGACGAGCACCACGCCGAGCGGCACCCAGAGCGGCAACAGCGGCAGCGCGATGACGGCCCAGGCGAGCGTCGCGGGGCCGCCGCCCCCGCCGGAGCCCCAGACAGCCGACTCGACGATCTGGTGGGCGCCCAGCAGCAACGGCAGTGCCGCGAGGGGGAGTTCGCGTACGTCACGGGCGCGTGCCACGCATACGGCGCCGACCGCGGCGATGACGGTCCCCGCCGCCAGATCGGCCGTCGCGCTCCAGCACATGGTGGGTAGCGTACGGGGGCAACGCCACGACGGCCGGGAGGAGATCCCTTGTCCACGCTTCAGGTGTCGCGAGCCACGCCGGAGGAATGGTCACTGGTCCGGGAATGGGCCGAGGCGGAGGGCTGGAACCCGGGCCTCGGGGACGTGCCGAGCTTCTTCGCGCAGGACCCCGACGGGTTCTTCCTCGGCAGGCTCGACGGCGAGCGCGAACCCGTCTCGGCCATCTCGGTCGTCAACTACGGCGACACGTACGCCTTCCTGGGCTTCTACCTGGTCCGTCCGGACCGGCGCGGCCGCGGGCACGGTCTGGCCACCTGGAACGCGGCGCTGGCGCACGCCGGGGGCCGCACGGTCGGGCTCGACGGCGTGCCGGCGCAGCAGGACAACTACCGCCGCTCGGGGTTCGTCCTGGAGCACCGCACGGCACGCTTCACGGGTACGGTCCGCCCGGGCCCGGCGCGCGGGGGTGTGGTGCCCGCCGCCGAGGTGGGGACGGCCGCGCTCGCCGCGTACGACGGCGGCTGCTACCCGGCCGAGCGGCACCGGTTCCTGGAGCGGTGGCTGGGCGCGCCCGGGCACCGGGCGCTGGCGAGGGTCGTCGACGGGCGGGTGACGGGGTACGGGGTGATCCGCCCGGCGCACGAGGGTGCCCGGGTCGGTCCGCTGTTCGCAGACTCGCCGGGGGACGCGGAGGCACTGCTGGACGCGCTCGTGGACGGGTTCGGGGCGGACCGGATCGCCGTGGACGTACCGGAGTCGAATCCGGCGGCGGTTCGGATCGCCGAGGCGCGCGGACTGGAGCCGTCGTTCCTGACGGCGCGGATGTACACCGGTCCGGTCCGTCCGTTCGCCCGGGAGCGGGTCTTCGGGGTCACCACCCTGGAGCTGGGGTGAGTCAGGAACGCGGGCCGTACTGGTCGGCCTGGAGCAGGTACATGCGCCGGTAGCGGGAGTCGGGCCGGTCCATCAGCTCCTGGTGGGAGCCGGATTCGACGAGTGCGCCCTCATGGAGGACGTGGATGACGTCGGCGGACTGGATCCCGGCCATGCGGTGGCTGACGAGCACCACGGTCCTGCCCTCGCCGGTGAGGGCGCGGATGCGCCGGAAGGAGTCGATCTCCGCCTCGGGGTCCAGGGCGGAGGTGGGCTCGTCGGCGATCACGAGCAGCGCCTCGCGGTAGCGCAGGCGGGCCTGGCCGACGGTCTGCCACTGGCCGCCGGAGAGTTCGGAGCCGTGCCGGAACTGGCGGGCGAGCAGGGTGTCGTAACCGCGCGGCAGGGTGGTGCCGAGCCGGTCGGCGCCGGAGTGGGCGGCGGCACGCTCCACACGGCCCGCGCCCGGGGGTGCGTCGGGCTGCCCGATACGGATATTGGTGTGGAGGGTGAACGGCCAGCGCTGGAAGTCCTGGTCGAGGACGGCGACATGGCGGAAGACGTCCAGCCGGTCGGCGTCGGCGAGGTCGGTGTCGCCCCACAGGACACGGCCGTCGACCGGCTGGTGGAGACCGGCGAGGATCTTGACGAGCGTGGACTTGCCCGATCCGTTGGCGCCGACCAGGGCGACGACCGAGCCGGCGGCGATGGTCAGGGACACACCGCGCAGCGCGGGTTCCTCGCGGTCGGGGTAGCGGAAGGTGACGTTCTCGAAGGTGATCTTCTCGGGGAAGTCGGGGACCGGGGTGCCGCCGGCCGGGATCGCCCGTGCCTCGGCAGCCGCTGTGAAGCGGTCGAGGTCGCGGACGTACAGGGACTCCTCGTGCAGGGTGTTGATGTGGGTGATCAGGGCGCTGAGGCTGGCCGAGCCGGTGCGTACGGCGAGGGCGGCGGTGCCGGCCATGGCGATGTCCATGCGGCCGGTGACCAGCAGGGCGCCGAGGGCGGCGTAGGTGAGGAGGGCGGCGGCGCCGGAGAGCGCGGCGGCGAAGAGCTCGGTGACCGCGCGTCCGTCGGCCAGGCGGGTCTGCTCGGCCTCGGAGGTCTCGGCCATGTCGTGGAACCTGTCGAGGAGGTAGCGGCCGACCTGGTGGACGCGGACCTCCTGGGCCGATTCGCGGGCGGTGATGAGGGTGTTGACCAGGCGGGCCGCCCGTTCGTGCTCGATCCAGTTCATACGGGAGGCGTAGCGGCGCTGCGCCACATGCATGGCTCCCCAGCCGCGGGGCAGGGCGATCAGCACCAGCAACGGCAGGAGCGCCGGATGGAGCACGGTGAGGACGCCGGCCGCTGCCACGATGGTGAAGACACCGTTGAGGGCGCCCACGCAGGCGCCGATCATGTTCCGGGCGGCGACGGCTCCGAACTGGGCGGAGTCCAGGAGCTTGCGGAAGGCCCCGTCCTCGATGGCCTCGAGTTCCACTCCGGCGGCGCGGTGGAGGTACTTCTCGGTGGCGAGCCGTTCGACCTTGGGCTCCAGGCGGCCGGTACCGGCGGTGGACAGGGAGGCGAGCACCGCGTTGACGACGGCGAGGACGCCTGCCGCGATCAGGGCGGGCAGGGCGGCGCGGAGGCGTTCGGTGGTGGTGCCGGTGGCGAAGAGGGCGTGGAGGACCTGGTTCGTCAGCAGCAGGCCCCCGGCCTGGGCGAGGCCCTGCCCGATCTCGGCGACGCCGACGGTGAGCAGGGCGCGCCGGTCGGATTCCCAGGCGATCCTCAGGGTGCCGGCGACGAGGTGGGGCAGGGCGCGTACGGCGGCCAGGGGCTTCAGGTCGAGCATGGCGTACTCGTGGGTGACCCAGCCCGAGTCGTAGCGCAGCGCTCCGCCGAAGAGTTCCCGTTCGCTGTCGGAGACGGGCGGTTCGGTTCTCCAGGCTCGTCGGAACATCTTCTTCCCACGCATGGTTCCCACCCCCGGCCGCCGCGGCGCCATTGACGTCGCAGCAACCGCTCCCCCTCCGCCGACCGGGTGAAACGTCACCTTGTGGGGCGGGCGCGTCGCAACCCCCATAAGCCGGATGATCCTATTTTCTCGGCTATGCGAACAACTGGACTGGCCGTGATCCCGGCGCTGCTGTGCGGGCTGTGCGCGGTGGGCCCCCACGCCGTGCCGACGGCGGCGGCCCACGAGGCACCCGCCGTGACGGGCAACCCGATGGCCGAGAACCGCGGCTTCGGCGTCCTGACGCGGCACGGCGCCCTGCTGGCCGGAACAAGGGCCGAGACCGCCGTCGCCGTGGGCGGCGACCTGTCCTTCGGGTCGCGGTACACCGTCGCTCCGCGCGGCACCGGCGGATTCGTGGCACCCGGCGACGCCCGGCCCACCGCGCTCCTGGTGGACGGCACCGTCGACTTCGCCGGCAGCGCGGCGGACGGGGTCCTGCGGGTCACCGGTGACCGCTACGTCAAGGTCGGCGACCTGTCCGGGAGCGCCACGCGGGCCACCGGCATGGACGGCGAGCCGGTCAAGACCCGGCTGGTCGGGGCCGGCGCGGGCTACGGCACGACACCGCGCGTGGAGCTGACCACCGCCCAGCCGCCCGCGTCGGTGGGGCCCGCCCGGGGCCTCGTCGACTTCGGCGCGCTGTTCACCGGCCACCGGCAGCGCGCCGACGCCCTGGCCCGTTGCCGGGCCACCGTGGCACCCCTCGACCCGCTCGCCCCCGGCGCCACGGTACGGATCAGGCTCGCCGACGACCGCACCAACGTGCTGCGGCTGACCGGCAGGGAGCTGACCGGCATCCGGGGGCTGGCCTTCGAGAACCGGCCCACGGCCGAACGGCCCCTTGTGATCGTGGTCGACACGACGGCCGAGGGCGGCGAGCTGTCCTGGCGTACGCCGGCGCTGACGGGCGTCGGGGGCGAGGAGTCCCCGTACATCCTGTGGACCTTCGCCGACGCCACGGACCTCGCCCTCACGGCGGGCGACACGCTGAGGGGATCCGTCTACGCGCCGCGCGCGGAGCTGACGGACCGGAGCCCCGCGGACATCGAGGGCGACATCGTGGTCCGCGCGCTGAAGGCGGCGCCCCACGCGGGCGGCATCCGCGGCGCCGCCTTCGCCGCTGCCCTGTCGTGCGGCGACGGACCGCCGCCGTCACGTCCCCGCGCGCCCGGCCCGGAGCGACAGCCGCTGCCGGAGGCGGAGGCGGAGCCGCCCGCGAGGCCCGAGCCGGTGGCCGAGCCGGACTCGGCGCGCGCAGCGGAGCCGCAGCCGGACCGGGCACCGGAGGAACCGGAACCCCGGCCCACCGCCCCGGAAACCGTCACGGACGCCCGGCCCCCGACCGAGCCTCCCGCGGAGCCCTCCACCGAACCCGGCGCCGAACCCTCGCAGCCCTCCACCGAACCCGGCGCCGAACCCTCGGAGCCCGTCCTCTCCCCCGGTCCGGCCGGTGAGGCGCTCGAGGAGATGGCGGACAGCGGCTCCCGCCCGAAGGTCTGGCTCCTGGGGGCCGGTGCCGCCCTGCTCGTGGCCACCGGGGCCGCCCTGACCAGGGCGTCCCACCGCAAACGCCGGAACGGGGGCGACTGACCCACGTGGGCGCCCCGGAGGCGAACCGAGCCATAAAAGGCAAAGCCCCGGGTACCCGAACCGCCTCCCGCAGGCCGACGAGGAGGGCTGAGCACCCGTGAGGAACCACTCGCAAGACGCCACCCAGCCCGGTGGGCCGCCCGGCCCGGCCGAGCCGACCGGTGCGACCGGCACGACCGGACAGTCCGGACTGCGGCTGGCCGGCGGCAGAGCTGTGGAGGGCGAGCCCGGCGGCACGCTCGTCGGCGCACCCGTGGGCGCCCCGGGCGGCCCGGGCGGCAGCCATCCTCCGGACCGCACCCAGGCCATCCTGGAGGCGACCAAACAGGTCGCCGCGCTGCTCAAGAGCGCGGGTCACCCGTTCGCCCTGGCCGGCAGTGTGGCCGCGTACGCGCACGGGGTGCCGCAGAGCCTCCAGCACGACACCGACTTCGCCATCCTGCGCGAGGACGCGGAGGCGATCGCCCACGATCTGGAGGCCGCCGGCATCCAGGTACGGGTACCGCCCGAGGACTGGCTGATCAAGGCGAGGAGCCACGGCGAGGAGATCGACCTCATCTTCGAGCTGGCGCGGCACCCGGTGACGCGCGAGCTGCTGGACCGGGCCCACACGCTGCCGGTGGATTCGGTGCGGATGCCGGTGCTGGCACCGACCGACCTGGTGGGCAGCCTGCTGGCCGCCTTCTCGGAGCACCACTGTGACTTCGGTGCCGTCCTGCCGATCGCCCGCACGCTGCGGGAGAAGATCGACTGGGATCTGCTGCGCCGGGAGAACGAGGGCTCTCCGATGCCCGAGGCGTTCCTGTACCTGCTGGAGCGCCTGAACGTCATCGAACCCCGGCAACCACGGGAGGCAACGCCATGAGCGCCGCCGACACCGCCGAGTACCGCATCGCCCATCTGCGGGACCGGCTGGCGAGCGAGGACATCGCCGAACTCGGCATCAGGATCGAGCAGCGCGGTACGAGCGTGATGCTGTACGGCACCGTCGCCAGCGCGGACTGCCGGGCCGAAATCCTGCGGATCGCCCAGGAGGAACTGGCCGGGCTCCCGCTGCGCGAGGACCTGGTCGTCGTCTGCGCGGACGCCCCCGACCACCCCGAGGAGCTGTCGTGATCCGAGTCGCAGCGGTCGGTGACATCCATCTGGGCCCGGGGAGCACGGGCACCTTGCGGCCGGCCTTCGAGAAGCTCCACGAGCAGGCGGACCTGCTGCTGCTGGCGGGCGACCTGACCCGGCACGGTACGGCCGAGGAGGGCGAGGTGGTGGCCGGGGAGGTGACCGGGCTGGGGGTGCCCGTGGTCGCCGTCCTGGGCAACCACGACTACCAGAGCGACCAGGAGGCGGAGGTGACGGCGGCGCTCGACCGGGCGGGGGTGACCGTCCTGGAGGGCGAGGGCACGGTGCTGAACCTCGGTGGCGTACGTGTGGGCGTCGCCGGGACGAAGGGGTTCGGCGGCGGTTTCGCCGGGCGCAGCGGCGGTGAGTTCGGCGAGCCGGAGATGAAGGACTTCATCCGCTACACCCGGCGGTGCGCGGAAGGACTGCGGAAGTCCCTGACCATGCTGCGCGAGGCGGACTGCGCCGTGCGGATCGCGCTGACGCACTACTCGCCGGTGCCCGACACCCTCGCGGGCGAGCCGCTGGAGATCTATCCGTTCCTGGGCAGCTATCTGCTGGCCGAGGCGGTCGACGAGGGCGGCGCCGACCTCGCCGTGCACGGCCACGCGCACATGGGCACCGAGCACGGCATGACCAGCGACGGGGTGCGGGTGCGCAATGTGGCCCAGCCGGTGATCGGCCGGGCCTTCGCGGTCTACCACCTGGCCGTGCACGCCGGGAGCGCCGCGGTGGGCGACGGCGGGGTGACGGCGGGGGCCGGCGCGGCGGCCCACCGGGCGGGGATCGGCGGTTAGAGGACCCCGGCAGGCGGGTAACGGGGCATACTGCGACACATAGGGTGCAGTAGGACCCATACGGACAAAACAGCAGAGGAGCCGAGGATCGTGACGGACGTTTCGAGCCAGGGTCCCGCCCCCGGCGACGACCGGAAGGTACTCACCAACCGGCAGGGCCACCCTGTCTACGACAACCAGAACCAGCGCACGGTCGGGGCCCGGGGCCCGGCGACGCTGGAGAACTACCAGTTCCTGGAGAAGATCAGCCACTTCGACCGGGAGCGCATCCCCGAGCGGGTCGTCCACGCCCGCGGGGTGACCGCGTACGGCTACTTCGAGGCGTACGGCACCTGGGGCGACGAACCGATCAGCCGCTACACCCGCGCCAAGATCTTCCAGGAGCGCGGCAAGCGCACCGACCTGGCCGTGCGGTTCTCCACCGTGATCGGCGGCCGTGACTCCTCCGAGGCGGCGCGCGACCCGCGCGGCTTCGCCGTGAAGTTCTACACCGAGGACGGCAACTGGGACCTCGTCGGGAACAACCTGGGCGTCTTCTTCATCCGGGACGCGATCAAGTTCCCCGACGTGATCCACTCCCTCAAACCGAACCCGGTCACCTTCGAGCAGCAGCCGCGCCGGATCTTCGACTTCATGTCGCAGACGCCGGAGTCGATGCACATGCTGGTCAACCTGTTCAGCCCGCGGGGCATCCCGGCCGACTACCGCCACATGCAGGGGTTCGGCGTCAACACGTACAAG
Organism: Streptomyces sp. NPDC041796; assembly: GCF_055590785.1. Classification (NCBI taxonomy): domain Bacteria; kingdom Bacillati; phylum Actinomycetota; class Actinomycetes; order Kitasatosporales; family Streptomycetaceae; genus Streptomyces; species Streptomyces sp. NPDC041796. Next base: position 476,004 of record NZ_JBVJAH010000002.1, read on the forward strand.
TGGGTGAACGCCGAGGGCAACACCGTCCTGGTCAAGTACCACTGGATGCCCAAGCAGGGCGTGCGCAGCATGACCGAGGAGGACGCGGCCAATGTGCAGGCCCAGGGCCTCGGCCACGCCACCAAGGACCTGTACGAGGCGGTCGGGCGCGGCGACTGCCCGGAGTGGGAGCTGCTGGTCCAGATGATGGAGGACCACGACCACCCGGAGCTGGACTTCGACCCGCTGGACGACACCAAGACCTGGCCGGAGCAGGACTTCCCGCCGAAGCCGGTCGGCAGGATGGTGCTCGACCGGATGCCGGAGAACTTCTTCGCCGAGAACGAGCAGATCTCCTTCGGCACGGGTGTGCTGGTGGACGGCCTGGACTTCTCGGACGACAAGATGCTGGTCGGCCGGACCTTCTCGTACAGCGACACCCAGCGCTACCGGGTCGGCCCGAACTACCTCCAGCTTCCGGTCAACCAGGCCAAGAACGCGGACGTGCGGACCAACCAGCGCGACGGGTTCATGACGTACCGACAGGACGGCCACGGCGAGAACCCGGACGTCAACTACGAGCCGTCCATCCGCGGCGGGCTGCGTGAGGGCCAGTACCCCACGCACGACGAGCAGGGCCCGGAGGTCCGGGGCAGGCTCACCCGCAAGCGGATCCCGCGGACCAACGACTACATGCAGGCCGGGCAGCGCTACCTGCTGATGGAGCAGTGGGAGCGGGACGACCTGGTGCACAACTTCGTCACCCTGCTGGGGCAGTGCGACCGGCCGGTGCAGGAGCGGATGGTGTGGCACTTCCTGCTGGTCGAGAACGACCTGGGCCTCCGCGTGGGCGAGGGCCTCGGCATCAGCCCGCAGGACGTGGCGCACCTCGAACCCCTGGCGAGCCAGGACCTCACCGAGGAGGACCGCAAGCGGCTGGCCAACCTCGGGGAGAACCCGCCCCGGGACGTCGAGGGGCTGACGATGACGCACTGCGTCCCCAACGAGCGGCACGTCGTGACCCGCTGACGCCGTACGCGTGACAGGGCCCCGCCCACCCGGGCGGGGCCCTGTCATGTGCTCACGGGCGGCGCCAGGTGTCGCTCGGGAGGTGGGATCCGGCCTGCGGGCCCATCCGGAGCATGCCCCCGTCCACCACCCAGGAGGCCCCGGTGACGTACGAGGCGTCCTCGCCCGCCAGGAAGGCGATGACCGACGCGACCTCACGGGCGTCGCCCGGCCGCCCCAGCGGCACACCCGGCCGGGGCTGCTTCCGCACGTCCTCGTCCTCCTGGCCGGTCATGGGGGTGGCGATCTCACCGGGCGCGACGGCGTTGACGGTGATCCCGTACTCGGCCAGCTCCAGCGCCATGACCTGGGTGAGCAGCCCGAGTCCGCCCTTGGCCGCGCAGTAGGGTGCCGCTCCGACGCGCGGCTGGTGCTCGTGCACGGACGTCACGTTGACGATCCGCCCGCCGTCGCCCTGCTCGATCATGCGCCGGGCGGCCACCTGTGAGCAGAGGAACGGCCCGATCAGGTCGACGTCGAGCACGTCCCGCACGGTGTCGTACGTCAGGTCCAGGAACGGCGTGGCGGTGCCGGTGCCGGCGTTGTTGACCAGGACGTCGAGGCGGCCGAGTTCGCCGGCCAGCTCGTCGACCACACCGGCGGCCTCCGGCAGCCGTGTCAGGTCCAGGTGTGCGACGGCGGCGCGGCGCCCGTGGCCGCGTACCTCCTCGGCGGTGCGACGGGCGCCGTCCTCGTCGGTGTGCCACGTGATGCCGACGTCCATGCCCTGGGCGGCGAGCCGGACGGCGGTGGCGCGGCCGATGCCGGAGTCGGAGCCGGTGACGACGGCGGCGGGGGTCCCGCGGTTCACGGGCGGGTTCATCGTGCCTCCTCGGCGAGGGGAATCGGAACTTTGGCGGTACCACGTGACGGGTGAGGCAAAACGGCGTCCGAGGGGTTCCTGGGACTGGAGTGTGGTGAGTTGCTCATGATCGGGCACGTGAATGGGATGCCGGACGTATCAGCACCCGTGATCAAACTGGTGCGGCGGACCACCGAACCCGTCGCGGCGCAGACGCTGCGTTCCACGGCCGCCGCCGTCATCTCCTTCGTCGTCGCCCTGATGGTCCTGCCCGCGCAACCCGCTCCCCTGACTGCCCCGCTGACCGCGCTACTGGTCGTCCAGGTCACCCTCTACGCGACGCTCACCACCGGTATCCGGCGCGTCAACTCGGTCGTCGTCGGGGTGCTCATCGCCATCGGCTTCACCGCCCTGGTCGGGCTGACCTGGTGGAGCCTCGGTTTGACGATCTTCACCTCGCTGATCATCGGCCGTTACGTGCGGGTGGACGAGTTCGTCCCCGAGGTGGCGATCAGCGCGATGCTGGTCCTCGGCGTCTCCCAGGCCACGTCGGCGGCCTGGCACCGGGTGCTGGAGACGCTGATCGGCGCCGGGGTGGGCCTGCTGTTCAACCTGCTGTTCGCGCCCCCGGTGTGGACGCAGTCGGCCGGGGCGTCCATCGACGGACTGGCACGTGGCATGGGCAGGATGTTCCGCACCATGGGCGCGGAGATCGCCGAGGGGCACATCCCGTTCCCGCACGCGGCGGCCCGGTTGCACGAGGCGCGGCGGCTGGACCACGACATCGTGGAGGTCGACGCGTCCCTGCGGCAGGCGGAGGAGAGCCTGCGGATGAACCCGCGCGTACGGGAGGGGCTGCTGTCCCGGGTGGTGCTGCGTACGGGGCTGGACACCCTGGAGATCTGCGCGGTGGTGCTCCGGGTGCTGACCCGGAGCCTGACCGACCTGGCGAAGTTCCGTACGGAGGAGTCGCTGTTCCCCGAGGACGTGTCGGCCGGCCTCAAGCAGTTGTTCGGACAGATGGCCGACGCCATCGAGAGCTTCGCCCTGCTGATCACGACCCAGGTGGCCGCCAACGCCGAGGAGGCCGAGGACCGGCTGACCGCCGCCCTGGCCGCGAGCCGCGTCACTCGCGACCGGGTCGCCCACATGCTGCTGGAGGACGTGCAGGAGCACCCCCGGCAGTGGCAGCTCCACGGCGCGCTGCTCGCCGAGATCGACCGGATCCTCGACGAGCTGGACCTCGACAAGCGCAGCGAGCGTCTCATGCAGGAGCTGGACCGCCGCTCGGCCGAATTGAGCGAGCGGCACCCGCGGCTGGCGGCGCTGCGCCGTCGGCTGCGCGGTGAGGGCGGCACCGAGCGGCGTCCGGCCGTGGAGACCTGAGCCCCGTCACCTGTCCGCACGTGTCCGTACGCATCGGGCGCCGGGGGCGTGGAACACGTGCGAGTGTCCGCCGACCGACGAAGGAGGCCCCACGTGTCGCAGATCCCGGAGCCCGTGTACGACCGGATCAGGGAGGAGGTCGCCGCGCGCGCCGAGCGGCTGTGGGACGTGAGCCTCGCGTTGCACCGCGCGCCGGAGACGGCGTTCGAGGAGCGGGAGGCCGCGCGGCTGCTGGCGGGCGAGCTCGAACGGGAGGGGTTCGCGGTGGAGCGCGGGGTGGCGGGCCTGCCGACCGCGTTCACCGGCCGGACGGGCAGCGGCGACGGGCCGTGCGTGGCGCTGCTGATGGAGTACGACGCGCTGCCGCTGCTGGGGCACGCGTGCGGCCACAATCTGATCGCCGGGGCCGGGCTGGGCGCGGCGCTCGCGGTGCGGGGCGCGCTCGGCGGGGTGGCGGGGTCGTTGCTGGCGGTCGGTACGCCCGCGGAGGAGCGCGGCGGGGGGAAGGTCGTGGAGGTGGAGTCGGGGCTGTTCGACGGGGTCGACGCGGCGCTGATGTTCCACCCGGGCGTCTATAGCTGGGCGCGGGCCCCGCTGACGGCCAGCGCGCAGATCCGGGTGGCGTTCCACGGGCGGGCCGCGCATCCGACCGGCAACCCCACGGAGGGCATCGACGCGCTCGGTGCGCTGATCCAGCTGTTCAACACGCTGGGGGTGCTGGACCGCCGGCTGCCGTCCGGCTCGCACGTCCAGGGCATCATCACGGACGGCGGGCGGGCCACCAACATCGTCCCGGAGTACGCGGAGGGCATGTTCGGGCTGCGCGGCGCGACCACGGCCGCGCTGGAGGAGCTCGTGGAGGAGCTCCACTCGTGCGCGCAGGGCGTGGCACTGGCCACCCGTACGCGGGTGGAGGTGACCGGCGTCGGCGGGCGGTACGAGCACTTCCGGGACAACGACGTGCTGTCGGGGCTGTTCGCCCACCACCTGGGCCGGGCGGGCATCCCGCTGTCGGAGCCCGTGCCCGGCGTGTACCTGGGGTCGTCCGACATCGGCAATGTGAGCACGAGGGTGCCGGCGATCCATCCGTTCGTCGCGATCATGGGGCCGGAGGCGTCGGACCACACACCGGAATTCGCCGAGGCGGCGGCGGGGCCGCGCGGGCGCCGGGTGATGCTCGCGGCGGCGGAGGCGCTCGCCTGTACGGCGGCCGACGTGCTGCTGCGTACGGACGTGTCCGAGCGGGCGTGGGCGTGCCTCCGGGAGAAGGCGGCGGCGGGTCTGTGAGTCAGTCCTCCACGCTCACCCGTACCGTCTTGACCTCGGTGTCGGCGGCGTCCGGGACGACCATGCCCGCCTCGACGCCGCTGCGGAGGTAGTGCAGGACCGCCGAGTTGAGCTTCTCGCCGGGCAGCGCGGCGGGGATGCCGGGCGGGTAGGGGGTGAGCATCTCGGCGCTGACGCGGCCGACGGCCTTGTCCCACGGCACCTGCTCGACGCGTCCGAAGAAGGCGTCGCGCGGCAGCATGACCTGCTCCAGGCGCAGCTCGGCCGGGTCGGGCACCTCCACTCGCGGTGCGGGGCGCAGTTCGTCGGCGTGGTCGGCGACGTCGCGCAGGGCGGTGAGCAGGGTGTGGGCGCTGCGTTCGTCGTCGGCGTGGGTGAGCTGGGCGCTGCTGCGGCGGTGGTCGGACAGGTGCAGGTTGATGCGGTGGTGTTCGCGGATCCAGTCGGCGACCCGGTAGCCGGTGGTGTCGAGGGCCGTGATGTCGACGATGACCTGGAGCGGATCGAGGTCGGCCGCGCGGCCGGGGCCGCAGAAGTCGTCGCGCCCGTGGACGTGGAGGCCGTCGATCTCGGCGATCCGCGCCCGGACCGTCTTGGCCAGGGCCAGCGCGTCGTCGTAGAGGGCGTGGCCGTGCTGGACCATCTGGCGGCGCCAGCCGTCGAGGGCGGCGTAGACGAGCACGGAGGGGCTCGTGGTGCCCAGCAGGTCCTCGCGGTTCTTGAGGACCTCCGGTTCGATCAGGTCGCCCTGGAGGTGGAAGACGGAGCCCTGTTCGAGGCCGGAGCCCATCTTGTGGACGGAGGTGACGCAGACGTCGGCACCGGCGTCCATGGCCCAGGTGGGCAGGTCCGGGTGGAACGGCAGATGGGCGCCCCACGCCTCGTCGACGATGAGCGGTACGCCGTGCTCGTGACACGTCTCGGCGATGGCGGGCAGGTCCGAGCAGGTGCCGTACGGCGTCGGGGTCGTGACCAGGGCGCCCCGGGCGTCCGGGTGCTCGGCGAAGGCGGCGCGGAACGCCTCGGCGGACGGCGGGTGGGCGAGGTGGCGGTCGGGGTCCCACTGGGGGTCCACCCAGATGGGGACGATCCCGGCGAGGACGAGACCGGACACCACCGACTTGTGGGCGTCACGTCCGACCAGGAGCTTCTCGTGCGGTCCGGCGACCGACAGCATCGCGGCCTTGACCGACAGGGAGCTGCCGCAGGTCGAGAAGAACGTGTGCTCGGCCCCGACGGCGTCGGCCATCAGCTCCTGGGCCTTGGCGAGGACGCCGTGGGAGGAGGTCCGGTCGTCCAGCCCGCTGGTGGCGAGGACGTCCGAGCGGAAGACGGCGTCTCCGAGTACGGCGCGTACGCGCGGGTCGGCGCCGCGGCCCTGTTTGTGGCCGGGCGGGGTGAAGGGCGTCTGGTTCTCGGAGTGGTACGCGGCGAGCGCGTCGAGCACGGGTGCCTGTGAATGGTCCATGGCACCCCAGTGCCCTGCGAACCGGGACAAAAACGGGGCCGATCACCGGCGGGGTCACGGCCGGGGGTTGACGCGCTGCCATCGGGGGCGGGCGTCCGCGCCCCGTCTGCCCGCGACGGAGGCGCAGCGCGGGCAGACACACGCCGGACGCGGTCGGCGGCGCCGCCGGACTCGGGGAGGACGTCCTGCCAGACGACGTGCGGGAAGCGGGCGAGCTGCGACCGGCTGAGGGAGAGGCCGCAGACGGTCTGGTTCATGCCGGGTTCCCCCGCGTGGACCTCCCCGGCGGGCAGCCGTCGGCGCCCCTCCTCCTGGTCCGTCCACTGGCCGGAGGCGGCGACCGCGTAGCGCTTCGCCGGGGGCACGGGCGGTCAGCCGGCGGCGTTGTCGACGCGCATGCGCACCTGGTCCTCCAGGCGTTCGAGGCTCCGGTCGAGAGCGTCGTTCACCGGCTTGTCACCCGGGTCGTGGCTCTCGTCGAAGAACGAGAGGTGGACGGTCACCTCACTGGCCCCGCTGCCGATACCGGCGACCTGGAGCCATCCGGCGTAACTGCCCTGCTCCCGGGTGCCCCATTCGAGGCGCATCTGGTCCTTCTCGGCGCGCAGCAGCGCGGAGGTGTCCTCGTCGGTGCGGTCCTCGTGCACGGTGACGGCGGGCAGCTCGTCGGGGTGCACGTGCAGGGCCTCGGGCAGCCAGTTGTCGAGCTGGTCGACGTTGGCGGCCTGGTCGAAGACGTGCTCGGGCAGCGCCGGCATGGTGCGGGAACGCTCGTACTCGGTCATCGCTCCACCGTTCCTCGGATCGTCGGCTGTCGGTCCGAGGGGACGGGTGCCCGGCCTGCGGGAACTGAAGCCGGGCGGGAACGGAAGAAGCCCCGGCTGGACGGGGGAACCAGCCGGGGCAGTGTGTGGCGGTTGTGAAGACGTCTTCACAACCGACTGCATGAACGATAAACCATTGAGCGGCGTTCGATCCAATCGACCGCCCCGGCGATCCCGCTCACGGCACCGTGCGGGCCGTGGCCGGGGTGGGACCGCCCGGCGTCACCGTCCTGGCGGCCTCGGCGGACAGCGGGGTCGCGATGTCCTCCAGCGACTTGCGTTCCGCGGCGACGGCGAAGAACAGCGCCACCACACCGCCCGCCACCATGAGCGTGGCGCCGATGCAGAAGGCCAGGACGGTGTCCGCCACCACCCCGCTCTCGGTGAGACCGGCGAAGATCAGCGGGCCGGAGATGCCACCGGCGGCCGTGCCGACGGCGTAGAAGAACGCGATCGCCATCGCACGGGTCTCCATGGGGAAGATCTCGCTCACCGTGAGGTACGCCGAGCTGGCGCCCGCCGAGGCGAAGAAGAGGACCACGCACCAGCTCATCGTCATGGTCGTGGCCGTCAGCCAGCCGTTGGAGAACATCCAGGCGGTCACGAAGAGCAGGGCGCCGGAGAGGATGTACGTACCGGCGATCATCGGGCGGCGGCCCCAGGTGTCGAACAGGCGGCCGAGCAGCAGGGGGCCCATGAAGTTGCCGAACGCGATGACCGCGAAGAAGTAGCCGGTCGAGCCGGTGCCGACGTCGAAGAACGTCACCAGGATCGCCCCGAACCCGAAGGTGATGGCGTTGTAGAGGAAGGCCTGCCCGATGAAGAGCGCCAGCCCCAGCACCGCCCGGCGCGGGTAGGCACGCACGAGCGTACGGGCGATCTGCACGAACCCGACACTGTGGCGCTGCTTGATGGTGATCTCCCCGGCCGGTTCGGGCAGCGGACGGCCCGTCTCCGCCTCCACCTGCCGCTCGACGTCCGCGACCAGTTGTTCGGCGCCCTCCTCACGCCCGTGGATGAACATCCAGCGGGGGCTTTCGGGAACATGGCGGCGGACGAGCAGGATGACCAGGCCGAGGACGACACCGAGACCGAAGGAGATCCGCCAGCCGATGTCCTTGGGGAGGATGTCGGTGTCGAGGGCGAGGACGGACAGCAGGGCACCGCCCATGGCGCCGAGCCAGAAGCTGCCGTTGATGATCAGGTCCACCCGGCCGCGGTACTTGCTGGGGATCAGCTCGTCGATGGCGGAGTTGATGGCCGCGTACTCACCGCCGATGCCGAAGCCGGTCAGGAAGCGGAAGACGAAGAACCACCAGGCCGAGAAGGACAGTGCCGTCAGCGCGGTCGCGGCGAGATAGACCACCAGGGTGATCAGGAAGAGCTTCTTGCGGCCGAAGCGGTCCGTCAGCCAGCCGAAGAACAACGCCCCCGAGCACGCGCCGGCGACGTACAGCGCGGCGGCGATACCGGTGACCTGCGCGCTGCTGATGGCGAGCCCGCTGCCCTCCTCGGACAGCCGGCCGGCCATGCTGCCGACGATGGTGACTTCCAGGCCGTCGAGGATCCAGACGGTGCCCAGTCCGATGACGATCATCCAGTGCCAGCGCGACCACGGCAGTCTGTCCAGTCGCGCCGGGACCCGGGTCGTCACGGTCCCGTTCGACGCTTGCCGGAGCTCCGGCTCAGTCATGGGTCACCTCCGAGGCGTAAACAGGCGGAGCGGGTACCCCATGATCAATCCGGTGAAACGGTGCCGTTGCGTGGTACTCGCGGGGCATGAACGCCGTACGACCGCTGGCGGTGGTGACCGGCGCCTCCAGTGGCATCGGCCGCGCCCTGGCCGGGGAGTTCGCCCGCCACGGGTTCGACCTGGTGGTCTGTGCCGAGGACGCCCGTCTGTCGGCCGTCGCCGACGAGCTGCGCGGCCGCGGTACCGACGTCACCGCCGTCCGGGCCGACCTCGCCACGTACGACGGAGCCGAACAGCTTTACGCGGCGGTGCTCGCCACGCGCCGGCCGGTCGCGGCCGCCGCGCTGAACGCGGGGGTGGGTGAGGGCGGGGCGTTCACCGACGTCGGCCTCGCCGACCACGCCCGGATCATCGACGTCAACATCACCTCGACCGTGCACCTCGCCCACCGGCTGCTGCCGGGCATGGTCGCGGAGGGCGACGGCCGGCTTCTGATCACCTCCTCGGTGGCGTCCATGGCGCCGGGCACGTTCCAGTCCGTGTACAGCGCCTCAAAGTCGTTCCTCCAGTCCTTCGCCCAGGCGCTGCGGGAGGAGCTGAGAGGCACCGGGGTGACGGTGACGTCGCTGATGCCGGGCGCGACCGAGACAACCTTCTTCCGCCGCGCCGGGATGGCCGGCACCCGTCTGGGACGCATGCCGAAGGACGACCCGGCCCAGGTGGCGAAGGACGCGTTCGAGGCCCTGATGCGCGGCCGGGGCAGGGTCGTCACCGCGTCGGTGAGGACGAAGCTCCTGGGCGCGGCCACCAAGGTGCTGCCCGACCGCCTCAAGGCCGTCGGGCAGCGGTACCTGTCTCAGCCGCGCCCCGGGCGCTGACGGCCGAGCACCTCCGGGTTGGCGCAGTGGGCGAGCGGTTCGCCCCGCAGGAAGCGGGCCGCCTCGGCCGCCACGATCCGGGCCGCCTTGTGCGCCACCTCCCGGCTGGCGCCCGCGATGTGCGGGGTCAGGACCACTCCCGGCGTGGACAGCAGCCTGGCCCCCGCCGGGACCGGCTCGCCGGGGAACACGTCGAAACCGGCGCCCGCGAGGTGCCCGGAGTCCAGGGCGTCGCACACCGCGTCGTAGTCGACGAGCGCCCCGCGCGCGCAGTTGACGAGCACCGAGCCGGGCGGCATCGCCGCGATCCGCGCGGCCCCGATCATGCCCCTGGTCTCCTGTGTGACCCGCGCGTGCAACGAGACGATCCGGGAGCGGCCCAGCAGCTCGTCCAGCGGGACGAGTTCGGCGACGCCCTCCACCACCTCGGGCTTCACGTACGGGTCGTGCACCAGCACCTTGGCGCCCATGGCGACCAGGATCCGCGCCACACGTGAGCCGATGGCGCCGAAGCCGACGAGGCCGACGACCGAACCGTCGATCTCGATGCCGCAGTTGTCGTAGTCGTAGTAGTCACCGCGCCAGACGGCGTGCTTGAGATCGGTGTGGACGTCGCCGATCCCGCGGGCGGCGGCGAGGATCAGGGCCAGGGTGTGCTCGGCGGTGGCGACGGCGTTGCGGCCGGGGGCGTTGCAGACGGCGACGCCGTGGCGGGTGGCGGCCTCCAGGTTGGCGTTGACCGGGCCTCCCCGGCTGACGCAGAACAGCTCCAGGTCGGGGCAGGCCTTGAGGATCCGCTCGGTGAGCGGGGCCAGCTGGGTGAGGCAGATCCGTACCCCGTGCAGCGCCTCGATCAGCTCGTCCTCGGTGCCGGACGCCTCGTCGACCTCGGCGACCGGCCCGAAGGGGGTGTGCGGCCAGGGCAGTTGGATCTCCCGTACATCGAGGCCCGCGCCACCGCCGGCGGCGGCGCGCAGTTCCCGGTCCAGGAGGCGCGGCAGGACGAAGTGGTCGCCGGCGGCGAGGACGGTGGTGGTCACGGTGATGCTCCCGTCAGTGGGTGGTGAGGGTGGCGGGTGCGTTGAGCCGCAGCAGGGACGCCTGCCTGCCGGGCAGCAGCCGCAGTTCGGTCAGGGCGCCGTTCTCCAGGGCGGGGAAGACCTGGCGGTAGCGGGCGAGCGGGATGCCGAGGAGCTCGCACAGCACCAGGCGTACGAGCGTGGAGTGGGCGACGACGAGGACGCGGCCGTCGGGGAGTTCTTGCGCGACCTCCTCCAGGCAGGCGATGGCCCGGTCGGCCGCCACGACGGGATCCTCGCCACCGGGCAGGTGGTGGGCCACCGGGTCGGCCAGGAAGGCGGCCAGCTCGTCGGGGAACTCCTCGGCCATCTCGCCGCGCGTCAGCCCGTCGCCGCGCCCGAAGTCCACCTCGTACAGCCGCTCGTCGACGCGCGGGGTCAGGCCGAGCGCGGTGGCGGCGGGCCCGGCGGTGAGGCGGGCCCGGGACAGGGGTGAGCAGAGGACGGCGTCCAGCCGCTGTCCGGCGGCCCAGGCCCCGAGCGTGGCGGCCTGTTCGTGGCCGAGCTCGGTGAGCGGCACGTCGGTGCGGCCGGCGTAGCGGTTCTCGGCGTGCCACGCGGTCTCACCGTGGCGTACGAGGATGAAGTCGGTCACTGCTCGGCCTTTCCGCGGGCGTGCGCCGCCACGGCCGCGTCCAGCCAGCCGCGTCGGGTCAGTTCGTCGACGAAGTCGAGGTACAGGGGGGTCAGCCGGGCGGTGCGGGAGGGGTCGGGGGTCAGTTCCCCGGCGACGCGCACCATGGCGGCCGCCGTCTCCTCCAGGGTGGCGCCCGACGCGGTCGCGGCGAGCACGGCCATGCCGGTGGCGCTCTCGGCGTGTTCGGGCAGGGTGACGGTACGGCCGAGGACGTCGGCGCGCAGCTGCGACCAGTAGGTGTTGCGGGCGCCCCCGCCGGTGAGGGTGAGCGGCCCGTCGACGGGGGCGCCGAGGTGGTCGAGGTAGTCGAAGCAGAGCCGTTCGAGGCAGGCCACCCCGAGCAGCAGGGCGTGGAACTCCTCGGCGTCGCCGGCCGCTTCACCGAGGAGGAACGGGGTCGCGTCGGGCGCGCGGAACGGGAAGCGTTCACCGCCCGCGCCGGTGAGGGGGTAGGCGACGGCGGTCGAGCCGGTGGCGGCGGCCCGGGCCGTGAGGGCCTCCAGGTCCGCGCCGGGGAATCGCCGCGCGACGGCGCCGGCACCGCTGCTGGACGCGCCGCCGGGCAGCCAGGTGCCGCCGGGGCCGCGGTGGCAGTAGACCACTCCCCCGGGGTCGCGTACGAGATGGCGGCTCGCGCCCTTGAGGACCAGCGTCGTGCCGAGGACGGCGTTCCACGCACCGGGGGTGAGGGCCCCGGCGCCGATCTGCGCCGCGCAGCCGTCGGTCATCCCGGCGACGACCGGTGTGCCGGCGGGGATCCCGGTCGTCGTCGCGGCATCGGCGCACACGGCGCCGAGGACCGTCCCGGGCCGGACGACGTCGGGCAGCAGACCGGCGGGGACGCCGAGCCGGGCCAGTTCGTCCTCCGGCCAGCGCTCGTGGACGAGGTGGTAGCCGGTCTTCAGGGCGTGGCTGGCGTCGGCCGCGACCTGCTGCCCGGCCAGCCGCCAGGTGATCAGATCGGCCTGGTGGAGCAGCCGGGCGTCGGGGAAGTCGGTGTTGTCCAGCAGCCACAGCAGCTTGGGCAGCGCCCAGGACGGCTGCATGGTGCGGTAACCGAGCTCCTGCCAGACGCCTTCTCCGGCCTTGTTGACGCGGGCCGTGTAGGCGCGGGCGCGCCCGTCGTCGTACATGAGGCCGGGTGTCAGGGGCCTGCCCCGCTCGTCGGCGAGGAGGACGGTGCCGGAGGTGGCGTCGACGGCCAGCCCTCGGACGCGCGCCGGGTCGATGCCGGTGAGGGCGTCGCGGCAGGCGCCGGCGAGGGCGGACCACCACTGCTCGGGGTCCTGTTCGTGGCGTACTCCGTCACGGTGGCCGGTGAGCGGGCGGGACGCGGCGGCGAGCAGCCGGCCGGTGCCGTCCACGGCGACCGCCCGGGCGCTCTGGGTGCCGAGGTCGAGGCCGAGGTGGACGTCGTCGGCGGTCGGGGCGTCAGACATGCGGTGCTTTCTGTACGTCGGTGGTGGCGGGTGACCAGCCGAGGGAGCGGGCGGCGGTGCGCCAGGTCAGGAACGACTCGTGGAGGGCGTCGTAGAAGTCGCTGCGCGCGGGGTCGGGCTCCCACCTGGAGCGCATGCGGACATAGGTGGCGGCGGCGGCGCTCATGCTGGGTTCGGCGCCGCTGAGGACGAGTCCGGTCAGGAACGCGCCCTTGGCGCCGAGTTCGGTGTCGGCGCTGCGGGCCGTGGGGACGCCGGTGGCGTCGGCGATGAGCCGGCACCACTGGTCGCTGGCGGAGCCGCCGCCGCACAGGCGCAGTTCGTGGACGTCGGTGCCGGACGCCCGGAGGCAGTCCCGGACGACGAGCGACAGGCCCTCGAAGACGGCGCGGGCGAGGTCGGCGGGTGTGTGGTCGAGGGACAGGCCCCAGAAGGTGCCGCGGGCGCGCGGGTCGAGGAACGGCGCGCGTTCCCCGGCCGGCGAGAGGTACGGCAGGAACGCCGGTCCGCCCGGGGTGGGCCGGGTGCTGAAAGCCAGCTCACCGAGGGCGGCGGGGCCGTCGACGCCGAGGAGGCGGGACGCCCAGTCGAGGACTTCCGTTCCGGAGAGGGTGGGGAAGGCGCGGAGGACGCGTTCCCGGCCGCCGTAGGCGATGTTGATGCCGCACGGCTCGCCCGAGGTGTCCACCCGCCGGGTGACGATCTCGGTGCACAGGGTGGTGCCGAGGATGGCGCACGCCTGGCCGGGGTCGACGACGCCCGCGCCGCGGGCGGTGGCGGCGATGTCGTACGGGGCCATCACCACGGGCAGGCCCGCCGGGAGGCCCAGTTCACCCGCGGTGCGGTGGGTGATCTCGGCGATGCGCTCGTTGTCCCCGAGGACCCGCGGCAGGAGGTGGGCGTGCGGCCCCAGCCCGAACAGGTCGATGATCGCCGGGTCGTAGGCGCCGGTGGTGTGGTCGAGGAACGGGGCGGACGCGTCGGACTCGTCGATCGCCGTCACTCCGGTGAGCTTCAGGAACAGCCAGCCGGCCGCCGTCAGCGCCGTACGGGAGCGTTCCAGGCGTTCGGGGTCATGGGCGGCGAGCCAGCCGATCACCGCGTTGGGCATGCCGCTGCAGGTGAGGGAGCCGTTGCGGCGGTAGGCCTCCTCGAGGACGCCTTCGGCGGCCCAGCCGGTGAGCAGGTCGCCGGCGCGGCCGTCGGACCAGAGGACGGCGGGCCCGGTGGGGCGGCCCTGGGCGTCGACGAGCCAGCAGCCGTCGCCCTGGGCGGTGAAGCTCACCAGCCAGACCGGGTCGTGGCCGGGGCCGAGCTGGGCGAGCGCGCTGCGGACGGTGAAGACCACGCCGTTCCACACCGCGTCCATGTCCTGCTCCGCCCAGCCGGGGCGGGGGCGCAGGACTTCGGTGCCGATGCGGGACAGCGCTATTTCCTGACCCTGGTCGTCGAAGACGACCGATTTGATGACGGACGTGCCGACGTCGATGGTGAGAACCGACATGACTGGAATACCTGCCCCTTCACTCGCGGACGCCAGGTAAACGTGCGGCCGGGCGGAGCGTCAATCAGCCGCGCGATTATCCCGTGAGCCGGCGCGGCCGCCGTGTGAGGTCGCCGCCCCTCACCGCACCGCCGGGCGGCGGCACCGTGCCGCCGTGTTAAGTTCACGTGAGATTCGCACGGTGTGGCAAGGAGCCGGACGTCATGACCCGTATCGACGCCCAGGAGGAGCGGCGGCGCAGACTGCGCGAGCTGGTGACGGCCAAGGGGTTCGTGCGGACGAACGAGCTGGCCGACGAGTTCGACGTGAGTGTGATGACCGTCCACCGCGATCTGGACGCGTTGCAGGCGCAGGGCTGGTTGCGGAAGGTGCGGGGCGGGGCGAGCTGTCTGCCGTCGACCCAGTTCCACGGCAGCGTGAGCGAACGCATGACGACGATGGCGCAGACCAAGCACCGGCTGGCCAGGGCCGCCGCGGAGCTGCTCGCACCCGGGCAGATCGTGATGCTGGACGACTCGACCACCTGCCTGAGCCTGGCCCGGCAGATGGCCGATCACACACCGCTCACGGTGATCACCAACTCGCTGCCGGCCGTCACCGCGCTGTCCAGGGAGTCCGGGGTGTCGCTGATCGCGCTGGGCGGCACGTATTTCCCCGCGTACGACGCCTTCATGGGGCTGCACACGGCACAGAGCGTGGAGTCCTTCCGGGCGGATGTGCTGTTCATGTCGACGACGGCGGTGACCGGGGACCGCTGCTACCACATGTCGCCCGAGACGGTGCAGGTCAAGCGGGCGATGATGGGTTCCGCCGCGCGGCGGGTGCTGCTCATCGACCACACCAAGTTCGCCAACCAGGGGCTGTACGCGCTGGCACCGCTGACCGACTTCGACCTGGTGCTGGTCGACGACGCGGCACCGGCGGCCCAGGTGCGGCGGCTGCGGGACATAGGCGTGGACGTACGGACGGTCGACACCTCGCGCTGACCCCCGGAGATCACAGCCCCCACGTGAAGGTAACACCGTCTTCACCTGACGGCTGACCGGGCACGATGCGCCGCTCACCCCTGTGAGCTGCGCAGACACCGTCCGGCCGACGGTCGGGCAGAGCGCCGCTCCGTCGATTTCACGCCAGGTCCGTGACGCGTCGCGGGGGTTTTCCTCCCACTCATTGACGCCCTTTCTCACACGGCCGTTTCATCGTGACGCCTCAGGGCACCGCTCGGCGCCGTCTCCCGGCGCCCGCCCGGCACTCTCCCCGCGCTTTCCCCGACTTTTCGAAAAAGGTGGTTCTCGTGGCCGTCGTTCTGGACCCGTCGTCTTCCGCGGAAGACGCACCCGCGAGGCATTGGCTGGACAGGATCGGAATTCCCAAAACGCTCGCCTGGGGATTTCTGGGCGTACTCATCTTCATGATCGGGGACGGGGTCGAATCCGGTTACCTGTCGCCCTACCTCCTGGACGAGGGCATGTCCAAGGAGCGGGTGGCTCTGCTGTTCAGCGTCTACGGCGTCACCGCGAGCGTCGCCGCCTGGTTCTCCGGCGCCCTGTCGGACCTGTGGGGCCCGCGCCGGGTCATGATGCTCGGTCTGGGCATCTGGGGCGTTTTCCAGGTGGTCTTCCTGGTCTTCGCCGTGCCGACGGTCGACTTCTGGCTGCTGCTGCTCAGCTACGGACTCCGCGGCTTCGGCTACCCGCTCTTCGCGTACGGCTTCCTCATCTGGGTCACGGCGGTGACGCCGAAGCGCCGGCTGGGCTCCGCGGTGGGCTGGTTCTGGTTCGCCTTCACGGGCGGCCTGCCGACGCTGGGGTCGCTGGTCGCCAGCTTCGCGGTGCCGCGGATCGGCGCGTACGGCACGCTGTGGCTGTCGCTCGCGCTGGTCGCGGCGGGCGGTGCGATCGCCCTGCTGCTGGTGCGCGAGCCCACCGGCAGAAACCGGCTCGCCCCTGCCGGGGAGCGCCCGGTCGCCACGCTGATCGGCTCGCTCTCGATCATCTGGCGCAACCCGAGGATCGGTACGGGAGCGGTCGTGCGGGCCATCAACACGGCGCCGCAGTTCGGGTTCCTGGTGTTCCTGCCGATCTTCTTCACGGACACGCTGGGGTTCACGCTCAGCGAGTGGCTCCAGCTGCTGTCGGCGATGTTCGCCACGAACATCTTCTTCAATCTGATCTTCGGCGTCGTCGGTGACCGCATCGGCTGGCAGCGCACCGTCACCTGGTTCGGTGGCGTCGGCTGCGCGGTGACGACACTGCTGCTGTACTACGGCACGGTGTCGGCCGGTGACGACTACGCCGTGGCGATGGTCCTGGTGAGCCTGTTCGGCGCGACGCTCGCCGGTTACGTACCCCTGTCGGCGCTGATGCCGTCGCTGGACCCGGCCCACAAGGGCCAGGCGATGTCGGCGCTGAACCTCGGCGCCGGTGCCAGCACCTTCCTCGGCCCGGCCCTGGTGGGGCTCTTCCTCGGGCCGCTCGGGGTGCAGGGCGTGATGTGGGTCTTCGCGATGCTGTACCTGGCGAGCGCCGTGATGGCCCTGTTCCTGAAGCTGCCAGAGCCGGTATCGCCGGTGGCGGCGGGGTACCCGTCCCCCGGCCCGGCATCGAGGGCACGGAACGAGTCGCCGGAGGCGTAGCCATGAGTGATGCGTGGGACTACCCGACCCCCTCCCAGGCGGAGGGTGAGCGGGAGCCGGGTGTCGACGAACACCCCGATGTGGCCCGCTCGACCCCGTCCCAGGCGGAGGGCGAGCGCCTCACCGAGGAGGAGGCGCAGGCGGAGCCCGGCAGCAAGGAGAAGAACCGCCGATGAGGCGGTGACATGAGGGGCGGGCGGTGCAGCGTCCGCCCCTCACGACTGCCTTCCGGCCCTGGGCAGAGCGTGGGGCGCGGGCCGACCGGCTCACTCGCGGGGACCGGATTGGCCCACTCACAGGAGCGGTGAATGGACCAGTGGGGCAACCAATCGGGGTCCTAGGTTGAAGGACGGCTCTTCCGTAACGGCCCGTTCGGCCCCGCCGCTCCCCTTCGAGGACGCCCATGTCTCTCCGGCTGCTGCCCGCCCCCGGCCCCGCCCGCGGGCTCGCGCTCGCCCAGGTGGTCAACGCCGTGGGCGACGGTGCCTACTACGTCTGCTCGGCGCTGTACTTCTCCGAGGTCGTGGGCCTCTCCCCCACACAGATCGGGCTCGCGCTCACGCTGGCCTGGGCGGTCGGGGCGATCGCCGGGGTGCCGCTCGGCCACCTCGCCGACCGCCGAGGGGCGCGGGGCACCGCCGTGCTGCTGGCGGGCGTCACCGCGCTGTCGGTGGCCACGCTGCTCCTCGTGCGGTCGTACGCCTGGTTCCTGCCGGTCGTGTGCGTGTACGCCGTCGCCCAGTGCGGGCTGGCGGCGGCACGTCAGTCGCTGCTGGCGGGCCTGGTGGAGCGCGAGGCGCGGACGGGAGTGCTGGCGCACCTGCAGTCTGCGGCCAACGCGGGGCTGGCGGTGGGTGCGGCGCTGGGCGCGGTGGCCCTGCACACCGCTGCGCCCACCGCGTACCTGGCGGTCCTGGCCATGGACGCCGCGGCCTTCGCGGGGTGCGCCCTGCTGCTGTGGCGGCTGCCGGCGGTGATGCCGGCGACGGCTCCGGAGGCGGCGCACCCGACGGAGCCCGTGCGGCGGGGCGGCGGGTTCGCGGTGCTGCGGGACCTGCCGTACGCGCTGGTCACCCTCCTCAACATGGTGATGCTGCTGCGCATGCCGCTGATCAGCCTCGCCCTGCCGTTGTGGATCGTGGAGCGTACGGCGGCCCCGGGCTGGACGGTGTCGGCGCTGCTGGTGCTGAACACGGGCGCCGTGATGCTGTTCCAGGTGCGCGCCGCGGCGGCGGTCACCGGGCCGGACCGCGCTGTACGGGCGGTGCGCTCGGGTGGCGCGCTGATGCTGGCCGCCTGCGCGGTGTTCGGGCTCTCCGGAGTGGTCCGTGGCCCCGTGTGGGGTGCGGTGGCCGTGCTGCTGGTGGGTGCGGCGCTGCTGGTGTGGGGCGAGATGCGGCAGTCGGCGGGTGCCTGGCGGATCGCGTTCGACCTGGCGCCGGCCGGGCGGCAGGGCCAGTACCAGGGTTTCTTCGGGACCGGCGTCCCGGTGGCGCGGATGCTCGGACCCGTGCTGCTGACCGCTCTGGTGCTGGGCGGGGGCGTGCCCGGGTGGCTGGTCCTGGGCGGGCTGTTCCTGGTGGCGGGCGTGGCCATCGGGCCCGCGGTCCGCTGGGCGGAGGGGCGCGCCGACCGGGCGGTGAGCGATCCCGTCAGGAATGCTCCGCGATCAACGGGGCACCCGGCGGTACGGAGCGGGCTGCCGTGCACAGCCGGAACTAGCGGCAGGTAGGGGCCCGCTCCCCGTCTTCAAGGAGTTGTGGTGATTGATACACGTGGGGTTGAGGAGGACGCTGAGGTCCCGGGTGTGCCGGGGGGTGCCCTATGTGCGGGCTGAGCGGGGAAATCCGCTTCGACGACCGGCGGCCCGACGTGGCCGCGGTGGAGCGCATGACCGACCGGCTGGCGGCCCGGGGGCCGGACGGCCGGGGGATCTGGTCGCAGGGGCCCGTGGCTCTGGGCCACCGCCGTCTGAAGATCATCGACCTGTCGGAGCGCGGCGCCCAGCCGATGACGGACACCGAGGCGCGGCTCACCGGGGTGTTCAACGGGTGCGTCTACAACTACCAGGAGGTGCGCGCCGAGCTGCGCGCCCTGGGCCACAGGTTCTTCTCCACCTCGGACACTGAGGTGATCCTGAAGGCCTACAGACAGTGGGGCACGGACTGTGTCGACCACTTCATCGGCATGTTCGTGTTCGTCATCGTCGAGAACGACACCGGCCGGGTGGTGCTGGCCCGGGACCGACTGGGCATCAAGCCCCTCTACCTGGCACAGGCACCCGGCCGGCTGCGGTTCGCCTCCACACTTCCCGCACTGCTGGCGGGCGGCGGGGTCGACACCTCGCTCGACCCGGTGGCGCTGCACCAGTACCTGAGCTGGCACGCCACCGTGGCGGCGCCGCGCACGGTGCTCGCCGGGGTGCGCAAGCTGCCACCGGCGACGGTTCGGGTCTACGAGCCGGACGGCTCGTACACGGACCACCGCTACTGGCAGCCGTCGTACACGCGTCGCCCCGAGTTCGCGGGGATGGACACCGGTGACTGGCGGGACGCGGTGCTGGACGCGCTGCGGACCGCGGTGCGCCGGCGGATGGTCGCGGACGTGCCGGTCGGCGTGCTGCTGTCGGGCGGCCTCGACTCGTCGCTGATCGTGGGCCTGCTGGCCGAGGAGGGCCAGAAGGACCTGGCCACGTTCAGCGTGGGCTTCGAGTCGGAGGGCGGCGAGGAGGGTGACGAGTTCACCTACTCGGACCTGATCGCCCGGCGGTACGAGACCGACCACCACCAGCTGATGGTGCCCTCCGACCGGGTGTCGACCGCCCTCGACGGCGCGATCGCGGCGATGAGCGAGCCGATGATCAGCCATGACGTGGTCGCCTTCCACCTGCTGTCCGAGCTGGTGTCGAAGGAGGTGAGCGTCGTCCAGAGCGGTCAGGGCGCCGACGAGGTGTTCGCCGGCTACCGCTGGTACCCGGAGATGGCCGCAGTCGAGCGCAAACGGGAGCCCGAGCGGTACGCCGAGGTGTACTTCGACCGGCCGCACTCCGACATGGCGCACATCCTCCAGCCCCACCTGCTCACCGACCACGACGTCTCCGGACGGTTCGTGCGCGAGCACATGGCCGCGCCCGGCGCCGAGACCGCCCTGGACGCGGCGCTGCGGCTGGACACCCACGTGATGCTGGTGGACGACCCGGTCAAGCGGGTCGACAACATGACGATGGACTGGGGCCTGGAGGCGCGTACGCCGTTCCTGGACCACGAGCTGGTCGAGCTGGCCGCGGCCTGTCCGCCGGAGCTGAAGCTGGCGCAGGGCGGCAAGGGCGTGCTCAAGGACGCGGGGCGGGCGCTGCTGCCGCGCGAGGTGGTCGACCGGCCCAAGGGCTACTTCCCGGTGCCGGCCATCCGCCACATGGCGGGACCCGTGCTCGAACGGGTCCGTCAGGCGCTGTCGGCTCCCGAGGCGCGGGCGCGCGGAATCTTCCGGGACGAGTACATCGCCGAACTGCTCGCCGCCCCCGATGACCACCGTACGAAGCGCGGGGCGAACGCCCTGTGGCACGTAGCGTTGCTGGAGATATGGCTGCAGACGCACAGGATCAGCTGACCCGGGCCACGTCGGCGGCACCCCTGCTGGTGCCGCTCGCCGACGCGGCCGGCACACGGGACACCCCCCAGCCGCTGATTTCGCACGGCTGCTGGTACCCGTCGGCCGACCCCACGGGCGAACGCGTGGCGTTCATCTGCGACCGGACGGGCGTGCCGCAGCTGTGGATCGGGCCCGCCGGCGGGACGGTCACGGTCGACGGGGGTGACATCCACCTGCTCGACACGGACCCGGACCCGGTGACCGAGGTGGCGTGGTCGCCCGACGGGCGGTGGATCGCCTACACGGTCGCCCCGGGCGGCGGGGAGCACACCCGGGTGCTGTGCGTACGGCCGGACGGCACCGGACGGCGGATCGTGGCGGGCGCGGACTCCGGCAGCTCGGCCTACCTCGGCTGCTGGGCGCACGACGGCTCGGCGGTGGCGGTGACCGTCGCCGAGCCGCCGCCCGCGCTGGGCCCGCCCGCCCCCGACGAAACCGTGGCGGAGGAACGCGACGGCCTCGCCGACTACGGGGAACTGCCCGCCGACTGGGCGGAACGGGACGGCACCGCCACCCTGCTCGGCGGCGCGCACCGGGGCGAGGTCGGGCCCGAGCCGGACGAGGCACCTCCGGACGGGGCCGTGCGGGACCGGCTCAGTGCCTATCTCGTCGACCCCGACGGGGTGGCCTCGCCCGTGCTGGTGGCCGCCGAGAGGGGCGCCGCGACGCTGCGGGTGTGCGATCTGAGCGACGACGGGCGGTTCGCGCTGGTGCGCCGGGGGCCGCGCGGGCGGCGGGAGGCCGTGGTGGTGCGCACCGCCGACCTGGGCACGGGGTCGGTGCTGCGGGTGGCCGACGGCGACCCGTGGATCGGCCGGTTCTCGCCCGACGGCCGGACGGTGTGGCTGCGCAGCGACCACGAGCGGGAGTTCGCGGCGCTTCTGGCTGCCGGGCTGGACGGCGAGGGTCGGCGGACGGGCCTGTCGGTCCTGGCCGAACGGGAGGGCAGCGACCTCGAACTGCTGGCGTTCGCCGAGGACGGGCGCACCGCCGCGCTCGCCTGGAACGTGCGGGGCGCCAGTGAATTCCAGACGCTGGGCCTTCCGACGGCCGAGCCGGCCGCGCCGACACCCAGCGGAGGCGCCACCGGGACGGCACCGCCCCACGACGTGTCGCTGCCGCACGAGGTGGTCACAAGGATCAGCCGTGCGGGGCCGGGTGGCCTGGTCCTGGCCCTGTCGGGTTCGCAGCGCCGGCCCGGGGTGTGGTGGCTGCCCCGCGCCGCGTCGCCCGCGCGCACGCCCTGGTCGTCACGGGACGAGGACGCCGTACCGCCGGGCAGGCCGCCCGTGCGTCCGGCGCCGCTGCGGCCCACGGCACGCGACGGACTGGTGCTCGGCGGCTGGTACTACCGGGCGCCGGGGCGCGACGCGGGGCGTCCGGCGCCGTGCGTGATCCACCTGCACGGCGGCCCGGAGGAGCAGGAACGGCCGGTGTTCGAGCCGCTGTACCACGAGCTGACCGGGCGCGGCCTGGACGTCTTCGCGCCGGACGTGCGCGGCTCCTTGGGCTACGGGCGCTCCTTCGTGGACGCCGACCTGGGTACGGGGCGGTTCGCGGCGATCGAGGACGTCGCCGACTGCGCCGCGCACGTGGTCCTGACCGGGCGCGCCGACCCGACGCGGCTCGCCGTGATGGGCCGCTCGTACGGCGGTTACCTCACGCTGGCGTCACTGGTCTGGCACCCGGATCTGTTCCGTACGGGCGTCGCGGTGTGCGGGATGTCGGACTTCGCGACGTTCTTCGCCGGGACCGAGCCGTGGATCGCGGAGTCGGCGGCCCACAAGTACGGCCATCCGGTGCGTGACCGGGAACTGTTGCGCGCCCTGTCCCCCATGAGCCGGATCGACGCGTTGCGGGTACCGCTGCTCGCGGTGCACGGCGAGCACGACACGAACGTGCCGCCGGGCGAGTCTGAGCAGGTCGTACGGGCCGCCCGGGAGCGGGGGCACGCGGCGGAGCTGCTGACGCTGCGCGAGGAGGGCCACGAGTTCCGGCGGGCGGACAACCGGCGGCTGTTCCGCCGTACGGCGGCCGACTGGATGGAACGTCATCTGACCGGCTGACCATGGGTGGCGGTGCCCGGCCGCCGGTCCCGTCGGCCCTCGTGCGGGGACCGGCGCATACGCATAAAGTGACCGAACATGGGCATTCCGTACGCCATTGGCGGAACCCGACCCAGAATGTGGAGGCGCGACGCATGATCCCCTCGCTCGCCTCGTACGCCGTGGTCGTCCCGACGATCGGACGGCCCTGCCTCGTCGACTGCCTCGCCTCGCTCGCCTCCTGCGACGGACCCGAGCCGAGCCGGATCGTGCTCGTGGACGACCGGCCCGGAGCACCGGCCGAACCACTGCCGGTGGAGGCGCTCGGCGCGCTCGCGGACCGCGCCCTGGTCCTGCACACCGGCGGCCTCGGGCCCGCGGCGGCCCGCAACGCCGGGGTGCGCGCCGTGGACGAGCCGTGGACGGTGCTCCTCGACGACGACGTGCGGGTCAGCGCGTACTGGCGCGAGCAGCTCGTCCGCGATCTCGCCGAAGCCTCCCCCGACACCGGCGGCGTACAGGGCGTCCTGCGGGTGCCGCTGCCCGCCGACCGCCGCCCCACCGACTGGGAGCGCAACACGGCGGGCCTCCAGGGAGCCCTGTGGGTCACCGCCGACATGGCGTACCGCACCGAGGTGCTCAAGACGGTCGGCGGCTTCGACGAGCGGTTCCCCCGGGCGTTCCGCGAGGACGCCGACCTGGCGCTGCGGGTCATCGACGCCGGCTGGCGGATCGTCCGCGGTGAGCGGCGCACCGAGCATCCCGTACGGCCCGCCGACCGCTGGGTGTCGGTACGGCTCCAGAAGGGCAACGCCGACGACGCCCTGATGAAGCGGCTGCACGGCCCCGACTGGTGGGAGCGCGCGGCGGCGCCCCGGGGCCGGATCCGGCGGCACGCGGCGGTCACCGCGGCGGGCCTCGGAGCGGTACTTCTGGCCGCCACCGGGCGGCGACGGGCGGCGAAGCTCGCCGCGGCCGCCTGGGCGCTGGGGACCGCGGAGTTCGCCCGGGCGCGGATCGCGCCGGGGCCCCGGACGCTGGACGAGATCGTGACCATGACCGCGACGAGCGCGCTGATCCCCGCCGTCGCAAGCTGGTACCGGCTCGCCGGGGAACTGCGGTACCGGGCGGCGGAGAGTTGGGACGGCGTCCTGTGACGCGCCCGGCGGCGGTGTTGTTCGACCGTGACGACACGCTCGTCGAGGACGTTCCCTACAACGGCGACCCGGAGAAGGTCCGGCCCATGCGGGGTGCGCGCGAGGCGTTGCGGCTGCTCAGACACCACGGACTGCGGGTCGGAGTGGTGTCCAACCAGTCGGGCATCGGGCGGGGTCTGCTCACCGAGGCGGACGTCCGGGCCGTCAACGCCCGCGTGGACGCGCTGCTCGGCCCGTTCGACGCATGGGTGCACTGCCCGCACATCGCGGAGGACGGCTGCGGCTGCCGCAAACCCGCGCCGGGCCTGGTGGTGGAGGCGGCCCGGCTCCTCGGGGTACGGCCCGGGGACTGCGTGGTGATCGGCGACATCGGCTCCGACATGGGCGCGGCCCGGGCGGCGGGCGCGCGGGGGGTCCTGGTGCCGACGGCGCGGACGCTGCCGGAGGAGGTGGCGTCCGCGCCGTGTGTGTGCCCGGACCTGGTGAGTGCGGTACGGCTCGTCCTCGGGGAGGAGCCCGGGACCGGTGGCGGGCCGATGCGTGGCGGGGCGGGTGGCGAGACGCCGGCGGACCGGGAGGCGCCGACCGCTCTCGGGGGCCGGGGATGAGAGCCCTCGTCGTCCGCCTCGACAGCTTCGGGGACGTCCTGCTCGCCGGGCCCGCCGTGCGGGCGGTCGCCGGCCGGGCGGACCGGGTGACCCTGCTGTGCGGGCCACGGGGGGCACCCGCCGCGCGGCTCCTGCCGGGCGTGGACGAGGTGCTCGTGTGGGGCGCGCCCTGGGTGGGTTTCAGCCCGCCACCGGTGGAGCGCGCCGACATCGACCGGATCGTGAACCGTGTCGCCGCCGCACGGGTGGACACCGCCCTGGTCCTCACCTCGTTCCACCAGAGCCCGTTGCCCGCCGCGCTGTTGCTGCGCATGGCGGGCGTCAGGCACATCGCCGCCGACAGCGTGGACGCCCCCGGCTCGCTGCTGGACGTACGCCACCAGCGGGCGCCGC
This sequence comes from Streptomyces sp. NPDC041796, assembly GCF_055590785.1. Classification (NCBI taxonomy): domain Bacteria; kingdom Bacillati; phylum Actinomycetota; class Actinomycetes; order Kitasatosporales; family Streptomycetaceae; genus Streptomyces; species Streptomyces sp. NPDC041796. The sequence goes on from NZ_JBVJAH010000002.1 coordinate 500,537, forward strand.
GCGCCCACGAGGCCGAGGCCGCGCTGGACCTCGCCGAGGTGGCGGGGTTCCCGCGCCCGCCGGGCGACGACGGGCGGCTGCGCGTGCGGCACGCGAAGGGCGCGCCGGAACTGACCGGGCCGGGGCCCTACGTGGTGGTCCACCCGGGTGCGAGCGTCTCCGCCCGGCGGTGGAGCCCCGAGCGGTGCGCTCACGCCGTACGGCTGCTGGCGGGCGCCGGACACCGGGTCGTCGTCACCGGCGGGCCGGACGAGCGGGAACTCACCGCGCTGGTCGCGGGCCGGGACGGGGTGGACCTGGGCGGCCGGACACAGCCCCCTGAGCTGGCCGGAGTGCTGGCTGCGGCCGGTGCGGTGGTGGCCGGCAACACCGGTCCGGCCCATCTGGCCGCGGCCGTCGGCACCCCGATCGTCTCGCTCTTCTCGCCGGTCGTCCCCGCCGAGCGCTGGGGCCCGTACGGCGTCCCGCACGTCCTGCTCGGCGACCAGCGGGCGGCGTGCGCGGACAGCAGGGCCCGGGAGTGCCCGGTGCCCGGCCATCCGTGCCTGGACGAGGTGACGGCGGAAGACGTGCTGGCAGCGGTGGAGAAGCTGCTGGAGGGTGCGCCATGAGCCGTCCCCCGGGGGCGGCGCGGTGCGGGTCGTCCGCTGCCCGGGGGTGGGGTTCGGGGTCCCTCCGGCCGGGTGTCCTCGGCGCCGGTGGCCCCGGGCCCGATGGGCCGGAAGCCCGGCCGGAGCCGTCGGACTCCACGAAGACGACCCGGCACGGCCCCGCGCCCGGCCGCCTTCCGGGTGACGGCCACGCCCCGCGCCTGCTGGTGCTGCGGGCACTGGGGCTCGGTGACCTGTTGGCGGGGGTGCCCGCGTTGCGGGCGCTGCGGAGAGGGTTTCCGGGATACGAGATCGTCCTCGCCGCTCCGGAGCAGCTTGCGGCGCCCGCCGCCGCGTCCGGGGCGGTGGACCGGCTGCTGCCGGCGTCGGCGCCCGGCCGGGCCGTACCGGAGCGGCTCGACTGGGAAGGGCCGCCGCCGGAGGTGGCGGTGGACCTGCACGGCAACGGGCCACCCAGTCACCGGCTGCTGCAAGGGCTGCGGCCGGGGCGGCTCATGGCGTTCGCGCACCCCGGGACGCCGGAGATCGCGGGGCCGCGGTGGACGGCCGACGAGCACGAGCGCGCGCGCTGGTGCCGGCTCCTCGCCTGGTACGGGATCCCGGCGGACCCGGGCGATCTGCGGCTGCCGGCGCCGGGCGTGGCGTCCCCCGCGCCCGGCGCGGTCGTCGTGCACCCGGGCGCCGACTCCGGGGCGCGGCGCTGGCCGGTGGAGCGGTACGCGGTGGTGGTGCGGGAGCTGCGGCGGCACGGGCACCGGGTGGCGCTGACCGGCGGGCCGGGCGAGGACGCGTTGCTGGACCGGGTCGTGGCCGGGGCGGTGGACGGAGGCGTTCAGGTGTTCCGGGGCGGGCTGCCGTTCGACCGGCTGGGCGCCCTGTTCGCGGGGGCGGCGGCCGTGGTGAGCGGCGACACCGGCATCGCCCATCTGGCCGTGGCGCTCGGCACCCCCTCCATCACCCTTTTTGGGCCGGTTTCTCCCAGATTGTGGGGCCCTCCGCCGGGTACGCGGCACGTGGTGCTGTGGCACCCGGGACCTCCCGGCGACCCGCACGGGCAGGACCCGGACCCCCAATTGCTGCGCATCGGGCCCGACGACGTACTGAAGGCCCTGCTCGACCACCCGGAGGTACCCCGGCCGTGACCGCCGACAGCCGCATCACTGTCGTAGTGATCACTCACAACCGGCGTGACCAGTTGCTGGGGACACTGGACCGCCTCACCGCCCTGCCCGAGCGGCCGCCGGTGCTCGTCGTCGACAACGCCTCGACGGACGGCACGCCGGAGGCCGTGGCCGAGCGCCATCCGGCGGTCACGGTGCTGACACCGGGCCGCAATCTCGGCGCGTCCGGCCGCAACCTCGGCGTCCGGCAGGCCCGTACGCCCTATGTGGCCTTCAGCGACGACGACTCGTGGTGGGAGCCGGGATCCCTGGCGCGCGCGGTGGACCTGCTGGACCGGCACCCGCGGCTCGGGCTGCTCGCCGCCCGCGTCCGGGTCGGCCCCGAAGGGGAGCCCGACCCGCTCAACGACCAGCTCGCCGCCTCTCCCCTCGACCGCGCCGCCGATCTGCCGGGGCCGTCGGTGCTGGGGTTCCTGGCCTGCGCCGCCGTCGCGCGGCGGGAGGCCTACCTGGAGGCGGGCGGCTATCACCCGATCTTCTTCGTGGGCGGCGAGGAGACCCTGCTGGCGTACGACCTGGTGGCCCACGGCTGGGGGGTGTGCCACTCCCCCGAGGTCGTGGCCGTGCACAGCCCCGTCGGCGGGGTGCGGCCTGGCCGGCTCGCCGTCCAGCTCCGCAACGCCGCCCTCACCGCCTGGCTGCGCCGCCCCCTGGCGGTGGCGCTGCGGCACACACGCGGGATCGCCGTACGGGCACACCGGGACCCCGAGGCCCGCGCCGCACTGCGCGACCTGCTGGGACGGCTGCCCGTGGCACTGCGTGACCGCAGGCCGCTCCCGGCCGCCGTGGAGGCGGCGGCCCGCCGACTGGACGCCCAGGGGGCGATGGAAGGAGCCGTGCCGTGACGGATTCCCGCACGACCGTCGTCGTGATCACCCACAACCGGCGCGAGACGCTGCTGCGTACGCTCGGGAAACCCGCCGCGCTCCCGGAGCGCCCGCCGGTCACCGACAACCGCCCGACGGACGGCACCGCCCCGAGCCGCGCCTCGACCACGGGCGGACGCCCCGCCGCTCCCGCAGCACCTCAGCACGGTCGCCGCCGCGAGGAACGACCCGAGTGCCGGGCCGGGCGGCCACTCCGGGCCCCGAACCGGGGAGTCCCGCGACTCGGCCACGATGGGGTCCTCGCGGCCGTCCGGCTCGACCACGATCCGCGCCGTGACGCCGTCGAGCCGGGTGCCGGGCGACGGCCTCGGCGCCGGCGGAAGCACAGCGCGCCTCGACGACGCGACGCCATGTGGGCCGACCGGACGAGCTGACCAGGCGAACCGACTATGTCCGATTCATCCGATCGTTCAGAGGGTACCCGGGGCGACATGATCACCATTGGGGTCGAGGAAGAGTACTTGCTGCTCGATCCGGACACGTGTCTGCCCGTCCCGCTCGGGGAGCAGGTGCGCGCGGCGGCCGGCCTGGAGCCGATCGTCGAGGACGCCGAGGTCCAGTCGGAGCTGTTGCAGGCCCAGGTGGAGGTCGCCACACCCGTGTGCACCGACCTGGAGGAGGCGGGCGGCCATCTGCTGCGGCTGCGGCACGCGCTGGGCACGGCGGCGGAGAAGAACGGCTGCCGGATCGCCGCCTGCGCGACCGCGCCGTACCGGGAAGTGGCTCCGGTGCCGGTCACCCAGAAGGCCCGCTACCTCGCGATGCGCTCGCAGGCCCCGCAGCTCGTGGCCGAACAGCTCGTCAACGGGATGCACGTGCACGCGGCCGTACCGGACCGCGAGATGGGTGTCGCCGTCCTGAGCCGGATCCGGGTGTGGCTGCCTGTGCTGGTCGCCATGTCGGCGAACTCTCCCCTGTGGGACGGCAAGGACACCGGTTTCGCGAGCTGGCGGACGGTGATCTTCGGGCGCTGGCCGGTCAGCGGGCCGCCGCCGTGCTTCACCTCGCTGGAGGACCACGAGAGGCGCGTCCAGACGCTGCTGGACACGGGCATCATCACCGACACCGGACAGCTCTACTGGCAGGCCAGGCTGTCCGACAAGTACCCGACGGTCGAGGTGCGCTGCGCGGACGTACAACTGCGGGCCGACACGGCGGTCATGTTCGCGGGGATCGTCCGTGGGCTGATCGCCACGGCCATCCGTGAGGAAAAGGCGGGTCTGCCCCTGCCGGACTGCCCGCCGGAACTGCTCCAGGCGTCGAACTGGCACGCCGCCCGCCACGGGCTCAGCGGCCTGCTGGTCGACCCGGAGGGCAGGGCGCGCAGGGCCGGTGACGTCCTGGTCATGCTCCTGGACCACGTCACGCCCGCGCTCGACGAGGCCGGTGACACCCGTGAGGTGACCTCCCTGGTGCACCGGCTGCTCCAGCAGGGCACCCCGGCGGACCAGCAGCGCCGGGCGCTCGCCGAGGGCGGGCTGCGGGCCCTGGCCGAGCTGATCACCAGCGAGACCGTCGCGCCCTGAGCGCGGCCGGGCCTTCCCGAAGCCCCGCACCAGCGATCACGGCCCGCGGACGGCGTAGGCCGGGTGGGGCCGCGCAGGGCCCCGCAGAGGTCGGCGGCCTCGTAAGGGCTCCTGATCCGACGTACCCGAGGCCGCCGGCCCCGAGGAGTCGAGCCTGGAGGGGCCCCGCCCCCACCCACCGGCGGTGGCCGCCCCGGGGGGGCACCGGGAACGGGCACCACCAGTCCTGTTGTGCCCACCCTCCCCCGAGCTCTCGGCTGCGCCCGAGCAGAGGCCTCCACGCCCTGCGGAACGACTGCCCGCAACGGGGAAACGTCTCGACCGGTACGTGACCCGCCCCGCCGAGCGCTGCCCCGAGCGCTGCCCGGAACGCACACCGAACGCCCCCGGCGGCACCGCACTCACCCTCCGTGACCACTCGAACGGCGCTCACCACCGCGCCCCCCGCCCCCGTTCGGCCCAGCCTGGTCGCAGGTGCACAGGGCACTCGCCCGCCGTTCGCGGTTCGCACTCGTCCGGAGGAGACCGAATGAACACCGCTTTCTCACGCCGCTGGGAACACGCCGTCGTCACCGGCGGCGCAGGCTTCGTCGGCTCGCACCTGTGCCACGCGCTGCTGGAATCGGGCACCGCCGTCACATGCGTGGACGACTTCAGCACCGGGCGGCCGGAGAACATATCCGAGCTGCTCGACCGCCCCGGCTTCACGCTCGTCGAGGCGAACGTCTGCGAGCCCTTCTCCGTCGACCGGACACCCGACCTGGTGCTGCACTTCGCGTCACCCGCGTCACCCGCCGACTACCTGCGCCTCCCCCTGCACACGCTGGAGACCGGCAGCCTCGGCACCCGCCACGCACTGGCCCTCGCGCACCGCTCCGACGCCCGCTTCCTGCTCGCCTCCACCTCCGAGGTGTACGGCGACCCGCAGCAGCACCCTCAGAACGAGCGGTACTGGGGCAACGTGAACCCGGTCGGCCCGCGCAGCGTGTACGACGAGGCCAAACGGTTCGGCGAGGCGCTCACCACGGCGAAGGCCGAGATGCACGGCACGGACGCCGGCATCGTGCGGCTGTTCAACACCTACGGTCCGCGGATGCGCGGCCACGACGGCAGGGCCGTCCCCACCTTCGTACGCCAGGCGCTGGCCGGTGAGCCCCTCACGGTCACCGGTGATGGACAGCAGACCCGGTCCCTGTGCTACATCGACGACACGGTGCGCGGCATCCTCGCCGCGGCGGCGCACGGGCTGCGCGGCCCGGTGAACATCGGCAACCCCACCGAGATCACCATGCTGGAACTGGCCCGGCTCGTCATCGAACTCACCGGCTCCGACTCGGAGATCCGCTTCATCGAACGGCCGACGGACGACCCGGCCGTGCGCTGCCCGGACGTCACGCTCGCCCGCGACAAGCTCGGATGGGAGCCGCGCGTCGACGCCGAAGAGGGCCTGCGGCGCACCATCGCGTGGTTCCGCGACCACGCGGACGCCCGTTCCTGACGCCCGTCCTCCCCCGACTCGCCGAAAGGCCTGGGACCCCATGCGCATTCTCGGAATCAACGCACTGTTCCACGATCCCGCCGCCGCGCTGGTCATCGACGGCCGCACCGTCGCCGCCGCGGAGGAGGAGCGCTTCTCCCGCCGCAAGCACGGCAAGCGGCCGGTGCCGTTCTCCGCCTGGGAACTGCCCGAGAAGGCCGCCACCTGGTGCCTGAAGCGGGCGGGTCTGCGCCCCCAGGACCTGGACGCGGTGGCGTACTCCTTCGACCCCGAACTCGCCCGGCCCGCCCACGAGATGGGACTGGACGACCCCTGGGACCACCTGCGGCTGACCTACGCGCGCGAGGCGCCCGGCTTCCTCGGAGCCACGCTGCCGGGCCTCGACCCGGACATCGTCCGCTTCGTCCCGCACCACATGGCGCACGCCGCCTCCGGTGCCTTCGCCGCGGAAGGCGCCGACACCTCGTCGGTCCTGGTCCTCGACGGGCGCGGCGAGCGGGCCTCGCACCTGGCGGCGCGCCGCGTCCACGACCGGCTGGAGGCGCTGTACGCGCAGGACCTGCCGCACTCGCTGGGGCTGGTCTACGAGGAGCTCACCGACCACCTCGGGTTCCTGCGCTCCTCCGACGAGTTCAAGGTGATGGCGCTCGCCTCGCACGGCCGGCCCCGGATGCTGCCCGAGCTGCGCCGGTACGTGTACCCCACCGGTGACGGCGGGTTCCACGCGACCGGAGTGCCGTGGGCGGAACTGTGCCCGCGCCGCCGCCCCGACGAGGCGTGGACGCAGGACCACGCGGACATCGCCGCCAGCGCCCAGGCGGTGCTGGAGGAGACGCTGCTGGACCTGGTGCGCTGGCTGCACGGCCAGACCCACGACCGTGTCCTCACCCTGGCGGGCGGCGTCGCCCTCAACTGCGTGGCCAACTCGCGGATAGCACGTGAGGGCCCGTTCGACCGGGTGTGGGTGCAGCCCGCGGCGGGTGACGCCGGTACGGCGCTGGGCGGGGCGCTGCTGCTGGCGGCGGGCTGCGGGGACGACCCCTCACCGATACCGGGCGCCGACCTGGGGCGCGACTGGTCCGACGCGGAGCTGGGTGCCTGGCTGAAGACGGCCGCCGTGCCGTTCGACCGGCCGGCGGACATCGCCGAGACGGTGGCCGAGGCGCTGGCGGACAACGCGATCGTGGCCTGGTTCCAGGGCCGTTCGGAGTTCGGGCCGAGGGCGCTCGGGCACCGCTCGCTGCTGGCCCACCCCGGGCACGCGGGCAATCTGGAGCGGCTCAACGACGTCAAGGGGCGTGAGCAGTTCCGGCCGGTGGCGCCGATGGTGCTGGCGGACCGGGCGGCGGAGATCTTCGACGGGGTGGTCCCGAGCCCGTACATGCTGTTCGTGCACGACGTGGCGCCAGAGTGGCGGGAGCGCATCCCGGCCGTGGTGCACGTCGACGGAACGGCGCGGATCCAGACCGTGGACCGGCGGGCCGAACCGCTGGTCGCACGGATGCTGACCGAGTTCGAGCGGCGCACCGGGCTGCCGGTGGTGGTCAACACCAGCCTCAACACAGCCGGCCGGCCCATGGTGGACGACCCGCGCGACGCCCTGGAGTGCTTCGGCTCGTCGCCCGTCGACCTGCTCGCCATCGGCCCGTACGCGGTGCGGCGCGGGGACTTCTTCCGCTCCGACGACACCGACGACGCGTCCCGGTGACGGGAGGAGACGGCTCATGAACATCCTGCTGTGGCACGTGCACGGGTCCTGGACGACGGCGTTCGTCCAGGGGCCCCACACCTACCTGATACCCGTCACCCCCGACCGGGGCCCCGACGGGCTGGGCCGGGCGCGCACCTTCAGCTGGCCCGACTCGGTACGGGAGATGACACCCGAGCAGTTGCGGGACGCGCCGGTGGACCTGGTGGTCCTCCAGCGGCCGCACGAATTCGAGCTCGCCGAGCGCTGGCTGGGCGGGCGCCGTCCTGGGCGGGACGTCCCGGCGGTCTACCTGGAGCACAACGCGCCCGACGGCAACGTCCCCGAGACCCGTCACCCGTGCGCGGACCGCACCGATGTGACACTGGTCCACGTCACCCATTTCAACCGGCTGTTCTGGGCCAACGGTTCGGCGCGGACCGAGGTGATCGAGCACGGCGTCGTCGACCCGGGTCACCTGTACACCGGGCGCCTGGCGCGGGCGGCGGTCGTCGTCAACGAGCCGGTACGGCGCAGCCGTTACACCGGTACGGACCTGCTGCCCGCACTGTCCGAGGCGGCTCCGCTGGACGTGTTCGGCATGCGCACCGAGGGCCTCGCCGCGCACCTGGGCGTGCCCGAGGAGCGGTGCCGCGCCACCGACCTGCCGCAGCGGGAGCTGCACGCGGCGATGGCCGAGCGCCGGCTGTATCTGCACCCCGTCCGCTGGACGTCACTGGGCCTGTCACTGCTGGAGGCCATGCACCTGGGCATGCCGGTCGTGGCGCTGGCCACGACCGAGGCGATCGAGGCGGTCCCGGCCGGTGCGGGGACCCTCTCGACACGGCCCGAGGTGCTGGCGCGAGCCGCCCGGCGCTATCTCAACGAGCCTGAGGCGGCGGCCGAGGACGGCGCGCGGGCCCGTCAGGCGGCGCTCGAACGCTACGGGCTCAAACGCTTCCTGGGCGACTGGGAGCGCGTAATGACGGAGGTGCGCTCATGACATCCCTGGATCCCCTGGACACCGGGCCCGGCCGCCGCCCGCGCCCCGAGGACGTCGACGCGATCGGTGACGGCGACGCGACCGGTGACGCCGACGCGACCGGCGACATCCGCGCGACGGGCGACATCGACGACATCGGTGACATCGACGCGGAGGCCGAGGCCATCGAGGCACTGGACGCGGAGGCGTTGGACGCGGAGGCGATCGACATCGACATCGGTGCGGGCCGGGGCTCCGCGCGCGGCGGTCACGGGCTGTCCATCGCGCTCGTGTCCGAGCACGCGAGCCCCCTCGCCGTACTGGGCGGGGTCGACGCGGGCGGCCAGAACGTGCACGTCGCCCGCCTCGCGAGCGCCCTCGCCGATCGCGGCCACCGCATCACCGTCTTCACCCGCCGCGACGCACGGGACCTGCCCGACCGGGTGATGCTGCGCCCGGGCGTCGAGGTGCACCACGTGCCCGCCGGGCCGCCGGAACCCATCCCGAAGGACGAACTCCTGCCCTACATGACGGAGTTCGGCCTGTGGATGGCCCGTGAGTGGCAGACCCGTCCGCCCGACCTGGTGCACTCGCACTTCTGGATGTCCGGCGTCGCCACGCTGCGGGCGACCCGAGCGGCGCACCTGCCGTTCCTGCACACGTACCACGCGCTGGGAACGGTGAAGCGGCGCCACCAGAAGCAGGCCGACACCAGCCCGCCGGAACGCATCGCCCGGGAGCTGGAGGTGGGCCTGGGCTGCGACCGGGTGATCGCCACCTGCCACGACGAGGTGTTCGAGCTGAGCCGGATGCGCATACCGCCCGACAAGGTGGGTGTCGTGCCGTGCGGCGTGGACACCGAGGTGTTCTGCCCGGAAGGCCCGGTGGCGGAACGCGACGGCGGGCACACGTACCGGCTGCTCCAGCTTGGGCGGCTGGTCCCCCGCAAGGGCGCCGCGGTGTCCATCACCGCGCTGACCCGGCTGCCGGACACCGAGCTGCTCGTCGTCGGCGGCCCTCCGGGCGACCGGCTCCACGACGACCCGGAGGTGCGCCGGCTGAAGGAGATCGCCCGGCTGGCGGGGGTCGCGGACCGGGTCCGGTTCACCGGGGGCGTACCGCCCGAGGACGTGGCACCGCTGCTGCGCAGCGCGGACGTGGTGCTCTGCCCGGCGGACTACGAACCGTTCGGCATCGTTCCGCTGGAAGCCATGGCGTGCGGGCGGCCCGTCGTCGCCAGCGCGGTGGGCGGGCAGCTCGACACCGTCGCCGACCCCGACACCGGGCGGCTGGTGCCGCCGCGGGACCCCGACGCGCTGGCCCGCGCGGTGGGGGAACTCCTCGCCGACCCCGCGCAGCGCGCCGCCTGCGGAGCGGCCGGCCGGCGCAGGGTGCTGAGCCGGTACGGCTGGGCGCGGGTCGCCGCGGCCACCGAGAAGGAGTACGCCGCGGTGCTCGCCGCCCGGCCCGCCGTGACGGGCGTGGCCTGATCCGGTCCAACGGTCCAACGGTCCACCGGTACGACGAAGTCCGAAGGAGGTGTGGGCCCCGCCGCCGTCCCCCTGGTCCCTGGACACAGGGGACGCGGCACGCCCGAACGCCATGACCGATCCCCTCGCTCCCCCCACCCTCGAAGCGGCGCACGAGCACTGCCGGGCGCTGCAGGACACGCTGGCCCGGTTCCGGCTCGACCATCTGGAGCGGATCGCGCAGTGGGGCGGCCATCTCGCGGCCGTCCTCCCGGTGGGCGGCCGGCTGCTGGCCGCCGGAAACGGTGGCAGCGCCGCCCAGGCGCAGCACCTGACCGCCGAGCTGGTCGGCCGATACCAGCGCGAACGCCCCGCCTTCTCGGCCATCTCCCTGCACGCCGAGACGTCCAGCGTGACGGCCATCGGCAACGACTACGGGTTCGACCAGGTGTACGCGCGGCAGGTCGCCGCGCACGGCCGTCCCGGTGACGTCCTGGTGCTGCTGTCGACCTCGGGCCACAGCGCCAACCTGATCGCGGCGGCCGTGACCGCGCGGCAGGCCGGGCTGCGGGTCTGGGCGCTGACCGGCCCGCGGCCCAACCCGCTGGCCGAGGCGGCCGACGAGGCGCTGTGCGTGGAGGCCGATGCGACGGCGACCGTGCAGGAAGCCCATCTGGTGGCCGTCCACCTGCTGTGCGAGTGCTTCGACGCGGTGATCGCCGCCGGGGCTGCGGCGGGTAAGGCGGGGGCGGGCACGGCGGGGGCGGGTAAGGCGGGGCGGCCCACTCGGGCGGCGGGCGCGGCGGCGCCCGTCGCGGTCCGGCGGAGGATGTCATGAGCGAGTACAAGCCTTTGGTCGTCGTGGGTGACGTCCTGCTGGACGAGGACATCGAGGGTGTGTCCACGCGGCTCGCCCCGGACGCCCCGGCGCCCGTCGTCGACGTCACCGGTGACCAGCGCCGCCCCGGCGGTGCCGGGCTGGCCGCCGCGCTCGCCACGCGCGGCGGGCGGGACGTGGTGCTGGTGACCGCGCTGGGCGACGACCCGGCCAGCGAGGCGGTGCGGCGCTCGCTGCGCGGTCGCGTGCGGCTGGTGGAACTGCCGCTGAACGGCACCCTGCCGGTGAAGACACGGGTGCTGGCGTCCGGTCGGCCGCTGGTGCGGATCGACCGCGGCGGCGGTGACCCCGGCGAGCCGGACGGGGCGGTGCGCGACACCCTCGCCCAGGCCCACGCCGTGCTCGTCGCCGACTACGGGCGGCACACCGCGAGCGCGGTACGCGAGCACCTGGCGGCCGTCGCGCCCAAGGTGCCCGTGGTGTGGGACCCGCACCTCAAGGGCGACACGCCGGTGCCGGGGTCGCGGATCGTCACGCCCAACGCCGCCGAGACGACGGCGTTGTGCCGGGGTGACGGCGATTCGCTGCGCGCGTTCGCCGAGCGGGGCGCCGACCTGGCGGAACGCTGGCGGGTGGCGGCGGTGGCCGTGACGCTCGGCGAGCGGGGCGTGCTGCTGACCCGGCCGGGCGCCACGACCCCGATGCTGGTCCCCGCGCCGTACAGGGCGGAGGGCGACGCGTGCGGTGCGGGCGACTGCTTCGCCGCCGCGACGGCCGCCGCGCTGGCGGACGGCGCCCTGCCGGAGGAGGCGGTGCAGCGGGCGGTGGCCGAGGCGGCCGCGTTCGTCGCCGCGGGCGGCGCGGGCAACCCGTCGCTGTGGCGTACGCCGCCCCCGGCCGCGCCCCGGGAGGTACCGGAGACGGACCCGTTCGTGCTGGCGGAGCAGGTACGGGCGCGGGGCGGCACGGTGGTCGCGACCGGCGGCTGCTTCGACCTGCTGCACGCGGGCCACGTGGGCCTGCTGGAGAGCGCCCGCCGGATCGGCGACTGCCTGATCGTGTGCGTGAACTCCGACGAGTCGGTCGAGCGGCTGAAGGGCCCGGGCCGGCCCCTGAATCCGCTCGCCGACCGGGTGCGGGTCCTCGCGGGCCTGGGCAGCGTCGACGCGGTCGCCGTCTTCGACGGGGACACGCCCGCGGAGCTGCTGAGCCGACTGCGGCCGGACGTGTGGGTGAAGGGCGGCGACTACTCCGCGGAGGACCTGCCGGAGGCGGAGGTACTGCGCGCCTGGGGCGGCCAGGCGGTGGTGCTGCCGTACCTCGACGGCCGCTCCACCACACTGCTGGCCCGCCGCGCCGCCCAAGCCGCGACCCCCATCCGCCCCCCGGGACGGTAGCGGGCCGGCTCTGTCGCGGCGCCCCCACGCGTGGCCCGCATTCGCCCGGTGGGCGGCTCCCCCCGTTGTGGGCAGTCGTCCCGCAGGGCGCGGGTGGGCACAACGGGCGGGACGGTGCCCGTTCACGGCGACCCCGGGGGCGGTCACCGCCGGTGGGTGGCGGGCGGGGCCCCTCCGGGCTCGCCTCCTCGAGGCCGGCGGCCTTGGGCACGGCGCTGGGGAGCCGTCCCGAGGCCGCCGACCTCTGCGGGGGCGACCCTGCACGGCCCCACCCGGGCCGGATTCCGGGTGCGGGGCGTGTGGGGGCACGGTTCCGTCCGGGCCGGATTCCGGGTGCGGGGCGTGGGGGTCAGGCCGCGGTGGAGAGGGCCGGGCGGGGCGCGAGGACCGGGGTGACGACCGGCTGCGGGGCGCGGCGGCGGTGCAGGAGGAGGCCCGCGCCGATCGCGCCGGCGATGAGCAGGCCGCCCGTGACGAGGGCGCCGCGCGCACCGGCCAGTTCCATGAGCAGGCCGAGCGCCGGCGGGCCGGCGAGGCCCCAGACGGTCTTGATGCTGCCCCACACGCCGAGCACACGGCCGCGCATGTCGGCGGGCGGGTCGGTCTGGAGGACGGTCGTCCCGGCGGTGTCGGAAACGGACTCGACGACGGCCATGGGCAGGACGAGGACCAGCAGGACGGCCAGCGACGGTGAGAGCCCGGCGACGACCTGGAGCAGCGCCCCGGCGGCGGCCAGGGTGCCCACGAGGCGTACGGAGGGCTTGCGCAGCCGGGCGCCGAGGACGGCGCCGAGGATGCCGCCGACGGCCAGGACGGTGGAGACCGTGCCGAAGGCGCCCGCCCCGCCCGCGAGCGGTCCGGTGACGAGGACGGCGAGGGTGAGGCCGTAGTTGCGGCCGAAGACGGTGCTGATGCCGGTGATGCCGGCGAGCGCGACCAGGCGGGGGCGGCGGGCGAAGAAGGCCATGCCCTCGCGGACCGTCATGGTGTCGGCTTCGTCGCGCGGCGTGGCCGGGACGGCCTTGGGCACGGCCGCGGCGACCGGACGCAGGAACGGGATGACCGCGGCGACGAACAGGAACGACAGGCCGTTCGCGGCGTACGCGGCGGCCGTGCCGAACACGGCGACGGCGAGGCCCGCGAGTCCGGCGCCCGCGAGCCGCCCCGCGTTGCTGACGAGGGACCCGACACCGATGGCGGAGGGCACGTCCTCGGCGCGTACGAGGTCGTTGCCGAGGAGCGCGCAGGCGGGCCCGTCGACGGTGGCGATGAGGCCGGTCACGGCGGCGAGCACCATCAGGACGGCCAGGTTGAGCTGGTCGAACGCGACGAGCAGGGCCGTGGTGAAGGCGACCGCGCCGAGCAGGGCCTGGCTGACGGCGGCGGTGAGCTTGCGGGGCCAGCGGTCGACGGCGGCGCCGCCGGCGACGCTCATCAGCAGGCCGGGCGCGGCCTGGACGGACAGCGACAGACCGGTGGCCGCGGCGGATCCGGTGATCTGGAGCACCAGCAGGTTCTGCACGGTGAGCTGCATCCACGTACCGGCGTTGGACACCAGGTTCGCGAGGGACCACCAGCGCATGCTGCGGTACTTGAGGGAGCGCCACGGCGAGTGCTCGGCACGGCGGGAGGGCGTGGAGGAAGAAGGCACAGTGAGCTACGGGGGTGACGAGCCGGTGGACTCGGATGGCGGAATTCGGCGGAAGTAGGGCCAGCTGCTGCTCTGCACGGCCGGTCCACCGGATCTGTCTGCTGCTGCGCGCCTCGTCAGAGGCGGTCCCACAGCGTCGACCATCGTGGCAGAAGGGCCGGTGCGGGGGCGGCGTGGAAAGGCCTCGTCAGCGGCCCTTCACGCCGCTGTTTCCGGTCTGACCTGGGCTTTCGGCACTTCTGGTGTGCTTGCTCACAGTGATCGTCCGGCATGCCGTGGGTAGTGGCGCGGGCCACAGTGGGAGCAGAGGACTCACCAGGAGGTGCACAAGGTCATGGACGGCGGAGTACGGGTCGATCTTCGGGGCAGGCAGGCGCTGGTGACCGGCGGGGCGCGCGGACTGGGTGCGTCGATCACCCGGGGCCTGGCCGGTGCGGGCGCGTCCGTTCTGGTCGCGGACGTGCGCAAGGAGCAGGCGCGCGAGTTGTGCGAGGAGCTGGCGCAGGACGGTCGGGACGTCCGGTTCGTGGAGCTGGACGTGACGGACGCGCGGGCCGTGGCTGAGGTGTTCCGGGAGCTGGAGCAGGACGGCCAGGCGGTGGACGTCCTGGTCAACAACGCGGCCGTGGACGTCTCCAAGCCGATCGAGCACCTGACGGCGGAGGAGGTGACCCGGGTGATCACGACGAACCTGCTGGGGCCGATGTACCTGTGCCTGGAGACCTACCGCCGGATGGTGGCCCGGGGCGGTGGCCACATCGTGAACATCCTGTCCACCGCGTCGAACCGCACCTGGACGGAGGCCGGTCCCTACTCGGCCGGCAAGTCGGGGCTGCGTGCCTTCACGCACACGCTGTTCAAGGAGGCGCAGCGGGACTGCCCCGGGATCGGCGTGACGGGGATCATCGCGGGCGGAATGGAGACACCGTTCATCCTGGAGCGGTTCCCGGACGCCGACGTGTCGATGCTGCAGAGCCCCGACATCGTGGCCGACACGGTGCTGTACGCGCTGTCGGTCCCGGCGGGCAGTGCGGTGTCCGAGCTGGTGGTGGTGCCGCGGAAGGAGCCGTCCTGGCCGTGATCAGCCGGGCGGGTGTCCGGTGCGCAGCATCCGCAGGACGGCCTGTTCGGCGGGCCCGTGGGTGGCGGGGATGCCGTGGGCGCCCTCGTCACCGAGGCGGGGCAGGGCCGCGGCGACGGTGACGCCCTCCTCGTACAGCTCGATCACGCGCGGGTTGATGTAGGACGCCCGGCAGATGGCGGGGGTGTTGCCGAGGTAGCCGGAGACCTCGCGGCACGCGTGGGCGATGGCGCGTTTGCGGGCGCTCTCGCTGTGTGCGACGGACTGGGACACGGCGAGCGCCACGGCCGCCATGACGGTGGCGTGCCAGGTTCGGAAGTCCTTGGCGGTGATCTCCAGGCCGGCCAGTTCCCTGAGGTACGCGTTGACCTCCTCGCCGGTGAGTTCGTGCCAGGCGCGCCGTTCCCAGTAGGCGAGGAGCCGGTCACCGCCGTTCTTGCGGCGCAGCAGCGCGGTGAGGGTGCGGCAGGAGGCGGGGTCGGTGACGGTCCGGACGATCTCCTTGCCGTGTTTGCCGGTGTACGTGAAGAGGACCGCGCCGCCCTGGCAGCAGGAGTGTTCGCGCAGCAGTGTGGTGAGCCCGTAGCTGTTGTTCTCCTCGGTGTAGCGGTCGCTGCCGATGCGGAAGAAGCCGAGGTCGAGGAGGCGTACGGCGGTGGCGAGGACGCGTCGCCGGGTCAGGCCCCGGTCGCCGAGGTGCGCTTCGACGGCCTCGCGCACGGTGGGGAGCCGTTCGGCGACGTCCAGGACGTGCTCGTGCTTGGCCTGTTCCTGCTCGGCGCGGAACTGGGGGTGGTAGAGGTACTGGCGGCGTCCGGCGGCGTCGGTGCCGACGGCTTGCAGATGTCCGTTGGCCCGGGTGCAGATCCAGACGTCCTGCCAGGCCGGGGGGATGACCAGGCCTTTGATGCGGGCGAGTTCCGCCGGGTCGCGCAGGGGGTTGCCGGAGGGGTCGAGGTAGCGGAAGCCCCGCCCGTGCCGCTTGCGGCGGTAGCCGGGGTCGGTGGGACGGCTGTGGTGCAGACGCAACGGATCCTCCTCGTCACGACGCTACGGCCGACGGGAGAATCCGCGCGGACGGGTGTTCAGGACGGCTTGAGCGGGTCGTGGCCGATGTCCATCAGGCCGTGGCGCCAGTCGGTGCCGCCGGCCTTGGGGTCGAGGGACGGGTCGCGCTGCGAGCGGACGATCTCGCAGACGCGCTGCATGACGTTCACGTCGTCCTCGGTGAGGTCGGTGCGGCGCTTGCCGAGGATTCCGAGGACGCGGCGGCCCATGGGCTTGCCCGCGCGGTCGGGGACCTCTTCGGTCTCCTCGCCCGCCGCCTCGACGCTCAGCCACTCCTGCAGCTCGCGCGAGGTCATGTTGACGACGGTGTGGAACTCGTCCCAGAGCGCGTCGCTGATCTGTTCGGACACTGCCATGACGTACCTCCTTCGCGGCTCGGGCTGGTCCCCGGGTTTCCGGCTCGTGCCCCCGGCAAACACCCGGAGGTCAGGGCGGGAGCGGCTGTTCGGCCCAGATGGTCTTGCCGGTGGGGGTGTAGCGGGTGCCCCACTGCTGGGTCATCTGCGCGATGAGGAACAGGCCCCGGCCGCCTTCGTCCTCGCTGCCCGCCCGGCGCAGGTGGGGTGAGGTGTGGCCGGTGTCGGAGACCTCGCAGATCAGGGTGCGGTCCCGGATGAGCCGTAGCTGGATGGGGCCGGAGGCGTAGCGGATGGCGTTGGTGACGAGTTCGCTGACCACCAGTTCGGTGGTGAAGGACAGGTCGCCGTCGAGTCCCCAGGCGCCGACCTGTCCCGTGGCCAGGGCGCGGGCACGGCCGACCACTTCGGGGTCGTCCGTCAGGTCCCAGGCGGCGACCTCGTGGCTGTCGAGGGTGCGGGTGCGGACGAGGAGGAGCGCGGCGTCGTCGTCGACGGGGCCGGGCAGCAGTGTGCTGACGATCCGGTCGCACAGTTCGTCGAGGGGGCGCCGGTGTTCGGTGAGGACCGCGTGCAGGGCGTCGAGTTCGGCGTCGCGGTCCCGGTCGCGGCCCTGGACGAGCCCGTTGGTGAACAGCGCCATGAGGCTGCCTTCGGGGAGGGGGAACTCGGCGCTCTCGAACGGCAGTCCGCCCAGGCCCAGTGGCGGGCCGGCGGGCACGTCCGGGTGGCTGACCTCGCCGGTGGTGGGGTCGACGACGGACGGCAGCGGGCTTCCGGCACGGGCCATGCTGCACCGCCCGGCGACCGGGTCGTACACGGCGTACAGGCAGGTCACGCCGAGCGCGGCGTCGTCGGTCCCGGCCTGGACGGCGGTCTGTTCGTGGGCGTCCTGGGTGATGAGTTCGTCGAGGCGGGTGAGGAGTTCGTCGGGCGGGAGGTCGAGCCGGGCCAGGGCGCGCACGCTGGTGCGGAGCCGGCCCATGGTGGCGGCGGCGCGTACGCCGTGGCCCACGACGTCACCGACGACGAGGCCGACACGGGTGCCGGACAGGGCGATGACGTCGTACCAGTCGCCGCCGACTCCGGCCCTGCTGTCGGCGGGGAGGTAGCGGTGGGCGACGTCCACGCCGGTCAGGCGGGGCAGGTGGCGGGGCAGGAGGCTGCGCTGGAGGGCGAGGGCGGCGGCGTGTTCGCGGGTGAAGCGGCGGGCGTTGTCGATGCAGACCGCGGCGCGGGCCACGAGTTCGTCGGCCAGGGGCAGGTCGTCGGACGCGAACGGGTCGGGGTGCCGGTCGCGGCAGAAGGTCACCACGCCCAGCGAGGCGCCCTCGGTGCGCAGCGGTACGGCGAGGCGGGAGCGGGCGTTCTCCGTGCCGTTCGGGTCCTCCACGACGGGGCGTCCGGAGCCCAGGCAGCGGGCCTGCGGCGAGTCCGCCGGATAGTCGACCGGCCGGGGTCCGGCGGGCCGGCCGCTTCCGTCGCCGGCCGCGACCGGGGCGGGTCCTTCCCACACGCGTACGACGCGTCTGGCGGTCGTCGTGCCGGGGGTCGGCTGGTCGCCCTCCAGGACGGCGTCGAGGAGGTCGACGGTGATGCCGTCGGCGAACTGCGGCACGGCGACGGCCGACAGTTCCTGCGCCGTGCGGATCATGTCCAGGGACGTGCCGACCCGGCCGCCGGCCCGCACGAGGAGGTCCAGGCGCTGCTGGGCGAGGTAGCGGGCGGTGATGTCCACCGTCTCCTCGCACACGCCCAGGGCGCGGCCGTCCGCGTCCTGGAGCCGGTAGTAGGAGCAGGACCAGACGTGGTCGTGCTCGGGGTCGGCGGGCGGGCGGCCGCTGTAGTGGAGTTCTATGACGGGCTCGCCGGTGGCGATCACCTGGCGCATGGCCTCCTCCAGCGTGCCCGGGTAGCCGTCGGAGAGGATCTCGCCGTGGGCGACCATCTCGTCGGGGCCGATCCCGGCGTACTGGAAGGTGCCCATCTCTTGGTAGAGGGCGTGGTTGGTCCACACGACCCGCAGGTCGGTGTCGTAGATGGCGAGTCCGACGGGTGACTGGGTGGCCAGGCCCCGGAGCATGGACTGGAGGGCCTCCCACCGCTCGGTCTCGTCCGCGTCGGCCACCGCGAGCAGCCGGGCGGGGCCGGGGCCGGTGTGGGACAGCGGGAGCGACGCGGTCGCCACCCGGATGATGTGGCCGTCCCGGCGGCGCATGTGGAGCACCTGGTACCGGGCCTGTGCCGCCCCGGGCAGGGGCGTGGCGAGGTGGTACTCGCCGGGGCGGTCGACGATGAGGGTACCGATGGGGCGGCCGACCGCCTCCTGGGGCGGGTAGCCCAGCAGGGCGTGGGCCGCCGGGCCCCAGCCGACGACGGTTCCGTCGGCGTCGAGGACGGCCGTCGCCGCTTTCGTGACGTCGAGGGGGCCGCGGAAGTCGGCACCCTCGGCCGCGTACACCGCGCTCATGGCACCTGCCTCCTTGTGTCTCCTCATGGTCGGTCGGCGCTGCGCGCGGCACAACCGCGCTCATGCCGTACGGCGGGGGCCGGGGGCTCCGTCGGGCGAGCGGGCGGCGAGGAGGAGGGCGATGTCGTCGGGCCGGTCCCCGGCCGCCCTCGCCTCGCGGATCAGTCGCTCGGCGGTGTCGGCGAGGGGATGGGTACCGACTCCGGAGAGGGCGCCGCGCAGCCGTTCGATACCCAGGTCGATGTCGGTTCCGGGCTCCTCGACGAGACCGTCCGTGTACAGGGCGAGGACGTCACCGGGCGCGAGTCGCAGTTCGGTGACCGGGTAGGAGGCCTGGGGGTCGACGCCGAGGACCACGCCGCCGGGGAGTTCGAGGACCTCCGTTGTGCCGTCCGGGTGACGCAGCAGGGGCTGGAGGTGGCCGGCGCGGACGGCCCGGGTGACCCCGGTGTCCGCGTCCAGGACGATGTAGCAGCAGGTGGCGAACTGGCCCACGTCGAGGTCGATGAGCAGCCGGTTCATCCCGCTCATGACTTCCTCGGGGTCGTGCCCGCTCAGCGCGAAGGCGCGGACGGCGCTGCGCAGCTGGCCCATGGTCGCGGCGGCGGCGACGCCGTGTCCCTGGACGTCGCCGATGATCAGGGCGATGCCGCGGCCGGTGTCGATGACGTCGTACCAGTCGCCGCCGACCTCCATGCCCTGGGTGCCGGGCAGGTAGCGGCCGGCGGTGTCGACGCCGTGGAGCCGGGGCAGCCGGTGCGGCAGCAGGGCGTTCTGGAGGCCCCGGGCGAGGGCGGCCTCGGAGTCGTAGCGACGGGCGCGGTGAAGTGCCTGGGCGATCAGTCCGGCGAGGGCGGTGAGGACGGTGCGCTCCTCGGGGCTGAAGCCGCGGGGCTGGTCGAAGCCGAGGATGCAGGAGCCGACCGGGCGGCCGGAGGCGATGAGGGGCAGGAAGGCGCGGGCGCCGACGTGGGCGTCCATGGGGATGCCGGGGTAGGCGTCGGCGAGCCGCTGCATGGACTCGAAGAAGAGGGGCCGGCCGGTGGTGAGGGTTTCGACGCCGGGCAGCCGGACGTCGAGCCCGACACCGTCGAAGCGGTCGAGGAAACCCTTGGGGAAGCCGGTCTCCCACGCGAGGTGGAGCTGGCGCTCGTCCAGGAGGTAGATGGCCAGTTGGCGGCCGCCGAACGCGGGCAGCAGTTCCTCCGTGACGACGGCCGACACCTGGCGGGCGGTGACGGCCTCGGTGAGCGCGATGGCGAGGGCGACGGGACGGTACAGGATGGACGCCCGGTCGGCCGGGGAGCCGAGTCCGGCGCCGGGTGCGACCACGGATCCCGATGTGTACGCGGGCTGACCGGCGGCGGCGACGGTCATGGTCACGCCCTCGTGTCCGGGGTAGAGGGACACCGCGAGCCACCTCTCCTCGTCCCGGTGGGCGAGGAAGTGGACGGGCTCGTCGGAGATCAGGGCGGCCCGGAAGTTGTCCTCGTACGCGGGCCGCCCGAACCAGGGCAGGGCGTCCCACAGGTCCCGTCCGACGAGCTCGGGCGCGCCGCGGCCGAGGAGGGTCTCGGCGCTGCGACTGACGAACATGATCCGCCCGAGCCGGTCCAGTGAGCAGATTCCGTTCGGCATCCGGTCGGCCGCCGCGGCGGCGGCCCCCGCGCCGTGCTCCACGACGGCTCCGCGCAGCCGCCCGGCCTCGCCGGACAGCTCCAGGAGACACGGGCGGCCGTCGAGGCCTCGCAGCCAGATGCGGCGGGCGAGGGGACGGTCGGAGTCGGCCACCTGGCGCGCGACGGTCCACAGCCCGTACATGTCCTCCGGGGCGAGCCATGACGCGAGGGCGTGCGTCGTGACGGACACCCCGGCGCCCGGGCGGGACGCCTCCGTGCCGGGGCGGGACGCCTCCGTGCCGGGGCCGGCATCGGCGCCGGGGACTGCGGGCGGGTGGGTGCCGGGGCCTGCGGGCGGGCGGGTGCCGGGGCCTGCGGGCGGGCGGGTGCCGGGGGCCGGGAGCGGGTCGGTGCCGGGGCCCGGGGACGGGTCGGTACTGGGCCCTGTGGGCGGGTGGGGGGCCTGGGACGGGTCGGTGCCGGGGCCCGGGGACGGGTCGGTGCCGGGGCCCGGGGGCTGGTCGGAGCCGGGGGCCGGGGGTGGGCCGGAGCCGGCGGCCGGGGACGGGTCGGTGCCGGGGCCCGGGGGTTGGCCGGAGCCGGCGGCCGGGGACGGGTCGGTGCCGGAGGCCGGGAGCGGGTCGGTGCCGGGGGCCGGGGGTGGGCCCGGGGTGGGCGCGGGGTCGGCAGGGCCGGGGCCGAGGATCGTTCGGAGCGCGCCGTCCACGGTGATGGCGCCCGTGGCGGGGTCCCAGTCGAGGTGGCCGGTCCGCACCGGCGGGTCGGCGTGGGCGGGGAGCTGGACGTTGACGGGCGGGTCGTCCCAGGCGACGCGGGTTCCCCGGGCGGCGAGGCCGGCGAGCCGGGCGCCGAGGCGCTGGGCGGCCTGCCGCATCCGGTGCCGGTCGGCCGGGTCGACCGGGCGGCCGGGGGTGGCGGCGCGGAGGACCACCAGCACGCCGAACGCGTCGCGGTCGTGCGTGACCGGTTCGTACAGCGACCCGAACGGGAACGGCAGGCCCGCCATGAGCTGCGGGAAGCGGCGCATGGCGTCCTCGGCGTCGGCGAGGTGGACCGGCCTGCCGGAACGGTAGGACTCCGCCACCGGGAAGGGCCGGTTGATGTGCATGCGCCACCAGGGGCGGAACAGCCGGGCCGGCAGCCCGGCGAGGGTGGCCATCCTGAGCAGCCCCGGGGTGCCGGTGCGCAGGTAGACCGTGCCCGCGAAGGCGCCGGTGGACTCGACGGCGTCCACCGTGGCGTGTGCCAGCTCCAGGGCCAGTGCGTCGGGCGGGCCCTGGGCGCTCGCGGTGCCGTTGCTGTGCGGTTTCCCTGGCATGTCCCAGCCTCGTCCAAGCGGGAGGTGTTCGGGCGGCGCCGTACCAGGTGCGGCGCGGCGCCGGGGCACACAGACAGCATGCTCCCGAGCGGGCGCGTCGCGCACATCGGTGGCCGGGGAGCGGTCGCGACGGTTGAGCTATGTTGAGCGGAATCGGGACAAGAAGGAGGCACACCGGTGCCATCAGGGCAGCAGGCACGCGCACAGGCGGCTGCGATCACGCCGGGCAAGCCGTCCTCCACGGAGGAGTCGGCCCCCGGTGTTCCCATGGACCGGGTCATGGCGCTGTTCGGCGGTCACCGGCTGTCGCCCGCCCAACGCCGTATCGCCCAGTACATGATCGACCACCTCACGGAGGCGGCGTTCCTGTCGATCACGGACCTCGCGGAGCGCGTCGGGGTCAGCCAGCCGTCGGTGACGCGGTTCGCGACGTCCTTGGGGTACAGCGGGTTCCCCGCGCTCCGGGAGGCGCTGCAGCCGATCGCGCTCAGCGCGGTGGCCGGTGCGCCGGACACCCGCGAGGAGATCCGCCGCAACGAGCTGCAGGCCGCCATCGACGCCGAGATCGAGAACCTGGAGCATCTGCGCCGGCTCCTCGCCGATCCCGGCCAGATCCTGGACGTAGGCCGCGAGTTGGCCACTTCCGTGCCCTTGACCGTCCTCGGTCTGCGCATCTCGGTGTCGCTCGCGGAGTACTTCGCGTACGCGGCGCGCCGGATCCACCCCGACGTCCGCCTGGTGACGCGCGGCGGGAGTGTCGCCTACGACGCGCTGCTGCAGTCCCGGGAGGCGGGCGGCACATGGGTGCTGGCCTTCGCGATGCCGCGGCACGCCCACGAGACGTTGGCCGCGATGCGGGCGGCCCGCCGGGCCGGGCTGCGTATCGCGCTGATCACCGATCTGACGCTCGGGCCGCTGGTGGACGAGGCGGATGTGACGTTGACGGCCGGGACGGGGTCGCGGCTGGTTTTCGACTCGTACGCGGCACCGGGTGTCCTGGCGGCGTCCGTGCTCCAGGCCATGGCGGACGCCAATCCGGAACGGACGCAGCTCCGGCTGGAGGGCTACGAGCAGGCGGCCGAGCAGCACAAGTTCTTCCTCGACGACTGAACGAAGACCCCACCCCCCGTCCCCACCAGGGCGTTTTCAGCCGTTTTCATGCCAGTCGTGGCATGAAAAATTTCATGCGCTTGCTTACTCGACGGTAAATATATTTACTGCTCGGACACCCCGGTGAAACCACCCGGGGAACGAGACAGAACACCGGCGTGACGGCGCTCCCTCCTCGCGTCGCCCCCCGGTGTTTTGACCGGGCGCTCCGCACTCCCCGCGGACACCCGTGGCGGCCCCGGTCAACCCCTGGGCCGGGGCCGCCGAAAGTCCTCCCCGTCAGGTGGCGGCCGCCGCCGTGGCCGGGGCGGCGGACGTGGATGTGACGGCGGACGCGACGGTGACGGCGGACGCGGCCGTGGCCGCCGTGGCGGCCAGCCTGGCGCGTGCGGCGGCCAGCGCTTGGTCCAGCTGCCGCGTTCCGGTGGTCACGCAGAGCGTGTACGTGACATCGTCGAGCCGTCGTTTCAGGTCGGGCGCGAGGGCCAGCTCCTGGGAGGCGGTGCACAGGGATTCGTAACGGGCTACGAGCTCACGAAGCACTGCGGGATGCGCCAACAGCATGAACGTACCTGCCTTTCCCACGCCACGAAGCAAGGAGAGAGGGGACGCCGATGCCTGCTCCAGGCCGGCCTCCCCGGGACCGGGCGATGCGCCGGTCCCCGAACCGGGTCGCCCTCCCGCACATGGTGTGCCCGTACTCTCCGGTCCTCACACGACATTGTGATGCAACCGTGACGGTTTCGCGCTGCGTGGGGCGAAAAGGGACCTGTGCTCCATTGTCGTGACATGGACTTCGGTCCCGATAGCCGCCTCCGGCGCGGGGGTACCCCTCGACCATGGCTGTGAACCCCATCGAAATGCAGAAGGCCCTCGGCGGCGTCAACTACCCGGCTTCCAAGAAGGAGATCGTCGACCAGGCACAGAAGCACAAGGCCGACAAGAAGGTCATGGACGCCCTGAGCTCCCTCCCCGACAAGGAGTACGACTCGCCGGCCGCCGTCAACAAGGAGGTCGGCAAGGGCTGAGCCTGCTCCAGGCCCCGCCCCGACCGCCACACCGTCCGCCCCGTCCCCGCAGTCCGGGTGACGGGGCGGACGCGTGCGTACACGCGCACATCCGCACGTCCACACACGCGCACACCCGCACACCGCCGCGCCGTCACCCAAGTGGACGGCGTGGGGCTGTGAACCGGCCGCCGCCGCGCTCCACTGGCTGGACAGGGCGAAGTCCGCCGCCCTGCCAGGCAACCTTGGTGGCCCCATGGCCATCCTCCCTATGCGGCGGCCCCGAACTCCCGGACGCCGCCCCGCACACCAGTGCATGGAGTGAGCAGCCCATGGTCCATATGTCGGTCGTCGTCCCCTGCTTCGACGAGAGCGAGGTGATCGACGCCTTCCACACCGCCCTGGTCGCCGCCCTCGAACCGACCGGCGTGTCCTTCGAGGTCTGTTACGTCGACGACGGCAGCGGCGACCGGACCATGGACCGGCTGCGCGGCCTCGCGGTGGCCGACGGACGCGTGCGCTACACGTCCTTCAGCCGCAACTTCGGCAAGGAGTCGGCGCTGCTCGCCGGTATGCGCATGTCGCGGGGCGACGTGGTCGTCCTCATGGACGCGGACCTCCAGCACCCTCCCGCGCTCCTCCCCCGCATGCTGGAGCTGCACCGGCACGGCTACGACCAGGTGATCGCCCAGCGCGACCGCAGCGGCGAGAGCGCCGTGCGGACCGCCCTGAGCCGCGCCTACTACCGTCTGGTCCGCCGCTTCATGGACGTCGAGATCGTCGACGGGGCGGGCGACTTCCGGTTGCTGTCGCGCCGGGCGGTCGACTCGCTCCTCTCCCTGCCCGAGAGCAACCGCTTCTCCAAGGGCCTGTTCTCCTGGATCGGGTTCGACACCGTCAGCTTCACCTACGAGAACGTCGAGCGGGCCGCCGGCCGCTCCAAGTGGGGTGGCCGGCGGCTGCTCAACTACGGCATCGACGGGCTGCTGTCGTTCAACAGCCGGCCCCTGCGCCTGGCCATCCACACCGGTCTGTGGCTGTTCCTGTCCGCGCTCGTCTACGCGCTGTGGATCGTCGCCAACGCGGTCCTCAACGGCGTCGACACCCCCGGGTACGCGACCCTCATCACGGCCATCGTCGCGCTCAGCGGCATCCAGCTCGCCACGCTGGGTGTCATCGGGGAGTACGTGGGGCGGATCTACCACGAGGCGAAGCGCCGCCCGCACTACGTGGTGCGCGAGACGGACCGGTCGGCGGCCGTCCGGCGCCACGAGGCGCGCGAGGCCCCTCTGGAGCCGGCGGGACGGGTGCGGCCGAAGCCGTGAAGCCCGTCGTCCTCAGGCAGTTCGTGTCCTTCTGCCTCGTCGGGCTGGCCAACACCGCCGTCTACTTCGGCGTGTACGCCTCGCTCAACATCTGGCTGCCGTACCTCGTCGCCCACGTCATCGGGTACGCCGTGAGCGTCGTCGGCTCGTTCCTGCTCAACTCGTACGTCACCGTCCGCACCCGGCCGACCTGGCGGGCGTTCGCCCGCTATCCCCTGTCGGGCGCGGCGAACGTCGTGGGCAGCGGGATCCTGCTCCATCTCGCCGTCAGCGTGCTGGGGATGGACGAGAACCTCGCGGCCGTCGCCGCCGGTCTCCTCGTCACCCCGCTGTCCTTCGTCCTCGCCCGCTGGGCCATCACCTCCGGGGCGGCCGCCACCCGTCGCTCCGCGTCGCGGCAGCCGCCCGGGGAGGACCGGGTCAGGGAAGGCGTGTCCCGCGAGTGACCTTGTCCAGGTGGTAGTAGTCGGCGACGCACTGCGCCGGCCAGATCCTGGTGCCGTTCGCGCTGAACGGCTCCAGCATCCCGCTGACCGACACCGGCTTGTACGGCAGGACCTTCGCGCCCTCGGCGGCCCGCTCCCGCAGCCACCGGTCCTGCCGGTCCCACTTCTGCGCCCGTACCCGCATGTCGTGGCCCAGCTCGTACAGCGGGGCGGCCAGCCCCAGGACGGTCACCGCACAGAGGGCGGCGGCGAGGGAGGTGACCGCGCCGGTGCGGACCCCGCGCAGCCGTAGCGCACGCCCCAGGAAGGCGCCCGCGCCCACCAGGAGCAGCACGTACAGCAGGAGGTAGTCGTTCCAGGTGCGCTCCGCCGACACCACCCGGGGCCCGAAGACGGGGTACGTGATGACGGTGCACAGGTAGCCGGAGACGAGGAACGCCAGCGCGCCGAGGCCGGTCAGCAACAGCGGCCGGCACGGCAGCAGGACCCGCCGCTCCCCCGTGGTGCCGCGCACGAGCAGGCCCAGCAGCACTCCGGCGGCGAGGGCGCCCGCGTAACTCCATGTGGTCAGCACGGTCTCGAGGATGCGGACGTACGCCCCGAGCGAGGCGAGCAGCGATTCGGGGGCGAGCATCGAGGTGGTCTCGGCGCCGAACCGCTCGCGCCGGTTGCGCGAACCGGGGGACGTCACCAGCACGATCGTGCCGATGGCGACGCCGGCCATGCCGACGAGCGACCAGACGCGGGCGAACGTCCTGACCCGTTCGGTGAAGAGCAGGCCGGCGAAGAGGACGACGCCCGACAGCACCACCAGGGCCACCACCGACGCCTCTTCGGAGAGGGTGCCCATGAAGACGCCCGCGATCAGGACGACGGCGAGCGCGGTGATCCGGCCCCGCCGGCCGCGGGCGCACAGCAGGGGGATCGCCGCGGCACAGGCGAGGACCGGGGCGAGGGTGTGCGAGACGGACGCGGCGGGCCAGTAGAACGTCTTGTACGTGTTGGGTGTGGCGAACAGGAAGACCGCCGTGATCATGGACGCGACGAGCAGTGGCACTCCGCGCGGCGCGCTCTGTCCCGCCCGGCGCAGCAGCGTCGCGGTCAGCGCCCACAGCAGGCCGAGCATGAGGACGCCGCTGACGAGGCCGTACCACTGGTGCCCGGCGACCGGGAACTCGGCGTACAGCCCCACGAGCAGGCCGTTGCCGACGCGGCCGTTGTCGGTGAAGTAGAACTTCCCGATCAGGCCGGAGATGCCGTCGTCGCGGACGACGGGCAGGAAGCACCATTCGTCGGCGCTGGGACGGACGTACCGGCCGAGGTAGGACGCGCCCGCGAGGAGGCCGAGCGGCAGCAGCGCGAGGCCCGCCGTCCACGCGGTCGTCCGTGTCCCGCGCGCGTCACCGCCACCCTTGTCGTGCCCGGGCCCGGGGCCTTCACCCGGGTCCGGTGGGATGGTGACACTCGATGCGCCGACGGCCATGTCTTCTTCACTGCCTCTCGGGAAACCACTGGTACGACACCGAAGAGGTGAATCGGGGCGGTGCCGTTGTCCGCGCGCCGGGCCTGATTCGGCGAATCGCGGTCCGGTCTCCCACTCGACCGGCTGTTCAGGCCCCTCGCAACCGGCTGTCGCCCAGGTGGCTCACGTGCGCAGCGCGGTCACCATCCGGCACCGGGGCGATCCGTCGGGGCGGCGGCCGAACCGCTCCAGCGGGGTGAGCTCCACCGTGAAGCCGGTGCGGGTCAGTTCGCCGACGACGTCGGTGAGCCGGAAGGTGCGGTAGTACATGATGAACCGGGGCCGCCACAGCAGGTTGCGCACGCGCATGGCCGCGTCGAACGCCCACAGCTCCCAGTAGGGGCGGGAGCCGACCGGGGGCGGGGCAGGGAGGGGGAAGACGAACCGGCCGCCGGGGAGCAGCGCCCGGTGGACCCCGGCGAACAGACGGGGCCGTTCCGCCGGGAGGAAGTGGCCGAATGCCCCGAAGCTGACGGCGAGGTCGAAGGCCGGGGCGAACGGCAGGGCGCGGGCGTCGGCGCGGACCCAGTGGACGTCGGCGGACCCGCCGGGCGTCCCCTCGTGGGCGGCGCGGGCCCGGTCGAGCATGCCGGCGCTGAAGTCGACGCCGATGACGCGCTCATGGCAGAGCTCGCGCAGTACGCCCGTCCCGGCTCCGGTTCCGCAGCACACGTCGAGGCCGGCGCGGAAGGGTCCGAGCGGCCGCAGCGCGTCGGCGACGGCGTGCAGCACGCGGTCGGACGTGCGGTACGGGGTGTGGTCGAACGTGGGGGCGAGCAGGTCGTAGCCGGTCTGGGTGGAGGAGAGCGCCTGGACGGCGAGTTCGCGGAGCGTCGGGCCGTGCGGGGAGAACATGGTCCCCTTTCAGATCAGGCCGGCGTTGAGGACGTCGAACGGGAGGGTGCCGCTGCCGTCGAGCGGCTCGGTGCCGGCGCCGGGGGACGGGAGTTCCGCCCAGATCACCTTGCCCTGGGCGGTGTACCGGGTGCCCCAGCGCTCGGCCAGTTGGGCGACGAGGAAGAGCCCGCGGCCGCCCTCGTCGGTGGTGGCGGCGTAGCGGAGGTGGGGCGAGGTGCTGCTGTTGTCGGCGACCTCGCAGGTCAGGCCGCGGTCGTACAGCAGGCGTACGCGCACGGGGGCGGCGCCGTAGCGGATGGCGTTGGTGATGAGTTCGCTGAGGATCAGTTCGGCGGCGAAGGACAGGTCGTCCAGGCCCCACTCGGTGAGTTTGCGTACGGCGGCGGTGCGGATGCCGCCGACGGCGCCGGGGTGGAACGGCACGTCCCAGTCGGCGACGCGGTCGCCGCCGAGGGCGCGGGTGCGGGCGACCAGCAGGGCCACGTCGTCCTTGGGGTGGGCGGGCAGGAGCTCGTCGAGGACGAGGCTGCAGCGCTCCTCGGGGGTGGCGGCGGGCCGGCCCAGGGCCTTGCGGAGCAGTTCGATGCCGACGTCGATGTCGCGGGCGCGGTCCTCGATCAGTCCGTCGGTGTAGAAGACGATCTGGCTGCCTTCCGCCAGTTCCAGTTCGCGGCTCTCGAAGGGTATGCCGCCCAGACCCAGCGGCGGCCCGGCGGGGAGGTCGGGGAACTCGACCGCGCCGCCGGGGTGGACCAGGGCGGGCAGCGGGTGGCCGGCGCGGGCCATGGAGCAGCGCCGGGAGACGGGGTCGTACACGGCGTACAGGCAGGTGGCGCCGGTCATTCCGGCCGCGCCCGTGTCGTCCTCGTCCTCGTCCTGGTCGATGCGGCCGACGAGGTCGTCGAGGCGGCCGAGGAGTTCGTCGGGGGGCAGGTCGAGGGTGGAGAAGTTGTGTACGGCGGTACGCAGCCGGCCCATGGTGGCGGCGGCGTGGAGGCCGTGACCGACGACGTCGCCGACGACGAGGGCGACCCGGCTGCCGGGGAGGGGGATGACGTCGAACCAGTCGCCGCCGACGCCGGACTGGGCGGGCAGGTATCGGTGGGCCACTTCCAGGGCGCTCTGCTCGGGCAGGGCGCGGGGCAGCAGGCTGCGCTGGAGGGTGACGGCCATGGCGTGTTCGCGGGTGTAGCGGCGGGCGTTGTCGATGCAGACGGCGGCGCGGGCGACGAGCTCCTCGGCGAGTTCCAGGTCCTCCTCCTCGAAGGGTTCGGGCTTCTCCGAGCGCCAGAAGTTGGCGACGCCGAGGACGACTCCCCTGGCCTTGAGGGGGACGGCGATCAGGGAGTGGATGCCGTACTCGACGATCCGGGCGGCCCGCTCGGGGTCCTGGGCCTGCCAGCCGGGTGCTTCGGACAGGTCGGGCACCAGGACGGCCCGGCCGGTGCCGAAGCCGCGTGCCTGGGGGGTGGAGGGGACGAAGCCGATCATCTTGCCGCGCGGGTAGAGGGGGTGGCCGTCGCGGATGCCGGCGACGGCGGTGCGGCGCATGTCGGCGGTGGTGCCGCTGGGCTCCTCGCCGCGCAGGACCGGGTCGGCCAGGTCGACGGTGACGAAGTCGGCGAACCGGTGGACGGTGACTTCGGCGAGTTCCTCGGCGGTGCGGACCACGTCGAGGCTGGTGCCGATGCCGACGCCCGCGTCGTACAGCAGGTTGAGGCGTCGGCGGGCGCCCTCGGCGCGGCCGGTGAGGGAGCGCAGTTCGGTGGTGTCGCGGATGGTGGCGACGGTGCCGGCGGGGCCGCCGTGCCGGTCGGTGTGGCGCTGGTTGACGGCGAGCAGCCGGTCGGCGGCGGGGACGACCTCGTCGGTGGCGACGCGGCCGGAGCAGAGGAGTTCGGCCATGCCGGGGTCGAGGCCGGGCAGCTCCCGTACGCTGCGGCCCTCGGCGTCGGGGGGCAGTCGCAGCAGCCGTTCGGCCTCGTCGTTGGCGAGCAGCAGTGTGCCGTCCCCGCCGACGATGACGACGCCCTCGCGTACGGCGTGGAGGACGGCGTCGTGGTGTTCGTACACCCGGGTCATCTCGGCGGGGCCGAGGCCGTGGGTCTGGCGGCGCAGGCGGCGGGCCACCAGGGCGGTGCCGGCGGTGGTCACGGCGAGACCGGCGGCGGCGATGGCGAGGATGAGGGGGAGCTGGCGGTTGACGACACCGGTGACGTTTCGGACTTCCAGGCCGGCGGAGACGAGGCCGATGATCTTCTCGTCGGAGCCCCGCACGGGAACGATGGCCTGCACTTCCTCGCCGAGGGGTCCGTCGACGCTCTCGGTGAGGACCTTCCCGGCCAGGGACGGCCCGATGGTGCCGACGAACCGTCCGCCGATGCGCTCGGGCTGGGGGTGGGTGTAGCGGATGCCCTTGGTGTCCATCACGACGATGAAGTCGACCCCGGCCGCTTCGCGGGCTTCCTCGGTGAGGGGCTGGAGGACGCTCGACGGGTCGGGGGAGTTCTCCAGGACGTCCTCGAGGCCCGGGGACCGCGCGAAGGTCTCGGCGACCGCGATGGAACGGTTGCGGGCCTCCCGGTCGCCGTCGCTGCGTGACTGGAGGACCAGTGCCAGGACCGCCCCGAGCACCAGCAGCACGACGAGCGCCACCTGCAGGACGAAGACCTGCCCCGCGACGCTCCGTGGGAGCCTCTTGGCCAATGACCGAACCGAGGCACCACGGAATCGGTCGAAAAAGGGGACCACGTTCCCCTTTCTAACACCGCTTGGCCCATGGCGACCATGAGTGACCGGGGGTCGCCGGACGACCACGGGCCGCATGCGCATGTTCCCGGGGCCCGTCGGGGCCTTCGAGGAGCGTGCCGTGAGGGAATCCATCGTTCGCCCAAGGGGCGTCCATGGGTCGGCCATGGGTGGGCCAACAGTGGTCCAACTCGAACAGCGGACGCAGGGCCGGGCGTACGTTTTCGCGTCGTGACATCGCATCCCGGTGACGGTCCGACCACCCTCTCCCCCGTCCTCCCGCCCTTTCCGCGGGGCCGCCGCGCACTGCTGCGTGCGGCGCTCGGCGGCGCCGCCGCTGTCGGTGCCGGAGCCGGCCTGGCCGTGGCGCCCGCCGTGGCGGCGCCGCGTTCGGGCGACCGGCGCCCCACGACGCCCGCGGCGGCGCTGCGGGAGCTGGCGCACGGCAACCGGCGCTGGCGGGCGCTGCACCAGGCCCATCCGCACGAGGGGGCGGTGGACCGGACGGCGGCGGTCGCCGGTCAGCGGCCGTTCGCCCTGGTCCTGGGCTGCATAGACTCGCGTGTCCCGCCGGAGCTGATATTCGATCAGGGCCTGGGCGACCTGATGACGGTCCGTTCGGCGGGCGAGGTGCTGGACGAGGCGGTGCTCGGCAGCATCGCGTACGGCGTCCTCGAGCTGGGGATACCGCTCGTCGTGGTGCTGGGGCACCAGTCGTGCGGGGCCGTGGCGGCGGCCGTGCACGCGGAGGAGACCGGTGAGCGCCCGCCCGCCCACATCGACTACATCGCCGAGCGGATACGGCCGGCCATCGATCACGGCCACACCGGGACGGCGCGGATCGACGCGACGATCACGGCGAACGTCCGTCATGTACGCGGCCTGCTGGCCGCCGAACGGGACCTCGCGGCCCGGGTGGAGGCGGGGCGGCTGGCCATCGTGGGGGCGCGGTACGAGCTCGGTACGCAGCGGGTGCACCGAGTCGCCTAGGAGCGGTCAGCGCACGCCGCGTGGGCGGAACTGGACGCTGATGCGGGGGCCGACGCCCTTGGTGGTCTTGGGGATGGCGTGCTCCCAGGTCCGCTGGCACGAGCCGCCCATCACGATGAGGTCGCCGTGACCGAGGGGTACCCGCCTCGACGGGCCGCCCCGGCGGGGGCGCAGCGCCAGGTCGCGCGGCTCGCCGACCGACAGGATGGCGACCATCGTGTCCTCGCGCGAGCCGCGCCCGATCCGGTCGCCGTGCCAGGCGACGCTGTCCCGCCCGTCCCGGTAGTGGCAGAGTCCCGCCGTGGTGAACGGTTCGCCCAGCTCGGCGGCGTAGTGCGCGGACAGGGCGGCGCGGGCCTCGTCGAGCACGGGGTGCGGCAGCCGGTCCCCCTCGCCGTAGTGGGCCAGCAGGCGGGGGACGGTGACCTCGTGGTCGTACATGGTGCGGCGTTCGGCCCGCCACGGGACACCCTCGGCGAGCTCCTCGAACAGGGCGTCGGCGCCGTGCAGCCAGCCGGGGAGCAGGTCGATCCACGCGCCGTCGCCGAGCACGGTCCGCCGGAGGCCGGTCAGCGGGCCGAGGCGGATCTCGTCGGTCTGGTCGAAGAGTGACCCTTGCAGGTGTGCTGCCATGCCTCCAGCGTACGAGAAAATCGAATGTTTGAGCTATTCGATCGGATGGTGGGCGTCCAGCCGTCCGACCCGGAGACCGCGCCGGCGGCACTCCGCGACCAGCTCCGGCAGCGCTCCCAGCGCGGCCTGCCACGCCCCCGGCGCGCTCACCACGTCGGAGTCGTGCAGCAGCACCGTCCCGCCGCCCCGCAGCGTCCTCGTCACCTCCGCGTACACGCTCCGCGGCGTCGCCTCGGCCGTCCAGTCGCGCCCCCACGCCGACCACAGCACCGTGCGCAGCCCGGCGGCGCGGGCGGCGGCCCACCGGCCGCCGGTGAGAACTCCGTACGCGGGCCGGTACCACAGCGGCCGTCGCCCGGCCGTGTCGGCGACAAGGTCCGCCGTCCGTGCCAGGTCGTGGGCGTCCCGCAGCGGGCGCGGCCACCACGGCCGGTCGTGCCGCCAGCCGTGCACGGCCAGCTCGTGCCCCTCCGTCACGATCAGCCGCCCCAGCTCCGGGTACCGCCGCAGCCGGCCGCCCAGCACGAAGAACGTGGCCCGTACGTCCAGGGCGTCCAGGACGCGCAGGAACTGCGGCGTACTGACCGGATCGGGGCCGTCGTCGAACGTCAGGGCCACGTGCGACGGATCGCCGCGCCCGTCGAGCCCCGGCCACAGCGCGGCCCGGGCACCGGGCAGCCAGGTCGCCGCGGGCCCGATGTGGCACGCGGCGAGCGCGCCCAGGACCGTGGCCGCCGGGAGGGCGGTCACCATCTCTCCTCCGGCCGCTCCGGGTCGCTGGTGACGAGCGGGGACCTGGCGAGCTGGACGCAGCCGGC
Organism: Streptomyces sp. NPDC041796; assembly: GCF_055590785.1. Lineage (NCBI taxonomy): Bacteria > Bacillati > Actinomycetota > Actinomycetes > Kitasatosporales > Streptomycetaceae > Streptomyces > Streptomyces sp. NPDC041796. The sequence continues at coordinate 533,654 of NZ_JBVJAH010000002.1, forward strand.
CACCAGGACGACGAGCGCCAGCACCTCGAACACCACCCGCCAGCCCAGATGGACCCGTTCCGCGAACAGCGTCACGCCCAGCACCACGCTCAGCAGGGCGTCCCCCAGGGTCAGCGCGGGCTGCGAGGCCACCAGGGAGCCGGCCCGCAGCGTCACCTGGAGCAGGACGAAGCTGGCCAGCCCCACGGCGACGGCCGCGTAGGGCTGCCACGTGCTGAGGACCGCGCCGACGCCGTCCGGCAGCCGGCCCAGCGCGTCCTTGAGGAGCGCCGCGGTGCACGCGAAGCCGGTCGCGGTCGCCGTGCCCAGCACCGCTGCGCGGGGCGCCGGGGACAGCCGCAGGGACACCACGCCCATCAGCGCCACGAAGAGCCCCGTGCCGAGCGCCGTCCACCCCCAGTCCGCCAGGGGCACCGTGGACCGGCCGCCCGACGGGTCGGCCATCGCCAGGAAGACGGCCAGGCCCAGGGCCATCGCCGCGAACGCCCACTTGGTGCGGGTGTCCGGGCGGCGCCGGAACACCATGCCGCCGACCACCAGGGTGAACATCAGCTCCGTGCTCATCACCGGCTGGACCACCGACAGCGGCCCCGTGGCCAGGGCAAGCGCCTGGAGGATGCCCGACACGGCCAGCAGCGCCGCGCCCCACACCCACACCCGCCGGTGCACCAGTCCCGCCATCCACGAACCCCGCCGCGCCGAGGGCGGTTCGGGGCCGGTGGCGGCCGCGCCCTGCCGCTGGAGCACGGACGCCCCGGCGTTGCCCAGCGCGGCCAGCAGCGCGAGGCAGATCGACAGTGCCAGCACCGGACTCAGCCGAACCGCTTGGCCATGGCGCGGAAGAAGCCGGGCACGGCTCCGTGGAGCCGGGCGGGCATGGCGAGCCAGGCCGGGACGAACACGTCGTCCCGGCCGCGTACGACGGCGCGCCACACCACGTCGGCGGCCCGCGCGGCGGGCACGGGGCGCGGATGTTCGCGGTGGTAGGGGACGCCGCGGGTGGTGAAGAACGGGGTGTCCACCGCTCCCGGCAGGACGACGGTCACGCCTACCCGGGTGCCGGCCAGTTCGTAGCGCAGGCTGTCGGCGAAGGCCAGCAGCCCGCCCTTGGTGGTGGCGTAGACGGCCTCGTTGGCCACCCCGACGCGGCCCGCCATGGACCCGATCAACACCACGTGCCCCACCCCCCGCTCGGCCATCTGCGGCAGCACCAGCCGCACCAGGTGGACGACCGAGGTGAGGTTGACCGCGATCAGACGGTCCACTGCGTCGGCGGGCATCCGGGTGAACGGCCCCGCCCAGCCGATGCCAGCCGCCGCGACCAGGACGTCCACGCGGCCCTCCCGTTCCAGGGCGTCGGCGGCGAACCGCTCCACCCCCGACCGCTCCGCCAGATCCGCCCGCAGCGCGCCGCCGCCCGTCCGCCGCGCCACCGCCGCGAGCCGTTCCTCGTCCCGCCCGCCGAGCAGCAACCGCCAGCGGCCGTCGGCGGCGAACCGGTCGGCGACCGCCTCGCCGATGCCGGAGGACGCGCCCGTGACGAGGACGACCGGGCGGGTGGCCGGGCGGGCACCGGGCCGCGCCCTTCCCGGTCCGGCCTCGCGACGGGGCGCTGCCTCGTGACGGGGCGTAGGGGGCATGGGGATCCTCCGGACTGTCGTCGACCGTGCTCTTCCAGCCTCCCGGTTTCCCGCCGGTTCGCCTCCCGGCACCCGCCACCGCGCCCGCCGATCCACCCGAACAGTCCGATTCGGCCGCCCTCCGGGCCGCGTCGGGACGCCGGACGGAACACGATGGAACGGCACGGAACGGAGGCCCACATGGGGCGGCGATGCCTGGTCCTCAGCGCGAGCATGGGCGCGGGCCACGACGCGGTGGCCGGCGAGCTGGCACGCCGGCTGCGCGCGGACGGGCACGACGTCCTCGTACGGGACGTGCTGACCCTGCTGCCGCCCGGCGCGGGGGCGGCGATGCGCGGCTTCTACCGGTTCGTGGTGCGGCGGCTGCCCCCGGTGTACGCGGCGATCTACGCGCTGTTCCTGGCCCCCCGCCCGCGTCCCGGCCGGGGGCTGGACGTGTCGCCGATGGCCGCGCTCGCCGAGCGGGGGCTGGGGGCGCTCGTGGAGCGGTGGCGGCCCGACGTGATCGTGTCCACCTTCCACCTCGCGGGTCAGATCACCGGCCGGATGCGTGGCCGGGGCGCGTTGCGGGTGCCGTGTGCGGTCTTCGTGACCGACTTCGCGGTGCACCGGGCCTGGCTGGACCCGGGGAACGACCTGTACCTGTGCGTCAGCGAGACCGCCGCCCGGGCGGCGCGGGACGGCACGGGCAGGGCGGCGGTCGCGACGGGCCCGGTCGTGCCGCCGGAGTTCCTCGGGGCCGATGCGGCGGCCCCGGCGGAGGCGCGCCCGGTGGTGCTGCTGTCGGGCGGGGCGTGGGGTGTGGGGCCGGGGTTGCTGCGGACGGCGGGGGCGCTCGCCCGGCACGGCTTCCTGCCGGTGCTGCTCTGTGGTCGGGACGAGCGGTTGCGCCGGCGCGCCGCGCGGCTGCCGGGGGTGCGTGCGCTCGGCTGGACGGACGACATGCCGGGGCTGATGGCGTCGGCGCGGGTCCTCGTCGACAACGCGGCGGGCCAGACGGCGGTGCAGGCCCTTGCCGCCGGGGTGCCGGTCGTCGGCTACCGGCCCATCCCCGGGCATGGCGCCGTGGGGGTGAGGGAGATGGCGGCGGAGGGCCTGACCACGTTCGCCGAGGACCTTCCCGGGCTGCTGGCGGCGGTCGGCGAACTCGCCCGGCCGGGCGACGCGCGGGACCGGCGGACGGCGAGCGGCTCGGCGGTGTTCCGGGCCGACGCCGCCCGTCTGGTCGCGGACCTGGCCGGGTGAGTGCGGCGGATGTGCCTGCCGGGCACACGAGCCCGGCGCGATCCGGACGACGTGCCCTACGTCGTCGCCCGGTCGGCCAGCCACTGCTCGTGGGCGCGTGTCACCCGCTCCCACAGGGCGGCCCGGTCGGCGGTGTCCAGGACGTCCAGGTCGCGGCCGAAGACGTCCGCGAGCGCGGTGAACCACTCCTCCGCCGTGTCCAGCGTGCGCTCGGCGCGGCCGGCCGCGTCGACGCGGGTGAGGACGCGGCCCCGGAGCAGGTCGACCCCCTTGGCGTCGCGGCGCAGGGCGGCGAAGGAGTTGAGGAAGGGCGAGTCCGGAGCGGTGGACAGCCGGATGTGCTCGTCGGCGAAGTCCGCCATGGATGCGGGGCGTGCGGCGAACTCCATGACGGGGAACGCACTGCTCGGGTCGTGGTGGAACGTCCAGCCGCCCGGTTCGGTGACCGATGGTTCCATCCGGTACGTGAACGGGCCCTGCCGGTACGTTCCGGCCCGCAGGGGCAGCGGTTCATGGGGCCCGTCGCCGAGGCCCGCGTCGACGAACCAGGCCTCGCCGTCGACGCGCACCGTCAGCGCCAGGTGGTTGCCGTTGGCGCCGCGTCCCTCCGGGTCGTGGTGCACGCCCCCGACATGGCGGGTGACGTCGTAGCCGAGCGCCTCCAGCAGCGCGGCGAGGCCGCCGTTCAGGTGGAAGCAGTAGCCGCCCTGCCCGGCGGCGAACCGGCGTGCGGACAGCTCCGGTTCGATACCGGGCGGCCGGCCGAGCTGGATGTCGACGTTCTCGTAGGGCACGCGCTCCAGATGGGCACGTTGCAGCGCGTTCAGCGCCTCCGCGGACGGCTCACCGGGGTCGGTGATGCCCAGGCGGGCCAGGTAACCCTCAAAACCCTTTACGCTCATGACCGTTCACCCTAACGAGTGCCCTCAGCGCAGACCGAGGCAGGGCAGCCAGTCACGCGGTGCGCCACCGGCGGTGAGAAGGGCGCTCAGCGCGCCCTCGGGGCCGCCGAGCAGGCCCGGCGGTCGCCAGGGCGTGCCGAGCGCCTCGGGGAGCCGGGCCCGGAGGTGTTCGGTGAGGCGGGCGCGCAGGGCGCCCGCGACGGGCAGGCGGGCGTGGCGGTCGAAGGCGTCGGCCACGGCGAGGACGCCCGCGGCGCCGTGGCACAGCCCGAGGAGGTCGCCGGGGGTGTCGCCGAACAGGTGGAAGTCCTCGTCGTACCGGTCGGCGAGTGTGGTGAACGCGGTGGCCGCCCGGTGCGCGGCTTCGCGGTCGTCCAGCGCGTCGGCCGCGTCCCACAGCGCCCAGGCGACGCCGGGGGTGCCGTAGCACCACGCCTGCCGGGGGTCGGCACGTGTCGGAGGCGGTCCGTCGAGGCCGGCGCCGGGCCAGGTGCGGACACCGCGCTCGTCGACGTGGGAGCGGGCGTCCATCCAGCGGGTGGCGCGGCGCAGCGCCGCCGCGGTCGCGGGGTCCGCGGTGCGGCGCACAGCGGCGGTGAGCGCGGTGACGACGCCGGCGAGGCCGTGGCCCATACCGGTGTTGACGCGCCCCTGCGTCCAGGAGAGGTGAGGGTGGTCCGCGTACTGCCCGATGCGCAGCCGCCGCAGGTCGGCGTGGTCGCACAGGGACACCAAGTGACGTACTCCGTCGTGCAGTTGTCCGGCGGCCGGATCCGTCCCCACGCACAGGGCGTGCAGGATCCCCGCGGGACCCGTGATGAGGTCGTAGTCGGGGAAGGCGACGTCCTGCCGGCGCCGTCCGGCGGCGGCGGTGGTGGTGAGGTGGTCGCGCAGCCGGTCGGCGGCGCGGTGCAGTACCGGATGGAGCCGGGCGCCGAGCCGCAGCCCGACGAGCGTGCCGGCCAGGCCGCCGTCGTACAGGCCCGGGTGACCGGGGCCGCGCCCCGCCGTCCTGGCCCAGGCGGCGACCGCGCGGGCCGCCGTGGTGGTGGCCTCCGGACCGCCGGTCGCGGCGACGAGGTGGGCGAGAACGGGGATGCCGGGGTCGGAGGGCGAGGGCCCGGACGGGGGCTGGGCCGTCCACTTCTCCAGGTATGTGAGGGCGAGGCCGACGCCCGGGTCGTGAGCGGTGTCCATCGGGCTCCTGCCGGTACGGGCGGGACGGAGCCGCCCGGACGTGCCGGGCGGCTCCTCGGTGGGCGGGCGCGCCGCGCGGGCGCGTCCGCGTCAGGCGCAGATGACGACGGTCGCGCAGACGACGATGGTGCACAGGCCGCTGCAGCCTGCCGTCGAGGGGTGGGCCTCGGCCAGTTCGGTGTCGGTGATGCGCTCGTCGAGGTCGTCGATGAGGGCGTCGAGGTCGGTGAGTTCGATGGTTCCGGGCATGGTGGGTTCCCTTCTTCGCGCTAGTGGGCGATGGCCGCCCCGAGGGGCCGTCCGCCGGCTGCGGGCGGACCGTCGGGGACGTTTGGGGGGGCGCCGCGCAGCAGGGCTTCGGCGGCGGATGCCGCGAGCCGTTCGACGGCGTCGGCGCCGGTGTCGTACGGGAGTCTCAGCAGCATCTGGGCGGCGACGGCCGCGCCGCCGTGGAGGGGGTCGCGCAGGGGCAGGTCGCCGGGGGCGGGCAGCATCTCCTCGACGAGCAGCTCGGGTCCGGGCTGCTGGGCGCACAGCCGGTCGACGACCTGGAGGGCGGTGAGCGCGTCGAGGTCCACGGGGACGGGTTTCGCGCCGGCGGCGGTGCGGAGGAAGGCGTGGCGTGGCAGGCCGTGCGCGCGGCGCAGGAGCGCCAGGGCGCGGACCTTGTGCAGGGCGTCGTCGCCGGGCCGCCACAGCTCTGCGCGGTCGAGCCGCCAGGTGGCCGGGGCGAGGACCAGTTCGCCGCCGGCGGTGAGCCGGGGCAGCCGGGTGTGTCCGGGCAGGGCGCCGTCCAGGCCGTCCAGGCGCAGGAGGAAGGAGGCGGCGGGGTGACCGGCGGCGAGCAGGACCCGCAGCAGCAGGTCGTAGGGCGGGGCGGGGGTGCGGGTGGCGTGGTGGACGGGGACGAGGCGCCGCCCGTCGGCCTCGGCGACGATCCGCCCGCCGTGGCGGCGTACGGTGATCCGGTCCAGCGGGAGGTACCGGGCGCCGCCTCCGGAAGGCCCGTAGTACGGCGTCGGGTCGGGGTCGCCGGTCCACCACCCGGTGGTCGCGGGGCGGCGTACGGCGTTGGCGGCGCGCTCGCCGAGCGGGGGTACGAGCAGTTCCACGAACCGTACGCCGGTGTGCCGTTCCACGGCCGTGAGGAAGGCGCGGTGGGCGTCGGCGTTGCTGTGGCCGCCGTACCGGGCGTGCAGGCCGTCGGCGAACCGGGCGTCGAGCACCCCGGCGGCGGACGCGGTCTCCAGCACGGCGACGGGGCCGGTGGCCGGGCCCGCGAGCGGGCGCAGAAGGCAGTCCAGGGGCCAGGGTGGAAGGGCGTGGCCGGCGGTCGGGGCGCCGAGAGCGTCCAGCAGGGCGTCGTCCACGTCGGCGTGACCGGGCCCGGTGTGGGCGGCGAGGTGGGCGAGCAGCCGTGCGTAGCCGGAGTGGGGGTCGGTGGGTACGGGCCAGCCGCCGTACCGGTGCCGCGCTCCCGTCGCCGGGCGCGGGTCCCCGCCCGTGAGGGGGAGCAGGCCGGTGAGGATCTCGCTGACGGGGCGCGGCCGTTCGGTGATCCCGGCGAGCTCGGGCGCCTCCTGCGCGGTGGCGGTGTCGGCGTCGCGCAGGGCGGCGATCCGTGCCGCGACGAGCAGCCCGCGCCGTACGCGCTCGGCGGCCGCGGCGGGCACCGGGGAGGCCGGGGCGCGGTAGGAGTCGAGGAACCAGCCGTCCGGTTCGCCGTCCGCGGGGCTCAAGGGCCGTGGGAGGGTGCCGTGCCGGGTCACGTCCTCGGGCGGGGTCCACGCGCCGTGGCGGAGCCGGGGCGCGGTGCACACCTGGAGGACGCCCATGGCGTGCAGGTGCTGGAGGAAGCCGCGCAGGACGGCCGGGTCGGCGGTGCCCCGGGACGTCGCGGCGCCCAGCAGGGTCTTCTCCAGTTCGCCGAGCGGGCGCGGGCCGTCGGCGAGCAGATTCAGCACGGTGTGCAGGGCGCGGGTGCGGCGCAGGACGACGTGGCGCAGCCGGCCGGGTTCGCGCGGGTCGACGACGTAGGCCCGTACGGAGTCGGGCGGGTCGGTGAAGTGCAGGGGCGCGGGCGCCAGCAGGGTGCCCGGGTCGGCGGTGCGCAGGTCGGGCGGGCCGGGGGGCCGGGAGCGGACGAGGTGGACGTTCTCGGTGCAGGTGGCGGCGAGGGCGCCGAGCGTGGCGCCGGGGGCGATCAGGCCGGTGCCCGGGGCGTCCGTCAGGAGCGGGGCGGTGGCGAGTTGGCCTGCCCAGCCCCTGGGGGTGGTCTTCGCGGCCGCCCGGCCCAGGACGCGCCAGAGGTACGCGGCGCGTTTGCGTAGGCTCTTGTCGGCCCAGGACTCGCCGTCGGCCAGGCGTCGTTCGACGTCCGTGAGGAGCCCGGGGGCCGCGCTGTCCACGAGGTCCCGCAGGACGGGGTGCGTGCGGGCGATGTCCTGGGCCAGTGCGCAGGCCCGGACGTGGCCGTCCGCCACCGCCCGTTCCAGCTCCGCCCGTTCGGTGCGGGCCTGCTCCGCCTCGCGCGCCAGGGCCCGGGCTTCGGTGGCCAGGCCGGCCGGGACGGCGTGGCGGGGCAGCCGGTCCAGGAGGTCCAGGTCGGCGGTGCCGGGCGGCCGGCCGGCGTGCAGGCGCCTGCGCAGCGCCAGTACGGCTCGGCGGTCGGGGTCCGTCAGGCCGGGGTGCGGTACGGCGCTCACGCCGAGCCGTTCGGCGAGTACGCGGGAGCGGGCGGTCCGCCGTTCACCGGCTCGGGCGTGCCGCGCGACCCGGTCGAACAGGGCGGGGTCGCCGGCACGGGCCCAGACCTCACCCGGCATGCCCGCGATCCGCAGCAGCACCGTGACGTGCGTGCCCTCGTCCGCGCCGGCCATGTCAGCCGGTCCCTTCGCGGCAGTCGTCGTGGCCGTCGGACACCAGCGCCTCGGCGAGCAGGCTCTGGCGGGCCAGGGAGAAGCGGCCGCGGTTCCAGTGGAAGACGGCGTAGTGCGCGGCGGCCCGGCGGGGGCCGACGACCGCGTCCCCCGCTTCGAAGTAGTCGGCGCGCCACCGGGACGCGGCCCGCCGTACGGCTTCCTGGTGGTCCCGCAGGCCGTCGCGGCGGCCCTCGGGGAGGGCGGCGAGCTGCTCCTCGCAGGTCAGGTCCCAGTACGCGCGGATGCCGGCGGCGGCCCGCTGCCGGGACGCGTCGCGCAGGCCGTCGACGAGGCGGCGTCCGGTCTCCTCCCGGACCACCTGCCAGACCCCCCGGTGTTCCCAGCCCACGATGCCCAGGCCGTCGAGGGCGGCGCGCAGCAGGGTGAGCGACACCCGCCAGTCGGCGGGGGCCTGCTTGCCGGGTGCGGCGTGGTGGTCGAGCCACGCCAGCGAGTCCGCGGTGAACAGGGCGTGGACCAGGGGCATGGCGCGCGGGCCGCCGAACAGGTAGGTCTCCGGCTCGTAGACGCCGTCCGTGGGGCTCGTCCACGCGCCGTCGCGGCGGTCGAAGCGGCGGAGCAGTTCGGAGCGCAGGGCGGCCACGCCGGCCGGGCGGGTGGCGTGGAACCGGATGCGCAGGCCGGGCGGTTTGTGCATGAAGAAGAAGTCGTTCGCCCAGCCGCATCCGACGAGTTCGTGGGCGGCCTCGGCGAGCCGCCGGTAAAGTGCGGGCCAGGCGTCCGGCCACGGCGCCAGGCCGAGCTGCACCCAGCCGGACTCCGGCAGGTCGTCGCGCAGGGCCCGTAGGCCCGCGGCGAGGAAGGTGCGGCGGGCCTCGGCGTACGCGGCGCCCTCCCCGGCCAGCGGCAGGGCGCCGAGGGGTGCGGTACGCGCGTCCTGCAGGCAGTCGGCCAGCAGCCGCTCGACGTCCACCATGCGGCCTCCTCCAGAGGTGTGTCGCTTCCTCCCAGTGGATGTCCGGGCCGCCGTCGTCCGAAAGCACGACAAAAGCTAGTCGTACTATCAACTGAGGTGCGCTGGCGCGGTGTTGGATCTCCCACGCCTACCGGCGCGCACGCCAGCGGGTTCCCCGACGCCCCCCGGGCGCGCAGGACACCGGACGCCCCCGGCCGCCGGGTGGCAGACCCCGCGCGAGGGCAAGGGTGACCGCGGTGGACGCGGTGGCGACGACAGCCATGGCCGTCGGCGGCGAGGTGAGTTCGGCGGCCGTGCCCGCGAGCGCGGCGCCCACGCCCTGCATGGTGAGCATGCCGGAGGTGTGCAGCCCCAGGGCGTGTCCCGCGAGGTGGTCGGGCGTCAGGTCCACCAGGCGCTCCTGGAGCGGCAGGCTCGCCGCGTAGCCGAGTGCGGAGACCGCGACGGCCGCCACCACCACCGGCAGGGGCGGGCGGAGGGCGAACAGCGCGTAGGGAGCGGCGAGCAGCAGGAGCAGCGGCACGGCGAGGGTCCGGCGCCACCGCACGGGCAGGAACCTGCCGGTCAGGACGTCGCCGGTCAGCATGCCCACGGCGGCGGAGGCGTAGAGCAGTCCGGCGTCCCCGGGGGCGTACGCGACGAACAGCGACTCGCAGCCCACGATCAGCCCGTTGGGCACCCACAGGGCGAGGTAGACGTGGCGGCGGGGGCGTGAGGACCACAGGCGGGCGTTGTCACGCCAGGTCACGGCGATCGAGGCGCGCCCGGTGGCGCGGGGCGGCCGGCGGGTGAGCCCGAACCGGGCGACGGCCGCGGCCGCGCCGTACAGCGCGGCGCCGGTGAGGAGCGTGCCGCGGGGCGACAGGGTGGCGACGAGCAGGCCGCCGAGGGCGAACCCGCAGATCTGTGTGGCGCCCACGGACATGTTGAGCAGGGAGCGGCCCAGCAGGTACCCGTCCTTGGCGACGATCTCGTTCAGGAGCCCGTAGCGCACTCCGCCGCCGAGGGACGCGAGCACGCCCAGGGCCGCGAGGACCGCGAAGACGGCTCCCACGGGCAGGCCGGGGATCGCCTGTGTCGCGGTGCCGAGGCCGAACAGGAGGGGCAGCCCGGTCATGGCGGCGCGCGGCGGGAGCCGGTCGGCCGCCGACAGCAGTGTCGTCGCGCCGACGACCTGGGCGAGGGCCGGGCCGAACATGGCGAGCGCGGACAGCAGCGCGGAGCCGGTCGCCCGGTGGACGAGGGTGCTCAGGGCCAGTCCGCTCACCGTCTGGGCCGCCACCTGGGTGGCGGAGGAGAGGAAGAGGGCGGGGAACTCCGGTGTGCGGAACAGTTCGCGGTAGGTGCGCATGGCCGGAGTCTCGAAGGCCGTGCGGTGGCGGCGTTACTGTTTCGCGCTGTCGCGAAACGTGGCGCGGTGGAGGGGGCCGGCATGGGGTGGTGGCAGGTCAACGCGGACACGCTGGCCGGGAGCCGGTTCGTGGTGTCGCCGCTCGCCGAGGCCGTCGCGTGCCTGAAGACGCTGGACCGGGGTACGGCCGCGCACCCGGGTGAACGGGGGTGGCTGGACGCCCACCTTCCCGCCTACCGGGAGCGGCTGGCCGCCGACCCGGTCACGGCGCTGCTCGTACGGGCGGCCCTGGGACGCACCTGGAACGCGGATTTCCTGACGCCCACGCCCTCCGGCGAGGGCGGGGCCGTGTTCGAGGAGGAGCTGGAGCGGATCCGTGACTGGCCTCCCGGGGCGGCCCGCGCGGATCTGACCGTGTCGCTGGGCGGACCGCTGCCGGCCCGGCTGCACCGCTGTGACCTGCCGGAGCGGACGGCCCGGCTGCTGGAGTGGGTGTGGGCGCGTACGGTCCTTCCCGAGTGGCCGAGGCGGCGGCGGATCCTGGAGGCCGATGTGGTGGCGCGTACGGCGCGGTTGAGCCAGGACGGCTGGGCGGGGGCGCTGGGCGGCATGCGGTCCGGGATGCGGTGGCTGGGCGGGGACCGGCTCCAGGTCGGTACGCAGCCGTATCCGCCGCGGGAGATCTCCGGGGCACGGCTGATGTTCGTGCCGGTCACGCCCCGTCAGAGCTGGTGCTCGTGGGACGCCCCGCACCGGTACGCGGTGGTGTACCCGTGCGCGGGCGCGCTGGCGGACGGGGGTGGGGCGGCGGCCGTGCCGGAGGCGCTGGGCGTGTTGCTGGGAGCGGGCCGGGCGGGGGTGCTGGTGCTGCTGGACACGCCGAAGAGCACGTCGCAGTTGGTGGCGCTGACCGGGCAGGGCCTGGGTTCGGTGGGCCGCCATCTGCGGGTGCTGCTGGACGCGCGGTTGGTGCGGCGCCGGCGCGCCGGGCGGTCGGTGCTGTACTACCGCTCGGATGCCGGTGAGGCGCTGGTGCGGGCCCAGGAGGGCGGTTGAGGCGGCAGCCCCGGGGTCAGGTCGTGAACGGGTCACCCTTGATGAGGGCGAAGGTGGCGCCCGCGGGGTCCTTCAGCATGGCGAGCCGCCCGACCCCGGGGACTTCGGTGGGTTCGATCAGGGGGGTGGCGCCGTTCCCGGTGGCGGTGGCGTAGGTGGCGTCGCAGTCGGTGACGCCGAAGTACGGGTGCCACTCGGAGTCGTTGCCGGCCGCGAGGTTGTCCTCGTGGAGCTGCATGATGCCGCCCTGTCCGGGGTCGTCGCCCTTGCCGCCGCCGGGCACGGAGACGACGGAGTAGACGAGGCCGCCGCCCATGTCCATGTCCTGGTACTCCCAGGAGAACACCGAACGGTAGAAGTCCTTCGCGGCGGTGACGTCGGTGGTGTAGAGCTCGGTCCAGCACAGGGTGCCGGGTTCCATGACGGTGTCGAGTCCCTTGGTGTCGCCCGGCTGCCAGACGGCGAAGTCGGCGCCCGTCGGGTCGGTGAAGGCGGCCATCCGCCCGGCGGTGAAGACGTCCATGGGCGGGACGCGCACCGAACCGCCCGCCTGTTGCACGGCCTGGGTGGTGGCGTCGGCGTCCGGGGTGTGGAAGTAGGGCGTCCACGCGGGGCTCGCGCCCTCCTCGGTGAGCGGGCCGAGGGCGGCGACCGTACCGCCGTCGCGCTGGAAGAACCCGTAGCCGCCGGCGTCCGGGCCCGCCGACTGGAACGTCCAGCCGAACACGGCGGCGTAGAAGGCCACGGCCGCGTCGGTGTCGGGGGCGCCGAGGTCGGTCCAGTTGGGGGTGCCCGGGACGAAGTCGGTGGTCAGCATGGGTGGTCCTCCGATGAGCTGAGCAGTGCGTAGGCGGTCGGGACGAGGGCGTCCTTGCGGCTGTAGCGGCGGGTGGAAAGGGCGACGAGCGCGGTGCCGGTGTCGGGTCGGAAGCCGAGGAAGGCGGTCTGTCCGCTGGTGGCCCCGATGTGGAAGTACATGGTGCCGCCGCCTTCGGCCGGGTGGTGGAACCAGGTCAAGGTGTGTGTCTCGCGGTGTCCGCGACCTCGGCGCAGCAGCGGGCGGCGCACTTCCCGCAGGGCGGCGGCCAGCGGGGAGCCGTCCGGGCGCAGATGGGTCTCCAGGAAGGTGAGCAGGTCGTGCGGGGTGGCGCGGAGGGCGCCGGCCGCCTGGAACCCGCCGATGTGCAGGGGTGGTGTGGGGGTGGTGCCGTCCGCCCGGTGGCCGGTCGCGTCGGTGCCGGGGCCGGTGGGGCGCGCCGCGGTGTCGTGGAGCCCGAGGGGGGTGAGGACGCGGTCGGTCAAGAGGCGTTCCCAGGGGGTGGCGGTGGCCGCGGCGAGGGTGTGCCCGAGGACGGCGACGCCGAAGTTGGAGTAGCGCCACCGGGTGCCGGGCCGGGGGCGCGGGCGGGCGCGGAGGAAGGCGCGGACGACTCGTTCGGGCGGGTAGTGGGCGTAGGGGTTGGTGGTCCAGCGCGGCAGGGCCTGGGGGTAGAAGTCGGCGGGCAGCGGGGGCAGTCCGGAGGTGTGGGTCATCAGGTGCGTCAGGGTGATGGGGCGCCGCCCCGGGGGCCTGGCCGGGTCGAGGAGCGCGGCGGCCGGGTCGTTGCCGGAGAGGGTGCCGGAGGCGACGAGGTCGGCCAGCAGCAGGCCGGTGAAGGTCTTGGAGGCCGACCCGATCTCGTACCGCAGCCTCTCGCGCGGTGCGGGTGTGGCCGGCGCGGTGCCGCCACCGCGGACGGTGCGGCGGCCGTCGCGGGAGAGCGCGAAGACGACGTCGGGCGCGTCGACGGCCCGTACGGCCTCGTCGAGGAGTTCCTCGTCGCCGGTCGTCATGCGGGCGCCTCGGCGGCCAGTCGTTCCATGGCGCGCGAGGTGGCCAGTACGGAGGCGAAGGCGGCGACCAGCGTGGGGTGGTACACGATGTCGAAGACGTCCTCGGGGTCGCCCTCGGGCATCGGGCCGAGGGCCGGCATGGCGCCGTCGGGCTGCTGGGCGGCGGCGAAGCCTTCCCAGGCGGCGGCGTCGAGCGTGGGGCGCGGCAGGCAGGCGTCGACGACGAGGAGTTCGCCGAGCAGGTCCCAGCGTTCGAGGTCCAGCCAGTCGTCCAGCCAGGCCGGCAGCCACCGTTCGAGGTGGTCGGCGATGTGGGGCGGCAGGCCGGCGGGGTTCTCGCCCCAGTCGGTGAGGTGGAAGACGGTGTGGGTGATGTCGTACGCGGTGTGGGGGCTGACGGTCCACGGTTCGGGTGTGCGGCCGAGCCAGGTGCGGGAGAGGGCTTCGTCCTCGGACAGGCTGGGGGCCAGCCCGAAGCGGCGTTCGAAGGCGCTCAGGCCCAGCCGCCGGACGGGCTGCACTTCGAGGGCCGCCCAGCCGGTGAGCCGGTGGTTGATGCGGATCGCCCGTTCCAGCTCGGGCCGGCTGTAGCCGAGTTCGCGGAACGGGACGTACACCTCGAAGGGGATGGGTGACGTCGGTTCGATGCGCTGGCCGCGCTCCAGCGCCCGGCCGCCGTCCAGGACCTCGCGCCAGGCGTGGTCGAGCAGCCGGCGGGCGAGGTCGGCCTGGCGGGAGCCGGCCACCCCTTCGCGGAAGAGGACCTTGCAGATCAAGGCCAGTTCGCCGACCGGCTTGAAACGTTCCAGGAAGCCGATCGCCGGGTCGACGTCCGGTTCCAGCCGGAAGCCGTCGCGGTGGGCGTGGAGCCACTCGATGGCGCCGACGCCGACGGTGTGGACGAGGCGGGTACTGGCGGCGGTCATGCCGGCACTCCTCGGTGGGTGGTGGCGGTGTTCCGGTCGTCGGCGCGGCGGGCGGCGGTCAGGGTGGCGGCGAAGGCCGCGACCAGCGTGGAGTGGTAGCAGTTGGCGAAGACCCGCAGCACGTCCTCGCCGCGCGGGCCGCGTCCCACCTCCGTCAGGGCGCCCGTGTCGTCCTGGGCCTCGACGACCGCCGCCCAGGCGTGCTCGGTCAGTTCCGGGGCGGGGGGTTCGGGCAGGCTCGCGGCCACGGCGAGCAGCTCGCAGCACAGGTCCCAGTGCCGGGTCTCGACACAGCTGTCGAGCCAGGCCGGGAGCCAGGTGCCGAGATAGGCCGCGATGTCCGCCGGGACGCCGTCGACGTCGTGGCCCCAGTCCGTGAGGTGGAACACGACGTGTGTGAGCGTGTACCCGGCGGTTCGCTCGAACGTCCACGGCTCGGGGAGACCGCCCAGCCAGGTGCGTCGCAGCGCGTCGGGGGCCGCCGCGTGGGGGGTGAGTCCGGCACGCCGCTCCGAGTTGAGGATGCTGAGCAGCCGGTTCGGCAGCAGTTCGGTCGTCCGCCAGCTGCGGGTGCCGGTGAGGTGGGCGGCGAAGTCCTCGTACGCGGGGTGCCGCAGGCCGCCCGAGGCGAATGCGGCGTACACCTCCAGGGGGTACGTGGCGCACGGTTCGAGGCGTTGCAGGTCGAGGAAGAGTTGCCCATGGCGTGTCTCGCGCCAGGCGTGGTCGAGCAGGTCGGTGGCGGTGTCGTAGGGGGCGCTCCCGGGTGGGGTGTGCCGGCGGACGCAGACGCACGTCTGGGCCAGTTCGCCCAGGGGCTTCCAGGAGGCGTTGACGTCGGCCTCCGGTTCCAGCGCGTCGTCACCGAGCCGGAATCCGGCGCGGTTGTCCGACAGCCAGCCGAGCGCCGCCTCGGCGACCCGGCCCACGTCCGTGGACGTCGCGGTTGCGTCAGCCGTCACAGCGGGGCTCCGGATCGCAGGTGGCGGGCCGCGTGCAGGTGGAGCGCCACGCGTGGGTCGTCACCGCCCATGTGCGCCACGAACTCCAGGCCCGCGTCCAGGCCCAGCGTGTCGGGTACGCCGTCGAGGGCGGCCAGCCAGCGGCCTGCGCCGGCCGCCTGCAGCCAGCCGCGGCGCCGGACCGCGCGTACGAAGCCACGGGCGACGTCGAGGGTGCGGCGTGCCGCCGCGCGGGCGACCGCGCTGTCGGCGGCGGGCACGGCGAGCGCGGCCAGCAGGGCGAGCTGGTGTGTCAGGGCCTGCCAGGGCAGGTCGTCGAGCCAGCCGGCGTCCGGCTCGGCGTCGTCGGGTGAGGCCACCGCCGGGGCGCCCAGGTCCCGCAGGGTGCGGGTCATGGCCCAATGGCCCCAGCGCGAGGTGGCCGAGGCGTCGGGGCCGGGAGGGTAGGCCAGGGCGGCCTTCTCGCAGACCGCCAGGTCGACGGGCGCGGGAGGGGTGCGGTGGAGGACGCTCGGCAGCAGGACGTCCGCTCCCACGACGCGTACGGCGGCGAGGCCGAGGTCGTCGTCCCCTGTGGTGACCGCCGGTGCGGCGGGCACTGGGGAGTGGCCCCCGCTCGTCAGAGCAGAGACCACTTGGGTTGCGAGCTCCCGCACCGCGTCCGTCAGGGGCGTCGAAGTGCTGGGCTGCTCCATTCAGTTACCCTTCAGCCCTTCTTCGGCCGCGGCGTAGGCGGCGACAACAGCAGCTTGCCCGCCCCCGCTTCCAGGGCCAGGGCCGCGCACTCACGCGTGTCGCGGTAGTAGCCCTGGGCTTCGCCCGGGTTCAGAGTCGCTTCGATGTCGCTGTCCAGAACCTTGGTGCGGTCCCGGAGTTCACGCTCGGTCGAGGTCATACCACCATCCCCTTATGCGGAAAGGAATGTCTTCTTCCACTTCCAGTGGAACCCAGTCCGGCACAGGGTGCAAACGGCAGGAACATCCTCTTTCGGGGCATATCGGCGATGGCCTGCGAAGAGACGAAGGCGCTGGGGTTTGCGAACGGGGAGCGGCCCCCGCCTCCGGGGGCGGGGGCCACATTGATCGGTGGCGGGCTCCGGCGGTCGCCCGTACCGGCCTCAGTCGGCCGGTCGGGCCGAAGTGCCGGGCCGCTCGGTTCGATTGACCGTTCAACCCTTCTTCGGCCGCGGCGTCGGCGGCGACAGCAGCAGCTTGCCCGCGCCGGCCTCCAGGGCCAGGATCCCGCACTCGCGGGTGTCACGGTAGAAGCCTTCGGCCTCGCCTGGGTTGAGGACTTCTTCGATGTCGCCCTCCAGGACCTTCGTCCGGCCCCGGAGCTCACGCTCGGTTGACGTCATGCCGCCATCCCTTCATGCGGAAAGGAATGTCTTCTTCCGCTTCCAGTGGACCGCAGTACGGCACGGGGCGCAAATGGCGGGAATCCAGCTTTGTGGTACAGGAACCGCGCGGCGACCACCGGTCGGGTGGGGCCGGCCGGGGTCGCCCATCTGCCCATCCCGGATGGCGCAATTGACCGCATTACCCATTAGATGGTGCAAACCGCGCGCCCAAGTCGGCGCACGACGACCGACACGGTGTGTGCCTCACCGGAGTCCGGCGAACGGAGCCACGCCATGACCACCGATGACCCCACAACTCGCCCCGCGGCGGGCGGCCCTGACCGGGCGAAGCCGCCCCACCCGCCCGACCCGCCCGTCCCGACCGGCGCACCCGCCCCACCCGGAGCGCGCGCCACCACCCGAGCGCCCGGCGGCGCGGCGCACACCGAGGCGTCGCCCTTCGGCACGGTGCCCGTCGACGCGGCACACGCCGAGGCCGTCCGCCTGGGTACCGCGCCCCCGCCCGCGCCCGCCGCGCCACCGGCCGGGACGACGCACACGAACGGCACGTACACGCACGTGGCGCCGCGCGAAGCCACTCCCCCGAACGGAGCGAGCGCGCACACCCCGCCGCCCGGGCCGGCCGGCACCGCGCGGGCCGACGGAGCCCCCGCGTACACGGCGCCGGCCACGGCCGACGCCCCCGGCGGCGTGCCGGACGGCGCCGCGTACGGTGAAGCCCCGCAGCACGACGCCGGGTACCGCGACGCCGCGTTCCACGAAGTCGCCTACGACGAGTCGGCGTACGGCGAGGGCGGGCCCACGGGTCGCCCGCACGCGGAGCCGGTGTCTCCCGACACCGCGCCCGCCGACGACGTACGGACCCTCGACCGTGACCCCTGCACCGACACCACCGCCGCGACCGGCACCGACAGCCCGGACGCCGACCCGGCCCGGGCCCGGGGGTACTCCGAGGAGACCGACGCGGCGGTCGACGCCGCGCTCGTCGACGCCGTGCTCGGTGAGACCTCGGGTACCGAGGCGGACGACGAGGACAGCGACGAGCGCATACGGACGCTGATCTGGACGGCCGCCACCTACCGCCCGCTGGAGGAGGTCGCCGCGCTGGTGACCCAGCTCAAGCACACCAAGGCCGTCGACAGTCCCGCGGACGAGGCGCTGCGCGCGGCCGCCGTGGCCCGGCCGCTGGAGGAGGTCCGGCAGCTCGTCGCGATGCTCAACGAGGCCGGTCACACGCTCGACGACAGCGATACGACGCTGCGCGCCGCGGCCGTCGGCAGGCCGATCGAGGACGTCGTCCAGCTCGTGAGCATCCTGGGCACCGGCGACGAACAGAGCCCGCCCCCCGTGCCGGGCGAGGCGGCACCGGCCGGCCCCGTCCAGGCGGTGCCCGAGAACCCGAACGTCCGCCCGCCCCGGTCCCTTTCCGGCGCGGCGGCACCGGCCCCGGAGCCGAAGGTTCTCGAGCCCGAACCGGCTTCCGGGAGCGCCTCTCCCGCCACCCCCCGGTCGGGACTGCGCTGGCCCGCGGCGGCGGCCCTGTTCGCCTGCGGCATCATCCACCTGCCCACCGATTTCAGCGGTCTGCGGTCCGGCGGGTACGCCGACGTCCTGGCGCTCGTGGTCACCGTGCTCTGCCTGGTGATCGGCGAATGGCTGATCGTTCGGGACTCCCCTCGCGTGTGGGGCTTCGCGGCCGCGACGTCCATCGGTGTGGTGTCGCTCCACGGGATCGCGGGAAGCAGCGGGTTCGCCCTGCTGGAGAGCAGTCTCGGCCGGTCGTGGGCCTGGTCGGGCGCCGCAGCCGTGACGTGCGCGATGGTCACGGCACTCCTGGCGGGTTCGGCGCTGCTGCGCCGGCAGAAAGAGCCCGACGCGGCCAACGGCACATGACGGGCCCCGCCCTCAGTGGGCCGCCCTGGCACGGGAGCCGCTTTCCGCGCGGCTCCCGTCGCCGTGTCCGTACTCGCCACCGCGCCGGTGTTCACCGCCGTGCCGGCCGTTGCCGTTGCCGTTGCGGCTGCCGGTGCGCGTGCCGTGCAGGGCGAACGCCGTGTTGACCAGGGCCACATGGCTGAAAGCCTGCGGAAGGTTGCCCAGTTGCCGTCCCGACACGGGGTCCCACTCCTCCGACAGGAGCCCGACGTCGTTGCGTACGTCCAGGACGCGTTCGAACAGCTCCCGCCCCTCGGCGTGGCGCCCGGTCAGGGCCAGCGAGTCCGCGAACCAGAGCGAGCAGGCCAGGAACGTGCCCTCGCCGCCGTACAGTCCGTCCACCTCGTTGATCCGGTCGGCGCCCCCCGTGTCGGCGTACCTGCGCAGGAAGCCGTGGTGGTCGAGCCGCCGGGCCGCCTCGAGCGTGCCGCGCAGCCGGCGGTCGTGCGAGGGGAGGAAGCCGAGCCGGGGCATCAGCAGCGCGGAGGCGTCGATCCGCCGCGAGCCGTAGTACTGCACGAAGCAGCCCGACTCGTCGTCCCAGCCGTGGCTCAGGACGTCCTTGCGGATCTCCTGCCGCATCGCGCGCCAGCGTTCCGCCGAGCCGCGCAGACCGGCGACCCTGGCCATGCGCAGGGCGCGGTCGGCGGCGACCCACGACATGACCTTGGAGTGGACGAAATGGCGCCGGGGGCCCCGCACTTCCCACAGGCCCGCGTCCGGTTCGCGCCAGTGCTTCTCCAGGTATTCCATGAACGAGGCGATCAGGCGCCACACCTGGGTGTCGATGGTGACTCCGGCCCGCAGGGCCGAGTAGATGGTGTTGAGGACCTCGCCGTACACGTCGAGCTGGAGCTGGCCCGTGGCGGCGTTGCCGAACCGCACGGGCCGGGAGTCCTCGTAGCCCGGCAGCCAGGGCGCGACGGTCTCGGGGAGCCTCCGCTGTCCGGCCACGCCGTACAGGGGCTGGAGGTCGGAGGGCTCCCCCGCGATGGCGCGCACCAGCCAGTCCTTCCAGGCGACGGCTTCCTCGCGGTATCCGGAACGCAGCAGGCACGAGAGGGTGAAGGTGGAATCACGCAGCCAGCAGAAGCGGTAGTCCCAGTTGCGCTCTCCGCCCAGGAACTCGGGGAGGGAGGAGGTGACGGCGGCGACAATGCCTCCGGTGGGTTCGTAGGTGAGCGCTTTGAGGGTGACGAGGGACCGTACGACGACATCGCGCCACGGCCCCTGGTACAGGCATTTCGCGGCCCAATTCCGCCAGAATTCCAGCGTTCCGGCGAGGACCTCCTCGGTGTCCCCTCCCATGACCGGGGAAATATGTGAAGGGCTCCAGCGGAGAACGAAGGTGACCCGCTCGCCCGCGCGCACGGAGAACGCACACGACGTACGGGGTTTGGTGACGGACATGTCGACGGCCGCGTCGGCCCGGAGGAACGCCGAGTCCGGCCCGGCGACCGCGGCCACCGTGCGTCCGTCGACCGTCCGGGTCCAGGGGACGATCCGCCCGTTGTCGAAACGGATCGTCAGGTCGGCTTGCATGTCGACGCGTCCGGACATGCCCTCTACCCGCCGTACGACCTGCGGAAGCCCGCCGCGGGGCGGCATGAAGTCGGTGACCTTCACGGAACCGCCGACGGTTTCCCAGACCGATTCGAGCACCAGGGTGTCGGGCACGTAGGAGCGCCGCGCGCAGGTCCCCGCGCCGGCGGGCGCGATGCGCCAGCTGCCGTTGTCCTCGCCCCCGAGCAGCGCGGCGAAGCAGGCGGGCGAGTCGAAACGTGGCACGCACATCCAGTCGATCGCCCCGTCCTCGCCGACGAGGGCCGCGGTTTCAAGGTCTCCGATAAGAGCGTAGTCCTCGATTCGCCCGGCCATGCCAAGAATTCTAGTCCCCTCCCAGTGGCCGATGCGCGGGCAGCAGCCGCCGGTTCCCCGGATCCATTTCGGCACGGAATAACTTCCCGGCGCTTTCCATGCATTTCCACTTCCCCATTGACTGGCCATCGGCGCTGTGCTACGGATTGACATCAGCAGGCCAGTTCCTGGCAGACACGCCCCAGGAAGAGGTTCCCGTGTCCTCCGTCCAGGCAAGCCGTGATCCGGCGCCCTTTGCCCCGCACCCGCTGCGGCGGGTGACGGACTGGCCTGCCGCCGGCACCGCCCCCGCCCCCGCCCGGCCCGGGCGGCATCCCGTACGCCGGGGCTCCGACCGCCTCGCACTCGCCGCGACCGGACGCCGTGTGGGCGTGCGCAGGCCGTGTGCCGCACCCCGCCGCCGACGCGGGCACCCCGTGGCCTCGCACGCCACGGCACGCCGCCGCGACGACGATTCCGACGGCGGTCCAGCATCCGCTGATCCTTCACGCACGGCCCGTGGGCCGTACCGGGCGACGCCATTCGGTGTGTTCGCCCTCTTTCACGTGCTCGTCGCCCCCGCCCCCGGCGTGGGGCGGCGCAGCCGCGTGACCATGTTCCTCGGGTGGCCGCGGGGCAGCGGGCGGATGCGGACGCCCCGCCCCGCGGTCACCCTTCCCAGGGAAGCGATGCCGAGACGGGTCGTGGAGCCGCTGCCGGCGTACGCGCAGGTGCCTCGCGACGCCCGCACGCCCACGGCGCTCGGCATCGCGCCGCGGCCGTTCCCGGTCCGGTGCTCGCCCCACCGGTCCGGGAACGCCGTCGGGCACACCGTCGGACCCGTGGAACGGCCATGACCGCCGGAACGCGCCGTCCGCGCGTGCTGTTGCTCGCGAGTGGCCCACTCGACTTCCACGAGGACGTGGACACCCAGCTTGCGGCGGCCGTCGCGGACGCGGTGACGGACGTCGACTTCACCTGGTTCGCCCGGTGGCCGCGCCGGGGCGGCCCGCGTCCCGTCGGGGGCGGTCGGCCGGTGCCACTGCCCGCCGTGGACGGCATGCCCCGGATCCTCCAACGGCTCCTGATGGCCTTCGCCGGCGCGCTGGTCGCCCGCCGTGTCGACCTCGTCCACGCGGTACTGCCCGTCGACGAGGTCTTTCCGCTGCTCTCCCGGCTGTGGCCGCCCTTGCTGCGCGGCAAGCCGGTCCTGCACACGGTCCCGGGCGTACGGGATCCCAGGCTGCCGTTCCGTTCACGGCCGCTGGGCCACACGGTGGCACTGTCGTCGGCGACCGCCAGGGACCTGAGTGCCGCCGGCTTCGGCCATGTGCTGGTCGTCCCGCCGGTGGTCCGGCTGGACCGCTGGCCGTACACGCCGCGTCCGTCGGGCCCCACGCCCAAGGTGCTGGTGGTCGGCTACCCCGGCCCGCGCGGAGGCGTGGAGGAGGCCGTCATGGCGGCCGCGGTGGCCATCAGGGCGGGGGCGCGCTTCCGGCTGACGGTGGCGCTGCGATCCCGCCCCGGCGACCGCGTGAACGCGCCGGAGTCGTCCGTGCTGGCGCTCGCGGAGCGGGAGGGACTGGAGGACGTCGAGGTTCTCGGGTACGTGCCCGACATGCGGCACGTGGTGGCGTCGGCGGACGTGCTGCTGTTCGTGCCACGTGTACTGGACGTCCGGCCGGAGGTGCCGCTGACGGTTCTGGAGGCGCTCAGCACCGGCCGTCCCGTGATCCTCGGCGACCACCCGCAGTTCGTGGCGCTCGGTGACACCGTGCTGAGGGCGCCGGTCGGTGACGCGCGCCGCACCGGCCACCTGCTGCGCCAGTTGCTGGACCGGCCGCACTGGTGGCAGGTGCTCTCGGAGCAGGGCAGGGCCACGGTGGAGGACCGGTTCGGGCCGGAACGGTTCGCGGCGCAGTACTCGCGCCTCTACCGGGAGTTGCTGGACTGAAGCGGCCTGCCCTCACCGGCTCGCTATTCGCTATTCGTCGGTACTCGCTATTCGCTATTCGTCGGACGGGATCCTCACCGCCTGGAGCAGCACCATGCCGGTGTCCCCGTAGTCCGGCAGCGTGGGGTCCTTGTCGACGCGGGTGACCTGGAGTCTCTCCGTGTACGGGGCGAAGACGTGCCGTACCGTCGCCGTGTCCACGGGAAAGGCCGGCCAGGCCAGGCCGGCGCCGATGTGATAGCTCGGCATGTTCTCCATGAACGCGCCGACGAGGTACCCGCCGGGGCGTACGGAGTGGATGAAGATGCCGCACAGCTCGGCGAATTCGTCCGCGTCCTCGGTGACGCTCTCGGCGACGAAGTTCATGGACGCCAGGTCGTAGGTCCCCGCCGGGACGGCGGTCGCGTCGGCGTGCAGCACCCGGACCCGGGAGAGGGCCTCGGTGAGGCTCACGGGCAGGCGGGGGTCGAGGCTGCGGCACAGGGCGTAGAACGTGTCCCAACTGTCGTCGGGGCGTTCCAGTTGCCCTGCCAGGTAGGCGACGTTGGCGGCGCTGGGTTCAAGGGCGTCGATGCGGCGGGCGACCGCCGCGGCGAGCATCAGCGGGTAGAGGTTCGGCCCGGCGCCGAACTCCAGGGAGCGTCCGAGCCCGTCGGCGGGGAGTTCCTGGTAGAAGCCGGCGTGGTGGCGGATGACGGTCGCGTCGGAGGCGTGCATCCGCCGGTAGTTCTCGGCCAGGTAGTCGTTGACGGGCCACTGGTCCCAGTCGGCGTCGGCGTTGTGGCGGTGGTGACCGGCCGGCCGGCCGTCGTCGTAGCGGGGATCGGTCACGGTGACCACCCCTCGGGCGGCTCGGCCGGGGCAAGGCTCTGCTGGAGCGGGAACCGGTCGGCGAGCTCGGTGAGCGCGTCGTTGAGCTGGTCGATCTCCTCGTCGGTGTTGAGCGCGGTGACCTGGACCCGGAAGCCGATCTGTTTGCGCGGCACGAGCGGGTAGCCGGCGAGGGTGACGTAGATGCCGTGGTCCCACAGGAAGTCCCCGACCGCGTCGAGGTCCCAGCTGTCGGCGAGCGGGATCTCGATGATGGGCAGACCGTCGGTGTTCGGGGTGGCGACGCCCAGGTCGCGCACATGGTCCAGGACGCGCCGTGTCTTGCGGTGGAGGTCGGCGCGGATGGTGTCGCCGCGCCGGTCGTTGACGTCGAGTCCGGCGAGGACCGTCGCGAGCGAGGCCGTCGGCGAGGGCCCCGAGTGCAGGTAGGGCCCGGCCGCGACCTTGAGGTGCGCCTTGAGGTCGGGGGGCGCGGTGACGAACGCCAGGAGCGAGGAGTACGCCTTGGAGAACCCGGCGACCAGGATGATCCCGTCGTACGACTCGGCGAGGTGGCGCACGACGCCGTTGCCCTTGGAGCCGTACGGCGAGGTCTCGTCGGGGGCGCGTTCGCCGATGATGCCGAAGCCGTGGGCGTCGTCGACGTACAGCAGCGCCTCGTGGGCACGGCAGATGGCGGCCAGGCCGGCCAGGTCGGGGAGGTTCCCCGTCATGCTGTTGACGCCGTCGACGCAGACCAGGCGGGTGGCGCCCGGCGGGGCCGAGGCGAGGAGCTGTTCCAGCTCGTCGGGCCGGTCGGCCTGGAAGCGACGTACCGACGCGCCCTGGCCGCGGGCGACCAGGCAGCCGTCGTACATGGTGCGGTGGGCACGGGCCTCCACGCACACCTGGCCGCCTCCCGCGAGGACGGGGATCACGGAGGAGTGGATGAGGGTGATGGTCGGCAGCAGCAGCGTGTCCGGTGCTCCGAGGAGGCCGGCGAGCCGTTCCTCGATGTCGGTGTAGAGGCGGGGGTTGCCGATGAGCCGCGACCAGCTGGGGTGAGTGCCCCAGCGGCGTACGTGGGGGGCGATGGCGTCCATGATCTCGGGGTCGAAGTCGAACCCGAGGTAGTTGCAGGAGGCGAAGTCGGCCAGCCAGCGGTCGCCGCAGCGGATGCGCCTGCCGTGCACCTCGTCGATGACGGCGTCGCACATGCGGCTGGTCTTCTGCAGGCGTGCCAGGTCGCCGACACGCTGCTCGCCCCGGGCCGCGGGGTGGGTGACGGTCCGGTTCTCGCCGCGCCTGCCGACGAGGGGCGACGCCTGCCGTTCGCCGGACATCTGGAGGAACCGCCGGGCCTCGTCGGCGTTCATGGGCCGGGCGAAGAGGTAGCCCTGGCCGAATCGGCAGCCCATGGCGCCGAGCAGGTCGCGCTGGCCCGCGTTCTCGATGCCTTCGGCGATGACCCTGAGGCCGAGGACGTCGGCGATCCGCACGATGCCCTCGACGAGCGCGACCTGCTGGCCGTCCGTGACGATGTCGTCGATGAACGATTTGTCGACCTTGAGGACGTCGATGGGGAACTCGCGCAAGTAGCTCAGCGAGGAGAACCCCGTACCGAAGTCGTCGATGGCGATGGAGACGCCGAGGCGCTTGAGCGTCCGCATGGCTGCCCTGATCTGCTCGTCGCGGCGCATCAGGACCGATTCGGTGATCTCCAGGACGAGGGAGCCGGGCTCGAGACCCGAGGTGTCGACGACGCGCCGCACGTCCTCGACGAAGGCGGGGTCGATGAACTGGCGTGCGGACACGTTGACGTTGAGGTGCAGGGGCGGGGTGTGCGGGTGCTCGCGTTGCCAGCGCGCCACGTCGCTCGCGGCGTGTTCGAGCACCCACGCGCCGAGCGGCATGATGTGCCCGGTCTCCTCGGCGAGGCTGATGAATTGGTCCGGCGGTACGAGGCCGCGGCGGCGCGGCCAGCGGATCAGCGCCTCGAAACCGGCGACCGCGCCGCCGTTGATCTCGACGATCGGCTGGTAGCGGACGGCGAACGCCTGGTCGTTGATGGCGCTGTCCAGTCCCGCCTGGAGTTCGTGCCGTTCGACCATGCCGGCGTGCAGGTCGGGCCGGTAGCGCTGCCATTGGCCCTTGCCTGCCGTCTTCGCGGCGTACAGCGCGAGGTCGGCGTGGCCGAGCAGTTCCTCCGCCTCGTCGCTGTCGCGGGCCGTGGCCACGCCCACGCACGCCGACACACTGGTCGATCCGGTGGTGAGCCGGAACGGTTCATCGAGGGCCTCGACGACCTGTGTGGCGAGCCCTTCGGCGTCCTCGGGTCCTCTGGCGCCCTCCATCAGGATGGCGAATTCGTCGCCGCCGAGCCGGGCGGCGGTGTCGGTGCGCCGTAGCGCGGCGGTCAGGCGGCGGGCGACGGCGACGAGGAGTTCGTCGCCGACGGAGTGGCCCATCATGTCGTTGACGACCTTGAAGTCGTCGAGGTCGACGAAGAGCACGCAGGTGAGCGTGGCGTCGCGGCGGCCGCGCAGCAGGGCGCGTTCGATGCGTTCCAGCAGCAGGACCCGGTTGGGCAGGCCGGTCAGTGAGTCGTGGAAGGCGCGGTGGGTGAGTTCTCGTTCCAGCTCCCGCTGCTCGGTGACGTCCCGGAGCGTGAGCACGATGCCGTGGACGGTCTGCTCGTGGCGGAGGTTGCTGCAGCGGACCTCCACGTCCAGTCGCTGGTCGTCGGAGCGCAGCACCCGCCAGTCGTCGTGGACGTCCCCGGCGTCCCCGGCCCGTACGCGCCGCAGGGTGCGGGCGGCACGGAGGCGGTCCTGTTCGGCCACGAGCCGGGCCAGGGGGGTGCCACCGAGGGGGGTGCCACCGAACATGCCCTGGGCGGAAGGGCTGGCGTAGCGGACGGTGTCGTCGTCGTCGACGATCAGGATCACGTCGGAGGCGTTGTGCACAAGGGTGCGGAAGTACGCCTCGCTCCGGCGCCGGTTGATCTCCTCGCTGAGCCCGACGCGTTCGAGTGCCAGGGCGGCCTGGGAGGCGAGGGACTCGACCGACAGGCCGAGCTGCTCGAGCCGACGGCGGGGTCCGGCCACCAGGAGGGCGCCGATCAGCGGGTTGACCGACTGGGGGGCTTCGAGTGTCAGGGGGCTGAGCATCACCCGCGTCGCCGGTGTGAGCGCCGCCTCGGGCCCGAGCGCGGCCACGTCGACGAGCCGCGTCCCGTCCACGAGCCGGCCGCCCGGCGGGGCAGTCGGCGGCTCGGCCGGCGAGGTCCCGGCCTGCGCGGTCCCGGCCCGGGGGGCCCCGGCCTGCGCGGTCCCGGCCGGTTGCCCGGCGGGTGCCGCCTCGTCCCCGGCGGGCGGACCGGCTTGGGGCGGAGGGGCCGCTTCGGGGGCCGTGCCGGTGGTGGACGAGCTCGGGGCGCCGACCGTGCCCAGGACGTCGGCGGGGATGTCGATGTTGCGGGTCCAGGGCCGGCCGAACGTGGTCACGGGACGGAGCCGTCGGCCCGCGTCCACCTCGAGGAGCACCGCCTCGTGCTGAACGCCCTGGCCGAACAGGGTCGCCGCGGCCGCCTCGACACAGCGTGCGACGTCCCGGGGCGTCACCGCTCCGACGAGCGATGCGGCGGCGACACGGAGGCTCCGCTCGCGGGTGACGGCCCGGCGGTGCTCGGAGACGAGCTCCCACAGGCGGGCCATGACCAGCAGGAACATCACGGCGGAGAACACGGCGATGACGGCGGCGTCCCGCACCGTGCCCAGCAGCGCCTCGACCAGCAGCATGACGGGCGCGATGAGCGACGCGACGGCGAGGACGGCGAGGCGGCGCTTGGCGATACCGGGCCCCGGCCGGGGCACCCGTTCAGTGAGCCGGACCATGGACGGGTGCAGTGCGGCCAGGCCCCAGGCGGTGAAGAACACCACCCAGCCGAGGTCCATGTAGGTGCCGACCCGCCAGGTGCCCTGGAGTTGCAGCAGCCCGTACAGGACGTCCGAGGTGAGGATGCCGAAGGTGCCGAGAGCGAGGAGCTGGAGGGACCGCTCGCGTGTTCCGCCGAGGGTGAGCAGCCGGACGAGCATGGCGAGGATCAGCACGTCCCCGAGCGGATAGGCGATCGCGACCGCCTGCTGGATCCAGGTCTCGCCCCCGGCCATGGTCAGCGGATTGATCAGGTGCACCCACGACAGCAGGGCGAGCCCGGACGTGAGGATGAGGGCGTCGAGGAGGCTGGCGAAGTCGCGCGACTCCGTCCGGTACCGCATGAATCCGAAGAACCCGGCGGCGAACAGGGGGTAGGTCAGCAGGTAGAAGACGTCCGCGAGCGAGGGAAACGGGCTGGTCTGCCCGGAGACCGGTTCGAGGAGGTTGTACGTGGTGTCTCCCGCCGCGAAGGTCAGGTTCGCGGCGGCGAGCATCAGCCACGGCCAGCGCCTCGCGGGGCGGTGGATGCGGAGGCCGATGAGGATCGCCGCGACCCCGGTCAGTCCGATCACGGCCCACATGCTCGTGTGGTGTGCCGGAACCGTCAGGTAGACGACGGTGAACGGGGTCACGAAGAGCACGTAGATCAGCATCAAGCGGTGGGGGGAGACCGGTGGCTTTCGGTGCGCGACCGGGGCGGCGTCCCGGTGCGGTGCCTGTCCGCCGTTCGGCCGCAGCCACTTCTCGAGACGGGTGTTCGGCTCCACGTTGACCGCCGGTTGCTCTGGATAGGTCCTAAAGAGTTATATTTACATCGTATACATACACTTTGCTCCGATATAGGACGAAGGTCAAGGGATGCCCGAGCAGGCAGGCTCCGGGCCGCGAAAACGCCGGCGTGGCCGGCTGAGCCGGGACCTGGTACTGGCCACGGCGCTCGCGCTGGTCGACCGCGAGGGCCTGTCGAGCCTGAGCATGCGGCGGCTGGCGGCGGAGCTGGGCGTGGAGGCCATGGCGCTGTACCGGTACGCGGCGGGGAAGGACGCGCTGCTGGACGGGCTGGTCGAGGCGGTGTTCACGGAACTGCTGGACACCCTGGGCCCCACGGACGGCACCGGCGGCGGCACGGGGACCGCGGCAGCCGGCGCCGAGGACTGGCGCAGCGGACTCCACCGCACGGTCCGTGAGATGCACCGGGCCTCCCTGCGCCACCCCCACGTGGTCCCCCTGCTGGCCACCCGGATGCTCGCCGTGCCGCTGTCCCGCCGCCCCCGGGCGGTGCTGCGCACACAGGAGGGCGTCCTGGTGCTGCTCTCCCGCGCCGGACTCGACGCCCACCGTACGCAGTTGGCGTACCGGGCCGTGACGGCGTGGGCCCTCGGCTACGTCTTCGTGGAGCTCACCGCCGTGGTGGACGACCCCGACGAGCCGGAACCGGCGATCCGTCTGGGTCTGCACCGCATGCCCGTGCACGAGCTCCCCCAGCTGCGGGCCACCCTGCCCGCCCTTGCCGAGCGCGCGGGCGAGGACGTCCTCGCCGTCGGCCTGGACGCACTGCTGGATCGTTTCCTCGACACACCGGGAAGGGAAGCGATGACGTAGTCGACAACGCCGGGAGGGCACCGCATGACGACCTCCGTGCACGGCCCCGCAGAGGAGGCCGCGGGCCCCTCGGGGCCCACAGGGCCGCCGCGCTCGCGCAGGGCGCTGGTGGCGGGCTCGGTGGGCAACCTCATCGAGTGGTACGAGTTCGGCGTCTACGGCTACTTCGCCACCGTCATCGCCGCCACCTTTTTCACCCCGGAAGGCGGAAGCGACGCGGAGGCGCTGGTCAGGACGTACGCGTCGTTCGCACTGGCCTTCTTCTTCCGGCCGGTGGGCGCGGCGCTCTTCGGGCGCGTCGGCGACCGCCTGGGACGGCGCCCCACACTGATCCTGGTGGTGCTGCTGATGACGGCCGCCACCACCCTGATCGGGCTGCTGCCTTCGTACGCCACCATCGGCGCCGCCGCGCCCTGGCTGCTGACGCTGCTGCGCATCGTCCAGGGGCTCTCGGCCGGAGGGGAGTTCGGCGGCGCGGTGTCCCTGATGACGGAGTTCGCCCCGCCGGGCCGGCGCGGCCTGTACGGGGCGTGGCAGTCCTTCACCGTGGCGCTCGGGCTGCTCGGTGGGGCCGGGGTGGCGGCCGTGCTCGCCACCGTGCTGTCGGAGGCGCAGCTCGCGTCGTGGGGCTGGCGGGTGCCGTTCCTGCTGACGCTGCCCCTGGGGCTGGCCGCCCTGTGGCTGCGCCTGCGGCTGGACGAGACGCCGTCGTTCCGGCGGCGGAAACCGGAGGCGGTCGCCGCACCCGCGCGGGAGACGGTGCGGGCCGTCGCACTGGGAGCGGGCCGGGTGATGGGCTGGTCGGCGGCCGGTTACACCTTCCTGGTCGTGATGCCGTCGTACCTGCAGAGCGTGCTGGACGCCACGTTCCGGCAGGCGCTGATCGCGACCGTGCTGGCCAACGCGGGCTTCGCGGCGGCGATCCTCCCGGCGGGCGCGCTGAGCGACCGGCTGGGGCGGCGCGCGGTGATGCTGTCCGGCGCGGTGGTGGCCGCCCTGCTGGCGTTCCCGCTGCTGAACCTGTTGCAGGACCCGGATGCCCCGACGGCCGCCAAGGGTCTCGCCGTGTGCGCCGCGGGCGCGGTGGTCGGCCTGATGGCGGGGCCGGGGCCCGCCATGCTCGCCGAGATGTTCCCCACCCGCGTCCGGTACACCGGTCTGGGACTGGCGTACGCCCTGTCCAACGCCGTGTTCTCCGGCTGCGCGGGCCTCATCATCACCGAGACGGTCGAACGCACGGGCGACGTCGACATCCCCGCGTACTACGTGGCGGCCACGTGCGCGGTCAGCGCCCTCGCCCTGGCCACCCTGCGGGGCGACGACCACCGCCGCGCGCTGCGCGACTGAGCGACTGAGCGACAGAGCGAGGAGGACCATTGCGGGTCATCGGGCTGATGTCGGGGACGTCGTACGACGCCGTCGACGCCGCGGCCGCCGATCTCGAGCTGGACGGCGACACGCTGGTTCTGGCGCCCCTCGGCATGGTGAGCGCCCCCTACCCCGCCGAGCTGCGTGCCGCCCTGGCCGCGGCCCTGCCCCCGGCGGCCACCGGCATGAAGGAGGTGTGCCGCCTCGACACCCGTATCGGCCAGGCCTTCGCGTCCCTCGCCGTACGGGCCGACGAGGAGCTGTGCGGCGGGCGCGCCGACCTCGTCGCCTCGCACGGGCAGACCCTCTACCACTGGTCCGAGAACGGCACGGTGAACGGCACCCTCCAGCTCGGCGAGCCCGCCTGGATCGCCGAGGCGACCGGCCGCCCCGTCGTGTCGGACCTCCGCGCCCGGGACGTCGCCGCCGGCGGTCAGGGCGCTCCGCTGGTGAGCATCGTGGACGTGCTGTGGCTGCGCGGACGCCCAGGGGTGCCGGTCGCCCTGAACCTCGGCGGCATCGCCAACATCACGGTGGGTGGGAGCGGCCCTCCGGTCGCGTACGACACCGGGCCGGCGAACGCCCTGATCGACGCGGCCGTGCAGCACTTCACCGACGGCAGGCTCGGGTACGACGAGGACGGGGCCCTCGCCGCCCGCGGCCGGGTCGACGAGGCGCTGCTGCGGCGGCTGCTGGACGATCCGTTCTACGCGCAGCCGCCGCCCAGGACGACGGGCAAGGAGCTGTTCCACCTGCCGTATCTGCGGGCGGCTCTCGCCGGGCGCGAGGCACTGCCCGCCGACGACGTCGTGGCCACCCTCACCCTGCTCACCGCACGGACCGTGGCGGACGCCGCCCGTTCAGTCGGGGCCACCGAGGTGGTCGCCTCGGGCGGCGGTACGCGCAACCCGGTGCTGATGGCGGTGCTGCGTACGGAACTTGGCGGTGTCCCGCTGCGCGTGTCGGACGCGCTGGGGCTGCCGTCGGCCGCCAAGGAGGCGTACGCGTTCGCCGTGCTCGGGTTTCTGACCGTTCATGGGCTCGCCGGGACGGTGCCCGCGTGCACCGGCGCCCGCCACCCGAGCGTCCTCGGCTCGCTCACACCCGGACGGCACGGGTGGTGTCTTCCGGAGCCGGCGGGGACCACTCCGGTGCGGCTGCGGTTGTCCGGCAATTGACATCGTCCGGCGTCGATCTGTTTCAGCTCCTCTCCTCGCGGCGACCCGGAAGGAACGAACCATTCGACCGAACCATTCGACGGACTGGGAGAGTTCCATGAGTGACTGGCGCCAGCAGGCGGTCTGCCGCGACGAGGACCCCGACCTCTTCTTCCCGATCGGGAACACGGGCCCGGCGGTTCTCCAGGCGGAGGATGCCAAATCCGTGTGCCGCCGCTGCCCCGTGCGGGAACCGTGCCTGGAGTGGGCGCTGGA
This sequence comes from Streptomyces sp. NPDC041796, assembly GCF_055590785.1. NCBI lineage: Bacteria > Bacillati > Actinomycetota > Actinomycetes > Kitasatosporales > Streptomycetaceae > Streptomyces > Streptomyces sp. NPDC041796. Next base: position 564,882 of record NZ_JBVJAH010000002.1, read on the forward strand.
ATCCGGCCAGGAGGCAGGCGTCTGGGGCGCCACCACCGAGGACGAACGGCGTGCCCTGAAGCGCCGCCGCGCCGCCCGCCGGGCCGCGCGGGGCACCGGCTGAGGCGGCACGGACGCCGACGGGCCGGCCGCCCGGTGGGGGGCGGCCGAGGCCCTGGGCGCAACCTCCGTCGCTGCTTCTCGGGGCGGCCCGGCCACGCCCGTCCTCGGCGCGTTCGGCGAACTCGCCGATCACGTGGTCGATCCGGCCGAGCGCTGCCGCGCTCGCCCCGGCGCCCCGGCGGCCCCGGCGGAGCGCGGGGACGTGGACCGCATCCGGGCAGCCGCCGGGCGGTCACGGGAGCGGGGTCGGCCAAGGCCGTGTAGTGACGGTACGCGCACGGTGCCTCACGGTCCGTCGACGGGTCTGTTCAGGGAACGTGTGTCCGGTTTACGTTGGAGTGGCCGCCCCTGTCCAAGGCGATCCCCCCGGAGCCCCATGCACATCGCCCGAACCGCTTCCGCCGCGCTCACGAGCGCGATCGTCGTGGTGCTCGTCGGCTGTGGCGCGGGAGGCAGCGGCGCGGCCGAGCGTCCCGCGGCGGCCGTCGCCGACCCGGTGCCCGCGGCCGGCGTGACCGCCGCGGTCCCGGCGACGCCCGCGGCCCCGGCGCCACCGGTCGCCCCCAGCGCCCCGGCCGTCGTTCCCGCCGCGCCGTCGCCCGAGCCGTCGCCGAGCGAGACGGCCCGCACCCGGACCGCCGTGCTGGCCATCCCGGCCATCGGTGTCGAGGATCTGCGGGTGGTGCCGTACGAGGGGACGACCGACGACTGGCCGGGCACGAAGATCCAGGACCGAGGCGTGGCCGCCAGCCCCTACGGCCCGCACGGTGGTGTGGGCCCGGGCGAGGTCGGAAACTACCTCGTCACGGCCCACCGCCTCTCCGCCGGCGGCCCCCTGCGCGATCTGCCGGCTCTCGAGGTGGGCGAGTCGGTGTTCGTGACGTCCGGTGGCACGGTCCACGAGTACCGGATCACCGAAACCCGTAAGACGTCGTTCCGCTCCGAGCGCTCCCTCGCCGAGCAGCGCGCCGCGGTCCCGGGGAAGCCGGGCGAGCGGCCCACCAAGGCGATGATCACCGTCTCGACGTGTGCGACACCCGAGGACGACGCGGCCGGCAACTTCTGGCGGGACGCCAAGGGCAACCCCGAGCACCGGATCGACAAGGTCGGCGTGCTGGTCTCGTCCGAGAAGGCGCGGGGCTGACTCCGGGCCGGACGCGCCTATCCGGCGTCGAAGTCGGCCCACCGGCCGAGGGTGAAGCCGCCGTTCTCCTTCCGGACCTCCACGGCGCCCGCTCCGCCGAAGTGCGCGGGGACCACCAGCTCCCTCTCGTCCGCGGCCCGTTCGAGGACCCTGCGGCGGCTCGCGGCCGCTTGTCCCGGGTCGAGGCAGAAACAGCTGTTGCAGGCGGGGTGGAGGATCTGCACGGGGCTGTGCAGCAGGTCGCCGACGAAGACCGCCCGGTCGGTCCCCGAGGCCAGCCGCAGCACGGACGTTCCGGGGGTGTGGCCGGGGGCGGACTCCAGCGTGAGGTGCTCGTCGATGCGGTGGGTACCGTCCCACAGCACGGCCTGACCGGACCGGTGGACCGGCGCGACGCTGTCCTCGTAGACCAGCCGGTCGTCCTCCCGCAGGCCGTTTCCGTACGCGTTGCTGGGGCCGAAGTAGGAGTCGTCCGCGGCCGGTATGAGGTACTGGGCGTTGGGGAAGGTCGGCACCCACTCCCCCGCCGAGCCGGTGGTGTTCCAGCCGACGTGGTCGCCGTGGACGTGCGTGTTGACGACGACGTCGACGTCCTCGGGGCGGATGCCGGCCCGTGCCAGGTCCCCGAGGAAGTCGCCCTGCCAGTGGTGGAACTCCGGGGTGTCGGGCCGCTCCCGTCCGTTGCCGACCCCTGTGTCGACGAGGACGGTCCGCCCGCCGCTGCGCAGCACCCAGCTCTGCAGCGCCATCACCGCCCGGTCGCTGTCCGGTTCCCAGTGGTCCGGCGCCAGCCAGTCCTCGTTGTCCTTCCAGACCTCGGCCCCGGTCTCCGGGATGATGCCGCGGGCGGGCGCGAACGGCCCGAGCCACTCGACGACCCGGATGATTTCGACGTCCCCCAGGACGATGTTTCGCCGCTTCTTCTCGCTCATGCCCTCGACCCTAGGCAGGGCCGGTGAGCGGCTCAATGTCCGCCAGGCTCACCGGAATACGCGTCCCGCTCATGGCGTGTGGCGGGGGATACGCTGTGCCCATGGATGTGGTGGGCGATGCGATCGCCGCCGTCCGCATCGGGCGGCCGTCGTCCAACCGGGTGCGGGTGAGCGGGGGCTGGTGCACGCGGCTGGAGCCGTACGACGGCGCGGGCTTCCACGTAGTACTGGAGGGCAGTTGCTGGCTGCTGCCCGACGGCGGCGCCCCTGTCTCCCTCGGCACGGGGGACGCGGTGCTGCTGCCGCACGGCACGGGGCATGTGATCGCCGATGCTCCGGCCGACGCGGCGACCGTGGGCCGGGCGGTGCCGTTCGAGGGCCGGACCGACGGCGCCCCCTCCGAGCGGCCCCGGGCCGTACGCGGCGAGGTGGAGGTGCTGTGCGGCAAGTACCGCCTCGACCGCAACCGGGTGCATCCGCTGATGGCGGAGTTGCCGGAGGTGGTCCATCTGCCGAACCGCGTCGGCAGGCATCCCGAACTCCGCGCCGCCATCGACCTGTTGGGGCGGGAGCTGGGCGCGGAGCGGCCGGCGGCGAGCATCGCGGTGCCCAGCCTGCTGGATCTGCTGCTCGTCTACATGATCCGGTCGTGGATGACCGAGAGCGCGACCGGTGCCTGGCCCGCCGTGCTGAGCGACCGGGTGACGCACACCGCGCTGCGGGCGCTGCACTCCCGTCCGGCCGCCTCGTGGACCACCGACCTCCTGGCCGCCGAGGCGGGTGTCTCGCGCCCCACCCTGGCCCGTCGTTTCACCGCCCTGGTGGGCCGCCCCCCGATGGCGTACCTCACCTGGTGGCGCCTGACGCGCGCCGCCACGCTGCTGCGCGACACCTCGGACCCGCTGGCCGTGATCGCCCGCCGCGTCGGCTACGCCAGTCCGTACGCCTTTTCGCACGCGTTCAAGCGGGAGTTCGGGGCGACCCCGGGCAGGTACCGGGCGGATACGGCGGAGGACTCACCGGCGGAGGGGTGACTCGCGCGGGGCTCACAGGCGCAGGGGCAGTGACTTCAGGCCGTTGATGAAGTGGGAGACCAGCCGCCGGGGCGGGGCGGCCGGCTCGTACGGCGGGAGGACGCGCAGCGCCTCCTCGTGCAGGACCCGCAGTTGCAGCCGGGCGAAGTGCGCGCCGAGGCAGATGTGCGGGCCGTCGCCGAACGACACGTGCGGGTTGGGCGAACGGGACAGGTCCAGGCGGTGCGGCTCGGGGAAGACCCGCTCGTCGTGGTTGGCGGAGGCGTGGAAGACGACCACCTTGTCGCCGCGCCGGATGCGCTGCCCGTGCAGGACGCGGTCCTCGGCAGCGGTGCGGCGGATGTGCAGGACGGGCGGGTGCATCCGCAGGAGCTCCTCCACGGCTTCCGGCACGGCGAACTCTCCTTCCCGCAGGCGCCGTTGCTCGTCCGGGTGCTCGGCCAGCACCAGGAGCCCGCCGGGGGCGGCGCTGCGGACGGTGTCGTTCCCGGCGACGGTGAGCAGGAAGAAGAACATCTCCAGCTCGCCGTCGGACAGGTCGGCGTGCGCGAGGGAGGTGAGGACGTCGTCGGCCGGGTGGTCGCGTTTGTACGCCGCGAGGTCCTGGGCGTAGGCGAACATCTCCTTCAGCATGGCGGGCGAGCGCGGATTGACGGGCGTGCCGTCCGGTCCGAGCACCGGGGGCTCGTCCGGGTCCTGGTACGCGATGACCCGCTCGGTCCAGGTGAGCAGCAGCCCGCGGTCGCTCACCGGTACGCCGAGCAGGTCGGTGAGGTTGAGCAGGGCGTACTCGTCGGTGACGGTGTGGACGACATCGACCTCGCCGTCCCCGTCGCGGGCGGTGGCGTGGGCGGCGGAAAACAGCTCGCGGGCCCTGGCGCGGGCGGCCGCCTCGAAACGGTCGGTCCGGCCGGGTGTGAAGGCGCGGCTGACCAGGCGCCGGAGCCTGCCGTGCTGGGGAGGGTCCTGGTTGAGCATCATGCGCCGGATGAACGGCAGGTCGGCCGGGTCGGGGTCGCGGATCTGCGTTGCTCCCAGGTGGGACGAGTAGGCGCGGGTGTCCCGGAGGACTCCTACGACATCGGCGTGGCGGGTCACCGCCCAGAAGCCGGGTCCGGCGGGCCAGCCCAGCACCTCGTACTCGTCCTGCCAGGCCACCGGCTGCCGGTCGCGCAGCTCGCGGTAGGCGTCGTGCGGGAGGCCGCGCGCGTACAGCCGGGGGTCGAAAACGTCCGGTGGAAGCGGGACGGTCACGCGGGCCCGTCCGCGCGCAGGAAGTCCTCCACGGCCCGGATGAGTTCCAGCGGCGTCTCGTCCATGGCGTAGTGCCCGGCGCGGGGCAGTTCGGTGACCCGGCCCTTGGGGTAGCAGCGCAGCCAGGTGCGGCGCATCAGCTCGGCGCCGAGGGCGGGGTCGAGTGCCCCGACGACCGCGAGGGCGGGTACGTCACTGCCGGCGACCTCGGCGTGGAAGTCCTCGTGCGCCCAGGAGTCGAGCCAGGCACGGAAGGCCTTCGGGTCGCTGCGTTCCACGGAGCGGCGCACCATGCGGTCGAGCCAGGCGTCCGGGCGGTTGCCGCCGGTGGTGGCGTCGAGGATGGCGCGGCGGTTGCCGGGGTTCTCGGCGGCCCCGGCGAACAGGTCCCACTGTTCGGGTGGCATGAGCAGCCCCGCCGCCGGGACCGGGGAGATGCCGACGAGCCTGCGGACCCGGTCCGGTGCGGCGGCCAGGACCCGCTGGGCGACGCTGCCGCCCATCGAGTGCCCGACGACGGAGAACCGGTCCCACCCGAGCCGGTCGGCGAGGGCGAGCAGGTCGTCCGCCGCCTCCGTGGTGGTGTACGCGCCGGGCACGCCCATGGCCTCGCCGTAGCCGCGCAGGTCCACGAGGGCGTAGCTGAAGGCCGTGCGGTCGAGGTCGGGGACGACGGGCGCGTAGGCGGCACGGTCGGCGAGCCAGCCGTGCACGGCCAGGACGCGGTGGGGTCCGTCGCCAATGAGCTGGTGGGGCAGGAGGAAGGGGGCCACGGTCGCTCCGATCGGGAGGGGTCGGCCGGTCGCGTTCACCTTGGCCCGTACCGGCGCGCGCCACAAGAGCGCCACCGCTCCCCCGCCGCGCGGCACCGGCGGCCGGGGGCTCGGGCCCACGGGGCGACCCGGTCCCGCCCCGGCGTGGCTCCAGCAAGAAATATAAGCAAAGGGGCAGAAATGGTACACGTAGCTGCCCTGTGCCGCCGTCGGCTGGAGACTGAGATGCGCGTGATGCTGATTCACCCGAGTGCCCTCATGTACTCGGAGATCTTCCTGCGACTCGAGCCACTGGGCCTGGAACGGGTGGCCGCGGCAGCGCGTGACGCCGGTCATGACGTGCGGGTCGTGGACCTCCAGGTCCTCTCGCGCGGTCTGCTCGACCGCGAACTGGAGTCGTTCGCGCCCGAGGCCGTGGGCATCTCGCTGAACTACCTGGCCAACATCCCCGAGGCGATCGAGATCGCCCACCACGCCAAGGCCGCGTCCCCGGGGTGCTTCGTCTTCCTCGGCGGCCACAGCGTCTCGTTCATCGCCGAACACGTGCTGGAACAGGCCGAGGGCGCGGTCGACGCGATCGTACGCGGCGAGGGCGAGCCCGCGGTCGAGCCGCTGCTGGCGGCGGCGCGCGACGGCGGGCTGAAGGACGTGCCGGGCATCGTCTGCGCGCAGGGCCGGGGTCCGGCCCCGAAGCTGCTGGACAGCCTGGACAGCCCCCGGCCCGCGCGCGATCTGATGCGCAAGCGCAACCGCTACTTCATCGGGGAACTGGACCCGTGCGCCTCGATCGAGTTCACCCGCGGCTGCCCCTGGGACTGCTCCTTCTGCTCCGCGTGGACCTTCTACGGGCGCAGCTACCGCAAGGCGTCCCCGGAGGCGGCCGCGGAGGAGATGGCCTCGATCCGGGAGCCGAACGTCTTCATCGTCGACGACGTGGCCTTCATCCGGCCCGAGCACGGGCACGGCATCGCCGCCGAGCTGGAGCGCCGGCGCATCCGCAAGCAGTACTACCTGGAGACGCGCAGCGACGTCCTGCTGCGCAACGAGGAGGTCTTCGCCCGCTGGACACGGCTCGGCCTGCGCTACATGTTCCTGGGCATGGAGGCCCTGGACGCCGAGGGCCTGGACCTCTACCGGAAGCGGGTGAGCCCGGACGACAACTTCAAGGCCCTGGAGACGGCCCGCCGGCTGGGCATCATGGTGGCCATCAACCTGATCGTCGACCCCGCCTGGGACGCGGAACGCTTCCGCCTCGTAAGGGAGTTCGCCCTGTCGGTGCCCGAGATCGTGCACCTGACGGTGATGACGCCGTACCCGGGCACGGAGATCTGGCACACCGAGGCCCGCCAGTTGACGACCCGTGACTACCGCCTGTTCGACATCCAGCACGCCGTCGTGCCCACCACGCTCCCGCTGGAGGAGTTCTACCGGGAGCTGGTGCGCACCCAGGCCGTGCTGAACCGCAAGCATTTGGGGCTGCGCAACGCCGTCGGAGCCATGAGCGTGCTGGGCCGCAACCTCGCCCGGGGCCAGACCAACTTCGCGCGCATGCTGTGGAAGTTCGGCAGCGTCTACAACGTGCAGCGGCAGATGGCCGACCACCGCAGACAGGTCCGTTACGAGCTGCCGCTGCCCCAGCACCGGGCCACGCCGCCCGGCCGGCAGGACCTGTTCATCCACACCAGGGCCGCCTCGCACGCCCGCCCGCAGGCCGACCCGGAGCCCGACGGCGTCTGAGTCCGGCTCTTCCGCCGTCCGAGTACACCGACCGGGTCGCACGGTCCGTACCGGCGGCCGGTGTGGAAGGTTGAGGAGTCCGAGTGCGGCCGGGGTGACGGCTCCGGGGTGAAGGCGTCAGGAGACACATGTGCGGTCCGGGATCGTGAAACGGCGCCCGAGTCTCCTGCCGGGCGACCCGCTGGGCGCCCTCGCCGAACTGGTCCTGCGCTTTCCCGTCCGTACGCTGGTGCTGACCGGCTGCGCGCTGCTGATGGCGGCGGTGGCGGCGGTGTGCGTCAACGAGAACCTGCACCACGGCGGTACGACGCCGCCGGGCTCTCAGTGGGCACGGGCGGAACACACACTGTCCACGGCGTTCCGCGGCGGAAGCCCGACGGTGACGCTGGTGGCCACGGCAGGGGCGGGCACGTCGGTGGACGATCCGGCGGCGGTGCGCGCCGGGACACGGCTCGCCGAGTTGGCGGCCTTCAGGTACTGGGGACAGCAGGTCGGCGTGTACGAGGTAGGCGCGCCAGAAGTAGTTGTCGGCGATGGGCAGCCGGCCGAAGATCGCGTCGAACCCGTCGTGGATGAGCTGGGCCGTGCCCCCGGGGTACTCCTCGGTGATCTCGCGGCGCTGCTGCGGCGGCACCCCGGCGAAGCTCAGCGCCAGCGGCTGGGCGCCGAGCCGCGCCGCCGTCCAGAGCCGGTCGCGCAGCCGGGACTCGTAGATGTGCCGTTGCCGCGTGAGCGTGGGTGCCGCCAGCAGCTCCCGCAGGTGCGGGCCGAGGCCCTGGAAGCCGCCCATGACGAGCATCATGCCCTTGGCCAGGAAGCCGGAGGTCCCCCGGTAGTAGAAGGAGTTGCGCCAGCCCCGCCCGGCGAAGGCCTCGATGTACCCGTCCCAGTACCGTTGCGCGAAGGGCGACAGGTCGGGGCGCAGGGCGTCCCGGTACATCTCGTGGGCCCGTACGGAGCGTCCGGCGCCGAACAGTTCGAAGAACTCGGCGTGCGACAGTCGCCGGATGCCGGCCGTCTTCAGTTCGAGCAGGGCGTTCTGCCGGGGGTTGACGTCGACGGCGGTGACCCTGCCGGCTCCGGCGAGCAGGTAGTCCAGTGCGTTGCAGCCGCCGCTGGTGATGACCAGGACGTGGTCGTCGGGTCCGATACCGAGGGCCGCGCGGTCGAGCGCCGGGTCCTCCCAGCAGGCGTTGTAGACCAGCTTCCGGTCGTGCAGGGCGCTGAACATCCGCCCTGCCAGCGGGGTGCCCGCGCGGGGCCCCGGCAGCGCCGGGGAGGGGGCGGCGACCGGCGTCACGTCGGCGGAGGGGTACGAGGGCATGCCCCTCACCTTGCTGGATCGAGCGCTCCGGCCGGTGCGGAGACACCCGGATTCCCCCGCCCGGCCGAACCCGGGGCGGTGGCGCACTAGCCCGGGCGAGGGGTTGGGAGAACCCGCCCGGACCGGTGCGGCTGCCGCGCGTGCCCGTCGGGGCGACGCTGTCGGGATGGACCGCGCGAGGGAGGAAACACGATGGAACGACAGCGACGGCCGGCGGTGACACCCCTGGGCCTGGCCGGCACCGTGGTCACCCTGGCCACGCTCACCGTGCTGATGCGGGGCCGGCAGCGCCCCGCCCGCCCCCCGGCCGGCCGGGACGCCCCCGGAAGGCGCTGGATGCCGCTGCTCCTCATCCCGGGTGCGTAAGCCCGCGCCACCGGGCGGGGAGGCCTCGCGGCCCGCGGCGAGAACCCGCCGCCCCGAAGCGCGCCGCCCGGCGCCAAGACCCCGCCCCCGCGCGGAGGGTGCACCCGTACCGCTGTGGCACGGGCGCACCGACCGGTGCGGGGAGAGCGAGCCGCGGGCGTCAGCCGCCGATGCGCGCGCCGACCGCGGCGAGTGCGGTCGTGACGGGCTGGAAGAACGTCTCGCCGCCCACGTCACAGTTGCCGCTGCCGCCCGACGTGAGGCCGATCGCATCCCCTTCCCGGGTGAACAGTGAGCCGCCGCTGTCGCCGGGCTCGGCGCACACGTTGGTCTGGATGAGCCCGGTGACGGTGCCCTCCGGGTAGTTCACGGTGGCGTTCAGGCCGGTGACCTGTCCGTCCCGCAGCCCGGTGGTGCTGCCCATGCGGAACACCTGCTGCCCGACCGCCGCCTCGGCCGCCTGCCGGATCTCCAGCTTCTGCCCGCCGCCCACGTCGACGGCGCTCGGGGCCTCGGCTCCCGGATCGTCGTACGTGACGAGACCGAAGTCCCCCTCGCCGGGGAAGACGCTCTCCTGCACCGAACCGAGCTGCGCGCCGTTCTCGTCCGCCCACGCCTGCGAGGCGGCGGTGCAGTGCCCGGCGGTGAGGAACCCCTTCTGACCGTCCTGTGTGGTGACGTTGAAGCCGAGCGAGCAGCGTGAGCCGCCGCCGAAGATGGCGTCACCGCCGTCGACGAACGGCTTGAACTGCCCCTTGGACTTCTGGATCCGGGCCATGCCCGGCCCCAGCGACTCGACCGCCGACTCGAGTGTGTTCCAGCGGTCCCCGGTGACCGTGCGGTCGGCGGTGACGAGGACCTGGTTCGTTCTGGGGTCGACGGCCCACGCCGTCCCGGGGATGCCCGCCTTCTGCGACAGCGTCCGCGTGGCCGACGTCAGCTCACCGGTGCTGTTCTGCACGGGCCGGACGACCGCGCCGGCCCGCTCGACCTTCGCCTTCTCCGCGTCGTCACCGTCCGCCACGTTGACGACGAGCTGCCGCTTGGCCGTGTCGTAGTACGCCCCTCCGTAGGAGTCGCCGAGGGACTGGCCCAGTTGCCTGGCCACCTGCGCGGCGGACGCGGCGCTCATGGTCGTGGCGGTGACCTGCTCCCGGTCGGTTCCGGACTGGGAGGCATTGGCGTTGGGCAGCAGGATCGCCGCCGCGGCAATGCCGACCGCCCCGGCTCCTGCGAGGACGGCTTTTCGCTTGGGTATGCGCCTGTGACTCAACTCCGCTGCTCCTGCTGGTGGTTCGGACTCCGGTGGCCGGCGGCGACCGGGGGACGCGTCCGCCCCTAGGTACGGACGGCGCGGCGGAAGTGTTCACTTCGCACCGGCTCCGATTCCCGCGCCACGTGGCCCTGTTGGGGACGATCGAGCCCCGTTACCCTCGGGACGCACTGTGGTCGATTCCCTACGCGGAGGGACTGTGAGAATCACACTGGACGCCGGCGGACCCGTCGAGGCGGACGACCTGTGGCGGTGGCTGCGGCGCGACCCGGGGCTGCGCGGCCATGTCGGCCGGGAGACGCCCGGTCCACCGGAGCCCGGAACCATGAGCGGCGGCGCCCCGGAACTCATCACGCTCCTGCTGGCTCCGGGCGGGCTGACCGCCGCCGTCGCGGCCGCGGTCGTCGCGTGGCTGCAGAGCCGCCGGGTCAACCAGACGGTGACGATCACCCGGCCCGACGGCACACAGGTCACGGTCACGTCGGAGCGGATCGACGGGCGGACCGCGGAGAGCACGGGGGACCTGGCGCAGCGCGTGGCCGAAGCCCTCCAGCCGCAGTCCCCGCCGCACGCCCAGCAGGGGCCACCACCCCTGCCCCGGGCCGAGGGGACGAGACCGGCGGCCGAGTCGGAGAGCGCCTGACCATGACGGAACGGCGGGGTGACTTAACGGGGGCCGACTGTCACGCGGTGGTGGTGGGGACGGGCCGGTACGGCACGAGCGGCAAAGTGCCTCTCGCCCCTCTGCCGAGCGCCGCTCACTCGGCGCGGGACCTCGCGCGGGCGCTGCGCGAGAAGTGCGGCATGGACGGCCGCGTCACCGAAATCATCGATCCGGAGGGGCCGACCGAGGTGCTGGCGGCCGTGCAGGCCGCCATCGACGCCTCGGAGGGCGGGGTGGTGCTCTTCTGCTTCGTCGGGCACGGGCTGCTGGGCCCGGGACGGCAGTTGTACCTGGCCACCTCCGGCACCCGGTCGGCGGACGACACCGTCCACGCGGTGCCGTACGACCAGGTCAGCAAACGTCTCGCGGACGCGGCGGCCAGTCCGGTGGTCGTCCTCGACTGCTGCTTCTCGGGTCTCGCGGAGGCCGCGCCGCAGGAGTCGTACCGTGACCTGCTCACCTCCGCCCGCCCCGAGGGCAGTTTCCTGCTGACGTCGGCGACGCACTATGCCGCGTCGTTCGCACCGGCGGGCGAGCGGCACACCCTGTTCAGCGGCGAACTGCTGCGGCTGCTGAACGAGGGCGACGCGGGAGGACCCGCGTGGTTCACCCTGCTGGACCTGTACCGGATCCTCGACCACCGCTTCCAGGGCGGTCCGGCGCGCCCCCACTCCGACGGGGTCGGCCGGGCCGCCGACATCGTCGTCGCTCCGAACCCGGGACGGGCGGCCGGTTCCGCCGAGCCGGACACCGCCGTCGCACAGAGCGAGGGTCCGTGCCCGTACCCGGGCATGCGGCCGTTCCTGCCTGAGCAGCACCATCTCTTCTTCGGCCGTGAGGAGTTGACCGGCGCGCTCGTGGACCGGGTGACCGGTGACGGGTACCGAGGACCGGTCGTCCTGGTCGGTCCTTCGGGGGCCGGCAAGTCCTCCCTGCTCCGGGCGGGACTGGTGCCGGCACTGGAGCGGGACCGGGTACTGCTGGTGCCGGGTGCCGGCGCCCAGCCGTTCCGTACGCTGGCGGAGCTGTGGTCCGGCGTGCGGGGCCGGCCGTTCGCCGAGGTGGAGACCGGGCTGGGCGCCGGGCGGTTCGGGGACGGCGGACCCGATGTCCTGGTGGTCGACCAGCTCGAGGAGATCTTCACCCAGTGCCGGGACGTCGAGGAACGGGAGCTGTTCATCCGGGCAATCACCGGGTCGCCGGCGGCGGGCCCTCGCATCGTGCTGGGTCTGCGCGCCGACTTCTACGGCCAGTGCCTCAACGACGCACGGCTCGCGCGGGTCGTGCGGAACGGACAGTTCACCGTTGCGGCCATGTCGGACGACGAGCTGCGCTCGGCGGTCGAACAGCCCGCGCGGCAGGCCGGACTGCGGCTGGAGGAGGGGCTCGCCGAGCACCTGCTGCGTGAACTGCGCCAGGAGCGGGCCGTCGACGGAGACGCGGTCGCGCTGCCCTTCCTGGCCCACGCCCTCCAGCAGACGTGGGCGAGACGCCGTGGTGCCTGCCTCACCTTCGCCGGGTACCAGGCCGCGGGCGGCATCCGTACGTCCGTGGCGCGAGCGGCCGACGCGGTGTACGACGCGCTCGACGAGGACGGCAGGCGCAGGCTCCGGGAGCTGCTCCTGCGGATGGTCGTGCTGGCGGACGGAGACGGGCAGGCCGTACGCCGCCGGGTTCCCACCGGTGAGCTGGCCGGTGTCGCCGACCTGCTCGACCGGCTCGTCGAGGCCCGGCTCGTGGTCGTCGACCGGGGCGAGGCGCAGCTCTGTCACGACTCGCTGCTGTACGCCTGGCCCAGGCTCCGCGAGTGGATCACCGACGACCGGGTCGGTCTGCTGGTACGCCGCCGGCTGGGCGACGCGGCCGACGGGTGGCACGAGGCGGGACGGCCGGCCAGCGGTCTGTACAGCGGTGACCAGCTGGCCGCGGCCCGGGCCCAGCTCGCCCTGGGCGGCCGGGTGCTGCCGATCCGGCCGGTGGAGCAAGACTTCCTCGACGCCGGCGGCCGGGCCGAGCGACGCGCCAGGAACGTGCGCAGGGCAGCGGTGTCCGTGGTCACGGTGCTGGCCGTTCTCGCGAGCGTCCTCGCGGTACTGGCCCGTGACGCCCAGCGGGACGCGGAGGGCCGGGAGACGACACTGATCGCCAACCAGATCGCGGCCCAGGCGGACTCGCTGCGTGAGCGGGACCCGCAGACCGCCCTGCGTCTCAGCCTGGCCGCCTACCGTGCGGCCGAGACACCCCAGACCCGGACCAGTCTGTATGAGGCGTATCTCTCGAAGGCGCCCGTGGAACTGCCGGGAGCCGTCCGGGCACCGGTCCTCGGCATCGCGTTCGGCGCGGACGGTGACGTGCTGGCCACCAGCCAGCGCGGTGGACGTGTGCAGTTGTGGGACATCTCCCGGAGGAACGCGCCCGTGAGAGCGGCGCATCTGGGGCTGAAGGGCAGCGCGGCGATCGCGTTCCATCCGCGCGCCCGGCTGCTGGCCGCGCAGACGGCCACCGAACTCACCCTGTGGGACGTCGCCGACCCGGCGGAGCCGAAACGGCTGGCCGTCCACGGCATCGCGAAGGGGATCACCTACACACTCGCCTTCAGCCCCGACGGCCGGACGCTGGCGTCGGGGAGCGAACGGGGCAGGCTGCGGCTGTGGGACGTGTCGGAGCCCTCGGGCCCGCGGCTGCGCCACGAGCGCCGTGTCGCGGCCGCCGACCTGATCTCGCTCGCGTTCGGCCGCCACGGTCTGCTCGTCACGGGCAACGGCAGGGGCGGTGGAAAGGGTCGGGGCACCGCCGCGGAAGTGCGCCTGTGGCGGGTGGACGATCCGGCGCGGCCCCGGCTGCTGGACACCTCGACGACGGCGTCCGTGATGGCGGTCGCGTTCCATCCCCGGCGGGACCTGGTCGTCGCGACGGGTGGAGAGGCGAACATGGCGTGGTGGACGGTCGAGGACCGGCGGCGCCTCGTGGAGATCGAACCGGAGGACACGTACGACAGGCAATGGGGATACAGCAAGGGACTGCCCTCACTGAGCTTCCGTCCGGACGGAGGACGGCTCGCCGCCGCGGACAACGGCGCGCAGGGTGGAGCGAAGCTCCGGGACGCCACGGAGAAGGGCCCGGAGCTCCTGAACAGCCCCGCCGAGGAGGGAACCCTCCCGGGTGGAGAACCCGCTCAGGCCGTGGCGTACAGCCCGGACGGGGCGCATCTCGCGGTCGGTGACGTCGGAGGCAACGTACGGGCGTGGCCCGAGCGGGCCCCCGCGCCGCGGCTGGCCGGGCGGATGGCGCAGCCCTCCCCGGGCACCAGTCCGATCAGCGACGACGGCCGGTTCATGGTCACCAGGGGCTCGACACTGACCCGCGTCTGGGACGTGACCACGGCGGACACCGCCGACGGGGCGGATCCCCGGCTGCGCTTCACCCTGCCGGAGGGCTGGGAGGCCCGCTTCTTCCTGCCGGGCAGGGACGGTCCGCTGTTGTTGGGGCACCGGTGGGAGGAGGGAACCAGGAACCACGCGTTCCGGCTGTGGGACCTCAGCGGGTCCGGCCCGCCCGTGCCGGGGGCCGAGATGCCCTTCCGGGATCCCGACGTGCGCACCGCCGTGTCCCGGGACGGGCGGCTGCTGGTGGTGGCGGGTTCGAAGGGCACGAGGGCGGACGTGTGGGACCTGCGGAACGCCCGGAAGCCCGTCCGTCGCACGAGCATTCCCGTCACACCGTCGATCGAGCCGGAGAGCCTCTTCTTCATGGGTGAGCACGCCCTCGCGATCGTGGAAGGCGACGGCGAGACGCCGGGCCGTTCGGCGGACCTGCGCATCTGGGATCTGACCGACCCGGGAAAGCCGGTCAGGGGCAGCAGACTCGAGGGAGTGGCCGAGGCAAGGGCGGCCTACCTCCCCTCGGCGCGCCTGATGATCACGGACGACAGCGCTCAGAGCGCGCAGTTGTGGGACATGCGGGACATGCGCAGGCCCCGGAAGGCCGCGAAGCTGCCCGCCACGTCCGGGGGGTACCAGCCGGCGGGCAAGGGGCTGCTGGCGACGTCGCTGCTCGACGGAACGGTGCGCTTCTGGAACGTGGACGACCCGTACAAGCCACGGGAGTTGCCCGAGATGCGGTTCGACCGGACCATCGAGGAGATCAGGCCCGCTCCTGACGGCACGCGGGTGGTGACCAGTGAGCCGTACCGCATCTGGGAGGCGGAGGAGGACGGCAGATGGCGCACGCCGGCCCTCGCCACCTTGGAGGTCGCGAGGGAGCTACGGCTGTTTCCGCGGAAGAGCCCTTTCATGGCCGTCGTGCCGAGCTGGGAGCGCGAAGTCGCCTACGGCTCGGAGAACACCTACCTCCTCGACCACGACACCGACAGGATCCACCGGCGGCTGTGCCAGACCCATCCGCTGAGCGTCGACGAGGCCCGCTGGAAGGCCCTGCTCCCGCACCTCTCCTACAGGCGTTCCTGCGACTGAGACCAGGGCGTACGGCCGGCTGCCTCCCGGGAACCCCCGGGGGGCGGGCCGGGGGTGGGCCGGGGAGGGCGTGGGTCGCTCCGGAAGAGGGTGCAATGTTAGAAATGGGGCATGAGCGGACGTCTCGGACGGACCAGGCGAGCGTCGGGCCGCCCGGACCCGGGACGTGTGCCGGGCGCTCCGGACCGGGCCCGCACCATGAAGGCACGGCGCCCGCCACCGGAGGGTGTGCGGTCGCTGCTGGGCGTACGCACGGTCGCCGGTCAGGTGCTGCTGCTCCAGATCGTGGTCGCGGTGCTGCTGATCACCGTGGCCGTGGTGGGGCTGGCGTTCCAGGCGCGCTACGACGGCGAGCGGGACGCGCAGAACCGCTCGCTGGCCGCCGCCGAGTCCTTCGCGGACGCCCCGGGCACGGTGGCGGCGCTCAAGGCCCCCGATCCGACCGCCGCGCTCCAGGCGTCGGTGCTCGAGGCCCGGGACGGCTCCGGCGTGGACTTCATCGCCGTGATGACGCCCGAGGGGAACCGCGTCGCCGACAACGACGCGTCGCTGATCGGCCGCCGCGCCGAGGACGTGGAGCGCGCCGCGGCGGGTACCGCGTTCACGGAGATCTTCGAGGGCGCGCCGAACGACGCCGCCCGGGCCGTCGTCCCCGTCACCGACGCCGACGGTTCGGTGGTGGGACTGGTGAGCGCCGGTGTCACGATCGAGAACGTCGGGGGCGCGTTCAACCGCCACCTGCCGGTGCTGCTGGGCTCCGCCGCCGCCGCGCTCGCGCTGGCGGTCGGCAGCTCGGCGCTGGTGAGCCGGCGGCTGAGCCGCCAGACGCACGGCCTCGGCCCCACCGAGATGACCCGGATGTACGAACACCACGACGCCGTTCTGCACGCGGCGCGTGAGGGTGTGGTCATCATCGGGGACGACGGCCGGCTGACGCTGGCCAACGACGAGGCGCGCAGGCTCCTGGGCCTGCCCCCCGACGCGGAGGGGCGCGCCGTCAGCGACCTCGGTCTGGACGAGGACACGGCGGAGCTGCTGAGCTCGGGCCGTGCGGTGACCGACGAGGTGCACCTGGCGGGCGACCGCCTGCTCGCCGTCAACACCCGGCCCACGGCCCCCTACGGCGGGGCGACCGGCACGGTCGCGACGCTCCGCGACACCACCGAGCTGCGGGCGGTGTCGGGGATGGCGGAGGTGGCCCGGGAGCGGCTGAAGCTGCTGTACGAGGCGGGGGTGCGGATCGGGACGACGCTGGACGTGGTGCGGACCGCCGAGGAGCTGTCGGAGGTGACGGTGCCCGGGTTCGCGGACTTCGTCACGGTGGAGCTGCTGGACCCGGTCCTGCGCGGCGAGGAGCCGTCGGGCAGGCACACGGAGATGCGGCGCACGGCGGTGGCCGGCATCCACGACGACCACCCCCTCCAGCCGGTGGGCGACCTCATCAGGTTCGCCGTTCCCACGACGCCGATGGCGGCGGCCCTGGCGAGCGGGCACGCGGTGCTGGAGGCCGACCTGAACGTGGCCCACGGATGGCGGGCGCAGGACACCGCGGGGGCCGACGAGGCTCTCGCGTACGGCATCCATTCGCTGGTGACGGTGCCGTTGCAGGCGCGCGGGGTGGTCCTGGGCATGGCCAACTTCTGGCGTTCGGAGCGGGCCGAACGGTTCGAGGAGGAGGACCTGGCCTTCGCGGAGGAGGTGGCCGCCCGGGCCGCCGTAGCCATCGACAACGCCCGTCGCTTCACCCGCGAGCACGCCATGGCGGTCACGCTCCAGCGGAGCCTGCTGCCCCGCGTCCTGCCCGAGCAGGGCGCGCTGGACATCGCGTACCGCTATCTGCCGGCGCAGGCGGGGGTGGGCGGCGACTGGTTCGACGTCATCCCGCTGCCCGGGGCCAGGGTCGCCCTGGTGGTGGGCGATGTGGTGGGGCACGGACTGCACGCCGCCGCCACGATGGGCCGGCTGCGGACGGCGGTGCACAACTTCTCGGCGCTGGACCTGCCGCCGGACGAGCTGCTGGGACTCCTGGACGAGTTGGTCACCCGTATCGACCAGGAGGAGGGCGCGGACGGCAACGGGGAGGGCATCACGGGCGCCACGTGCCTGTACGCCGTCTACGACCCGGTGTCCGGCCGCTGCAGCATGGCCACCGCGGGGCACTTCGCCCCCGTGGTCGTCCTGCCCGACGGCACCCTGGACTGCCCCGAGGTGCCCGTCTTCCCGCCCCTGGGCCTGGGCGGCCTGCCGTTCGAGACGGCCGAGATCCAGCTCGCCGAGGGTTCCCAGCTCGTCCTCTACACCGACGGTCTGATCGAGCACCGGGACCGGGACGTCGACGCCGGCCTCGAGCTGCTGCGCGAGACGCTGTCGGGCCATCGCGGCCGTACGCCGGAGGCGACCTGCCAGGCCGTGTTCGACGCCATGCTGCCGCCGCACCGCCGGGACGACATCGCGCTGCTGGTGGCCCGCACCAATCTGGTCGACCGCACCCGGGTCGCCGACTGGGACGTGCCCAGGGACCCCTCCGCCGTCGCACGTGTGCGTTCCGCGTGCGGCCGTCAGCTGGAGGAGTGGGGACTGGAGGAGGTCGGGTTCACGACCGAGCTGATGCTCAGCGAGCTGATCACCAACGCCATCCGCTACGGCTCCGAGCCGATCCATGTGCGGATGCTGTACGAGCGCTGCCTGATCTGTGAGGTGTCGGACGGCAGCAGTACGTCCCCGCACCTGCGGCGCGCGGCGACCACGGACGAGGGCGGCCGGGGACTGTTCCTGGTCTCCCAGCTCGCCGAGCGGTGGGGCACCCGGTACACCCCCACCGGGAAGGTGATGTGGACCGAACAGTCCCCCACCGCGGGGGCCCGGATGCCGACGGAGCTGCTGCTGGACGACGTGTCCTGGTGACCTCGGCGGGTCCGTCGGACGGTGCCGGAACAGCAAACTTTGTTGCCGTCGGCGGCGGGGGCGCGGTGCAATGAACGGCATGGAAGAGCAGTCGGACGCCATCGCCAGGACCCTGACCCAGGTGGGCCCGCGCCTCAAGCGCCTCCGTACGGAGCGCGGCGTGACCCTGGCCGCGCTGTCGGCGGCCACGGGGATCTCCAAGAGCACCCTGTCCCGTCTGGAGTCCGGCCTGCGCCGCCCCAGCCTGGAGCTGCTACTGCCGATCGCCCAGGCACACCAGGTTCCGCTGGACGAGCTCGTGGGCGCGCCCGAGGTGGGCGACCCGCGCGTCCGCCTCACGCCCAGGACCGTGCACGGCAACACCGTGCTGCCCCTGACCCGGCAACCCGGCCCGCAGCAGGCCTTCAAGATGGTGCTCCCCGCCGACCGGAACACCCCCCAGCCCGTCACCCACGAGGGCTACGAGTGGCTGTACGTGCTGTCCGGGCGGCTGCGGCTGGTCCTGGCCGAGCACGATCTGGTGCTGGGGGCGGGCGAGGCGGCCGAGTTCGACACCAGGCTGCCGCACTGGTTCGGCACCACGGGGGACGGCCCCGTCGAGGTGCTCAGCCTCTTCGGCCGGCAGGGCGAGCGGATGCACGTGCGCGCCAGGCCGCGCCGCGCGGGTGGCGCGGCGGAGGGGAACGGGGCCACACGCGGCCGGTCGTCCGCGTCCGCGTGATCATCCGGTGCCGGGGGCCGGAGGCTGCGCGACCGAACGCCGGGCCGATGACGCGCGTGTCCATCTCGACGGCCCTCCCCCACGGCCCGTCGCGCAACGCGCCGAACAGTGCCGCGTCCGTGCCGGCGGACGCGCTCCGCACACTCCGCGGCGTCGTACGGCCACGGTGATGGACGAGTTGTGCACGCATACGCCCGCGGTCGCGCCACCGGGCGGGCACGAGGTCGGCGGGGCCGGACTTCACTGCGTCCGGCGCGCCCGGGCCCGCCACCTGGGAGCAACCGGCGGCCGGGTCGGCGTCGGCACACCACGAGACCCTTGCGTCCCTTTTCTCCGTTATGCAGGTTTGGCGGCAATCGCCTTTGCTGCTCACATTGCGGGGAAAATGCGTCACTTATGGGCTCTGGTTATCACGCGTGATAAGTATCACCGCGCAGGACTGGCACACAGGGGCTCTTCAGGCCTGATTCCCGGTTGTTTGCAGCAAAGTTGACGGTTCACCACCGGCCGGAAGGCGGTGGAAAGCGGGTCGGGCCGTGAAATTCACGCCTTGTTCCGCCAGGCCCGTCTCGCTTACGGTCCCCTCAATCCGGATGGACCGCCGAATCCTGCCGCCGTCCGGAAACCCCACACCCACTCACGTACGTACGGCAGGAGCGGGGGACCCAGGTAAGCCGCCGACCCGGAGCACACCGGATCGGCTAGGGGTGAAGTCGCGCTGATACCGCGACCGGGCATCTCCAGCCCGAACCCGACAGCTCACCTCGCAGGCGACGGAGAGGAATTCGCCATGCCCGCAAAGGGTAAGCACCGTCGTCCCAAGAACAGTCCGCTCGCCCGCCGTTTCGTCGCCGCGGGCACGGGCGGCGCCGCACTCGCGCTGCCCCTGATGGGCGCCACCGCCGCCGAGGCGGCGCCCAGCGCGGCGTACTCCGTTACCGCCGGCGTCCCGGCCGCGGCCCCGGCCGCCACCGCTGCCGCCGCCAAGAAGGCCGCGCCCACCACGTACTCCGTCGTCGCGGGTGACTCCCTCTCCAAGATCGCGCGGGAGCACAAGGTGAGCGGTGGCTGGAAGAAGCTCTACGAGGACAACCGGAAGGCCATCGGGGCCGACCCGTCCCTGATCCGCCCCGGCCTCAAGCTGACGATCGGCGCGAAGGCGGCCGAGCGCGCTTCGGCGCCCGAGCGAGCCGACCGGTCCGCCGAGCGGAAGGCCGCACCGGCCGCCGCCAAGGCGGCGACGTACCCGGACAACCTCGACGGCTGGATCCGGGAGTCGCTGGACATCATGGCCAAGCACGGCATCCCCGGCACGTACGAGGGGATCCACCGCAACATCATGCGTGAGTCCTCGGGCAACCCGCTCGCCATCAACAACTGGGACATCAACGCCGTGAACGGGACCCCCTCGAAGGGGCTCCTCCAGGTCATCGCGCCGACGTTCGAGGCCTACCACGTGCCCGGCACGGCGACGGACCCCTACGACCCGGTCGCCAACATCACCGCCGCCTGCAACTACGCGGCCGACCGGTACGGCTCCATCGACAACGTCAACGGTCCTTACTGATCCACACGCTTTCCCCGCTGGGGCCGGCCGCTCGAACGCGGCCGGCCCCAGCGGCGTTCGGCCCTCGCATTTCCCGTGGGAGTCCGGTGGAGTTCCGCGGGAGCAATGCCGTATGTCTCGCCAATCGGACACAAGACGGCGCGCCGAGCCGTCTGCCATTCGGCTTGTTTACCACCCCTCACCGAATTTTCTTGTGAAACGTTGGCGAACGGGGTCTCCATATCGATCTTCACTGTCCCGCTGACCTCGCCGAACGGCTTCAGCCGAACTCCGCATACCGCAAGCACCCGTTGACCGAAAGGGTGCCTTGACCGTGACTCCGCGCCGAACGAGACTCCCCACAGGCACCCATGCATCAGGAGCCACAAGCAGACGCGTATGCCAATGGCCCTGCGAGACCGATATCGCACGGGGTGTGTGACGGGGGAAAGACCTGAAAACGCGGCGCTCGTTTCCATGATCCACGCGTGCTCCTCCGCCCCGTTCCTGCGGCGCCGGGACCACCGGGTCGCGGGCGGCCGGGGTCACCAGGCGCGCTGAAGACCCGGGGCGGCGTGCTGCGGATCGAGGAGGGCCGCTGGCTGCCGCTGGAGGACGGTGTCGAGATCTGCCGGCTCCGAGCGGGATCGAGGTGCATCACGCGCCGCCGGCCTGGGTGTTCGGCGAGAGCTCGGTGTCCGATCCACGCCTGGCGTTCGGGCCGCTGTCCGGTCCGGTCCCCCGCCGCGGCGATGGAGGAGGCGAAGGCCACCGAGACGGGCGGTGCGCCGGCCGGTCCCCCCGCGCAGGGCGAGAACTGAACGAACCATCCCCACCGGACCATCCAACCGGAAAGGATCACCACGATGGCAACGCCGCTGTCCGCGTCCAAGCTTCTCAAGGCCCTTCGTGACGAGGGCCTCCAGGTCGTCGAGCACCGCAACTGGCGTACGCACAACCGCAATCACAAGGGCCCGTGGGGTCCGGTGCACGGGGTGATGATCCACCACACCGTGACCTCGGGCACCCAGAACTCCGTGAACATCTGCTACGACGGCCACTCGAGCCTGCCGGGGCCGTTGTGTCACGGGGTGATCGCCAAGGACGGGTCGGTCCACCTCGTGGGCCACGGCCGGGCCAACCACGCCGGTCTCGGTGACGACGAGGTCCTCCGGGCGGTGATCGACGAACGCCCGTCGCTGCCCGCCGACAACGAGGCCAACACCGACGGCAATCGGTACTTCTACGGGTTCGAGTGCGTCAACCTCGGCAACGGCACCGACCCGTGGCCGGCGGCACAGCTGGAGGCGATCGAGAAGGCGGCGGCCGCGCTCTGCCGGGCGCACGGCTGGTCGCACCGTTCGGTGATCGGGCACAAGGAGTGGCAGCCGGGGAAGATCGACCCGCGCGGGTTCACGATGGACTCGATGCGGGCCCGCATCGGACAGCGGCTCGGCGCAGCGCCGGACGGCCCGGCGAAGCCCCCGGCGCCGAAGCCCCCGGCATCGTACGAGCCGTTCCCCGGCGCCGCGTTCTTCACCCCCGGCCGGCGCAGCGCGATCATCACGGCCATGGGCAAGCGGCTGGTGGCGGAGGGGTGCGGGCGGTACGAGGTGGGCCCCGGCCCCGAGTGGAGCGAGGCCGACCGGAAGTCCTACGCCGCCTGGCAGCGCAAGCTCGGCTATGCGGGCAGTGACGCCGACGGCATCCCGGGGAAGTCGAGCTGGGACAGACTGAAGGTGCCGAACGTCTGAGCCGGGCCCCCGGGGCCCACGGGCCGAGGTACGGCGTTGTGGGCGCCGGGGGTGTGGCGGGAGGCGCGGCGGAAGACGTCACTGAAGGCGTTGGTGGAGGACCGGCCGCGGCGGAGGGCGACGGACGTCACGACATCGACGGCCCGTGCTGCCCGAGCCCGGCCGGGCGCACGAGCGCAGTTCGGCTACCTGAACGGCCGGCGCTCCGCCTCGTCACCCCCTGCTACCACTTCGCTGCACCGGGGGCGGAGCGCCGGCGGCAGCGGTCACGGCCCGGGCCGTTCCAGGCGGGGAAGACCAAGCACGAGTCGGCGCATCCAATTGCATAGATATACGAACTATGACAAACTCGCCCGTACCGCGTTGTACGAGGAGTTTCCCCGCATGGCCCACGAAGCCGATTCGACTACTCCCACCCCAGCTCTCCGCATCAACATCGCCTTGGCCCGCGACTGCCACGACTGCGGCGAATGGGGAACCGTGATCGATTCCCACGGTCACGACAAACCGTGCCCCACCTGCCAGCGACGGGACCGTGGATGACCCAACAAGGCCGGCGGCCGCCGCGCGTTGGGATTTCGGCACCGAGTTCGCCGGCCGCGGCGCGACCCCTGTCCTGGTGGGCGTCGACGTCGATGACGACCGCATCGGGGCGGTGCGACAGCGCTCGCGCGAGGATGTGTCCGTTTCCGCCGGACTCCGCGACGACCCTCATGTCGTCCTCGCGGTTCAGGAGCGCGGTGAGCGCCCGCGCAGCAGCCCGTTCCCCTCGGCCAGAAGAACACGGGTCACTGGCACTCCCTGCGGTAGGACCTGGCCTACGACGGATTGTCCCCGCTCGGGCCGGGACGCGCCGGTTCAGGAAGCCGTTCGGCGGGGCCGCTCAGTAGTTCTGCCATTCGTGGCGGGTGTACTCCAGCACCACCGGGTCCATCAGGGTGCTCGCCCGTACGTCCTGGGGGCGGCGGTCCACCGGGAAGACGGTGGCGGCCGTCAGGACGTCGTCGTCGAGGAAGCGCAGCGGCGGCGCGTCGGCCGCCAGGCGCAGAACCGGCGGCGGGCCGTCCGCACCGGGGGTGGCGAGGATGAAGCCCCAGTTGCCGAAGCTGGGGACGTCGACCTGGTACGGGGTGGTCGCGTAGCCGGCCTCACGGATGGTGGCGGCGATGGACCAGTACGACTTGGGCGCGAAGAACGGCGACCCGCCCTGCACCACGACCCGGCTGTCAGGGGTGAGGACACGGCCCAGCAGGTGGTAGAACTCCACGCTGTAGAGCTTGGCCAGGGCGGCGGTGTCGGGGTCCGGGAAGTCGATGAGGACCGTGTCGTAGCGCCGGGTGGCGTCCCGCAGCCAGGTGAAGGCGTCGGCGTGGACGACGGTCACCCGCGGGTCGTTCAGCGCGTGGCGGTTGAGGTCGACCAGCGGGGCGAAGGTGCGGGCCAGTCGTGTCATCGCCGGGTCGAGGTCGACCAGGGTGACCGTGTCCACGTCGTCGTACGCGAGCACCTCGCGGAGGGCCAGCGCGTCCCCGCCGCCCAGGACCAGTACGGAGGAGCGTTTCCCCGACAGTGCGGGGTGGACGAGCGCCTCGTGGTAGCGGTACTCGTCCACGGAGGAGAACTGCAGGTCGCCGTTGAGGAACAGCCGGGTGTCCGGCTGTCCGGTGAAGGCGGTGGAGCGGGTGACGACGATGTCCTGGTACGGCGTGGTCTCGGCGTGCACGATGGGGTCGCGGTAGAGCTGCTGGCGCGCCGTGACCTCGATGTCGTCGGCCAGGACGTACACCGTGGCCAGGACGGCGAGGACGCCTGCCGCCCCGGCCAGCAGCCCGTTGCGAACCATCGGACGGGTTTCGCGGCGGAAGATCCACAGGACGACGACGACCCCGGCCACCGCGTTGACCGCGCCCACCACCAGGGCGCCTTTGAGCTGGCCGAAGGCGGGCAGGAGCAGCAGCGGGAAGCACAGGCCGCCGACCAGCGCTCCGACGTAGTCCGCGGCGAACATGTCGGCCACGGCACTGCCGGCCTCCTGCCGCCGGATCCGCTGGAGCAGTGTCATCAGCAGGGGGATCTCGGCGCCCACGAGGAGGCCGACGACGAACGAGACCACCACCATGGCCGGCATGTAGAGGCGCAGCCAGGCGAACGCCACGTACAGGATGAGCACCGACAGGCCGCCGACGAGCGCCAGCAGGATCTCGACGAGGGCGAAGGCCCCGACCGCGCGCCGTTGCAGTGGCTTGGCGGCCAGGGAACCGATGCCCATGGCGAAGACCATGACGGAGATGACCACGGAGGTCTGCATCACGGAGTTGCCGATGAGGTAGCTGCCGAGAGCGGTCAGCGCCAGCTCGTAGACCAGACCGCAGGCCGCGCAGACGAACACCGCGAGCAGCAGCAGGAATCGCGTTCCGCGTGCGTGCGCCCGCGGCGGCCGGGGGCCTGCGGCCGGAGGGGTGCGGTCCAGGACGGTGGTGCTCATCAGGGGGTCACGACACGGCGGCGCCGACCATGAAGGCCGTGCCGAGGTACATGGCCGCCTGGACCCAGGCGGCGGGGTGGGGGCTGGTGCCGTTGTCGTCGAGCACGGCGTGTCCCAGGCGGCCGGGGGTCAGCAGACCGACGATGATGGAGATCAGTGTCATCACGGCGACTCCGGCGAGGCCGTACAGCAGGGTGCTGACCAGCCCCTCGGTGAGGCCCTGCTCGGATTCGCTGGCGCGGATGGACTGCTCGATGACCAGGCCGATGGCGACCGTCTGGCCGGCGAGGAGTACGGCGGCGCCACGGTTGCGCTCGGTCCATACGACGTGGACGAGCTTTCCGGGGGTGACGAGGTCGAGTGCGATGAAGCCGACCGCCATCACGACGAAGCCGACCAGGCCGTAGAGCAGGGCGGTGCCTGCCGACTCGAAGATCTCTGCCACGGTGTGCCTTTCGGGGTCGTCGTCGGGGAATGCGTGAGGAAGTGGGAAATCAGGGCGTGCCGGGCGGCCGGGGGTCACTTCCCGGAGCCGGGGCCCCCACCGCGGAACGCGGCGCTGTCGGGGTCCGGCCAGACGGATCCGATGTGGGTCCGCCAGCGGTGGTAGCCGGTGCGGTAGTCCGCCATCTCGATCAGGCTGCCCTTGCCGCTGATGTGCGGACTGATCGCGACGATGTCGTTGCGGTAGCGCAGGAACTGCTTGTCGCCGTCGCTGAGGCGGGCGACGGCCGAGGTGTTGCCGTTGATCTCCTTGGCGACCTGGGACGGCGAGTCGGTCCTGTCGACGTGGTCCACGCCGCTGGAGGTGTACTGGCCGCGGATCCAGCTCGTCGGTACGTCGTTGCCGTCGTCGTCGTCCGGGTCGCTGGAGCAGGCGGCGAGGGCCAGCGTGGCGAGGAGCATCGCACTGATGCGTAGAGCGGTCTTCATCGGGCCTCCAGCCGGGTGTGCGTCGCCACGATCCGGCGGCTCTGCGGATAGGTGTGCCAGGTGCGCCAGCTCAGCCCGGCGCTCTCCCGCTCGACGGTCAGTGCGGTCACTGCTTCCGGGGAGCCGGGGAAGACTCCGTACAGCGCCCGGGGGTGGCCCTCCGAGCGGCCCCGGATCCGGGCCACTCGTGCGCTGAACTCCTGGGGGTCGAAGCGCTGGACCTGGGCGCTGAAGGCGTAGTGCCAGCCGTCGAAGTCCTGCGCCGCCGTGTCGGGCAGGCCGCCCTCGACGCCCGGCAGGCAGGCGACGGTCTCCCGGACGGGGCCGGTGAAGACCTGGTGGGAGGCGCCCAGCAGTCTGAGCTGTACGTCCAGCCCGCCGACGGTCAGGTCGCGTACGGCGAGCGCCTCGCGTGCGGGACGTCCGAGGACGAACGAGAGCTGGTCGGCGTCGGTGTCCAGGTACGGGGCCGTCAGGGCTACGCCGCTCATCCGGCGCCGCCCGGGCCTCTGACCGGTTCCTTGCCGATGACGGCAAGCTCGACTCTCAACGATGTTCCCCCGACTGCGAAGTGCTTGGAGCGCGGCTGAGTATGGCACAGCCGAAAAGCGCCCCTCAGGCGGGGTGTCCGCCCGCTTCCCGGTCGGAGCCGGGCCACACGTAGGGCAGGTCGGCCGGGACGTCGGCGAAGTGTGCCGCGTAGAAGACGGGGTCCTTGCGCAGCAGAGCCGACCGGTGGCTGCGGTGGAAGTCGGGGTCGCCCAGCCAGGGCGGCAGCTCACCGGCGTCGGCGAGCTCGTCCTGCGGGCGGACCGGCGCGCCGGGGCGCACGGTGTGGAAACCCGCGAGCATGGAGGTGGCGCAGGTGTCGCGGTGGCCCTTGGCGGTCCACGCGCCGCACACCTCCAGGCCGTAGCGGACCAGGGCCTCCTCGTAGCCGGTCCACATCCGTACGGCCGGGTGCCGCCGCCAGCCGTAGCCGGGCACGATCAGCCCGCGGAGCACCTGGAGCGCCTCGACCCTCTGTTTGCCCAGGCGGCGCGGGTCGAGCACCTCGGCGCACGCCGAGAACGTCGGGAACGGCAGAAAGGTCTGCACACGCACGTGTCTACCGTCCCCGGTCCGCCCCCGCACGCCGGGCGGGCCGTGCGTGAGGGGTGTGTGCGGCACGGTCCCGCAAGGGTGGACGGCCCGCTCGCTCCCCTCGCCCCAACTCACGTGCGCAGCAGGCCCGTCCGTCGACTGGGCACTGAGGATCTCCGGCCGGGGCCAGGACCCGGCCGCCGCCCCGCCCTACTCCATGTCCGACGCGCTCCCCTACAACAAGGAGCTGTTACGGGACGCGGGGGTCGCGAACCCCTCGGCGACCCGGGACGAGCCGGTCGCCACCGGCAAGAGGCCGACGAAGGCGGGCGCCACCTCCGCGATCGGCGTCGAGGGCGCCCAGCGACTCCGCCAAGGGCCGTACCACGACGGTGCTGTGACACACCGCGTCGGCCATGACACCGGACTCTCGTGGACAACTTCGCGTGGGCCCACGGCGACGACGAGCGCCGCCCCGGCGCGCCCGGCGATGGCGACGTACGTTCGAGGGGCCCGCCGACGTGACGCCGGCCGGGAGGTGCAGTTGAACCGGGCATGAAGAAGCGCAGCATGCTCGCCGTCGCGTCCCTCGTCGCCGGTGCGGCGATCGCCGCCCTCAGCCCCGCGCCGCCCGCCGCCCGGGCGGCCACCCCTGACGGCCCGTCGAACAGCGCGGACGTCGTGGGTTCCATCGACGGCCGGGAGGACGGGGACGAGGAACCCACGACGTCGCAGGCGTAGACGTACACGGACGGGACGCGAGGGCGGCAGAGCGGGCGGGGACGCGGTGCGGGATAATGCCCTCATGCGGATCTCAGCCAGGGCGGACTACGCGGTGCGCGCCGCGCTGGTACTCGCCGCCGGGGAACGGGGCGGGCCTCTGAAGGCGGAGGCCATCGCGGAGGCGCAGGAGATCCCGCACAAGTTCCTCGAAGGCATCCTGAACGACATGCGGCGAAGCGGCCTGGTGGTCAGCCGGCGCGGGGTCAACGGCGGTTACCGGCTGGCCCGGCCGGCGGACGGGATCACCGTCGCCGACGTCGTGCGCGCGGTGGACGGCCCGCTGGTCTCGGTACGCGGTGTGCGGCCTCCGGAGCTGGCCTACAGCGGGCCCGCCGAGTCGCTGCTGCCGCTGTGGATCGCGTTGCGGGCGAACGTCCGGCGCATCCTCGAAGGCGTCTCGCTGGCGGACGTGGCTTCCGGCCGCCTTCCCGAAGCGGCGCACGCCCTGACCGAGGATCCCGCCGCCTGGTCCAATCCCTGAGACGGGATCCCGGCCTCCTGAGGTGCGGCGTCTCGCTCTACAAGATCGCGTGGCCCACCATGTGGGCACCCCCTTGTCGCGATGACCTTCGCCGAGCACTATTCCTACTACTCCGATAGGAAAACCAGGAAAGTCCGGCCGGGTCGGTCACGTTCCTTGCGCGTACCGCCATGTGCCGGGCTCGGCGCCCCACTCCGTTCCGCCCGTCCCTCACCACACACGGGAGTACCGCGCACATGACCACCGCCACCCCCCACGGCCCTGACACGCCGACAGCCGCCCGGTACCGCCACGCCACCCAGGGCCGCCGGTGACGTCCGCCATGGCCGCACCGGCGACCACGCCTGACGACACCCGCGGCACCCGCGGCACCCACACCATCGAGGAGGTCCGCGCCCTGCTCCGCACCGCACGGGACGCCGCGGACGACCTCGCCGCCGACGCCGTGCCCCGGGACCGGGCCGGCAGGCCGCCGACCGACGAGGTGGCGCGGCTGCGGGAAGCGGGACTGCTGTCGTCCCTCGTCCCGCCGGGGCCCGCGCGCGGCGTCGACTGGCGCACCGGCTGTGCCGTCGTACGGGAGATCGCCACCGCGGACAGCTCCGTCGGCGAGTTACTCGCCCGCCACTACGCGCACACGTGGAGCGGACGCTTCTACGGTTCCGCCCACCGCGCCGCCGCCCTCGAACGGGACACCGCGCGCGACCAGTTGCTCTGGGCCGGCAGCGTACTCACCGGTGGCGACGGCCCGTCCCTCACCCTGACCCCGCTCGACTCCGGACACCTGCTCAACGGCCGGGTGGCGGTGGACACGGCCGTGTCGGTCGCCGACCAGTTCGTGGTGGACGCCCTCTGCGCCGTGACGGGCGACCTCCTGGTCGTACGGGTGCCGCCCGGCGTTCCCGGAGTGTCCGTCGACCCCACCCGTGACCGTCTCGGCCAGCGGGTCGCGGGGGCCGGCGAGGTCGCCTTCGACCGGGTGGTCGTCACGCCGGGGCAGGTGCTCGGCCCCCGGCCGCACGACACGGAGTCGACCGCGCCGTTCACCGCGCTCGCCGACCCCGCGCTCCGGCTCGCTCTGTGCCACGTCGGCCTGGGCATCGCCGAGGGCGCCCTCGCCGAGGCACGTGACTCCAGCAGGGGCGGACGGGCGACCCGGCCGGCCGGCGTCACGGCCGCACTCGACCGACTGCCCGCCAGGGACCCGGACCTCCTCCTCGCGTACGGGGAGCTGGCATCCGCCGCCCGGACCGCCGCGGTCGTGGTGGAACGGGCGACGGAGACGATGGCCGGGGCCCTGGAGGCGGGACCGCGCATCGGCGTGGAGGAACCCGCCGACGTCGCCGCCCTGGTCGCCACGGCCGAGACCGTCACGGCCAGGGCGGCCCTGCACATCACCACACGGGTGCTGGAGCTCGCCGACACACCGGGCCTGGACCGGTTCTGGCGCAACGCCCGGGTACTGACGGCGCATCGCTCCACGGCCCACCGGCTCCGCGACATCGGTGAGCACTTCCTCAACGGAACGCACCGCCTGGCGGGCGCCGACCGCTGATGCCCCCGGCCGGGCTGCTGCCCCGCCCGTCCAAGCCGACGGGACGGTCAGCCCGAGGAGCTGTCGGCGTCCACGGTCCGGCAGCCGGGATGGCCCCAGCGCGTCCCGAGCTTGGCGATCGCGTCTCCGGCGGCGTACGGCTCCCCGCAGGGACACGTGCCGCGGAACTTCGCCTTGATGGTGCGCGACGCGGTGCCCGCCGCGGCGCGGGCCGGCCGCTTCCCGGCGGTGGCGGCCGGTTTCGTACGGGCCGGGGCGCTGCGGCCCGGCGCGGGGACCGGCATGCGGGTGTCGCCGAGCGCGGTGCCGGCGGCCTGCTGGGTGACCGCGGCGTCGCTCGCGGCCTGGTCGGCGATCGCGTTCAGGGGGTCGCCGCCCACGCGGTGGGCCGGCACGTACCGGAACTCGACGTCCCGGTCCGCCAGCAGGGCGTCGATGTCCTGCACGAGCTCCTGGTTGGCGACGGGTTTGCCGGCCGCCGTCCTCCAGCCGTTGCGCTTCCAGTTCGGCAGCCACTGCGTCACGGCCTTCATGGCGTACTGGGAGTCCATGCGCACCTCGAGGGAGGTTCCGGGAGCGACCGCCTCCAACAACCGCCGCAGGGCGGTCAGTTCGCCCACGTTGTTGGTGGCGCGGCCCAGCGGTCCGGACTCCCAGCGCTCAGGACGGCCCTCGGCGTCGGCGATGACCCACGCCCAGCCGGCCGGGCCGGGGTTTCCCTTGGCCGCCCCGTCACAGGCGGCGATGATGCGATCAGACATCCCCCGATCATGCCTTACGCGTGCGTGTGCACCGGGACGTGGTGTCTGCCCCCGCCGACGCCCCGAGTACGGGATCATCAGCTCCGTGTCGGCTTCGGTACTCCGGGCGGCCATGACCGGGCGGAGCCGACTTCCGTGAACGGGAGGACTGTTGGACGCCAGAGGGATGGGCCGGGCGGAAGCCGGGACGACCACGGGTGGGACAGATGTGCCGGGCGCGACGGATGGATCCGATGCTCGTGAGGTGATGACAGGTACGGATGTTCCCGGTGCCGGAGGGCCGCCGGCGGCCATGGACGGACCACCGCTCCCATGGGCGCTCTCACGCCGCCGGTTCCTCGCGGGCGCCGGGTCCGCCGCGGGAGCCGCGGTGATGTCCCCGGCGGCGGTCGCGGCCGTGGCCGCCCGGGAGCATGTGGTCTCCCTGCGCTACACGGCCGCCACGAACGGGGCGGCCGACCTCGCGCCCTCCGGCGACCGGCTGATCGCCGAAGTCCAGCACGTCCTCTGGTCGTTGCCCCGCGAGGGCGGCACCGCGGTGCCGCTCACCCCGGCCGCGCTGGAACCCGGACGCCCCGTCCACTCGCCGGACGGGTCCCTGGTCGCCTTCTGCGCCTACCAGGGCGGGGCGTACCACGTGTGGACCATGCGCCCCGACGGCTCGGACGTCCGCCGGCGCACCGATGGGCCATGGGACGACCGGGGTCCCGCCTGGTCCCCCGACGGTGGGCGGATCGCCTTCGCCTCGGAGCGTGGCGGCGACCCCGTGACCGGGGCCCCGTACCGCATTCAGGTACTGGACCTGCGCACCGGCACGCTCACGGCGGTCAGCGGGCTGCCGGGGCAGGCGGGCCCCCTGCAGGAGGGCCACTGGGAGGATTTCGACCCGGCGTGGTCACCGGACGGCGAGCGGATCCTGTTCGTACGGGCGGCCCTGACGGCCACTGCCTCCGGGGCGTCCCTCGAGGCCCGGACGGTGGTCTCCGTACCGGCGGACGGCGAGGGACCGGTGGGCGTCGTGCACACCGAGTCCGCCGCCGCCCAGGTGATGACCCCCACCCTGTCCCCGGACGGTGAGCGGCTGGCGTATCTGCGGGTCACGGCGGCGCCCCACGGCGGGTGCACGCTCGTGGTGGACGGCGAGCCCGTGGCCGTCGCCGGGGACGTCGCCGCCGTGCCGCCGCGCTGGACCGCCGGGGGCGAGCTGCTGCTCACCGTCGACGGCCGGTTCACCCTCGTACGCCCCGAGGCGCCGCACGCCGTGGAGCCCATCCCCTTCGAGGCGACCGTGCCGGTGCGCCGCCCGCGCTACCGGCCCAAGAAGCACGACCTCGACGGCGGCCGGACACGCCCCGTGCGGGGCATCCACCTGCCGGCCCTGGCACCCGACGGGCGACGGGTGGTGTTCGCCGCGCTGAACTCGCTGTGGCTGGCCGACACGACGAGCGGCCGTCCGCCGCGCCGACTGGTGCGGGCGGACACGTCGCGCTACCTCCTCGGACCGGTGTGGGCGCCGGACGGGAAGTCGTTGCTGTACGCCGACGACAGCGACGGCCTGCTCGGGGTGTACCGCCACGACCTCGCCACGGGCAGGCGTACGGCGCTGGCGACCGGTGGGCGGGTCCATCCGGTGCTCTCCCCCGACGGCGGCCGGCTCGCCTGCCTCGACCTGACGGGCCGCCTCGTCGTCAAGGACCTGTCCACGGACACCGAGCGCGTGCTCGCCGCCCCGCTGGGCGGCGGCGGCCTGCCCGGGCGGCCCAGTTGGTCACCGGACGGCCGTTACCTCGCGCTGTGCGACCGGAACCGGCTGAACCAGCGGTTCCGCGAGGGCTACAACCTCATCCGGGTCGTGGACGCCTCGACCGGCGCCGCCCGGCTGCACGCCGTCGCACCGCACACCTCGATCTCCGACCGCTACGGCTCCGGGCCGGTGTGGTCACCGGACGGCCGCTGGATGGCTGTGATCGTGGAATCGGCCCTGTGCGTGCTGCCGGTGTCGGCGGACGGCCGGCCGGCGGGACCGTTGCGCACGCTCTCGGACGAACCCGCCGACATCCCCTCCTGGTCCGGTGACTCCCGCACACTCCTCTACCTGTCCGGCACCCGGATGCGGCTGACCGGTGTCGACGGAGGAGGCCCGCGTACCGTGCGCGTACCGCTGGACTACCGGCGGCCCGAACCCGCCGACACCGTCGTACGCGCCGGGCGGTTCTGGGACGGGACCGGTGACGACGCGTCGGTCCGGGAGGACGTAGACGTCGTCGTACGGGGCGGGCGCGTCGCGGCGGTGGAACCGCACCGTCCGGGCCGCGCCCGGCCCGCGACGCGGCGGGTCGACGCCTCGGACCGGACGGTGCTTCCCGGATTGTGGGACGCGCACACCCACCCCTGGCAGTACACGTACGGCGGCCGGCAGACGGCCTGCCAACTGGCGTACGGCATCACGACGGCCGTCTCGCTCGGCGGGTTCGCCCACGAGCAGGCCCGGATCCGCGAGGCGGTCGACGCCGGTCAGCTGGCGGGCCCCCGGCTGCTCAGCTGCGGCGAGCTGCTGGACGGTTCCCGGGTGGCCTACAGCATGGGCCGGGCCCACCTCACGCGTGCGGGGCTGCGGCGGTCGCTGGAGCGGGGCGCGGCGCTCGACTGGGACGTGGTCAAGACGTATGTGAGGGCGCCGGGCTGGGTGATGGAGGAGGCGGCACGGTTCGCCCACGAGCGGCTCGGGGTGCGGGTGGGCAGCCACTTCTGCTCACCGGGCCTGCAGACGGGGCAGGACTTGACCAGCCATCTGCAGGCGACCCAGCGGGGCGAGACCGGGCACGCGGTGACCGCCGCCGGCCGGGCCTACCAGGACGTGCGGGAGATCTACACGGCACCCGGCGCGCGTTTCACCCTGATCGCCACACCGTTCACGGCGTCGTATCTGGTGGGCGCCGACCCCGCCCTCGCGCGGGACGAACGGGTCGGGTCGATCATGCCGCCGTGGGATGCGGCTCTGGTGCGGCAGATGTCCGCGCAGCCGCCGAGCGATGCGCAACTGGACGCGCTGCGCACGGAGACCGAGGTGTACCGGAGCGTGCTGGCCTCCGGCGGTCTGGTGGCGCTGGGCACGGACGCGCCGATCGTCCCGGTGGGGCTCTCCCTGCACCTGACCCTGCGGGCGCTGCACCTGGGCGGGCTGTCCCCCGCCGAGGCCCTGCGGACGGCGACGCTGCTGCCCGCGCGGGCCTTCGCCCTGGACCGGGAGCTGGGCACGCTGGAGGTGGGCAAGGTCGCGGACCTCACCGTGGTGGACGGTGACCCCTTCACGGACTTCGACTCACTGGTACGCACGGTCTCGGTGCTCAAGGGCGGGGTGCCCCATGAGACGTCGGCCCTCGTCGGGGCGTTTCTCCCGGCGAGCGGCCGGATCCTGGCCCGGCCCCGGCTGGGCGCGGAGGACTGGCTGGACGTCGGCCGCGTGATGCGGCGGGACGGCTGCTGTTCGGCCGACGCGGCCCACGGCTGACCGGTGTGCCGCCGGCCGAGGCTCCGGACGGTTGTGGCGCCGACCGGTTGTGGCTCCGGCTGACCTCGGCGCCGGCCGGCCGCGGCGCTCAGCGCAGCCGCGCTTCCGGTGTGCCGCCCGCGCGGGTTCCCGTCGCGGGCGGCACGGGCCGCGGCGCTCAGCTCCCGGCGTCCTGCGGGTACCAGCGCAGTTCCACCGTGTTGCCGTCGGGGTCCTTCACGTACACCGACTGGGCACTGCCTCGCGCGCCGAAGCGGGTGACCGGCCCCTCCAGCACGTCGAGGGTGCCCGAGTCGATCACCTCCTGCCAGTCCACGGGGTCCACGACCAGGCAGATGTGGTCCACGTTGGATTCACCGCGGGGACGGCTGAACAAGTCGATGATCATCGTCGGAGTGACCCGCACGGACGGGAACGGCACCTTCCCCGCCCGCCACTCCTCGACCCTCACGGGCTCGAGACCGAGTGGCCCGCAGTAGAACTCCAGCGACCGCTCGACGTCCTCCACATTGAGCACCACGTGATCGAAATCCTTGACCCTCACCGAGCCACCCCCTCCACTGATCCGGTCCCTCAGCGGACCGGTCCTGTCAACGGGGCCACGGTACCGGGTGGTTCGGGCCGGCGGCCGATCATGATCATTAATGGCCCCTCCCCCGACGACGCCTCCTGACGCCGAAAAAACTTCACGGAGGGCGGCAACCCCCCGGGCACTCGCGCGTCGTGCGGGGTGAAGGGCGTGATCCGACGCCCCGTACCGAGTCGGGAGAACAACCACCGTGCCCCACCTGAAGCGCGCAGTCGTCACCGTCGCCGCCACCGGCGCACTCGCCGCCCTCTCCGTACCCGCCTGGGCGGCGGCCGGACCGGACGCCACGCCGTCCGCCGCGCCCACCCGGGCCGTCGGCAGCACGCCGAACGCCACCCCCTCCGCGGCGCCCACCCCCTCCGCCGCGCCCACCTCTGGCACCGGCGCCACTCCGGGCGCCGCCCCGTCGGCCTCTCCGACCCTGGGACCCGGGAGCGATCCGAGCGCCGTACCGTCCGCCGCCCCGGCTCCCGCCACCAGCAGCGCCCCGAGCGCCGCACCCTCCGCCGTCCCGACCGAGGCGCCCAGCGGCTCCCCGGGTGCCGCGCGGCCCTCCGCCGGGCCCGAGCTCGCGCATACTGGTGGCTCCAGCGCCACGAACGCCGCCATAGGGGCAGGTGCCGCCGGGCTCGTCGCGCTCGGGGCCGGGACTCTGTTCGTCGTACGGCGGCGTGCTCATCACTGACGTGCTCCACCCCAGGAACCCCGTGCTGCACCACACCCTGCCGTTCCGCCCCGCCGCACCCGGGTTCGCCCGGGTGCGGCCCGGCACGGGGCAGGGCGTGCGTGCCGCGCTGCGCGCCCTGCTGCTGCGCCGCGACCGCCCGGCACCGCCCGCCGACGACGCGCTCGGGCCGCGCCCGCTGTCCGCGCCCGCGTACGGCGCCGGAGCCGCGTACGGTGGGGCCGCGTACGGTGCCGGAGCCGCGTACCGTGCCGGAGCCGCGTACGGTGCCGGGGCCACGCACGGTGGGGGCGCCCCACAACCTCCCACCGTCACCGACCTCTACCACGCCCACCGCCTCGGCATGGTCCGTCTCGCCGTGCTCCTCGTCGACGACCCCGCCACCGCCGAGGATGTCGTCCAGGACGCGTTCACCGCGCTGTACCGGCGCCATGGCGAACGCATCACCGAGGTCGACAACGCGCTGGGCTACCTGCGCACGGCGGTCGTCAACACGTCCCGATCGGTGCTGCGGCGCCGCCGGACCGCCCGCGCCTGGACTCCGCCCGCTCCGGTCGACGTCCCCTCCGCCGAGGAGCACGTCGTGCTGGACGAGGCGCACCGCGAGGTGCTGGCCGCGCTGGGCCGGCTCACCCCGCGCCGCCGCGAGGTCCTGGTCCTGCGGTACTGGGCCGACCTCAGCGAGGCCGAGATCGCCGAAACCCTGGGGATCAGCCGCGGGGCCGTCAAGTCGAACGCCAGCCGCGCCCTGGACGCGCTGGAACGGATCCTGGAGGGACGGATATGACGGCCGACGGGCAACCCCAACGTCTCGTGGAACGCCGGCTCCGGGAGGCGCTCGAAGCACGGGCGGAGTCGGTGACCATACGGGATCTGCGTCCGGCCGCGCCGCCCCGCCCGGCGCGCCGGACGCCGTGGTGGAGGCGGGACCCGAGGTCCCAGGCCCGTCTCGCCGGCCTGGCCGGGCTCGCGGCGGCGGTCCTGGCCTGGGCCGCCTATCTGACCCTGACCCCGGAGACGGCCGCCCCCCGCCCCGCCCCACCGGCGGTGCCGCCCGGGATCACCTCCCCGACACCGGGCGCGACTCCGACCCCGACACCGACCCCGACCACGCCCCCGACACCGGAGGCGACCCCCACCATGACCCCCACTCTCGGGCCGAGCATCAGCCCGCCCTCGAACCCCTCCGCGGCACCGTCCACCGCTCCTCGGCCGGGAGCCACCTAGTGCGACAACCAGTGAATTCCCCTGACCCCGTGGCGTGTTCTCCCCTCGCCCGACCGATTCCGCGGTGGTTCGTCGAGGACGTGCCGGGCCCGGTGGCCCCGAGCGCCCGGGCGGCCGATGACCGAACACCGCGAAGCTCCACGCGCTGACCAGGGGCCGCCCCTGCGGACTTTCGGAGGCGACGGCGTCAGCGGGCGGGTGGGACGAACTCGCCCTGATCTGGAAGAGCACACACAACCCCTCGGTACGCGAACTGCTCGTGCACAGCCGACAAGCATTCACGGACTTCCCGGGGCTGGATCAGTAGGCCGAACAGCGGCTTCCGCACGGTGAACCCACGGGGCCGCCACCAGCGCGGTGTTGCCCCCGCGGGGTCAGGTGAGGGCGGCGACCAGCAGGGCGAAGGCGGCGATGATGACGGCGACGCGGACGTAGTGGAGGCGGTCCCAGCGGTTCATCTGCTGCTTCCAGTCGGCGGGCCGGTTGTCGGGGGTCCAGGTCTTGCCCCGGTTGTTGATCGGGACGAGCAGCAGGATCGACATGATCACGCTCAGGAGCAGCAGCGCGCCGGCGGTGACGACCAGGCCGGTGCCGTGGTGGTGCCGTCCGGCGGCGGCCCAGACCGCGACGAGGACGAGTGAGGTGATGTACCAGACCGGCATCACCGCGCCGAGCATCCGGCCCCCGTGGGCGCGGCCGAGTTGGCCACTGTCCTCGGGAAGTGCGTTGAGGATCGGGTTGATGACGAAGGCGACGGAGAACTCCACCCCCACCATCACGCCGACGACCACGGTGGTGAACACCTCGAGTGCGTTGAGCATGACCCCTCCAGGGATCTAGCGCTGCTAGCTGATGATGCAACGCTAGCGCTGCTGCCGCTCGATTGTCTAGCAGTGCTAGGCTCGGACCATGTCGGTACAGGAACGCAAGGAGCGCGAACGGGCGGGCCGCGAACGTCTCATCGTGGCAACGGCCCGCGAACTCGCCGAGCAGCAGGGCTGGGACGCGGTCACCACCCGCCGGCTCGCCGAACGCATCGAGTACAGCCAGCCCGTCCTCTACAGCCACTTCCGCGGCAAGCGGGAGATCATCGGTGCCGTCGCCCTCGAGGGCGCCGCCGAGATGGCAGCGGCGCTGCGGGCCGCGGCCTCCGCCGCGGACGGCCCGCGCGCCCGGGTCACCGCCCTCGCCCGCGCCTACCTCGACTTCGCCGAAGGCAACCCGGCCGTCTACGACGCCATGTTCCAGCTCGACGGGGGTCTGGCGTTCGCGAAGGAGGACACCCCGGAGCCACTGAAGGACGCCTTCGCCGCCCTGCTGGAGAGCCTCGGCGAGGTCGCCGGGGACGGCGTCCACCCGGGACTGTTCACCGAGGTGTTCTGGGCGGCCCTGCATGGGCTGGCCACCCTGACCCGATCGGGACGGCTGCCGCCGGAGGACGCCGGGCGGAGGGTGGAGCTGCTGGTGGACCGGCTCGCCATGATCTGACACACCGTCCCGGCAGACGCGCAGCCGGGCTCCGAGCCCGGCCGCTGCCCGCCCGCGGCCCCGCTTCCGGTCGCTCGCGCCCGCATACGGCGCAGCCGCAGATCACAACCCGAGACGCGCCCTGGAGCGTGTCTCTTTGCAGGGCGGAGGAACCGGCAGTGAAGTAGCCGGCGTCCATCGATGCACAAGATCGCTAGTGGGCGCGGAGGGGTATTCGATGATCGGCACAGCCACTCGTTATCTCTATCTGGTCCGGCACGGCGAGGCGTTGTCGGACGAGAGCGGGCTGACGGAGGGCGGCCGGCGGCAAGCCGTGCTGCTCGGCCAACGCCTCCGGGACATCCCGTTCGCGGCTGTTCACCACGGTCCGCTGCGCCGGGCCCAGGAGACCGCGCGCCTGATCGGTGATCAGCTTGAGAACGTTCCCCTCCGCGTCTCGGAAGTCGCCGGCGACTATGTTCCTTACGTGCCTGCGAGGGACGAGCTTCCGGTGGAATCAGCGGACTTCTTCCTCCGCTTTCTCGCTGGTGCCACTGAGGAGGAGCGGGAGCACGGACCTGCGCTGGCCTGCCAGGCGCTGGACATGTTCACCGGGGCGGTGGACGGTGAACAGGACCGGCATGAACTGGTCGTCACCCACAATTTTCTGGTCGCCTGGCTCGTCCGGGACGCCATGCACGCGCCGCCGTGGCGTTGGCTCGGCCTCAACCACTGCAACGCCGCGCTCACAGTCATCCGATACGCGCCCGGCCGGCCCGCCTCCGTCCTCATGTCCAACGACATGCGGCACCTGCCCGCCGAACTGCGCTGGACCGGGTTTCCCCCCGGACTGCACATCTGAACGCACCCGCCACGCCCGTACATCGGGCGATTGCGCCGGTCGATGGGCTCGGGCGTGGCCAGGCGCTCCGAGCGTCGTGCCCGCACCCCTTCAGGCGGCGCGGCACGCGTGGGGCGGTTACACCGCCCCTCACGCCTGACCGGCGTCCGCTTCAGTCGCCTTGACCGCTGCGGCGGAGCCCCGTGTCAGGGCGCCGGCGCGGGCGGCGGCGAGCGTGATCCGCACGGCCTGGTCGGCGGTGCCCTGGTCGATCGGATCGGCGCTGACCAGCAACCGGAAGTAGATCGGCGCGACGAGCGTTGTGAGGAGCTCGACCGGATCGGTCCCCGCCGGCAGTTCGCCTCGCTCGACGGCGCGGGTGATCACGGGTTCGGCACGCCGGAACCGGTCGGCGAAGATCCGTCGTCGCGCCTCGGCGACCTCCGGCAGCCGGCCCGCGTCGGAGTACATCGCGGTCTGCACCGCCCTGCCCACCGGGCCTTCCATGCTGTGCACGAGCGCCCGCGCGAGCGCTTGCAGGTCGGTCTCGACGGCTCCGGTGTCCGGGGTGGGGATGTCGGTGGCGAAGTGCTCGGCAAGCGCGTCCACGACCAGGCTCGCGCGATCCTTCCATCGCCGGTAGACGGTCGTCTTGTGCACCCCGGCCCGCTGGGCCACGCCCTCGACGGTCAGTTCGGCATACCCCCGGTCCAGCAACTCGGCGAGGGTGGCGGCCCTGACCGCCGCCTGCGCCTTGCGGCCGCGCCCGACGGGACGGGCAGGACCGGAGGAATTCAACTCCATTGCAACTCCTGGTTGCGCTAGCGGTCGACCACGTGTCAGGCTCCAACCTATCGCAACTCTGAGTTGCAATAACGGCGGGTGCCGGCCAGTCGCGTACAGGACGCCTCACCCCATGAGCCGACAAGGAACGTCATGCCCAGCGCTTCCCGCACCTGGACCCTCGACTCCATCCCCGACCAAACCGGCCGCCTGGCGGTGGTGACCGGGGCCAACAGCGGCATCGGCCAGATCACGGCGGAGACACTCGCCCGCCGGGGCGCCCACGTGGTGCTGGCCTGCCGCAGCCCCCGACGGGGGCAGGCCGCCCTGGATCGGCTGCTCACCCAGGCACCCGACGCCCGTGCCGAGGTACGCCTCCTCGACCTGGCCGATCTTTCCTCCGTACGCGCCTTCGCCGACGGCTGGGACCATGACCGGCTCGATCTGCTGGTCAACAACGCCGGCGTGGCCATGGTGCCGTTCGCCCGGACCACCGATGGGTTCGAGTCGCAGTTCGGGATCAACCACCTGGGCACCTTCGCCCTGACCGGGTTGATGCTGCCGCATCTGCTCGCCTCGCCCGATCCACGGGTGGTCACCGTCAGCAGCGAAGGTCAGCGGTTCGCCCGCTTCGACCTGGAAAACCTCAACGCCGAACGCCGCTACAGCGCGATGTTCGCCTACTTGCAGTCCAAGCGCGCCAATCTCTACTTCGCCACCGAACTGCAACGCCGCGCCGACGCCGCCGGCCTGGGGCTGCGGAGCATTGCCGTCGCCCCGGGCCTGACTCGCACCAACGTCCTCACCCGCGGCGCCAACGGCCGTCGCGGTCGACTCCACGCGGTATCGACCCGGCTGCTGATCCGCGTCGCCTTCCGCCCGACCCCTCTGGGCGCCAGGACTTCCCTGTACGCCGCGACCGTCCCGGACCTGCCGGGCGGAACGTACGTCGTGCCCGACGGGCCGCTGCAGCTGCGCGGCGAGCCCGTTCTGCGCGACCGGGAGCACGCCATCCGTGACACCACCACCGCCCGTCGACTGTGGGAACTGTCCGAGAAGCTCACCGGTGTTCGCTTCCGGCTGCCCGAAGACGCCTCCTGACCCGCACAAGCCCACCCGCCGTCGGTCATCGTGTTCACGCCACGGCGCGGCTCGCTCGAGAAGGCATCCCTAGGGGCCGTTCGGCCGTCTGATCCAGCCCAAGGACCGTTCGACGGCCCGTTGCCAGTTCTCGTACTCCGACGCCCGTCGCGTGGGGTCCATGTCCGGCAGCCATTGGGCCGCCCGGTGCCAGTTGCCGCGCAGCACTTCCAGGTCCGCCCAGTAGCCCGCGGCCAGCCCGGCCGCGTAGGCGGCCCCCAGGGAGACGGTCTCGGCCGCCATGGGCCGTACCACCGGCACGTCGAGGACGTCGGCCAGGATCTGCATGAGGAGGTTGTCGGACGTCATGCCGCCGTCGACCTTCAGCTCTCTCAGGGTGAGCGAGGAGTCGGCGTTCATGGCGTCGACGACCTCCTTCGTCTGCCAGCCGGTGGATTCCAGCGCCGCCCTGGCCAGGTGTCCCTTGGTGATGTATGAGGTCAGGCCGACGATGACGCCGCGGGCGTCGCTGCGCCAGTGGGGTGCGAAGAGACCGGAGAACGCCGGGACGATGTAGCAGCCGCCGTTGTCCTCGACGGTCCGCGCAAGGGTCTCGATGCCCGGTGCGCTGTTGATGAGTTCCAGCCGGTCGCGGAACCACTGGACCAGCGCGCCGGTGACGGCGATCGGGCCTTCCAGCGCGTAGACCGCGGGCTGCTCGTCGATCTTGTAGGCGACGGTGGTGAGCAGTCCGTTGCGGGACCGGACGACGTCGGTGCCGGTGTTGAGCAGCAGGAAGCTGCCGGTTCCGTAGGTGCACTTGGCCTCGCCCGGGGAGAAGCAGGTCTGTCCGAAGAGCGCGGCCTGCTGATCGCCGAGCGCGGCCGTGATGGGCCTGCCGGGGAGCACCGAACGGTCCTCGCCGTACCACTCCGCCGAGGACCGGATCTCGGGCAGGATCGCGTGCGGAACGCCGAAGAATCCCAGCAGTTCCTCGTCCCATTCGAGGGTGCCCATGTTCATGAGCATCGTGCGGCTGGCGTTGGTCACGTCGGTGATGTGGCGGCCTCCCGACGGGCCGCCGGTGAGGTTCCAGATCAGCCAGGACTCCATCGTGCCGAACAGGACGTCGCCGTTCGCGGCCCGCTGTTCCAGACCGGGCACATGGTCGAAGAGCCAGCGGATCCGTGGTGCGGAGAAGTAGGTCGAGGGCGCCAGGCCGCAGCGTTCCAGGAAGAAGGCGTCGCCCGGTTCCCTGCGCAGGTCTTCGACGAGCGGGGCGGTGCGGGTGTCCTGCCAGACGATCGCCCTGTCCAGCGGGGTTCCGGTCCGCCGGTCCCACAGGACGGTCGTCTCGCGCTGGTTCGCGATGCCCAGGGCCGAGACGGCCTCGGCGGCGACGCCGTTGCCCGCGCCGGACAGGGCCTCCGGCACGATGCGTCGCAGATTGCGCCAGATCTCCAGGGCGTCGTGCTCGACCCAGCCGGGCTTGGGGAAGAACTGCTGGTGCTCGCGCTGGGCCACGGACACCAGTCGCCCGCGGTGGTCGAACAGGATGCACCGGGTGGAGGTGGTGCCCTGGTCGATGGACATCACATACCGTTCGACCATGATCCGGACCGCCTTCCGATGCGTGGCGTTGCGTTGCGATGCGATGCGATGCAGTGCGATGCGTTGCAGTGCGATGCGTTGCGATGCATGCGTGGAGATGCGCTGTGCGAGGGATCTACCAGCGGGCGGCCCCCAGGTCTCGTGAGATCGCCCGGGCGGCGTCGCGGAGCAGGGTGAGCAGCTTGACTTCCGGCTGACCACGGGCGTCGCAGATCCGCTCGACCGGGCCGGACAGGCCGATGGCGCCCACCGCGAGGCCGCCGTGGCCCCTGATGGGGGCGGCTACGCCGGCTTCCCCCATGCTCATCTCCTGCACTTCGGCGCCCCAGCCGTTCTCCCGGATCTCGGCGAGGGCGTGGGTCAGCTCGTCCGTGTGGGCCAGGGTGTGGCGCGTGTACGCCTCCAGCCCGGCGTCGACCGCCGCATCGAGGTTCGCGGTGCCGAAGGCCAGCAGCACCTTTCCGAGCGAGGAGGCGTGCAGAGGGAGCAGTGCGCCCACGTCCAGGGTCTGGAGGGTGTCGTCCGGCCGGAAGACGTGGTGGATGACGAGCACCCTGCCCTCCAGGGGGGTGCCGAGGCGGACCGCTTCCCCGCTGCGGGCGGCCAGGGCGTCGGCCCAGTTGATCGAGCGGGATCGCAGTTCGTTCACGTCGAGGTAGCTGGTGCCGAGGTGCAGGAGGGCCGCCCCGAGTTGGTACTTCCCGGTCGCCGCGTCCTGCTCGACGAAATCCACGTGCTGGAGGGTGCGCAGAATGCCGTGGGTCGTCCCCTTCGCCAGGCCCAGCGAGGCCGCCACTTCTCCGAGCCCGAGCCGACGGGGGCCCGCGGCGAGCAGGCGGAGGATTGCCGCCGCCCGTTCGATGGACTGGACGGGACCGGCCATACCGCGATTCTAGTTCCGCCTTCTCCGTCCTACATCGGCCATGACGTGTGGGTTTGCACCGGTCTCGACTTGCGTTCGGTAATGCCGACCGTCGTTTATTGACCGGTTTCGCATCACTTCATAGCGTGCGTGGAGTCGGCACCCGTCGGCACCGTTCATCAAGGAGGGCAGATGGCCGCCCAGCTCAACATCGTCGGCCCCAAGGCAGTCGATCGCCCCGGCCCCGACGCTGTCGATCATGTCTGCCCCGTGCCCCACACCCCGGGGGCGGTGCCCGCCATCCGCGGGCGTGTCCGCGACATACTCGCCGAGTGGGGCCTGTCTCCCGACGCCGTGATGGACGTACTCGTGGTGGTCTCGGAGCTGCTGACCAACGCGCTGGTCCACGCCATGCCACCGGCGACGCTCCGGTTGTCGTGGGTCCGCGTCGAAGGACGTGGGGCGCTGCGCGTGGAGGTGACCGACGCGGGCCCCGTCCTCGCCGGTGAGGGGTGGGGAGCGCCGGACCCGGACGAGCACGGCCGCGGCATCGACATCGTCACCGCGCTGGCTGCCCGCTGCGGCGTACGCGTCGGCACCGAGGGAATCACCCGCTGGGCCGACCTCCCTGCCGCCTGAGGCTGTTCCTGGCTGGGGCCGCCTGTCACCCCCCTGCCAGGTCACCGCTACAGGGCCGGGGCGGCTCGTTTCGTGTACGAGGTGATCAGCGCGCTTTCCACGCGGTCGACGCCGACGAGTGAGCCGATGCGGTCGGTGAGATAGGTGTGGAGGGCGTGGGCGTCCCGGCAGACGACAACCGCGACCAGGTTGTGGGGGCCGGTCGTGGTACCGACGAAGGCCGCTTCCCGATCGCCCGCCAGCGTCCGCGCGACACCGGCGAGGCGGGCCGGCGTGACGGTCAGCCAGAACAGGCTCTGCACCGTGAAGCCGAACAGCCGTGAATCGACCTCGACGTCGAACCGGAGGACGCCCGAACGGCGGAGTTCGTCCAGGCGGCGTCGAACGGCGGACTCCGACCAGCCCACCTGTCGGGCGAGCTCCGGGTACGCGGCGCGACCGTCCGCCGCCAGGGCCGGGAGGAGGCGGCGGTCGAGCTCGTTCAGGGATGTGCGGGATGCGGGGGCGGTGTGCTCGGCGGGGGCGGGTCGCAGTGCGGCGATCTGGCCGGGGGTGAGCGCGGAGGTCCGGCCGATCCAGCGGTGGTCCATCACCGGGCGCAACAGCCGTTGTGCGTCGACGTGGGTGACCTGCGGCAGGCGGCCCAGCGTGCTGAGGGGCGCCGGGCCTTCGTCGGCGGTGCGGAAGACGCACACGACCTCGGTGCCGCTGGAAGCAACGGTCACCCAGGCGGTGTCGGGGCGGCCGGCCAACGCGCGGGCGAGCGGGGCGGTGCCGGCAAGCAGGACACGCAGGCGCACGATCCATTCGGCGTGGCCGGTGCGGTGGCTGTCGGTCACGCCGGCGACCCTGGCGGCACCCGAGGTGCGGAGCCTGGTGAAGCGACGGGCCAGGGTGCGGTCGGATACGTCGAGAACGCCGGCGAGCCTGCTGAAGGCGGCTCGCCCGTCGAGCTGGAGGGCGTGCAGGAGCCGCAGGTCGAGTTCGTCCAGGGTGACCGAATCCACCGGGCCAGTGTAGGCGGGTGTCGGATAACGGCGCCCGGAGCGGGAGTTGACGGGATCAGGCCAGGGTACGGGAATGCTCGCTCCCATGACCGGCGCGCTCCAAGGCTTCCCGTACACCGGCCGCGCCATCGCACCACACCGCACCGCACCGCATCGGACCACACCGCACGCACCGCACCGCACC
This sequence comes from Streptomyces sp. NPDC041796, assembly GCF_055590785.1. Lineage (NCBI taxonomy): Bacteria > Bacillati > Actinomycetota > Actinomycetes > Kitasatosporales > Streptomycetaceae > Streptomyces > Streptomyces sp. NPDC041796. The sequence goes on from NZ_JBVJAH010000002.1 coordinate 609,449, forward strand.
GGTGCGTCCACCCGCCCGCGCGCTCATCCCTCCCGGAGGACACTCATGTTCACCACTCTCCTGCTTCTCGCGGTCCCGGCGCTGGGACTCCGACTGCTCGGCGGCCTGGGGGTCAGCCGGTTCGCGACATGGCGAACCAGCGTCATCCACGGTCTGGCTGTGATGCTCCTGGCCACCGCCGCCGCGCACTTCGCCCCGCCGGGTGTCGGCGTGATGCCGAGCCATGACGACTTGGCCGCCATGGTGCCGCCGTTCGTCCCGCTTCCCGGCGTGGTGGTCTACATGACCGGCGTACTGGAGCTCCTCGGTGCCGCCGGGCTCGTCCGGACCGCGACCCGTGCGAGAGCCGGGATGGGTCTGGCGGCGCTCTTCGTACTGATGCTCCCGGCCAACGTCTACGCCGCCGTCGAGCAGATCCCGCTCAACGGCGCCCCGGCCACGCCACTGTGGTTCCGGATCCCGGAGCAGCTGGTCTTCATCACCGTCGCCCTGTGGGCGGCCGTACCCGCCCGAGACACCCCCCGCCGACAGTGGCGGGCCGCGGTCCGGCCCGCCACTGACGACGCCGCCTCCATCAGGAGCTCGTGAGGACGACCAGCTGCCGGGTCGCTCGGGTCATCGCGACGTAGCGGTCGACCGCTCCTTCGACACCCTCGCCGAACGTCTCCGGGTCGACGAGCACGACCAGGTCGAACTCGAGCCCCTTCGACAGCTCCGGGGTCAGCGAGCGGACACGGGACGTCGCCCGGAACGTGGGATCGCCGATGACACAGGCGATGCCTTCGGTGTGCTCGGCGAGCCAGGTGCCGAGGACCGAGTCCAGGTCCGCGACGGATCCATGGACGACGGGGATGCCGCTGCTGCGGATGGAGGTCGGCACATTGGCGTCCGGGAGCACGGCCCGGATGACCGGCTCGGCCTCCGTCATGACCTCTTCCGGCGTCCGGTAGTTGATGCTCAGGGAGGCCACCTCGACCCGGTCGAGGCCGACCCGTTCGAGCCGTTCCCGCCACGACTCCGTGAAACCGTGCCTGGCCTGGGCGCGGTCCCCGACGATGGTGAAGCTCCGGGACGGGCAGCGCAGCAGCAGCATCTGCCATTCCGCGTCGGTGAGTTCCTGGGCCTCGTCCACGACGACGTGCGCGAACGGGCCGGCGAGCAGGTCGGGGTCGGCGGTGGGCAATTCGGACTCGTCGACCAGGCTGACCTTGGCGTCCTGGCCGCTCAGCATCGTCACCAGGCCTTCGCCGTCGTCACCGTCCGCGCCGGAGTCGGCCACCGCGGCGATCAGGTTGTCGACGACCTGCGTCATGCGCTCGCGCTGGGCGGCCATGGCGGCCTTGTGCCGGCTCAGCCGTCGTGCCGTCTTCGGGTCGCCGAGCCGCTGACGTGCGGCGTCGAGGAGCGGCAGGTCGGACACCGTCCAGGCCTGCGCGTCCTGGCGCTGCAACGTCTTCACCTCGTCGGGGCCCAGCCAGGGAGCGCACATCCGCAGGTAGGCGGGTACGGTCCACAGGTCGCCGACGAGGTCGGCCGCTTCGAGCAGCGGCCACGCCCTGTTGAGGGTGTCGACCAGCTCCCGGTCGTTGCGCAGGGACCTGCGGAACAGCTCGGGCGAGACGTCCCCGTCGTACTTGTCCCTCAGGATCGTGACCAGCGCCTCCCAGATGTGCTCGCGCGCCTCGTTGTGCTGCGTCCCCGGATCCGGGGCTTCGAACGCCTCGGCCCAGTCCTCGGCGCTCAGCGGGATGTCGGTCCAGTCCACCGTGACCGTCATCCCCGTGGTGGGCGGTTCCTCGTAGAACCGGACGGCTTTCTCGATCGCCTTCACCATGTCCGCGGACGACTTCAGGCGGGCCACCTCCGGGTCGGTCTCGATCGCCGCCACGGATCCCTCGGCGACGAGGTCCCGCACGGTACAGGTCTGTACGCCCTCCTCTCCCAGGCTGGGGAGGACGTCGGCGACGTACGACAGGTAGGGCTGGTGCGGACCGACGAACAGCACACCACCCCTGCGGTGGCCGAGGCGCGGGTCGGAGTAGAGCAGGTGGGCGGAGCGGTGAAGGGCGACGACGGTCTTCCCCGTACCCGGACCGCCGTCGACGACGAGGGCACCACGGGATCCCGCCCGGATGATGGCGTCCTGGTCGGCCTGGATGGTGGCGAGCACGTCACGCATGCGGGCCGACCGGTTGCTGCCCAGGCTGGCGATGAAGGCCGACTGGTCGTCCAGCGCGGCGTGCTGTTCAAGCCCGTCGGCGGTGAACACCTCGTCCCAGTAGTCGCTGATCCGGCCACGTGTCCAGCGGTACCTGCGGCGGCTGGCCAAGCCCATGGGGTTGGCGTGGGTCGCCGCGAAGAACGGCTCGGCGGCGGGTGAGCGCCAGTCGATCAGCAGCCGTCGGCCGGTGCTGTCGGTGAGGCCGAGTCGTCCGATGTACACGGGCTCGGGGTCGTCCTCGCCGACGATGTGTCCGAGGCACAGGTCCAGTCCGAACCGGCGCAGGGCCCGCAGACGGCCGGTCAGCCGGTGGATCTCCGCGTCCCTCTCCATCGCTTCCCGGCCCATGCCGCCGGGTGCCTTGCGCGCGGTGTCGAGGCGGTCGGACAGTTCGGCGATGGTCTGCTCCAGGCTGTCCGCGATGGCCGCGAAGTGCTGCTCGTCACCGGCGATCAGCTCCGGGTCGGCCTTGTGCGAGAGCTGGTCGGGAAGATCGAAAGCACTGGTGGTCAAGGGGCGCATGATTCTTGAATCACTCATTTCCGCAGATGCCTGGCCTAGGCCAGCGATTGTGCGGTACGACCGGGGCCTTGCCGCAAGCCCCCCGGTGCGCTATACGTTGAGAGTGGCAAGGAGAGGGTACGCCCCCTTGCGACGCCCTCTCGCCCTTACTTTCCCCGGCCCTCGCGCCCGGAGCGGGCGGACAGGCACTCCCCCACCTGGCGACGCGCAGACGTCACGCGCATCGGAGTCGCCCTATGACACCACGCCGACTCACTCGACGGGCCAGGTGTGCGCCGGAGCGTTCAAGTGCATGTAGTCGATGTACTGCTGGGTCATCCTCCGCAGCGCCTGGTGGCGGTCCGCGTGGGCGATGTCGTGGATGTGGTGGAACATCTCCGACTGCCACACCGCGCCGTTGCGGCCACTGACGCACCGCTGCTCGATGATGCCCAGCAGCGGCTCCCGCCAGGCCGGGTCCATGCCCGAGCGCTCCAGCCCCTGGTGCGCCAGCGGCAGCAGGCGCCGCAGCACCAGCTCGGTCACCGGGACCTCGCCGACCCCCGGCCAGTACAGCTGCGCGTCGATCCCGTGTCGTGCCGCGGCGTGCAGGTTGTCCTCCGCCGCCGCGAACGACATCCGTGACCAGACGGGCCGGTCCTCGTCGACCAGGGCGCGGGTCAGCCCGTAGTAGAAGGCGCCGTTCGACAGCACGTCGGCCACCGTGGGGCCCGCGGGCAGCACCCGGTTCTCCACGCGCAGATGCGGTACGCCGTCGACGACGGCGTAGACGGGGCGGTTCCAGCGGTAGATGGTGCCGTTGTGGAGGGTGAGTTCGGCCAGTTGGGGGGTTCCGCCGGCGTCGAGGGTCGCTCGCGGATCCTCGTCCTCGCGCAGCGGGAGCAGCGCCGGGAAGTACCGTACGTTCTCCTCGAAGAGGTCGAAGACGGTGGTGATCCACCGCTCGCCGAACCACACGCGGGGCCGTACGCCCTGCACCTTGATCTCGTCCGACCGGGTGTCGGTGGCCTGCTCGAACAGGGGGATACGCGTCTCGCGCCACAGCTCCTTGCCGAACAGGAACGGCGAGTTCGCCGCCAGGGCCACCTGCACGCCCGCGATGGCCTGCGCGGCGTTCCAGTAGGGCGCGAACTCGTCCGGCGAGACCTGCAGGTGGAACTGGGTGCTGGTGCACGCCGCCTCCGGCGTGATCGTGTCCGCGTAGGTCCGCAGCCGTTCGACCCCGTCCACCGAGATCAGCAGGTCCTCTCCCCGTGCGGCGAAGATCTGCTCGTTCAGCAGGTGGTACCGCGGGTTCTCGGAAAGCGACGCCAGGCCCACGTCCTTCAGCTCCAGCGTCGGCAGGATTCCGATCATCACCAGATGGGCGCCGATCGCCGCGGCCCTCTCCTCGGCGTGGTTGAGCGCGTCCCGGATCTCCCGCTCCCAGGAGTCGGGCCCGCCCGCGGTGAGCTCCCGCGGCGCGATGTTGATCTCCAGGTTGAACCGGCCCAGCTCACTCGACCAGGAGGGATCCGCGATGGCCTCCAGGACGTCCGTGCTGCGCATCGCGGGCTCGGCAGCGGGGTCCGCGAGGTTCAGTTCGATCTCCAGACCTACCTGTGGCCGCTCGAAGTCGAACCGCGATTCCCGCAGCATCCGCGCGAACACGTCGAGGCAGGTGTGCATCTTGTTCCGGAACTGGCGACGGTCGTCACGGGTGAACACCAGCGCCGGGACGTCACGTCCCATTCGGCCCTCCCGAGTCTCCTCGCCACGGACCCCACCTTCAGCGTCCCACTCCCCGGACGGGCGGACCACTGCGGCCGTCCGGCCGCGCCCACACCGCTTCCGACCGTCGTCCTTTCGGTGCCGTACGTGACCGGACGTGATCGCCTCGGCCGGGGACACGCCGCGGGGGGGGGGGGGGGGGGGGGGGGGGGGGGGGGGGGGGGGGGGGGGGGGGGGGGGGGGGGGGGGGGGGGGGGGGGGGGGGGGGGGGGGGGGGGGG
>NZ_JBVJAH010000003.1:0-113581 GCF_055590785.1 Streptomyces sp. NPDC041796
CCGCACGCCACCCGCCGTACGCCGCGCGCCACCTCCCCCCCCCCCCCCCCCCCCCCCCCCCCCCCCCCCCCCCCCCCCCCCCCCCCCCCCCCCCCCCCCCCCCCCCCCCCCCCCCCCCCCCGTCGCGGGGGCGGTGGGGTCAGGAGACCGCGGCCCCTTGGGCCTCGGGCGCCGCTTCACCCTCCTGCCGCAGCCTGCGGGGGATGGAGAACATCAGCAGGAACACCACCGCGGTGACGCCGATGAACACCCACAGCAGCGTCTGGAAGCTGGCCGCGAAGGAGGTGCCGGTGGCGTCCTTCTGGTAACCGGCCAGGACGGAGGCGACCTTCTCGTCCGTCAGCGGGGCCGCGGTGCAGCTCTCCGGGACGGTGGCGAGGTCCTTCTCACCGGCGCGGTCCACGGAGCAGGTCCGGTAGGCGGCGATGACCGCGTCCGCCTCGCCGGGGGTGACCCCGGCGGTGGCGACCAGGTCCTGGCGCAGCTGCGGGACCTGCTGGTCGACACCGGCGCCGGTGTTGCCGGCGAGCCCGCCGAAGAAGACCACGCTCACCAGGGCGCCGCCGATGGCGAAGCCGAGCTGGGTGTTGGTGTTGACCAGGCCCGACGCGGAACCGGCGTCCTTGTGCGGCACCTCGGAGGTGACGATCAGCGGAAGCGGGGTGGCGACCGTGCCGAAGCCCAGGCCGATCAGGAACAGCGGGACGACGAGGTGCCAGGAGGTCACGTCGCTGCCGTACTCACCGGCGACCCAGATGTACGAGCCGAGGCCCGCGACCAGGACGACCGCGCCGACCTGCATCGCCTTGCGGCCGAACTTGGGCACCAGGATCATCACCGACGAGGTGGCGGTGAGGAAGGCGCCGATGCAGAACGGCAGGCTGGTGAGGCCGGCGCGCATCGGGGACCAGCCCTGACCGATCTGCATGTACAGCGTCCAGCCGATGGTGAACATGCCCATGCCGATGTAGAAGATCAGGTTCACGGCGAGGCCGGAGGAGAAGCTGCGGGTGCGGAACAGGCCGAGCTCCACCAGCGGCGAGCCGTCCTTGCGGGACTTGCGGCGCTGCCAGGCGACGAACCCGAGGAGCACCGGCAGCGACGCGATCATGGAGGCGTAACCCCACGCCGGCCAGCCCAGTTCGCGGCCCTGGAGCAGCGGGTAGACGAGCATGACCAGACCGCCGGTGGCCAGGACGAGACCCAGCATGTCGAGCCTGAGGGCCTGCGGCGCCTTGGACTCGGTGATCACCTTGGAGCCGTACAGCAGGCCGAGGAGACCGATCGGCACGTTGATCAGGAAGATCAGCCGCCAGCTCAGGCCGAAGAGGTCCCACTCGACCATCAGGCCGCCCAGCGCGAGGCCCAGGGTGGCGGCGAGACCGCCGACCAGGCCGTGCAGGGCGAAGGCCGTGCCGCGCTCCTTGTCGGAGAACGTCACGTGGATGATCGACAGCACCTGCGGCACCATGATGCCGGAGAACGCTCCCTGGAGGACGCGCGAGATCACGAGCTGCCAGGGTTCCTGGGCGAGCCCCGCCGTCAGGGAGGTCAGCGTGAAGCCGGCGACACCGATGAGGAACATCCTCTTGCGTCCGAAGATGTCACCCAGCCGTCCGCCCAGGATCAGGGTGAGGGCGAAGGCGAGCTGGTACCCCACCAGAACCCACTGGATGGCCGAGTAGCCGGCCGCCAGCTCCTGCTGCATCGAGGGCGCCGCCACGTTGGCGATCGTGCCGTCCAGCAGATCCATGAAGGCGGACACGAGCAGGACCAGCAGCGCCGCCCAGCGCTTCGGGTCGAGCTTCACCGTGTCGGCCGCCGCATCCGCGCCCGTCGTTAACCTCTCCACCTCCGTCTCCACGGACGGTGCCTGCTCGGACGAAATAGCCATGGTGTACCTCTCTGATACTTGGGGGGGTATCGGGGGATTCCGGGGGGAACCGGCGGACCGGCCGAAGGCCGTGAGCGTCGATACGCAGAATGACGGCGGTCAGTGGAGTTCCGCTGGAGTGCGGCTGAAGCGGGGAGCGGGAGCGGCGGGGCGGCTGCCTCGCGCCCGGTGGTGGGGGTGTGCGGCGGCTTCGGTCACCGTCAGCACGGGGGTCACACAGGCCTCGGTGGCCTCGAAACGGCGGGCCCAGGTGTCACGGTCGTGGCGCAGGAAGCGGTCGGCGAACAGCCGGCGCAGTGCGGGCCACTCGGTGGGGTCGTCGCGGTCCGGGACCGCGGCCGGGTCGAGGTCCAGCCCGTGCAGCAGGGCCGCGTAGAAGCGGTCCTCCAGCGCGCCGACCGCCACGTGGCGCCCGTCCGCGCAGGCGTAGCAGGTGTAGAACGGCGCTCCCCCGTCCAGCAGGTTGGCCCCGCGTGCCTCCCGCCACGCGCCGGCGCCGGTCATGGCGACGAGCATGCCGAGCAGGGCGTTGGTGCCGTCCACGATCGCCGCGTCGACGACCTGGCCGCGCCCGGACGTGCCCCGTTCGTACAGGGCCGCCAGCACGCCCGCGACGAGGAACATCGCGCCGCCCCCGAAGTCGCCCAGCAGGTTCACCGGCGGCACGGGAGGACCACCCGCCTCACCGATGGCGTCCAGCGCGCCGGTCAGGGCGAGGTAGTTGATGTCGTGCCCCGGGGTGTGGGCGAGCGGCCCGTCCTGTCCCCAGCCGGTCATCCGGGCGTAGACCAGCCGGGGATTGCGTGTGAGGCAGGTGTCGGGGCCGACGCCGAGCCGTTCCGCCACACCCGGACGGAAGCCCTCGACGAGCACGTCGGCGTGGTCCACCAGGCTGAGGAGTTCATCGGCACCTGCCGGGGCTTTCAGGTCGAGGACGGTCGAGCGCCGCCCCCGGTCCAGCACCCGGTGCCACTCGGCGAACGACCGGCGGCCGTCCGCCCGGTCGACACGCAGGACGTCGGCGCCGAGGTCGGCGAACATCATGCAGGCGAACGGCACGGGGCCGATCGCCGCGAGTTCCACGACCTTCAGCCCGTGCAGCGGTCCGGTGGCGTCGGGTTGCGTCATCGAAGGCTCCTCCTCGTCACGGCCCGGTCCGGCCGGCCGGACCCGGCCCGATGGGGCACGGCCCGGTCCGGTCCGGCTGGTACCGGCTCGGTACGGCACGGCGCACGGTGGGGGCGGTCGCTCGCGTTCCGCTCGTGGACCGGTCGGGGCCGGGGGCCCGCCCCCCGCCCGGCACGGCTGTTCGACCCCGCCTCGAGGGCCGGTCCCTAGCGTGCGGTGGCACACAGCCTTCGGCAGCACAGGAGGAGCTCACCCATGAGTACCGCGCTCACGCCCTTCAGGGCCGGGATCCCCGACGCGGATCTCGCCGACCTCAAGGACCGTCTCGCGCGCACCCGGTGGCCGGAGGCGGAGACCGTCGACGACTGGTCGCAGGGCGTGCCCCTCGATGTCCTCCGTGACCTGGCCGCGTACTGGCGCACGTCCTACGACTGGAGGGCGACCGAGGCGCGGCTGAACGCGGTGCCGCAGTTCCGTACCGAGATCGACGGCCTGGGCATCCACTTCCTGCACGTGCGCTCCCCGCACCCGGACGCCGTGCCCCTCTTGCTCAGCCATGGCTGGCCCGGCTCGGTGGTCGAGTTCCTCGACCTGATCGGTCCGCTGACGGACCCGGAGGATCCGGCGGACGCCTTCCACGTGGTGTGCCCCTCCCTTCCCGGGTACGCGTTCAGCGACAAGCCCACGGCCACCGGATGGACGGTGGAGCGCACCGCGGCCGCCTGGGCGATGCTGATGGCGCGGCTGGGCTACGAGCGGTACGCGGCCCATGGCGTCGACTGGGGCTCGTTCATCACCGGAGAGCTGGGCGGCATCGACGCGGAGCACCTGCTCGGCATCCACCTGGCGATGCCGTTCGCGAAGCCGCCGCAGGAGGAGGTGACGCTGGACGAGCGCGACCTCGCGGGTCTCGCGGCGCTCAAGGAGTTCCAGCAGAACGAGGGTGGTTACTCGGTCCTGCAGGCCACCCGCCCCCAGACCCTCGGTTACGCGCTGACGGACTCGCCGGTGGGCCAGCTGGCCTGGATCGCCGAGAAGTACTGGGCGTGGAGCGACCATGACGGTGACCTGGAGAAGGTCATTCCCCGCGACCGGCTGCTCGACGTGGTGACGCTCGCGTGGCTGGCCGGCACGGGCGCGTCCTCCGCCCGTATCTACTGGGAGAGCCACAACAGGATGGCGCTCGGCCCGGTGGCCGTCCCGACCGCCTGCTCGGTGTTCCCGAAGGACGCGCGGATGCCGCGCGCCTGGTGCGAGCACCGCTTCACGGATCTGCGCCGATGGACCGACCACGAGAGCGGTGGTCACTTCCCCGCGCTGGAGCAGCCGGAGCTGCTCGTCGGGGAGCTCCGGTCCTTCTTCCGCTCGCTGCGCTGAGCGGGGGACATGTCGATGAATCTCCGTCCGACCGGGCCGGCCGAGGACGATCCGGAGCTGCCCGCGTTCCCCTTCCCCGGCTCCAGCCATCGGGGCCCCGCGCCGCTGTTCGCGCGCCTGCGCGCCGAGCGGCCGGTCGTCCGGGTGGCCTGGGAGGGCGGCGGCCACGCCTGGCTGGTGACCCGTCACGAGGACGTGATCCGCGTGCTCGGCGATCCGCGGTTCAGCCGGGCCGCCTCCTACGCTCCGGACGCGCCGCGGTTCAGCGGCCTGTTCCAGGCGCCGCCCGGGATGATCATCTCGTTGGACCCGCCGGACCACACCCGGCTCCGGGCCCTGGCCGAGCAGGCCTTCTCCCCCGAGCGCATCGAGGGGATGCGCCCCCGGGTGCGGGAGGTCGCGGGCCGGTTGCTGGACGGGCTGGAGAAGGAGGCCGGGCAGGGCCCGGTCGACCTGGTGGCCGGCTTCGCGGCGCCGCTCGCCATGACCGTCATCTGCGAGCTGCTCGGCGTCCCCGAGGCGGACCGGGACCAGTTCCACTCCTGGGTACGGCAGTTCGCCGATGTGTCGGCTCCGGAGGAACGGTCGGCGGAGGGCGGGGAGAAGCTCGGCGCGTACATCGCCGGGCTGGTCGCGGCGAAGCTGAGGGAGCCCGCCGACGACGTCCTGTCCGCGCTGGCCGCCGCGAGGCTCGCCACACGCGAGCAGCACGACACCGATCCGCACGGCACCGAGACGCACCGCACCGATCCGCACGGCACCGACTCGCACCGCACCGATCCGCACGGCACCCACCGCGACGAGGACCGCCACCAGGGCGACGAACCCGGCGGTGACCGACTCGGGTTCGAGGAGCTCGTCGGGCTCGGCTTCACGCTGCTGGGCGCCGGGTTCGACTCGTCCGCCGGCCAGATCGGCAACTTCACCGTCACGCTGCTCGCCGGCCACCGGGACGTGTGGCGCCGGCTCGGCGAGCACCCCGAGGAGATCCCGGCCGCGGTCGAGGAACTGCTGCGTACGGTGAACCTCAACGGCAACGACACCTCGGGGCTACCCCGGATCGCCACCGAGGACGTGACCGTCGGCGGGGTGGTGATCCCCGCGGGGGAGGCCGTGTTCCTGGCGTTCCCGTCGGCCAATCGTGACTCCTCGGTCTTCCCCGACCCCGACCGCGCCGACTTCGGGCGGGCCGACAACCCCCACCTCGCGTTCGGCCACGGCATCCACCGCTGCCTGGGCGCCCCGCTCGCGCGCCTGGAGCTCACCGTGGCCCTCGAGGAACTGACCCGCCGCTACCCCGGCGCGCGGCTCGCGGTCCCCGAGCACGAGCTGTGCTGGCGGGCCGGGGACGTGAACCACAACCTGCTCGCCCTTCCCGTCGAACTGTCAAGGAGCACCGCATGACCGTCGAACAGCTGCCGGCGACCAGCCGGGAGGTCCGGCTGGCCTCCTACCCGGAGGGGGAGGTCACCCTCGCCCACTTCGAGCTCGGGGAGTCCGCCCTCGCCGAGCCCGGGGAGGGCCAGGTCGTCGTACGCAACGACTGGATGACGCTGGGCTCGGTGGCCCGCGACCAGATGAACCCGGACACCAAGCTGCCCATCCCGGTCTTCCAGCCGGGCGTCGCCATGTGGGGCCGGACCGTCGGCACGGTCGTCAGGTCCAACAGCCCCGACCTGGCGGTGGGGGACCTGGTGGAGCACTTCTCCGGCTGGCGGGAGTACGCCGTCGGCGCCTCCCACGAGTTCTTCAAGCGGGACCGGGCGCTGCTGCCGGGACCGGAGTACTTCCTGTCGCAGGGCCCGACGGCCTGGCACGGCATGGTCGGTACGGCGGACGTACGCGAGGGTGACGTCGTGTTCGTGTCCGGCGCCACCAACGGCGTCGGTGCCCTGGCGGGGCAGATCGCCCGGCTGCGGGGCGCCGGGCGGGTCATCGGAAGCACGGGCTCCAAGGAGAAGATCGCCTTCCTGGTCGACGAACTCGGCTTCGACGCCGCCTTCGACTACCACGACGGCCCGGTGGCCGAGCAGCTCGCCGAGCTGGCTCCCGACGGCCTCGACGTGATGTTCGACAACGTCGGCGGGGAGCAGTTCGAGGCCGCGGTGGAGCTGGCGTCACGCGGTGCGCGGTTCGCGCTGTGCGGTGCGCTGGCGGGGCAGCACGGGACCGGCGACGGGGGCAGCCCGCGGCTGCCGCTGATGTCGGTCATCACCAAGGACCTGACCCTGCGGGGCTTCGCCACGCTGCACACGCCGGACCAGATCGAGCACTGGAACGACCGGTTCGGCGAGTGGCTGCGTGACGGCCGCATCGTCTTCCCGCACACGGTCGTCGAAGGCGGGGTGCCCGCGCTGCCCGACGCGTTCGTCGCGCTGATGGAGCGCCGGTACAGCGGCACCGTACTGGTCAGGCTGAGCTGAGCGCGCTCGGCCGTACGCTGCGGCGGTGCCCCGTGGAACGTTCCGGGGCACCGCCGCTGTCACGCTTCAGGAGAAGGGAACGGTCATGACGGACGCCGGGGACGTACTCGGCCGGAGGGCGCTGAACCGGGCGCTGCTGGCCCGGCAGTTGCTCGTGGAACGCTCGGCGATGACGGCCTCCGAGGCCGTCGAGCACCTGGTCGGGATGCAGGCACAGGCTCCGGACCCGCCGTACGTCGGGCTGTGGACCCGACTCGCGGACTTCCGTATCGAGGACCTGTCGGACCTGGTGCGGGAGCGGGCCGTGGTGCGGATCGTGCTGATGCGCGGAACCCTGCACCTGGTCACCGCCCGGGACTGCCTGCGGCTGCGGCCCGTGCTGCGCGGCCCGCTGGAGCGCCGGCTCAAGGGCACGTTCGGCCGTAAGCTGACCGGCCTGGACCTCAACCGGGTGGCCGCGCTCGGCCGCGAGCTGGTCGAGAAGGAGCCGCTCACGCTGGGCGGCCTCGGCACCGCACTCGCCGAACACCTCCCGGACCAGGACCCGTTCGCCCTGGCGAACGCCGTACGCAACCTGGAGGCGCTCGTACAGATCCCGCCCCGGGGCCTGTGGGGCGAGAGCGGACAGGCCGTGCACACCACCGCCGAGGCGTGGCTCGGCCGGCCCCTCGACGACGACGAGTCGCCGGACGAGACGGTCGTGCGGTACCTCGCCGCGTTCGGTCCGGCGAGCGTGAAGGACATGCAGGTCTGGTCCGGGATGACCCGGCTCGGCACGGTGGTACGGCGGCTCGCGCCACGGCTGCGCGCCTTCCGCGACGAGAACGGCGTCGAGCTGTACGACCTGCCCGACGCTCCCCGGCCCGCTCCCGACACCCCCGTACCGGTGCGCTACCTCCCCGACTTCGACAACATCCTGCTCTCGCACGCCGACCGGTCCCGGATCCTCACCGAGGATCGGCGTCGTCTGGTCTTCACCCGCAACGGACTGATCAGACCGACCTTCCTGGTCGACGGGTTCGTCCGCGGCATGTGGCGCCTCGAACGCGGCCGTGACACGGCGACGCTGGTGCTGCGGCCGTTCGCGCCCCTGGCGGAAAAGGACCGGTCGGAGCTGGTGGCCGAGGGGATGCGGCTCCTCGCCTTCGCCGCGGACGACTGCCCCTCCCCCGAGGTCCGCTTCACCGACGGGCCCTGAGCGCAACAGCGCTCCCCGTCCGCTCGACCGGCACCCCAGCCGGACCCGGTGTACTGGCTCGCGGCTGGATCCGTCCGCCCGTCATACACCGGCCGAGAGAGGAAGTCGCCATGTCGGACACGCCCTTTGCCGAACGGACCGTCGTCGTCACCGGAGGAGGCACCGGCATCGGCCGGGCCACCGCGCTGGCCTTCGCCGGCCTCGGCGCCGGCGCCGTGGTCATCACCGGCCGCCGCAAGGAGCGGCTGGCCGAGGTGGCGGAGCTGCACCCGGCGATCGTCCCCGTCACCGCCGATGTGACCACGGAAGTGGGCGCCGAGGCCGTCTCCGAGGCGGTACGGGAGCACGGCGGCGCCCTGGACGTGCTCGTACAGAACGCCGGTGTCTTCCGTTTCACCCCCCTCGCGGCGCTCGACGCCGGCACGGCCCGGGAGGTGCTGGAGACCAACGTCCTGGGCCCGGTCCTGCTCACCGCGCACCTGCTGCCGCTGCTGCGCAGCCCGGGCGGGCACATCGTCCTCATCTCCAGCCGGGGCGGCCACAACCCCGGACCCGAGAGCTCGCTGTACTCCGCGAGCAAGGCCGCCGTGCACAGCTTCACCCGGAGCTGGGCCGCCGAGCTCGCCCCGCAGGGCATCCGCGTCAACGCCGTCGCCCCGGGCTTCGTCCGCACCGAGGCGTACGCCGCCAACGGGCTGTCGGACGAACAGGTGGAGGGGCTGTTCGCCGGGGTGACGCACTCCATCCCGCTCGGCCGGGTCGCCGAGGCGGAGGACATCGCGTCCTGGGTCACCCGCCTGGCCGAGCCGTCCGACTCGCTGGTCACCGGGCAGATCATCACCGTCGACGGTGGCATGGACATCGCCGGCCGCTAGGTACGTCCGCCCCTTCTCGATCGATCCCTCATGAAACGGAAAGGACTCAACCGTGACAACCAGTGCCATGGAGCCGGACGCCCTCGCGGAGGCGGAGACCAAGACATTCCCGTACGCGCGGCAGTGCCCGTTCACGCCGCCGAAGGAATACGCCGAGATGATCGAGAAGGACGTCTCCCAGGTCACCCTGGACGGATCCGGCCTGCGCATCTGGACGGTCACCGGCTACCAGACCATACGGGAGCTGCTGACCGACCCACGGGTCAGCGCCTCACGCAAGCACGACAACTTCCCGTTCTACTTCGTCGCCCCGCCGGAGTACCGGACCGAGACGTCGTTCATCGGGTACGACGGCAAGGACCACAGCAACACCCGGCGCAAGGCGGCGCTGACCTTCACCAACCGTCAGGTGCAGCGGCTGCGGCCGCGCATCGAGGAGATCGTCGACGACCACCTGGACAAGCTGCTGACGATGGCGCCGCCGGTCGACTTCCACCGGGTGTTCTCGCTGGCGGTGCCGATGACGGTGATCTGCGAGCTGCTCGGCATTCCGCAGGACCAGCACGACTTCTTCATCAAGCACGGTACGGCGCTGCTCGGCGGCCACAGCTCCACCGAGGAGCGGCAGGCGGCGATCGTCGAGGTGAACGCGTACATCAGTGATCTGATCCAGCAGAAGAAGGCCGAGCCGGGCGAGGATCTGCTCAGCCGGGCGATGGCCGACTACGAGGCCTCCGGCGAGGAGTACACCGACCGCGACCTGTTCAACATGGTCCGGCTGCTGATGAACGGCGGCCACGAGACGACGGCCAGTCAGATCTCGCTGGGTACCGCCTGCCTGCTGGAGAACCCCGACCAGCTCGAACTGCTGCTCAACGACCCGTCGTTGGTGCGGCCGGCCGTCGAGGAGCTCGTCCGCTTCGCCACCATCGGCGACACCGCCGTGCCGCGGGTGGCCCTGGAGGACATCGAGATCGGCGGCCAGGTCATCCGCAAGGGCGACGGCATCCTGTGCCTGGGGCTGGCCGCCAACCGGGACCCCGAGGTGTTCCCCGAGCCGGAGAAGCTCGACATCACCCGGGGCAGCCGCAAGCACCTGGGCTTCGGGCACGGGGTGCACCACTGCATCGGCGCCGACCTGGCGCGGCTGGAGCTGGAGATCGTGTGGAGCAAGCTGTTCCAGCGCATCCCGACGCTGCGGCTCGCCAAGCCGTTCCTGGAGATCCCGCGCAAGGAAGGCGCCGTGATCTACGGGCTGTGGGAGCTGCCGGTCACGTGGTGACCCCACCCGGCACCACGAAGGCCCGGTACCTGTCGGTACCGGGCCTTCCCGTCGTCCGGGGGCGGTTCAGGAGGCGTCCGCGGGGATGTCGGGCCGCGGCGTACGGCCCGGGCAGGAGGTGCGGGCGGGCGGCAGGACTCCGTCCACCAGGTACCGGTGCACCAGGGTGTCGACGTGCGGGTTGCCGCCGAGGACGTACACCTCGTGCTCGCCGGAGTCCTCGATGGTGAGGAGGTGGTGGCCGAGCCGCTCCGCCATGGCGACGCCTCCCGCGTAGTGGTCCATCGGGTCGCCGTCGGCCTGGACGACCAGGCCGGCCGGGTAGCCGTCCCGGGTGATCACCGTGGGCGGCTCGGGGGCCTGGAAGGCACGGAAGGCGCCGACCCACGGCTGGGCGCGGAGGACTCCGTAGCCGTAGGGGAACCGCTTCCGGAAGTCGCGCATGTCCTGGTAGTAGACCTCCAGGTCGGACGGCCAGGCGTGCTCCAGGGTGATCGCCTCCAGTACGCCGCACCGCAGGTCGCCCTCGCTGTCGCTCGGCCGCCAGGTGCCCTGCTGCGCCAGCAGGCCGCGGCACGCGTCGCCGGCGCCGTCGCCGCCCTCCCCGGCCGCCTCGCGCAGCCGGCCCACCAGGATGCCCAGCTCGGTCCACTGGCCGCGGTCGGCGGCGCGGTTGCCCACCGCCCCGTCGAACAGGGTGCGCAGCTGTGCCCCGTGGTTCAGCCCTTCGAGGAGGGTGACCACTTCCTCCACGGTGGCGAGGACCTGGGCGGTGGAGGTGCCGAGCCCGAAGTGGCCGTGCCGCGCGCCGGTCCAGGCGGCCCACTGGTCGACGTTGCGCTGCACGGCGTCGCCCTGCCACAGGAACTGTTCGCGCCAGGTCCAGTCGGGGTTGACGCACGAGTCGAGGACGCTGCGGTCCAGGGCCTCCGGGAACATGCTGCCGTACACGGCACCGACGTAGGCGCCGTACGCGTAGCCCACGAAGTTGAGGGTGTCCTCGCCGAGGACGGCACGGATGACGTCCATGTCGCGGGCCGTGTTGCGGGTGCTGATGTGCGGGCGCAGCGTGCCGCCCGCGCGGGCGCACGCCTCCTCCCGCAGCCGCATGTCCTCGGCGAGGACGGGGAACAGCGAGTCGGGCGGCCGCGAGTCGAACGGCGCGGCCGGCACGGTCACTTCGGCGTGCAGGGGCGTGGAGGCGCCGGTTCCGCGCGGGTCGAAGCCGATCAGGTCGTACACCTCGTGCAAGGGGGTGCCGGCGTACTTGTCGGGCAGGGCCCGGCCGTGTCCCCAGTCACCGCCGGGGCCCCCGTTGACCGCCAGCAGGATGCCGCGCCGCCGCTCGGGCACGGTGGCGCGGCGGCGGCTGAGGGCGAGGGTGATCCGCTCGCCCCCGGGGTCGGCGTAGTCGCGGGGCACCTCGATCGTGGCGTGCTCGAGTGTGTCGTCGTGCGGCGCGGGCGACCAATGCGGCCGTTGTGTGCGGAACTCGTTGACCACCGCAAACCTCCGTTCTCGTCAGGGTGCCAGCCTCTCGGTGTCGCCTCGAGACACTCTGGATCGCTCCCTGACCGGTACGGCCAGGGCGGCGACGACCCCCGCCGCGGCGAAGAGTGCCGCTCCGGCCAGAGCCGTCCCGTAACCGGAGGCGAGGGCGTCCGGGGAGGCCGTGCCGCCCGCGCCGGTGTCGTCGATGCGGGCGGTGGAGAGCGCGGCGAGGGTCACCAGGCCCACCGCGCTCCCCAGTTGGCGGGTGGTGTTGAGCAGGCCGGACGCCAGCCCGGCCTGGTGCGCGGGGAGTCCCGCGGTGGCGGCGTTGGTGGTGGCGTTGAGGACGGCGCCCATGCCGAAGCCGAGGAGCAGCACCGGACCGAGGACGTCGGCGGTGTACGAGGCCGTCGCCTCCGTCCCGGCGAGCCAGAGCAGACCCGCGCTGGAGAGGGCCAGTCCGCCGATCAGTACCGGGCGGGGGCCGACGCGCGGCACGACGGAGGAGATGCCCCACCCGCCGAGCGCGATGCCCAGCGACAGGGGCAGGTAACCGAGGCCGGTCTGGAGCGGGGTGTAACCGAGCACCTGCTGGAGCAGCAGGGTGAAGAAGTAGAAGGTGCTGAAGAGGGCGGCGATGCCGAAGAACGCCACGAGGTTGGCGGCGGCGACCGCGCGGTTGCGGAAGATCCCGAGCGGTACCAGCGGGTGTTTCGCGAACCGGGCCTGGATGACGAGGAACACGGCGAGCAGGGCCGCTCCGCCCAACAGCGGTCCCAGGACGCGTGGTGAGCCCCAGCCGTGCACATGGGCCTCGGACACCCCGTGGACGGCGGCCATCAGGCCGAGGGTCACCGTCACCGCGCCGGGCACGTCGAGGGTGCGCCGCTCCTGCCGCGCCGGGGACTCGGGCACGACCCAGCACACGGCGGCGAACAGCGCGATACCGATGGGCAGGTTGATCAGCAGGATCCACCGCCAGGAGAAGAACTCGGTGATGACCCCGCCGAGCAGCACCCCGACGGCGCCGGCGGCACCCGAGACGGCGCTCCACCAGCCGAACGCCTTGGCGCGGGCGTCCGGCCGGGTGAACGTGGTGCCGAGAACGGTGAGGGTGGCGGGTGCCATGACGGCGGCTCCCAGGCCCTGGAAGGCGCGGGCGAGGACAAGGGTGGCGGGGTCGTTCGCCGCTCCGCCGACGGTACTGGCGAGGGTGAACAGCGCGACCCCGCACAGGAAGATCCTGCGCTGTCCGAACAGGTCGGCGAGGCGCCCGCCGAGCAGGAGGAACCCGCAGACGACCACGGTGTAGGCGTTGTTGACCAGTTGCAGGTTGTGCCGGTCGAAGCGCAGGTCCTCGGCGATGACCGGCAGGGCCACGTTCACCACCGAGGCGTCCAGCACATTCATGAACTGGCCCAGGCAGCAGGCGACCAGGACCAGCCGGAGCCGGCTGCGGGCCGTGGCGGGAGGTGCGGTGGTGTCCGTTGTCCGCGCGAGAGTCATGGCGGCACGCTGGGCGCGGCCGATCGAAGTCCGGTAGCGGTCCGGTCGAGTGGTCCCGTCGCTTCGAGGGCTGCTCCACCGGGCCACCAGAGGCCGTCGCCACAGTCCTGGCCGTATCTCCGCAAAGCCGGTCGACACTCCAGAGGAGAGCGCATGGCCAAGATCACGTACAAGCATCCGAGCGGCACCGTCACCATCGTCGATGTCGAGGCGCCCAACACGGTCATGCGCGGTGCGAAGCTGAACAACATCGCGGGCATCGAGGCCCAGTGCGGTGGCTCCGCCCAGTGCGGCACCTGCCACGTCTACATCGACGAGGCCAACGAACTGCCGTTGCCCGCCATGGACTCCGTCGAGGACGACGTCCTGTACGGGACGGCCTGCGAGCGCACCGAGCACAGCCGGCTGAGCTGCCAGCTGCCGGTCTCGGAAGCGATCGACGGGCTGGTCGTCCACCTGCCGGAGGCACAGAGCTGATGGGCGCCCGAGGAGTCGTCGTCATCGGCGCGGGCCAGGGCGGGCTCGACACCGCCGCGGCGCTGCGCGGCCGTGGCTACCGCGGCCGGATCACACTGGTAGGTGACGAACCCGCGCTGCCCTACCAGCGGCCGCCCCTGTCGAAGGGCTTCCTCACGGGCGACACGGCCGCCGGGGAGCTCGAACTGCGCCCGCGGGCCTTCTTCGCCGCCCAGGACATCGAACTGATGTCGGGCGTCAGAGCGGCGAAGATCGACCGGCAGAGGCGGACCGTCCTCCTGGAGACGGGGTCGACCCTGCCGTACGACAGCCTCGTCCTCGCGACCGGAGCCCGGCCCCGCACGCTGCCCGTACCGGGCGCGGCCTCGCTGTCCGGTGTGCTGACACTGCGCGGTCTCGCCGACGCCGAGGACCTGCGGAAGCGGCTGACCGGCCCGCCGCGCCGCCTCGTGGTGATCGGAGCGGGGTTCATCGGACTCGAACTGGCCGCCACCGCGACGAAACTCGGGCACGAGGTGACCGTGGTGGAGGCCCAGGCCCGTGTGCTGGCGCGGGCGCTGACCCCGGTGATGTCGGCGCGCCTGCTCACGGAGCACGCCGACGCGGGCGTCCGCGTCCTGATGAACCGCGAAGTGACCGCCCTGTGGGGAGACTCCGCCGGACGGGTGGAGGTCGTCGAGCTCGACGGGGCGGAACGCCTCCCCGCCGACCTGGTGGTCGTCGGCGTCGGTGTGCTGCCCAACACCGAGCTGGCCACCCTCGCCGAGCTCCAGGTCGGCGACGGCATCATCGTCGACGCCCGGCTGCGTACGGACGACCCCGACATCTACGCGCTGGGCGACTGCGCCCGCTTCCCCAGCCCGCACGCGGGCCGTCACCTCCGGCTGGAATCGGTGCAGAACGCCTCCGACCAGGCCAAGTGCGTCGCCGCCGGAATCTGCGGCGACCCCGTTGCGTACACGGCCGTCCCCTGGTTCTGGTCGGAGCAGTACGCGCTGCGCCTCCAGATCGCGGGGCTGACCGCCGGACACGACGAGACGGTGCTCGTGGGCGACCCCGACGCCGGCCGGTTCTCCGTGTTCTGCTTCCGCGAGGGCCGGCTGACCGGCGTGGAATCGGTGAACCGCCCGGCCGACCACGGCATCGCCCGGCGCCTGCTCGCCTCCGGTACGGAGCTGACGGCCGACGAGGTGCGGCGACCGGGTTTCGACCTCAAGTCCGTCGCCCGTCCGGCCGCGACCCGGCCCGCCGCCGTCGTCGGTGCGTCGGCGACCTGACCGCACTTCCGCCACCTGTACATACCCCACACCCGACCCGCACAGAGAGAGGCATGCACCCATGTACCAGACACGGACGGTCCCGCCGTCACCCCGGCGCCGAACCCGGCACCTCACCCTGCGCCTCGTCGGCGTATGGCTCGCCATGCTCGCGGCGGTCGTCGGTTTCGGCACGGCGAACGCCACGGCCGGTGACGCCAAGCCACGGCGTCCCTCGCTGGAAGGCATATGGGACCTGACGGTGACGGTGAGAACGCCCGACGGCGGCACCAGCAGCACCACCCCGAGATTCGTCTTCCGCCCCGACCACAAGCTGACGGCCGAGGGCCCGCCGGACGCGAACGGCAACCCCCAGTACCGCGCGACCGGCTTCTGGAACGAGCGCAACGACGGCACCTTCTCGTTCTACGTCACCCACCCCGGCCGTGAGGACGGCGCGTACCTGGGCACGGTCCAGGCCGTCCACCTGGGCCGCGTCACCGGCGGCACGTTCACGACCGCGGCCCACGCCTTCGTCACCACCACCGCCGCGGGTGACACCCAGGGGCCCATCGCCGTCAGCAGCTCCGCCACGCGGGTCTCGGCCACGACCCGTTGACATCTCCCCCCACCCCCCACCCCGCGCCCGCGCCCCGCTCCTCACGAGCGGGACGCGGGCGCCGCTCGTCCAGGGCTCGAGAAGCCGCCGATACGGTGCGGACGACCGTGACGACGTGTACCCCCGTACGTGACCGAGAGAGGCAGGACATGACCTCATTCGATGCTGGAACCCCCTGCTGGGTGGACCTGACCGTGGCCGACCTGGAGGCCGGCAAGCGCTTCTACGGCGAGCTGTTCGGCTGGACGTTCGAGGCCGGTGCGGAGGCGTTCGGCCACTACACGCCGGCCCTCAAGGACGGCAAGAACGTGGCGGCGCTCGCTCCCGCGCAGGGTGGCGCGCCCACCGCGTGGAACCTGTACTTCTCCACCCCCGACGTGGAGGACCTCGCCCGCCGCATCACGGAGGCCGGCGGCAAGGTGACGGGCGGCCCGTTCCCGATCGCCGACGCGGGCAGCGTGCTCCAGGCCGTCGACCCGGGCGGTGCGGCCTTCGGCGCCTGGCAGCCCGGCACCCAAGCCGGCTTCGAGGTCCAGGGCGTGCCGGGCTCCTTCTTCTGGCCGGAGATCTACACCCGCGCCAAGGCGGACGTCGACCCCTTCTACGAGACGGTGTTCGGCTTCAACGGACAGCAGATCTCGGAGGGCACGGAGTTCGACTTCAAGCTGTGGTTCGCGCCCGGCGCGCAGGCGCCGACGGCCGGCCGCCTCCAGATGGGCGCGTTCATCCCGGAGGAGGTCCCGGCGCACGCGCTCGTGTACTTCTCCGTCGAGGACACCGACGCGACGGTGACGAAGGTCCGTGAACTGGGCGGCAGCGTGAGCCGCGAGCCGTCCGACAGCCCCTTCGGCCGCTCGGCGCTCGTCTCCGACGACCAGGGCGCGCGGTTCGCCGTGATGGGCCCCGTGAAGGACGCGGGCTGACCCGCCGTTCCGGCGCGTGAAAGAGCCGGGCCCGGCCACCGTGGGGTGGCCGGGCCCGGCTCTTTCCACCGCCCGCCGCCGTCGTCACCGGCACGCCTCGGGGGCGCCGCGAGCCACGCGGCGCCCCCGGGGATGCGACCGGACGGGTGTGCCGGCGGATGTCACGCGCCCCAGGTGACCGGGAGGCTGGTGAGCGTGTGGTTGATCTCGCCGCTGTGCCAGGGCAGTTCGCTCTCCGGCACCGCGAGCCGCAGGTCGGGGAAGCGCCGCACCAGGCCGTCGAGCGCGATCTCCATCTCCATCCGCCCCAGGTGCTTGCCGAGGCAGTAGTGGACGCCGTGGCCGAAGGAGATGTGCGGGTTGTGCTCGCGGGCCAGGTCGAGCCGGTCGGCGTCCGGGAAGACGGTCTCGTCCCGGTTGGCGGAGGCGAGCGCCAGCAGGACCGCGTCGCCCTTCTCTATGGTGACCCCGCCGACCTCGATGTCCTCGGCGGCGATGCGCGGGAAGCCGGAGGTGTCGGTGGCGAACAGGTTGACGTGGCGCAGCAGTTCCTCGACCGCGGTGGGGATACGACTACGGTCCTCGGCCAGCCACCGCCACTGCTCCTGGCCGTCCGCCAGCAGGGCGAGCACCGAGTTGGCGAGCTGGTTGGCCGTGGTGTCGAAACCGGCGCCGATGAGGGTGAAGCCGAAGGTGACCAGTTCCGGCTCGCTGAGCCGGTCGTCGTTGTCGCGTGCGGCGATCAGCTCCGACAGCATGTCGTCGGCGGGGGTCGCCCGCTTGTCGGCGATCAGCCCGACGATGTACTCGCTCAGCTTCGCCAGGCCGTTCAGCGACTCCTCGCCACCCGCCCGGTCGTCCACGGTGGCGAAGGCCCGCGCCCACTTCTCGAACGCGCGCAGGTCCTCCGACGGCACCCCGAGCAGCTCACCGATGACGGTCAGCGGCAGGGGCAGCGCGAGCTGCTGTACGAGGTCGATGGTGCCGCCCTTGGCCTGCATGTCGTCGAGCAGCTCGTCGGTGACCTTCTGCACGTTGTCCCGCATCCGCTCGACCCGGCGCAGCGTGAAGGCGCCGGCGACGAGCTTGCGCAGGCGGGAGTGCTCGGGCGAGTCCAGGGAGATGATCATCTCGGGTGTCGTGTGCATCGTCCCGCCGATGCGCGGCGCGCCGGGGCCGCAGGCGAGGGCGCGGCTGAGCCTCGGGTCCGCCGACAGCCGGCGCACGTCCTCGTACCGGGTGATGAGCCAGGCGTCCACTCCGCCCGCCGTCGGGACCTTCACCACGGGCTGCTCCGCCCGCAGCTCCGCGTACCGCGGGGCGGGACCACGGTAGGTCGAGCCGGTGAGGGGGAAGACGTCCGTCTCCTGAGGGGCAGTCATGGTGACACCTCCGCTTGGGCCTCTACAGTCACGCAGCACCCTAGGAACGGCCGATGGAGGGCAGGTCGCTCCTTCCTCGAGCCCCTCCCGGTCCGTCGCCGCCGAAGGTGAGGAGGGGGCGCCCCGGACCACGCTGTCCCGGACGCCCCCTCCCCCGCTCGTGCCGCCGCTCAGTCCTCCGGGCCGAGCAGCACCGCCCCGTAGTTCTTCCGCGCGGCCGTGTCGTACTGCAGCGCGACATGGCTGGTCGCCGAGGTGACGTCCCGCCAGAAGCGCTGCAGGGCCTGCCCCTCGCCCAGGCCGCCGGTCCCCGCGGCACCGACCAGCAGGCCGACGGCCTCCTGGAGGAGCTCGGCGGCGAAGGTGGCGTTGCGCTCGTTGCGCGCCATGTGTTCGGGGGTGAAGAGCCGCTGGTCGAGCACTCCGGCGTTCTCCATGACGAGATGCCGGGCGGCGTCGATCCGGCCGGAGGCGCGGATCAGTTTGAGCTCACCGGTCTGGTTGCGCTTGCGGCCCGTGAGCGTGGCCGCGGCGGCGGTGAGCGCGCCGGTGGCCGCTCCGACGACGGGGGCGATGAAGGTCAGCCCGCCGACCGCCTGGAAGGGGACGTTGTGGGCGGGCACGCCGGAGACGGCGTTGCGGCCGGTCAGCATGTCCGCGCGGTCGAAGGAGAGGTGGTCGGGCACCAGGACGTCGTCCACGACGACCGTGTGGCTTCCGGTGGCCCGCATGCCGACGCTGTCCCAGGTCTGGCGCACGGTGTACGTGCCGCGGGGCAGGGCGAAGAACCGCATCGTGGGCGGGCCCTCCCCCGCGCCGGGCACGACCGCGCAGACCAGGACCCAGTCGGCGAAGTCGACGCCGCTGACGTACGCCCACTGTCCGGTGAGGCGCCAGCCGCCGTCCGTCCGCCGGGCGCGGCCGACCGGCATCAGCGCGGTGGCGACCACCGTGTCGGGGCTGTCGTCCCACAGCGCCCGGTGCCCCTCCTCGGGCAGATGGGCGGCGAAGCGGGCCGAGTACGCGGACAGCGAGGCACACCACGCGGTGGCGGCGCAGCCCTCGCCGGCCGTCATGACCGCCGACGTCAGCTCGGCGAACGAGCCCTCGCTGCCGCCCCACCGGGCGGCGACGAAGTGCCGGGCGAACCCGGCTTCGCGCAGCGCGTCGACGACCTGGCGGTTCATGGCGCGGTCGGCGTCCGCGTCGGCGGCGTGCTCGGCGGCGAGGACGCGTACCTTCTCGGCCGCCTGTCCGAGGCCCGTGTCGCCGTGCCCGGCTGCCGGGGCACTGCCCGCGCCGGTGTTCCCGACGACGACCTGGGCGGGGTCCGGGGCGGCGTTCCCGGCGGCCTGGACGGGGCGCGTCCCGTTCGCCGTGCCGCTCATGGCCGGGGACCGTTCGCGACGGCCTTGGCGAAGAGCTCCAGCGTCTCGCCGGGGCTCGGCCCGTCCAGCGCCTTGAAGATCCGCTCGGCGCCCTCACCGTGGTTGTCCAGCTTGACGTGCGCCAGGGTCACGCGGGTGTGGCCCTCGTCCACGGCCTCGAAGTCGACCTCGATCTCGCTGGCCCGCTCGTCGTCCGGTATGGACTGCCAGTTGGGGTCGATGCGCCACGTCATGGCGAGCCGGCGGCCCGGCTCCCACTCGAGCACGCGCCCCCAGGCGATCTCGGTCCCGTCGACGTCCCACTCGTAGTAGCGGCCGCCGACGCCCGGCTCGAAGGCGAGACCGACCCGCTCCTTCTTGACCAGGATGTGGGTGGGGGGCCACCAGTCCTTGGGCCGCTCGGTGAAGACGGCGAAGCAGTGCTCTGGCGTGGCCGCCACGGTCACCGACTTCCGTACATCGGGAAGGGTCTGCTGCTGTTCGGGCACGGGGCCTCCTCGCTCGATCTCGCCGGGTGTCACCTGCTGCCGCCCGGTGTCCCGGGCATGTGGCGGGCCGGTCACGGTCACCGGTCGCCGCACGGAACGCCCCCACGCTCGCGCCGGCCGCTAGGCCCCATGTCGAGTTCCGCTCGAAGGCCGGCCTCCGGTCCGCCTCCACCCGTCGTCGAGAGCCGCGCGAGGCGGCACGGTCACGGTCGTCCCCACCCAGAGCAGCACCACACGACCTAGGGGAACGGGAGAGCACCATGACACAGGCGGGACGACGGGTGGCGTTCGTCACCGGCGCGACCAGTGGGATCGGCCTCGCCGTCACCGAGCTGCTGGCCCGGCAGGGCATGGCGGTGTTCGGGGTGGCCCGCGGCGAGGAGAGCGTGCGCACCATGGTCAAGCAGTTGCGCGAGGAGGGCCTGGAGGTCGCCGGCGCGGTGTGCGACGTCACCTCCCTCGACCAGATACGGACCGCGGTCCGGGCCGCGGTGGAGACGTACGGGCGCATCGACGTCCTCGTCAACAACGCGGGCCGGGGCGGCGGCGGTGTCACGGCCGAGCTGGAGGACTCCGTGTGGGACGACGTCATCGAGACGAACCTCACCGGCACCTTCCGGGTCACCCGCGAGGTGCTGAGCACCGGCCGGATGCGTGAGGGCGACTGGGGCCGGATCATCAACATCGCGTCCACCGGGGGCAAGCAGGGCGTCGAGCTCGCCGCGCCGTACTCGGCCTCGAAGCACGGTGTGGTCGGCTTCACCAAGGCGGTGGGCAAGGAGCTGGCCAAGAGCGGCATCACCGTGAACGCCGTCTGCCCGGGCTACGTCGAGACGCCGATGGCGCAGCGCGTACGCCAGGGGTACGCGGGTCACTACGGCGTGAGCGAGGAGGCGATCCAGGAGAAGTTCAACGCCAAGATCCCGCTCGGCCGCTACTCCACCCCGGAGGAGGTCGCCGGGCTGGTCGGCTACCTCGCCTCCGACACCGCCGCGTCGATCACCGCTCAGGCGCTGAACGTCTGCGGCGGACTCGGCAATTACTGACCCGCCCCGAGCCCCCACCCATGCCGCGCCCACAGAGACGGAGCCCCGAACATGACAGCTGCAGGCGCAATGCTCGCCGAGCCCGATCTGGCCGTATTCCGGTCCGCGATGGGCCGGTTTCCCACCGGTGTCACGCTGCTCACCCAGGGCAGCGCCGACGACACGGCCGTGATCACCCTCAATAGCCTGACCTCGGTTTCCCTCGACCCGCTGCTCATCCTCGTCTCGGTCAAGGCGGACGGCCGGATGCGTCCCCGGGTGGTGGAGCAGGGGAGCTTCGCGGTGAACGTCCTGACCGAGGCGCAGCGCGACCTCGCCCAGGAGTTCTGCCGGCCCGACCGCTCCGAGGGGCAGGCCGCCATGCTGCGGCTCGCCGCCGTCGAGGGCGTCACCGGCAATGCCGTGATCCCGTCCGCGGAGGCGTACTTCGAGTGCGTGCTCGACGCCCAGCACCAGGCCGGTGACCACACGCTGCTGATCGGCCGGGTGGTGGCCCTGTCCGGCGGGGCCGGCGACCCGGACCCCCTGGTGTTCCACCGGGGCCGTTTCACCCGGCTGCCGGCCGCTCGGGCGGAGGCCGCCGCGTGAGCGCCACGGCGGAGGTGCCGACGGGCGGCCAGGGGTCGCTGTGCGCGGTGGCGGACGGGGTGTACGCGTTCGTCCAGCCGGACGGCGGGTGGTGCCTGAACAACGCCGGGCTCGTCGTCGGCGAGGGCCGGACCGTCCTGGTCGACACCGCCGCGACCGAGTCCCGTGCCCGGCGGCTGCGCGCGGAGGTCGAGCGCGTCGCGCCGGGCGGGGCGGACTTCGTGGTCAACACCCACTTCCACGGCGACCACACCTTCGGCAACGGGCAGTTCACGCCCCGCGCCGTGGTCGTCGCCCACGAGGGGACCCGCGCCGACTCGGCGGAGGCGGGGCTGGGCCTGCGGCAGCTGTGGCCCGACGTGGAGTGGGGCGAGACGCCCCTGGTGCTGCCCACGCTGACCTTCCGCGGCTCACTCACGCTGTACGCGGGTGACCTGCGCACCGAGCTGCTCCACGTCGGGCCCGCGCACACCGCGACCGACGTGGTGGCGTGGGTCCCGGAGCGGTCGGTGCTGTTCACCGGTGACGTGGTCTGGTCGGGTGTGACGCCCTTCGTGCTCTTCGGTTCGATCTCCGGGTCGCTGCGGGCCCTGGACCGGATGCGTGCCCTGAACCCGCGTACGGTCGTGCCGGGTCACGGCCCGGTCGGCGGCCCCGAGTTGCTGGACGAGACCGAGGACTACCTGCGGTGGCTCCAGCGGCTGGCCGAGGAGGGGGTCCGGGACGGACTGACCCCGCTCCAGGCGGCGCACCGCGCGGACCTCGGGCGGTTCAAGGAGCTGATCGACTCCGAGCGTCTGGTGGGCAATCTGCACCGTGCGTACGCCGAGTTGGACGGACTGCCGCCCGCTGCGCGGATCGACGTGATCACCTCGTTCCAGGAGATGGTCGCGTTCCACGGAGCGCTGCCCGCGTGCCACGCCTGACACACCCGAGAGGAGACGGACATGGTCACGACCCTGTTGGAACGCCGGGAGGGAACACCGTACGAGCCGTACGAGCAGGTCCCCGCGGACGCCTTCCTGGTCCCGCTGTTGCTGCTGGCGGGCGAGGCGGACGACGACGTCGAGCCGCACATCTGCCGGGGCATCGACTGACCGCACGGTCACGACGTACACGACCGTCACCACGGTCACATGGGAATGGGGCCCCTTGCCGGGGGCCCCATTCCCATGTGGTGGTTCAGGCGGCGGGCGGTGCGGCCGGGCTGTCGCGGTGGATGACCCGCGACCGGGTCAGGAGCCGGCCGTCCCGCCGGACCAGCTCGTCCTCGACGGTGAAGGTGGGCTGGAAGTTCACCTTGCCCTCGCGGTCGGTCTGGGTGACGAGGGTGTAGTACGACACGCGGAGCAGATCGGCGTCCGCCGCGTCGGTCTCGATGATCAGGTGGCCGAACCAGTGCCGTACGGCGATGTCCTGGTAGCGGGGCAGGCTGGCCCGCATGCCCGCGATCATCTCAGCCCGGCCCCGCTGCCGGTGGCCGCCCGCGTGGACCACCTCGCCGTCCTCGGTGAAGGTGTCGGCGAACCCCTCGATGTCGAGGGCGTCCACCCGCCGCATCTGCTGGGCGTAGAAGGTCTGCACCTCGGCGTAGAGGTCCCCGGTGACCTGGTTGGGCAGGGTCCCGACCGGCTGAGACATGGATACTCCCTTCGAGACGGCCGGCCCGGTGGCCGCGCCGATCGCCCCCAGCCTGCCGCCCGGCCCTGCAGCGGCACTGGAGACCGGCTCGGAACCCGGGGCGTCACCCTGCCCTCGGCCGGGGCCGGTCAGCCGGCCGTCAGCTCGGCCACCAGCCGGGTCGTCACCGGCACCGGCACCCCGTGCTGTTCCGCCCCGCGCAGCAGGGCCCCGCCGATCGCGTCGAGCTCCAGGGGGCGCCCCGCCTCGGCATCGCGCTGCATCGACGACTTGGTGCCGGCCGGGAAGGCGTCGTACCGCGCCAGGACCGCCGCCGGGTCGGCCGGCGCCCCGCAGGCGCGGCTCACCGCGGTGGCCTCCTCGACGAGCGCCACCAGTTCGTCGCGGCGGCCGGTCCGCAGGTCGCCGACGGGCACCCCGTACCGCGTGGTGAGCAGCGCGAAGGGCGCGAGGAGGGTGAGCTTCGCCCAGAGCACCGCCGTTTCGTCCTCGGCGGTCCTGACACGCACCCCGGCCGCCTCCAGCACACGAGCGAGGCGCTCCAGCCGCTCGGGCGGTCCCGCCAGGTCCACCTCGGTGAACGGAGTGCCGTGCTCGATGACGCCCGGCGCCACCCGGGTCGACTCGGCCCGGATCACCCCGGGGACGATCCGGTCCCCGTACCGCTCGCGCAGCACCTGCGGATGTTCGACGCCGTTGAGCAGCGGCACCACCAGGGCGTCGCCGAGGACACCGGGCGGTATGCGGTCCAGTGCGGGGCCGAGAGTGGTGTGCTTGACGGCGATCAGGCACAGGCCGGCCGGCTCGCGCAGCTCGGTGTCGGCCTCCACGGAGGCGGTGAAGTCGCCGAACTGCGCGCTGTGCACGCGGATGCCGTCGCGGCGCAGGGTCCGGGCGGTCTCCTCACCGGCCACGCAGATCACCCGGTGCCCGGCGCGGGACAGCAGGGCGGCGAGCAGGCCGCCGATGCCTCCGGGGCCGAGGACGGCGACGGTTCCAGATTCGAGCACGGTACGGCGGTCCTTCCGGGGGGCGGGGGCGGGCACGGACGGAGGGTCGGCACCCGTCCTCTCTTCGCCAGGGCCCGTTGGGGTGCGAAGGGTGGACGGGTTGCCGCCCGGGGCCCTGTGACGATCTTCCGGCGGGCCAACCACCAAGTCAATCCTAGGATTTACTCCTCCGCTCCAAGGGATACCTTGGGTCCGTGACTCTTGAGGATCTCCGTGTGTTCGTCGCCGTCTGCCGCGCGGGCAGCCTCAGCGCGGTCGCCCGCGAGCTCGGCTGTACGCAGTCGGCGGTGAGCCAGCACGTGAAGCGGCTGGAGCGGGAGACCGGCGTCGCCCTCCTGGAACGCCACACGCGCGGTGTCGTCCCGACCCGGGCGGGGCAGGTGCTGCGGGCGGCGGCGGCCCAGAGCACGGCCGGTCTCGACCTGGCCCTGCGGAGCATCCAGGAATCCGTGCGCGGCGAGGTCGGTTCCGTACGGGTGACCACGGGCGCCACGTCACTGCGGCACTTCATGTCCGATGCCGTGGTGGCCTTCCGGCGCCGCCATCCTCGGGCGAGTCTGGAGTTCCAGACGGCGAGCTCCAGCCGCAGTTGCTTC
Source organism: Streptomyces sp. NPDC041796 (assembly GCF_055590785.1). Classification (NCBI taxonomy): domain Bacteria; kingdom Bacillati; phylum Actinomycetota; class Actinomycetes; order Kitasatosporales; family Streptomycetaceae; genus Streptomyces; species Streptomyces sp. NPDC041796. The sequence goes on from NZ_JBVJAH010000003.1 coordinate 24,589, forward strand.
GACGCTCTCGCCGCCGACGGCCTGGATCTCGCCTGGGTCACGATCGGCGACCGGGTGCGCGGAATCGAGCAGCGCCCGGTCGTCGACCTGCCCTGGGTCCTGGCCGTCCGCGCCGACGACCCGCTCGCGGCACGCCCACGGATCGAGGTGAGCGACCTCGCCGGCATCCGGCACATCCGTCTCCCGGCGAGGTCGACCTCCCGGGCACATCTGGACGCGGCCTTCGCCGAACTGGGCATCCGCGACAGCTCCGACACGAGCGTCGCCGACTGGGACACCGCGATCCTCCTGGCCGAACTCGGCCTCGGCCACGCCGTCGTGCCCGCCCTGCCGGGCCGCTTCACCGACGGCGGCGACGCGCTCACGTTCGTCCCCGTACCGGCGCTGCCGCCCCTGTCGGTGGGGTGGGCGGTGCGGAGCTGGGACGCCCTGACGCCGCTCGCCCGCGCCTTCGCCGACACCGTGCGCCGGACGTGCAAAGGGGGCGCGGCGTAGGACCGCGCCCCCTTCGGCGCGGCGTGAACCCGCGCCCCGGCTCCGCCCCAGGACCCCCGGGACCGGGGCTGGTTCAGCGGGCCCGGGGCGGGTTCAGCGGGCCCGGGGCGGGTTCAGCGGGCCCGGGGCGGGTTCAGCGGGCCCGGGGCGGGTTCAGCGGGCCCGCTGCTCGTATCCCACCAGCCGGACGCAGACGGCCAGTCCCTCGATCGCCTGCTCCAGCTCCGCGAGGCCCGGGTAGCTGGGGGCGATCCGGATGACCGCGTCGCGCGGGTCGTCGCCGTACGGGTGGGTGGCGCCGGCCGGGGTCAGCACGATGCCCGCCCCGGCGGCACGGCGTACGACCTCCTTGGCGCAGCCGTCCGGCACCTGGAGGGTCACGAAGTAGCCGCCCTTGGGGGAGGTCCAGGTGGCGAGCCCGGTCCCGCCGAGCTCGGCGTCGAGGATCCGTGCCACCGCCTCGAACTTGGGCCGGAGCAGTGCGCGCTGGCGCTCCATGTGGGCGCGCACCCCGTCGGCGTCCCGCAGGAACAGGACGTGGCGCAGCTGGTTGACCTTGTCGGGACCGATCGAGCGCTTGGCGTTGTTGCCGAGCAGCCACGTGAGGTTCGCGGGGGACGAACCGAAGAAGGCGACGCCCGCCCCGGCCGCGGTGATCTTGGAGGTGGAGCCGAACACGAACGCCCGGTCCGGGTTCCCGGCCTCGGCACAGGCGCCGAGCAGATCGGCGATCTCGACGGGCTCGTCGGTGAGGTGGTGGACGGCGTAGGCGTTGTCCCAGAAGATCCGGAAGTCGGGCGCGGCGGTGCTCATGGAGGCGAGCCGCGCCACGGTCGCGTCGCTGTAGCAGACGCCGTCGGGGTTGCTGTACTTCGGAACGCACCAGATGCCCTTGACCGCCGGGTCCTCGGCGACGAGCCGCTCCACGACGTCCATGTCCGGGCCGTCGGCGGTCATCGGTACCGGGATCATGTCGATGCCGAACCGCTCGCACAGCGCGAAGTGCCGGTCGTAGCCCGGCACCGGGCACAGGAACGCGATCCGCTCCTGCTCCACCCAGCGGGTTCCGGCCCCCGGCAGCACGCTCAGCAGGGCGTGGACCAGGCAGTCGTGCATCAGCTCCAGGCTGGAGTTCCCGGCCGCCAGAAGCTGTGCGGCCGGGACCTGGAGGGCCTCGGCGAAGATCTCCCGGAGCTCCGGCAGCCCCTGCAGTCCTCCGTAATTGCGTACGTCCGTGCCGTCCGCGGCGGTGTGCCGGCCGCCGGGCAGGCCCAGCAGGTCCCCGGAGAGGTCGAGCTGCTCCGGCGCCGGCTTGCCCCGTGTGAGGTCGAGCGCGAGCCCGCGCCCCACGAGGTCCTGGTAGTCCCGGCGGGCACGGTCGAGGAGCCCGGTCAGGGCTTCGGGGCTCAGCTCGGTGGTCATGGGTGTGTCCTCTCAGGGGTACCGCTCGGCTGGGTCGCGCCTGCCGAGGATACAAACCGGGGTGGTGAGCGCCCGCGGTCACGGGGCAAGGGGCGCCAAGAGCCTCGGGCGGTGTCCGGTCGGCCGCCGCGCCCGGGCCCGGACATGACGAGGACCCGCGCCTGGGAGGCCCACCCTCAGCGGCCCTTGCCCTGCGGCGGGTTGGCGATGTGCGGTCGCCGGGCGCCTTCCCTCGGCCGGGTGGTGTTCGGCCAGGCACCGCGCCGGACGCCGCCGGGTGGACGGTGTGCCCGTGACCATGTGACGGTGATCACAGAACATCGCGGCACCGTCCGGCGACGCCGGGCCCTGATCGTGCCCGCACTCGAAGCCGTCAGCCTGCTGTCGCTGCTGTCCCCGCTCCCCGCTTCGGCCGAGCCCCCGGGCCGGCATTCCCAGGTCGCGCCGGCACGGCCCCCAGTACCACGCCGGTGGACCGCCGCCGAGGCGCGTACGGACGCCTTCCTGAAGCACATCCGGCGGGATCCCCGGCTGCTGCGCCACTTCTTCGAGCACCTCCCCAAGGGCGGTGACCTGCACAACCACCTCTGGGGCGCGGTGCCGACGGAGTACCTGATCCGGCTGGCCTCCGAGGACGGCCTGTGCGTGGACACCTCGACGATGACGGCGGTCGCGCCACCCTGCCGTCCGGGCACCCGCCCTGCCGCGGACACCCGCACGGACCGCGCCTTCCACGACGCGCTGGTGCGTGCCTGGTCCATGCAGGACTTCCCGCCCGGCCAGAACGGACACGACCACTTCTTCGCCACCTTCGGCAAGTTCGGCGAGGTCACCCGGCGCCATCCCGGCAAGCTCCTGGCCGAGGTGGCCGACGGTGTGGCCGCACAGAACCAGTTCTATCTGGAGACCATGGTCAGCCCCGCCTCCGGCGGGGTGAAGAAGCTGGCCACCGAGGCCGGCTGGGACGCCGACCTGGCCCGGCTCCACGGCAAGCTGACCGCCGGGGGCAAGCTGGACGGACTGGTGGCCGAGGCCCGCGAGGAGGCCGACCGGGCCGACGCCGAGTTCCGCACCGCGGCGCGCTGCGGCACCGCCCGGCCCCGGCCCGCCTGCCGGCTGACCGTGCGCTATATCTCCCAGGTCTCACGCGGCAGTTCGCCGGAGCGGGTCTTCACGCAGATGGCGCTCGGCATGCGGCTGGCGGAGCGCGACGGCCGGTTCCTGGCCGTCAACCTCGTCCAGCCCGAGGACGGGGACAGCGCCCTCGACAACTACCGCCTGCAGATGCGCATGCTGAAGCACCTGCGCGGTGTCCATCCCCGTGCGCACGTCACCCTGCACGCGGGCGAGCTGTGGCCGGGCCTGGTCAAGCCCGAGCACCTGAAGTTCCACATCAAGGAAGCGGTCACCGTGGCCGGCGCCGAGCGGATCGGGCACGGCGTCGACCTGGTCCACGAGGACGACTGGCGGGGCACCGCCGCTACGATGGCCGCGCGCGAGATCGCCGTCGAGGTGCCCTTCACGAGCAACGCCCAGATCCTCGGCGTCAAGGGCGACGACCATCCCTTCTCCACCTACTTGGAGCACGGCGTGCCCGTCGTGCTGGCCACCGACGACCCCGGTGTCTCCCGCATCGACATCAGCCACGAGTACCAGTACGCCACCGCCACCTACGGTCTGACGTATCCCGAGCTCAAGGACCTGGCCCGTGCCTCCCTGGAGTACGCGTTCCTGCCGGGCCGCAGCCTGTGGCGCGGCAACCCCACCGCCGGGGGCTACCGCCCCGAGGCCGCCTGCCTCGGCCGGATCCCGGACAGCGGCCGCCCGGTCACCCCGGAGTGCCGCCGCCTGCTGACCGCGAGCCCCAAGGCGTCCGTGCAGTGGCGGCAGGAAGCGGCCTTCGGCGCCTTCGAGCGCGCCTTCCGCGTGGGCCGCTGAACCGCCCACCCAGGACCGGCCGGTCCCCGTGATGGCCGAGGGGCCGTATCGGATCACTCCGATACGGCCCCTCGGTTTGCGTTTCCGCGATCACCGGCAGGGCCGGCAAGACGCCCGGCACCACGTGGTACGCCGTCGCCGCCGCCCAGTCGGTGAGGTCGTCCTGTCCGACGGCGGCCGGTGTACGGGCCATGGCCGTGGCGCACGTCCCGCGCTCGCGCCGAACCGGACACCGAGCCGCTCACGGGTACACCAGGCGTCATGACACCACCGCTCCGTTCAGGGCCCCGCCACCCGGCCGCCACCGCCCCCAGCAGGGCCGGCGAGTTGTCCGTCCGGTGCCCCGGTCAGCGTGGCGTCCCGCCAAGGTGCCCCGGCGGTGTCAGCGCGCGTGCCTGCCCTTCGCCGGCTTCGGCTTCCCCTGCCCCGCCTCGGCCTTCCCGGGAGCCGGGCCGGCTGCTCCGTGACCGGTCGTACGGCCGCGCTGCCGCTCCCAGGTGCCGGGAGCCGACGGCGTGCCGCTGTCGATCGCCGCGTCCTCGGCCCCGGTGACCCGTCGGCTCCCGGTGTACGAAGGGGACCGCGGCGCGGACGCGGAGACGGCGGCGGCTGTGGCCGGCGGGGCGGGCGGGGCGGACGGGGAGGAGGAGGAGGCGGACGCGCTCGAGCGGTTCGTGCCGGGTGAGACCGGCTCCGTCGTGGCGGGGCGGGGCGGACCGGACGCGGCGTTCTCCCCCTCGGCGGGCGGACCGCCCACCGAACCGGCCAGCCCGACGCCGAAGACGGTAAGGGCCGCGCCGGCGGTCAGCAGAATCCGGCCGGCCCGGCGTGAGGCGGGCCGGCCGGAGGCGGATCGCGCGGGCACTTCCCCGCCCTGTGCGGGAACGGCGGCCTCGACGCCGTCGGTCCGCGGCGGGACACCCGCCCCGTGCGACCTCAGCGTGTCCGGGTTCCGCTCGCCGGGGCCGTCCTCACCGCTCATGGGCGAAGCCCCACGCACGGAGGATCCCGTGGGCGCGTCGGCCGCTCCCGCGGGATCCTCCGATGCCAAGGCGGCCAGGGCCTGCCCACAGGCCTGGGCGTCCGGCCGGCGGCTCTCGTCCGCGTCGGTCATCGCCTCCAGCAGTTCGACGAGCGCCGCCGGTATGTCCGGCGGAATGACCGGGGGCCGGTGCAGGCGGGCGATCGCGGCCTCCAGCGGCGCCCCGTCGTACTCCAGTTCACCCTTGATGGACTCGAGGAGCACAAGTCCCAGGCTGTAGATGTCCGCTGCCGGTCCGGCGCCCCGGCCCAGCACCTGCTCCGGGGCCATGTACGCGGCGGTCCCCACCAGAACGCCCGGGACGGTCTGGGCCGTGGTGCCGAGCAGCCTGGAGATGCCGAAGTCCGTCAGGTGGGGGACGCCCGCCTCGTCCAGCAGGATGTTCGCGGGCTTGACGTCGCGGTGGACGACTCCGGCCCGGTGCACATGGGCCAGCACCGAGGCCAGCGCGGCTCCGATCCGGCACGCCTCGGCGGGCGCCAGCGGGGCCGCGGCGATCCGGCGGCGCAGCGTCGTGCCCCTGACCAACTCCATCACCAGGTAGGGCGTTCCGTCGTCCCGGCCGCAGTCGTACACGGTGATCAGACCCGGGTGCTGCAACTGGGCCAGCAGGCGGCCCTCGCTGTCGAACTGCTCCTCCGTGTCGGCGGCACCGTCCGGGCGGAAGACCTTCACCGCGACAGGCCGCCGCAGACGCAGGTCCATGCCCTCGTACACGTCGGCCGCGCCGCCGCGGCCGAGCAGGTCGTCGAGCCGGTAACGTCCGGCCACCACGTGGGCGGTGAGCCGGTGGTCCGGTCGGATCGGCCACGAGCGGACTTTCATCACTGCGCTCCCTGCGTCCTGTTGTCACCTGCCGTCGTCCGCCCGCCCACGTGTCTGCTGCCGATGGCACGCCCGGCCGCGTGGTTGCGAGCACCGTGTGCACGTGTGCCCCCTCAGCCGCCGGACATCCCCCCGCACCGCACCCGACCTCGTGGACGGAGGGGTGCGGCATCGTTTCGGCTTCCTTTCGGCATGATGGAGTCATGCGGCCTCGACCGGTGCTCGTCTTCGACGGCGACTGCGGCTTCTGTACGTCCTGCGTGTCGTTCGTCGAACGCCGCCTGCGCCCCGACTGCGAGACCGTCCCCTGGCAGTTCGCGGATCTGGCCGCGCTCGGCGTGACGCCGGAGCGGGCCGCACACGAGGCGCTCTGGGTGACCCCGGCGGGCCGGGTGTACGGCGGTGCCCGGGCGGTGGCGAAGATCCTGCTGCGCACCGGCCGGGGCTGGGCGCCGCTGGGGGCGCTGCTCATGCTGGCCCCGGTGCGTTGGGTCGCCCACGCCGTCTACCGGCTGGTGGCGGACAACCGGCACCGGATGCCGGGCGGGACGGCGGCGTGCGCCGCACCGGCGCCACGTGGGCGAAGGTGACCGGAGCCGGGCGGTGGCTCCCACCGGAGGGGGTAGGTGAGGGCAGCACACGACCATCGCGTCTGCCAAGGAGACGAGCATGACCGACGACGCCTACCTGTTCCTCGTGGACGACCGAACGACCCCGCTGGGCGCATCCGTCGCGACCGTCGGAGACCTGGCATGCCTGGAGACGCCCGCCGTACGGGCCTGGCTCGACGCGCACGGTGTGACCGCCGCCTCCCCGCGAGTCCGGCTGCTGCCGCCCGAGGAGACGGGCGCCATCCCCGGCGGGGCGGAGAAGCTGCCTGTTCCGTTGAGCGACGAGGAGATGAACCGGCTGCGCCACGCACTGGCGCCGGGCGCCCTCGCCCGGGTGGAGAAGGAACTGCTGGCCTACCGCGACTGCGCGGGCGAGCGGGATGCCCTGCTGGCGCGGGCCACTGCCGCCGGGGTTCCGCCGCACCGCATCGTCGAACTCACCGGCGAGGACCCCCGGACCGTGGCGTCGGCGGCCGCGGCACAGGGACAGGGCCGTCCGTCGGACCCCGGTCCGCGGCAGCGGTGACGGGAAGAGGAGCACGACGCCCGAAGAGACGCGTACCGGGCTTCGACCGCTGAGGGGTGCCCGCTTGTTCACCGGACCTCGGGGGTTCGCCGGCACCCCGCGTCGGTGAAGTACAGCCGGCTCCCTGACTGCCCACGAGAGGTGTCTGCACCCCCGAGGTGCACAAGATCACCACTGCGGGCCCTGCTCTCTCGGCACACCTCGGCGCACCGCGCTCCCCACGGAGCCCGAGCGTGGTCGCACACTGACACGGTCAGGGAGCCCGGTCCCCGACTGGTGCCCAAAACGATCGAGGGGCCGTCTCAGATTGCTCTGAAACGGCCCCTTGACCTGCGACTCTCACAAGTCGGGACGACAGGATTTGAACCTGCGACCCCTTGACCCCCAGTCAAGTGCGCTACCAAGCTGCGCCACGTCCCGGTGCCCGTCTGACCTGGGGTTTCCCCCGGCCCGGCGTGCACGAGAACAATACCGCACTCCTGCCGGTGATCACGAACCGCTTTGCCGCTTGACCTCAAGCGCGGTTGAAGTTGCACCGTCGGTGGCATGACGAACACGACCGAGACCTCCCTGCCGGACCTGCACCGGCTGATGGCCCTGATGACCGGTGACGAGAAACACGGGCCGGCCGCCACGTCCACGCTCGACGCACTGTGGGTGCTGTACGACCGGGTGCTGCGCGTGTCGCCGGAGAGCGTCGACGCACCGGGGCGGGACAGGTTCCTGCTGTCGAAGGGGCACGGGCCGATGGCGTACTACGCCGTCCTCGCCGCCAAGGGCTTCTTCCTCGAGGAGCTGCTGCCGGGATTCGGGGCGTACGACTCACCGCTCGGCCACCACCCGGACCGGATGCTGGTGCCGGGGGCCGAGATCGGCAGCGGGTCGCTGGGGCACGGGCTGCCGCTGGCGGTGGGCAGCGTGCTCGGGCTGCGGGCCCAGGGGCTGACCGACGCGCGCGTGTGGGTGCTGATCGGGGACGCGGAACTGGACGAGGGCAGCAACCACGAGGCCATCGCGTACGCGGGACCGGCCGGTCTGGAGCAATTGCACACGCTGGTGATCGACAACGCGTCGGCGACCTACGGCCGGCCCGGCGGGATCACCTCGCGGTTCGAGGCGGCCGGCTGGGCGACCGAGACCGTCGACGGACGGGACCACGAGGCGATGTACGCCGCCTTCACCCGCCCCCACCCGGGGCGTCCGCTGGCCGTGGTGGCCCGGGTCGAGCCGAAGAACGCATAGAGGGGGAGAACACTCATGGACACGATGCGTGACCGTTTCATCTCGACCGCGAGCAGGCTGCTGGACGAGGACCCGCGCCTGGCGCTCGTCCTCGCCGAGATCAGCCGCGACGGCTTCCGGCCGGTGGAAGAGAGGCATCCGGAGCGGGTGATCAACGTCGGGATCAGGGAGCAGCTGCTGATCGGGGTGGGCGGCGGGCTCGCGCTCACCGGGGTGCGGCCGGTGCTGCACACCTTCGCGAGCTTCCTGGTCGAGCGCCCGTTCGAGCAGGTCAAGCTGGACTTCGGCCATCAGGGCGTGGGCGGGGTGCTGGTCAGCGCCGGCGCCTCCTACGACTGGCCCGCGGGCGGCTTCACCCATATGGCCCCGGGCGACGTGGCCCTGATGGACACGCTCGACGGCTGGACGGTGCACGTGCCCGGCCACCCGGACGAGGCGGAAGCCCTGCTGCGGCACGCGGTGGCGGGGGACGACAAGGTCTACGTACGGCTGTCACTGCAGGCGAACGAGCAGGCCCGGCCCGTCACGGGCGAGCGGTTCCTCACCGTCCGGGAGGGCCGAGGAGGCGTGGTGGTGGCGGTCGGGCCGATGCTCGACAACGTGCTGGCGGCGACGGAGGGCCTCGACGTGACGGTCCTGTACGCCACGACGGTGCGCCCCTTCGACGACGAGGCGGTGCGGCGCGCGGTGGCGGGCGACGGTGCGGCCGACGTCGTACTCGTCGAGCCGTACCTCGCCGGCACCTCCACGGCCGCCGCCAACGACGCCCTCGCGGACATCCCTCACCGGGTGCTGGGCCTGGGCGTCGCCAAGCGGGAGCTGCGCCGCTACGGCCATATGGACGAGCACCTGACCGCCCACGGCCTCGATCCCCGCTCCCTGCGCACCCGCATCGGCGCGTTCCTGAGCCGCTAGGCCTTCTCGACCCCCAGCTCCGGGTGGGCGGTGAGCAGTCGGCGCGGGGCGGCCTGGCGCCAGGAGTCGACGAGGATGGCGTACAACTCGTCCTCGTCGTCCAGCGCCGCCAGGCGGACCCGCAGCCAGGCGTAGGCGTCGTCGTGACCTTCCCGCAGGAAGAACTTCCCGGGCTCCGCCGCGATGAGCTCCTCCCGGTCGTCCTTGGGGCACTTGACGCCCATGGACCGGTCGTCGTCGTCCAGCGAGGCGAAGATCTTCCCTCCGGGGCCGCCCGCGCGGAACGTGGGCATGCCCCAGGAGAGCTTCTCCACCGCGCCCGGCAGCGAGAGCGCGAGTCTGCGTACGTCGTCGGCTGTGGCCATGTGACGACCGTACGACCCGGCACTGACAACGCCGCCGTCGACGCGACCGGGGCGGAGCCCGGGGGGTCACCAGCCGGTCACGCCCGCCGGTTGCTTGATGGTGACGTTGATCCGGTTGAAGAAGTTGGTCGTCGCGATCCACAGGATGATCGAGGCGAGCTGCTGCTCGTCGAAGTGGTCGGCGGCCTCGTCCCAGACGTCGTCCGGCACCGCGTCCGGCGTGTCGGCGAGCCGGGTGGCCGCCTCGGCGAGCGCCAGGGCCGCCCGCTCCGCGTCACTGAAGTACGGCGCCTCGCGCCAGGCGGCCACCGAGTGCAGCTGCTCGTCGCTGATGCCGTTCTTCTTCGCCTGACGCGCGCCGAGGTCCACGCAGAACCCGCACCCGTTGATCTGGCTGGCCCGCAGGTGGACGAGCTCGAGGACGGTCTCCGGCACATCGCTCTTCTTCACCGCCTCCATCAGGTTCTGGATGGCGGGCATCGTCCCGGGGAGCACGCTGACCGGGTTGGTCATCCGAGCCTTCATGGGTGTCTCCTTCATGCGTTCCGCGTCTGGTCGGTCACCCCTTCGACGGACCGGGGGTACGCGGATGTGACACGCGGCGGGAGTGGATCCACCGATGTGAGGCGCCTCACATGGACAGTTGGGCTCTCACAGGCGGCCGTCCTCCCGGCGGTGGATCCGCTCCACCAGTTCGGCGGCGAGCGACTTGATGGTCTCCAGCCCGGGCCGCCCCCAGGGCCGCGGCTCGGTGTCCACGACGCAGATGGTGCCGAGGGCCGTGCCCGTACGGTCGATGAGGGGCGCGCCCAGGTAGGAGCGGATGCCGATCTCGTCGACGACCGGGTTGCCGGCGAACCGCGGATAGTCGCAGACGTCCTCCAGGACCAGCGCCTTGCGGCGTACCACCACGTGCGGGCAGTAGCCGTGGTCACGGGCCATGTACCGGCCGACGCCCACGGCGGGGGCGCCCGTGGCGTGGAGCCGGCCGGCGGTCCCCGTCCGGGTGCCGCTCCGGGTGCCGGTGCCGGTCGGCGTGTGCAGGCCGGCGAAGAACTGCTGGTTCTCGTCGATGAAGTTGACCATCGAGTACGGTGCCGCGGTCACCTTCGCGAGCTTGTCCGCGAACGCGTCGAAGTCGGGGTCCGGTCGGTCCCCGATGCCGAGTTGACGCAGCCGCTGTACGCGCAGCGGGGCCTCCCTGTCGACGGGGGTGAGCAGCAGATGGCCGGTCGGGTCGTACGTCATTTCGGTGCTCCGTGGCTCGGCGCCGGCGCCGGGGCCGGGGCCGGGGCCGGGGGCGGGTTGGAGTCCAGCAGGTGCTGGACAAGGGTGACCAGGGTCTGGATCCCGGAGCTGGCGAGCCGGGCGTCGCACAGGACGACCGGCACCTCCGGCTTGAGGCCGATCGCCTCCCGTACCTCCTCCGGTTCGTAGCGGTGGGAGCCGTCGAACTCGTTCACGGCGACCAGGAACCGGATCCCGCGCCGCTCGAAGAAGTCCACCGCGGAGAAGGACGCCTGGAGGCGCCGGGTGTCGGCCAGGACCACCGCTCCGAGCGCGCCCTCGGACAACTCGTCCCACATGAACCAGAAGCGTTCCTGACCGGGCGTGCCGAAGAGGTAGAGCACATGGCTGTCGTCCAGGCTGATGCGGCCGAAGTCCATGGCGACCGTGGTGGTGGTCTTGCACTCCACGCCCTCCAGGCTGTCGGTCGCGGCGCTGACCGTGGTGAGCAGTTCCTCGGTGCTCAGCGGTTCGATCTCGCTGACCGCCCCGACGAAGGTCGTCTTGCCGACCCCGAAGCCCCCCGCGATCAGGATCTTCAGGGCGGTGGGGAAGACGTCGCGGTCCTCGGGCCGGGCCACGGGCCGGGCCTCAGAGCCGTCGTCGTAGGCCATCGAGCACTGCCTCCAGCAAGGAACGGTCGGTGGTGGTGTCGTGGAGGCGGGGCGCCCGCGCGGTCAGCGCCCCGCAGTCCACGAGGTCCGAGAGCAGCACTTTGGTGACCACGGCGGGCAGCCGTAAGTGCGCCGCGATCTCGGCCACGGAGGTCGGCCCGTCGCACAGCCCGAGGGCCAGGGTGTGGTCGGGGCCGAGGTGCGACCGGGGCGTCGCTCCGGTGGCCATGACCAGGGAGAGCAGGTCCAGCGCCGCCGTCGGCCGGGTGCGGCCGCCGCTCACCGTGTACGGGCGGACGAGCCGGCCGGCCGCGTCGTCGATCCAGGGCCCGTCCTGCCGGTGCGGCACGGGTCAGCGCCCCGTGCCGCCCGGCGCCACCGCCGCGTGTCTGGCCGGCGTGACCAGGTAGGGCCGTACGCTCTTGACCAGCATCGTCATCTCGTACCCCAGGACCGCCGCGTCCGTCTCCCGGCCGGCCAGGACGGCCAGGCAGGTGCCGGATCCGGCGGTGGAGACGAACAGCAGGGTGGAGTCGAGCTCGACGACCACCTGCCGGACCTCGCCGTCGTCGCCGAAGCGGGCGCCGGCGCTGCGGCCGAGGGAGTACAGGCCGGAGGCCAGGGCCGCCATGTGGTCGGCGCTGTCGGCGTCCAGGCCGTGCACCGATTTCACCAGGCCGTCCGACGAGAGCAGAACCGCGCTGCGGGTGTACGGGACCCGCTGGACCAAGCCGCCGAGCAGCCAGTCGAGATCCGAGGTATGGCCGTTCGGCACACCGCTCGCCATGGTGCATCTACTCCTTGTGCGTTTCGTCGTGTCGTTGCGGATCCGGGGATTGCGGGTACGGCGGGTGCGACACGTCCCCGGAGGCTGGGGGCATGGACTCGGCGAGGCCGATCCCGCGCCGGAAGGCCGCCATCAGGCCGGGGTCGTGCAGGGCGTCCCCGCTCTTGCGCGGACCTGGCGCGTCCCGCAGCTGCGGGACGAGGTGCTCCTGCGCGCGGCGCTGGGGCAGTTGGGGGCGGCCGGGGGTTTCGGGCGCGGCGGCAGCGGGGGCCGGCCGGGCGGGCCGGTCGCCGCGTACGGGCAGGGGCGCGTTGCCGCCGTGCTGGTGGGGGATCACCGGCGGGGCGGTGGCCGCGTCGACCGTGCCGGGGTGCACGGGCTCGGGGGCCGTGACCTCGCCGGGGGTGTGCGGCACGGGACCGGCGTGGTGTTCCGCCTGGCGCGGAACCTGGTGTGCCTCCTCGTGCCGGGCCTGGAGCGCGGCCTGCTGTTCGGCCGGGGAGAGACCGTCGGGTTCGGCGCCGAGGAGGCTTTGGGGCAGGACCAGTACGGCCTGGACGCCCCCGTAGATGTTGGACTGGAGGCGTACGGCGATGCCGTGCCTGCGGGCGAGCGCCGCGACGACGAACAGTCCGATCCGGCCGTCCTGGAGCAGGTGCGCCACGTTCACCTGGTCGGGGTCGGTGAGCAGGGCGTTCATCTTGTTCTGCTCGGAGGCGGGCATGCCCAGGCCCCGGTCCTCGACCTCGACGGCGAGCCCGGCCGTCACGTACTGGGCCCGCAGCAGCACGGGGGTGTGCGGTGCGGAGAACAGCGTGGCGTTCTCGACGAGTTCGGCGAGGAGGTGGATGACGTCGGCGACCGCGTGTCCGTGCAGGGTGCCGTCGATGGGGGGCACCAGCTTGACCCTCGGGTAGTGCTCCACCTCCGCGATGGAGGAGCGGAGCACCTCCGTCATGGTGACCGGGTTGGACCACTGGCGCCGCGAGATGGCGCCGCCCAGGACGGCGAGGTTCTCGGCGTGCCGGCGGATGCGCGTGGCCAGGTGGTCGATGTGGAACAGGCCTTTGAGCAGTTCGGGGTCCTCGACCTCGTTCTCCAGCTCGTCGAGGAGCTGGATCTCGCGGTGGACGAGGGACTGCAGGCGACGGGCGAGGTTGACGAAGACCTCGACCTTCTGTTCGTCACCGACGCTGCTGGACAGCCGCGATGCCTGGACGACGGTGGTGACCGCCACCTCGTGGGCACGGCTCAGCTCCTCCGTCAGCCGGTCGAACTCGTCCCCGTCGGCGGACGGTGGCGGTGAGGCCTGGCGGGCGGGTGGGCGTTCCCCGCGGCGGAGTTGCTCGACCAGGGCGCGCAGTTCGTTCTGGCCGTGTGCGCTGCGCCGCCGCAGGGCGTCGCACCGGTCCAGTACGGCCGTGGCCGCGCGGTTGGCGCCCAGCAGGGCGGCGGCCACGGCGGCCACGGCGAGGGCCGCGGAGGCGGTAAGAGCGGCCCACAGGGCGGTCGACGGCTCGGCGCCGGTGGAGCGGACCGTGAAGAGCACGGCGGCCGACCCGCCGAGCGCCACCACGACGGGCGGCAGCGCGGCGGCGCGCAGGAGTTGGGACCGGAAACGGATCTCCGGTGCGGCGGAAGAGGAGCGCGCCCTCCCGTTGTACGACAGGGAACGGGCGCCCGGCCGGCCGTGCCGCCCGCCTTCACGACGGTCCGGCCGCGCGCTGGGTGCGCGAAGTTGAGACATCAGCGTCCTTGGTCGTGGGGGCCCCAGGAACAGGATTCGGCGCGTTGCACGTACATTCGGATCCGGTGGTCGGGCGGTGGCGTCGGGACGCCATATGAACCCGCCGTTGATCACCGGCCACACACAGTAGTCAGCAATCCTTCATGTGTGATGCGCCGTTGACAAACTTGCCCGCCCAGCGTCCCGCTCTGGTATGAGCGCTCGCACGGCCGCCCGAAAATCCCTTCCGGCCGACACGCCGCGCCCGAGCCGGCCGCGGCGCCGACCGATCGGGAGGCACTCACCGACGGGTGGCCGGGCCGGGTCGCGTACCGTGGCGCCGGTGGAATCCCGAAACCCGTACGGTGGGCCGTCGCCCGTCATGAGCGCACGGATACGTGCCCGGGTTCGGTGGGAGCGGGTGAGGGCACTGGGGGCGGCCAACCCCCTGGTGGTCGACATCGGGTTGGCGCTGCTGGTCCAGGCGGCGATGACCATGCCGTTCGTGGTGCCGCGCCCGCCCGAGCTGGAACCGGCGACATGGCCCGCGTACGGACTGAGCACGCTCACCGTCGTCCCCCTGGTGTGGCGTCGGCGCGCTCCCCTCGCCGTCATGTTCGCGGTCCTGGCGGCCGGCGCGGTGTACACCCTGGCGTTGGACGGCCCCGGGCAGCCGCTGCCGTACACCGGTCTCGTGATCGTCTACACGGTCGCGGCCCTCTCCCCGCCCTGGAAGCGGCTGGCCACCGTGCTCCTGCTCCTGGTCGCCGTGCCCGTGTCGGTATGGCTCAACACGCGGTCGGCACGGGAACTGACCTTCTCCCTCTTCGTGTTCGGCGCCGCCTACGTCCTGGGGCGGCTCACCGCTGCCCGGCACCGCGCCAACCGGGTGGAGGCGGAACGGGCCGCGGCGCGCGAACGGGCCCGGATCGCACGGGAGATGCACGACATCCTCTCCCATGCGGTGAGCCTGATGATCGTGCAGGCGGAGGCCGGCCCCGTGGCGGTGCGCACGGCTCCGGAGCGGGCGGAAGCAGCGTTCGACGCCATCTCCGAGACGGGCCGGGACGCCATGGCGCAGTTGCGCCGCATGCTGGGCGTCCTGCGCGAGGGCGACGAGCCGGGGCACTCCCCGCGTGAGCCGCAGCCCGGTCTCGCCGGGCTGCCGGGTCTCCTCGACCGGGTGAGGGCCGGTGGCCTCGACGTCGTGTACGGGACGGCCGGTGATGTGCGGCGGCTGCCGGACGCGACCGGTGTGACCGTCTTCCGCATCGTCCAGGAGGCGCTGACCAACGTGGTCAGGCACGCGGACGCCCGCACCGTCTCCGTGCGGCTCACCTGTGGTCCGGGTGACGTGGACATCCGAGTGACGGACGACGGGCGTGGCCCGCAGCCGGGCTCCTGCGGTGGCCACGGGCTCGTCGGGCTCCGCGAGCGGGCCGCGGCGCACGGCGGTACGGCGGTCACCGGGCCGGGCCCGGACGGCCGGGGCTTCGAAGTGCGGGTCCGTATCCCCGTACCGTACGCGGCGGAGGTGACGCGTTGACGATCCGTGTGGTGGTGGCCGACGACCAGGAACTGGTGCGCAGCGGCTTCGCGATGATTCTGGACGTCCAGCCGGACATCGACGTGGTCGCGGAGGCGGGCGACGGCGCCGGGGCGGTCGAGGCGGTACGGCGGCACGCGCCGGACGTGGCCCTGCTGGACATCCGGATGCCGGGCATGGACGGCATCGAGGCGTGCCGCGCGATCAGCTCGGCCGGCACCTGCCGGACGGTGATGCTGACGACCTTCGACACCGACGAATACGTGTACGAGGCACTGCACGCGGGCGCGAGCGGCTTCCTGTTGAAGGACGTACGCCGGGACGATCTCGTGCACGCGGTCCGGGTGGTGGCGCGGGGCGACTCGCTCCTGGCGCCGCCCGTGGCCCGGCGTCTGGTGGAGCAGTACACCCGTCCGGCCACCCGTCCCCGGCGGCCCGATCCCCGCCTGGAGGTGCTGACCGGACGGGAGCGGGAGACGTTGCTGCTGCTGGGACGGGGCCTGTCGAACGCGGAGATCGCCGCGGAGCTCGTCGTCAGTGATCACACGGTCAAGACGCATGTGGGCAATGTGCTCGCCAAGCTCGGGCTGCGGGACCGGATCCAGGCAGTGATCTGCGCGTACGAGACGGGCCTCGTCGTGGTCGGGGATCCCCCGCCCGGGGGAGCCGCCCCGTCCGCCTCCTCCCCCGCACAGGCGAGGAACTGAGCCCGGAAGACCCGCTGGGCGGGCGATCCGCGGAAGGCCGGTGGTCAACAGGATGGAGCCGTCCGGAAAACCGGCTCACACCCACGGAGTTGACCATGAAGAGCATCCCCCGCACGCACCGCACACTGCTGGCAACGGCACTCGTCCTGGGCGTCGCGGCGGGCCCGGCGGTGCTGCCGGCCGCCGCGTCCGCTCCACACCCCGTGACCGCCCCGCACCCCGCGTCCGCCGTGGGTGTCACGGCTCCCGTGCCGTCCGGCGACGCCGCCCTGAGAGCGGCCGTCGCGGGCCTGCCGTCGGCCCACGCGACGGCCGCACTGGTCCGGGTCGGTGGCACGGAGGGCGTCTGGCACGGCAGCTCGGGCGTGCACGATCTGAGGAGCAACCGAGAGGCCGACCCCGGCGCCCGCTTCCGGGCCGGTTCCGTGACCAAGGTGTTCACCGCGGCGGTCGCCCTCCAGCTGGCCTCCGAGGGCACGCTGGACCTTGACCGCAGTGCGCGCTCGTACCTGCCGGAGCTGATCCCCGCGTCGTACGGGGCTGTCACCGTGCGGCAGTTGCTCAACCACACGCACGGCATCCCGGCGGCCGACTTCCCGGGGAGCACGGTCGAGGAGTGGTACGAGAACCGCTTCAGGACTCATGACCCCGAGGACATGGTCCGTTCGGCGACCTCGAAGAAGCGCGAGTTCGCGCCGGGCGAGAAGCAGCACTATCTGAACATCGGCTACACGATCGCCGGTCTGGTGATCGAGCGCGTCACGGGCGACTCGTACGAGCACCAGGTCCACCGCCGGATCCTCCGCCCGCTCGGACTGCGCGACACCTCCTTCCCGGGGACGAACCCGCACATCACCGGCCGGCACAACCACGGCTACCAGACGATGCGGCTGGACGACGGGACGATCGGTCTGCGCGATGTGACGGTCTGGGGGACGACCGACGGCTGGGCGGCCGGCGACATCATCTCCACCACACGGGACCTGGAGCGGTTCACGAACGCCCTTTTCCAGGGGCAGATCGTGCGCGGCCCGCTCCTGGAGGAGATGTTCACCCTGCCGAGGGTGGCGGACTTCACCAGCGGCGACCCGGCGGCGTACGCCGTCGGCCTGGCGATGAAGAAGCTGGGCGGCCGGGAGGTGTGGGGAAAGACGGGCGGCCGCTGGGGCTACAACGCGGCCATCGCCTCGACCCGTGACGGCTCCCGCACCATGGTCTACAGCGTGAACTCCACGGACGCCAAGGGCCAGGACATGAACGAGGTGGCCATGAAGATCATGGTGGCCGTCTACGGCAGGCCCTAGGCGTCCGCCTCGACTAGGCGTCCGCCTCGACGGTGACCTCCGCCGGCCGGGGCCGACGCCACGGGTGCGGCATCGGGTGGGACACCGCTCGCCACCAGGGGTCGACGGGGAGCGTGCCGGAGGGTTCGAACGGTTCGCCGGGGCGGGGAAGCGCCACTGCCTGCCCGGCTTCCCCGGCGGCGTCCCGGGTCCACTCGCCGGGTTCGGCCCAGGGGTGGGGGGCGAGGTTGAACGTTCCCCAGTGGATCGGGAGCAGCACGCCGTGCGGTGTGGATCCCTGCAGGTCGAGATGGGCCCGCACGCCTTCGTCGGGAGTCATGTGGATGTCGGGCCAGTACTCGCTGTAGGCACCGATCTGGATCATGGTGGCGTCGAACGGGCCGTGTTCGGCGCCTATGTCCCGGAAGCCGTCGAAGTAGCCGGTGTCGCCACTGTGGTAGACGCGGTGCTCGGGTCCGGCCACCACCCAGGACGCCCAGAGCGTGTGCTGCTGGTTGCGCAGGCCTCGGCCGCAGAAGTGCCGGGCCGGGGTGGCGGTCAGCCGCAGGCCGCCGACCTCCGTCGACTCGTTCCAGTCCAGTTCCCGCAGCCGGGAGGCGGGAACGCCCCAGTGCTCCAGGTGCGCGCCGACGCCCAGCGGCACGGCGAAGAGCGCGTCCGTGGCGGCGAGGGCGCGGATGGTCGGGAGGTCGAGGTGGTCGTAGTGGTCGTGGGAGATGACGACGACGTCGACCGGTCCGAGCGCGGCGAGCGGCAGGGGCACGGGATGCAGCCGCCCGGGACCGGCGAAGGAGAACGGCGAGCAGCGCCGGCCCCAGACCGGGTCGAAGAGGACCCGGTGGCCGTCGATCTCGGCGAGCACGCTGGAGTGTCCCATCCAGGTGAGCCGCAGTCCGGTGGCCGGGGGCTCGGCGAGGTCGGCGACGGTGGTGGAGTGCACGGGGATGGTCCCGGCGGGGGCGCGGCGGGCCCGTGACTCCTTCTCGAAGTAGATCTTCGCGAACTCCATGGTGGAGCCGGACGGTCTGTGCCGGGTCCCCACCGGGTTGCGGAACGTGCCGTCCACGAAGTTCGGCGAGCGGCGGATCCGCTCCATCCGCTCTCCGGTCGAGTCCACGCCGAAGGCGGTGGGCCGCAGGGAACGCAGGTGGGAACGGAGCTGGTGCGGGATGCCGGCGCGGCTCACGGAACCTCCAGTGGTGAGGGTCCCTCCATTATGGGCGGGGGGTGTGACAGCACGGGGCCGGGCCCCACGAGCGCGATGTCACATCCATGCTCGGCCCAGGTCCCTTCCCGCGCTCGGCTCGACGGGCGGGAACCGCGGCGAGCTCCGGTCCCGGTGACGCAGCGGTGACGCGACGGACACCCGGCGTACCCGCGGACCGCCTAGGGTGGCGGCGTGGGCAGAGTGCGGTTGAGCGTGGCCGAGCGGCGGGAGGAGCTGCTGCGGGCCGCCGTGGAGCAGATCGAGGCGCGGGGTGTGGTGGCGGTGCGGATCGCCGACGTGGCGTCCGCGCTGGGTGTGAGCAACGCGCTGGTCCTGTACCACTTCTCGACCAAGGAGAAGCTCGTCGCGGCCGCTTTCGCGTACGCCGCCGAGGGCGATCTCGCCCACCTGCGCCGGCTGCTGGGCCGCCGTACGTCGGCGGTCCGCCGGCTGCGGGCGGCCGTGCACTGGTACGCGCCCACCGGCCGGGCCAAGGGGTGGCGCCTGTGGATCGAGGGCTGGGCGGCGGCCCTCCGGGAACCCGCGCTGCGGGAGGTCGCCCAGGACCTCGACCGGCAGTGGAAGGCGGCATTGGCCAAGGTGTTCGCGGAGGGTGCGGCGGCGGGCGAGTTCCGCTGCGAGGATCCCGCGGCGGCGGCCTGGCGGCTGACCGCGTTCCTGGACGGTCTGGCCGTGCAGATGACCGCGTACGCGGCGTCCTTCTCCCGTGCCCGCATGCTGGCGTGGGCGGACGAGGCCCTCGCCCGCGAACTCGGCCACCCGGAAGCCCCGTCGGGAACTCCGGCGGTCTCCGGCCCGTGAGGCCGTGAGGCCGGTGAGGCCCGTCCCGCTCCCCCGCCCCGGGACCTACAGCGGCAGCAGGTCCGGTCGCTTGGCCGAGACGTGGTCGCCGGACGATTCGCCGCGCAGCCGGCGGCCGATCCACGGGACCAGGTACTCGCGCGCCCACTGGATGTCGTCGCGGCGGAGTTCGAGGGGGCCGCGCGGCGGCAGGGGCGGCCACGGCTGGTCGGGGTCGGCGGGGACATCCACGCCCAGGACCTGACCGGCCCGCAGGGCGACGCGGGTGTGTCCCTCGGGAGACAGGTGCAGCCGGTCGTCGTCCCAAGCGCGCCTGTCCTGAACGGTCTTGAGGGACCACAGGTCCAGAACCGGGCAGCCGTACCGGTCCGCGACGGCGCGCACATGCCCGTTGTACGTGGCGATCTTGCCGCGCAGCCGGCGCAGCACCGGCACGCTGCGGGTGTCGAAGCCGGTCGTCACCAGGACGGTTCCGACCGCGGACGTCAGGTCGGCGACGGCCCGTTCGAAGCGTTCGGCGACGTCGTCCGGGTCGCTGCCGGGCCGGATGATGTCGTTGCCGCCGGCGCAGAACGTCACCAGATCGGGGGCGAGTTCCTTGGCGCGCGGGACCTGCTCCTCCACGATCTGGTCGAGGAGACGCCCGCGTACGGCGAGGTTGGCGTACCGGAACTCCTCGGGCTCCGGCAGCCGGTCGGCGAGCAGCACCGCAAGGCGGTCCGCCCAGCCGACGAACGTTCCGCCGGGGCCAGGGTCTCCGACGCCCTCGGTGAAGCTGTCACCGATCGCCGCGTACGACCCGAATACGTCACTGTCTCTGAATGTCGAATCGTCTGCCACGGGAGCACATCTTTCACCCCGGGATGTGACCTACGCGACCGTAGGAGAGGTTGACGGGGGGTGATGTTTGCCACCGGTCAAGATTCACCCAAGCCCGGAATACGGCTCCGCCCGGCACCGGGAGGCGGTGCCGGGCGGAGCGCTTCGCCGCGGAGGCGTCAGATGGAGACGCCGTGCTGGCGGAGGTAGGCCAGCGGGTCGATGTCCGAGCCGTAGTTGGGGCTGGTGCGGATCTCGAAGTGCAGGTGCGGGCCGGTGGAGTTGCCGGTGGAGCCGGACAGGCCGATCTGCTGACCGCCGCTCACGCTCTGGCCGGAGGAGACGGACAGCGAGGAGAGGTGGGCGTACTGCGAGTAGGTGCCGTCGGTGTGCTGGATGACGACCTCGTTGCCGTACGCGCCGCTCCAGCCGGCCGAGACGACGGTGCCCGCGCCGACGGCCTTGACGCTCGTGCCGGAGGAGGCGGCGAAGTCGACGCCCGTGTGGTAGCCGGAGGACCAGCTGGAGCCGGAGGCGCGGTAGGGCGTGGTGACACCGGCGTCGACCGGGGCGGTGAAGCCCGAGCCGCTGGTCTTCGGGGCGGACTGGGCGGGGGCCTCGGCCTTGGCGGCGGAGCGGGAGGCGCGGCTCTCGGTGCGGGTGTCGTCCGCCTTGGGCTTCGCCGGGGCGGCCTTCGCGGGGGCGGCCTTGGACTTGGCACCGAGGGTGAGCTTCATGCCCGGGTGGATCAGGGACGGGTCCTCGCCGATCACCTGGCGGTTGTCCTGGTAGAGCTTCTTCCAGCCGCCCTTGACGTTCTTGTTGTGGGCGATCTTGGAGAGGTAGTCACCGGCGACCACGGTGTACGTGCGCGGCGCGGCCTTCTGCGCCGACGCGGCCTTCGGGGCGGCCTTGGCGGCGGTGGCCGCGGCGGTCACGGCCTGCTGCGGAGCGGTGGCCGGGGCGGCCTTCTCCGCGGCGTGCGCTCCGGTGGCGCCGAGCAGCGGGATGGCGATGGCGGCGCCACCGGTACCGGCGGCGACGAAACCACGCGTGATGGGGCTGGACTTGGGACGGCGGTGCTTACCCTTCGCGGGCATGGCGATTTCCTCTCCGGCGCCTGCGAGGTGAGCTGTCGGGTTCGGACTGGAGTTGTCCGGCCGCGTCATGGACGCGACTTCACCCCGAGCCGGTCCCGGAATTCCGGGACCGGCGTACTACCTGGGTCCCCCGCTCCTGCCACACGTGGGTGGGTGCGAATTCCGACCGGCGGCAGGATTCGGCGGTCCGGCCGGATTGCCGTGACCGTAAGCGAGTGGGGTCGGCGTGAACAAGCCGCTGTTTTCTCCGGGGCATTTCCGGCGGTGCGGCGGTCATGGAATTCCGGTCACCCTCCGTGGATTACGGATCATGTATTCCCGTTCTGGGCAAGGGATTTATGAACGGCCTCCCGCCACGGACGGTCACGGTTATGACGCTGCTCACGCGGTCCGGTTCATCTCCCTTACGACCAGGGCACGTTATACCTAATCCCCCAATACGGACAGAAGCGCCATTCCTTGACGAGCCTTCTCAATCCCTCCAGACTCACGGCCGGACGGCGATCGCACCGGTCTCGACGCCAGTCGGACAAATCACCATTAAGACGGACAGGTGGAGTGGGCCACCGTGTACGCGGCAGCCCCTTCGCACCCGTGGGTCGCACCCACCCCCCGCCGGCCGGGCCCGCGAGAGGCCCCGCCCGGCCCGAGGGGCGTCTCGTGCGCCTCACCGGTCGCCGACCTGGGACAAGGGCAACGAATGTGCGACGTGCACGGAGATTGATTGCGGGACGAACCAATGTCGTATCGTCGGATCACGACATCGTCGGCGGGCCGACGCCGACCTCATACACGGAGGAGCCCCCGTGACGCAGCAGCTGCCGCAGGTCCCGTCGATCGAGCCCGAGCTGACCGGAGTGCGCAACTTCCGGGACGTCGGCGGGCTTCCGACCGTGGACGGCCGACGGGTGCGGCACGGCAGGCTCTACCGCAGCGGCCACCTCGCGCACGCCACGGGCGAGGACGCCGCCTTCCTGGCGGGCCTCGGCCTCCACACGATCTTCGATTTCCGCAACGCCGCCGACCAGAAGCTGGAAGGCCCGGACGTCGAGCTGCCCGGCGTCCGGAATGTGAACATCCCCCTCTCCGACCCGGCCGACGGCGCGGAGTTCTGGACCATGGTCCGCGACGGCGACCTCGACCAGCTGCGCTCGATACTGGCGGACGGCAAGGCGGCGGCCCGGATGACGGCCTCGTACCGCATGATCATCAAGGAGCGCACGGCCGAGCACAGCCGCGTGCTCCACGCGCTCGCCGAGGACAGCGTCCCGGCCCTGATGCACTGTGCGGCCGGAAAGGACCGGGCGGGGCTCTCCATCGCGGTCTCCCTGCTGGCCGTCGGCGTCGAACGCGAGGCGATCGAGGAGGACTACCTCAAGTCGAACGACCCGCGCCGCCGCTACAAGGTGCGCCGCAGCGACAATTCCCCGGCCGGTATGTCGCCGCAGGTCATGGAGCTGCTCAGCCCGCTCTTCGAAGCCCGCATCGACTACCTGACGGCCGCCTTCGAGACGATCGAGGAGACCTGGGGCTCGACCGAGCGCTACCTGACCGAAGGACTGAAGCTGAGCGACGAGACCAGGGAGCGGCTGCGCGAGCGCCTCCTCGACGAGAGCTAGGCCCTACTCGGCCCCGAGGGCGAACAGCAGGTAGAGGAAGGCCGCGAAGAGGTGGCCCGCCACCAGGTAGGCGAAGAGCCGGACGGCGAGGCCTCGGGGGAACGTCCGTTCCTGGGACATGGTGATCTCTCCGATCGGGTCAGCGGCGGTGCGCGCCCGCGCCGAGGCACAGGTCGGCGGCGGCGCTCTGCATGAGGGTGTGGACGAACAGCAGCTCGGCCCCGCCGCGTGTGGCGGCGCCGATACGGTGCGGGGTCAGCGAGTCGAAGTGCGCGCTGTCCCCGGGGTCGAGGACGTGCACGGCCTCCCCGAGGGCGAGCCGCACCCGGCCGTCGAGGACGTACAGCCACTCCTCCCCCGGGTGTACGCGCACGAGATCGTCCCGCGTCGCGTAGGGGACCTGGACGCGCAGCGCCTGTATCGCCCGCCCGGGGCCGCCGGCCTGGTGGTAGACCCAGCCGTCCGCCTCGGCGGGCTCCGCCCGCCCGCCCCGGACGATCGGGTCGCGCTCCGGCGGCACCTCGCCCAGAAGCTCGGAGACGGTTGTACCGTAGATGCGGGCGAGACCCAGCAGCATCGGCAGGGACGGCTGGCGGCGGCCGGTCTCCAGACGGGACAGGTGGGCCGGGGAGAGCCCGGCTCGCTGCGCCGCGGCCTCCAGGGTGAGCCCCCGGCGCCGCCGTAGCGCCCGTAGCTGGGGCGCGACGTCCGGCACCAGGCCGACCGCCTCGGCGTCGTCCGCCGCACCGGCCGGCCCGGAGGCGCCAGGCGGTTCCGCGCCCGGTCGGCCCGGGTCCGCGGAGGCTTCGGGGAAGGTGCTCATGGCCCCATTGCGCCAGGAACCTTCCTCCGGGGCAAATTTCTTGCCTCTGAGGCAAAGCAGCTCAGCGGTTGGCCATGGCTTGCTTCACCAGTGTCCTGCCGAAGTCCCACATCAGTCCGCCGCCACTGTGCGCCTCGTCCATGACCGCCGTGAACGCCGCCACGAACCGGTCGACCTCCCGCTCCCCGATGATCAGCGGCGGGATCAGCTTGATGACCTCCAGCCGGTCGCCCGAGACCTGGGTGAGGATGCGGTGCCGTTGCAGCAGGGGCACCACGACCATCTGGGCGAAGAGCCCCTTGCGGGCCGCCTGGAGCATCGTCCAGCGGCTGCGCAGGCCCAGTGACGACGGGCGGCCGAACTCGATACCGATCATCAGGCCCCGGCCGCGCACCTCGTGCAGCATCTCGTAGCGGTCGACGAGCGCGGTGAGCCGTGACTTCAGCAGCTCGCCGGTCGTCAGGGCGTTGGCCACGATTTCCTCGTCGTCCAGGACCGACAGGACCGCCAGGCCCGCCGCCATGGCCTGGGCGTTCGACCCGAAGCTGGCCGAGTGGACGAGCACCCGGTCCATGGCCGAGTAGACCTTTTTGAAGATCCAGTCCTTGCCGAGCGTGGCACCGACCGGCACATATCCGCCCGACAGTGCCTTGGCGACGCACACCAGGTCCGGCTCGACACCGTCCTCGTGCTGGTAGCCGTAGAAGGTGCCCGTCCGGCCGAGGCCGGTCTGGACCTCGTCGGCGATGAGCAGCGCCTTGTGCTTGTGGAGCAGTTCCTGGGCGGCGCGGAGGAAGCCGGGCGGCGCCTCGTGCACACCCTTTCCCTGGATGGGCTCGACGATGAGGGCGGCCACATCGCCCCGCTTCAGCTCCCGCTCCAGCGCGGTCAGGTCGCCCAGCCCGATGGCGGTGTCGGGCAGCAGCGGGTCGAAACCGTCGCGGAAGCAGCTCTCCCCGTTGACGGAGAGCGAGCCGGTGGTCAGGCCGTGGAACGCGTGGGCGCAGTACAGGACGCGCGGCCTGCCGGTGGCGTACCGGGCGAACTTCAGCGCGGTCTCCACGGCCTCCGTGCCGCTGTTGGAGAAGAACGCCCGGTCCAGGTGCGGGGAGTGGGTCAGCAGCTTCTCGGCCAGCAGCCCCGGCAGGGGCGGGCAGTCGAAGCGGGTGAGGTCGGCGAGCTCCGCGTCGAGGACGTCGTGGAGTGCCTTGCGTACGACGGGGTGGTGCCGGCCCAGGGCCATGACGCCGAAGCCGGCGAGCATGTCGAGGTAGTCGTTGTCCTCGGTGTCCCAGAAATAGGCGCCCTCGGCCCGCTCGTACGTCTTGTCGAAACCGATCGTCTGAAGCATGCGCGGAAGCTGCGGATTGAGGTGGCGGGCGTGCAGGTCGTACCCCTCCGCGCCCCGGTCGGCGAGGAGTGCCGCCAGGTCGAACTTCTTGCTCATGCTTCGTTCTCCTTGCCTGCCAGCGCTCCGCTGATCCGTCCCGCGACCTCCACCGGGGTGAGCCCGATGTCGGCCAGCACCTCACCGCGCTTGGCGTGTGCCAGGAACTGTTCCGGGATGCCGAAGGTCCGCAGCGGTACGTCGGCTCCGGCGTCCCGCAGCGCCTGCCCCACCGCCCAGCCGACGCCACCGCTGCGGCTGTTGTCCTCGACGACGGCGACCAGCCGGTGCGTGTCCGCCAGCGGGGCGAGCCGCTCGTCGACGGGCTTCACCCAGCGCGGGTCGACGACGGTGCAGCGAATGCCGCGCTCGGCGAGCAGCCCGGCCGCCCCGAGGCAGACGCGTGCCATGACACCGACGGCCACCAGCAGCACGTCCGGCTCGTCCGCCCGGTGCAGCACGTCCATCCCGCCGATCCGCCCAACGGCCGGTACGGCGGGCCCCACCGACTCCTTCGGGAAGCGCAGCACGGTCGGCGCGTCCCGTACGTCCACCGCCTCGCGCAGCTGGGCGCGCATCTGGTCGGCGTCGCGCGGCGCGGCGATCCGGAGCCCGGGCACGGCCTGGAGCAGGGACAGGTCCCACACGCCGTTGTGCGAGGGCCCGTCCACGCCGGTCACGCCCGCCCGGTCCAGGACGAAGGTCACCCCGCAGCGGTGCAGGGCGACGTCCATCAGCAACTGGTCGAAGGCGCGGTTGAGGAAGGTGGCGTAGACGGCGACCACCGGGTGGAGGCCCCCGGTCGCGAGCCCGGCCGCGCACACGGCGGCGTGCTGCTCGGCGATGCCGACGTCCCACACCCGGTCGGGGAACCGCTCGGCGAACTTCGTCAGCCCGACGGGGTGGAGCATCGCGGCGGTGAGGGCGACCACGTCCGGCCGCTCGGCACCGATCTCGGCGATCGCGTCACCGAACACGGACGTCCACGAGGGGCCGGCGGCGGGCGTGAGCGGCGCGCAGGTCAGCGGGTCCATGGCGGCGACGGCGTGGAACCGGTCGGCCTCGTCCTCCAGGGCGGGCCCGTAGCCGTGGCCCTTCTGGGTCAGGCAGTGGACGAGGACGGGGCCGTGGAAACGTTTCGCGCGGCGCAGCGCCGCCTCGACGGCCGCGATGTCGTGCCCGTCGATCGGACCGACGTACTTCAGGCCGAGGTCCTCGAACATGCCCTGGGGCGCGATGAAGTCCTTGAAGCCCTTCTTGGCTCCGTGCAGCGAGCCGTACAGCGGCTGGCCGATGACGGGCGTGTGGCGGAGGACGTCCTTGCCCCAGGCGAGGAACCGTTCGTAGCCGTCGGTGGTCCGCAGGGTGGAGAGGTGACCGGCGAGGCCTCCGATCGTCGGGGCGTACGAACGCTCGTTGTCGTTGACGACGATGATGAGGGGCCGGTCCTTGGCGGCGGCGATGTTGTTGAGCGCCTCCCATGCCATACCGCCGGTGAGCGCGCCGTCGCCGATGACGGCGACCACGTGCTCGGTCCCGCCGCGCAGGTCGCGGGCCTTGGCCAGGCCGTCGGCCCAGCCCAGCGCGGTGGAGGCGTGGGAGTTCTCGATGACGTCGTGCTCGGACTCCTCGCGGGAGGGGTAGCCGGACAGGCCGCCCTTGCCGCGCAGCTTGGAGAAGTCCTGCCGGCCGGTGAGCAGTTTGTGTACGTAGCTCTGGTGGCCGGTGTCCCACAGGACACGGTCGACCGGCGAGTCGAAGACCCGGTGCAGGGCGACGGTGAGCTCCACGACGCCCAGGTTGGGGCCGAGGTGGCCGCCCGTCCGTGCGACGGCGTGGACCAGGAATTCGCGGATCTCGTCGGCCAGTTCGTCGAGCTGTGCGCCGTCCAGCGCCGTGAGGTCGCGCGGCCCCCGGATGGTCTCGAGAATCGTCACGCTCGGGCCCCTCTCTTCTGCGGTCAGCTGACGGTGACGGCGGGTTCGCCCGACATGACGCCGTCCTTCTCCATCTGCTCGGCGATCTTCATCGCCTCTTCGATGAGCGTCTCCACGATCTTGGACTCGGGAACGGTCTTGATGACCTCGCCCTTGACGAAGATCTGGCCCTTGCCGTTGCCCGACGCCACCCCCAGGTCGGCCTCGCGGGCCTCGCCCGGGCCGTTGACGACACAGCCCATGACCGCCACCCGCAGCGGGACCTCCAAGCCGTCGAGACCGGCGCTGACCTGGTCGGCCAGCTTGTAGACATCCACCTGGGCCCGCCCGCAGGACGGGCAGGAAACGATCTCCAGGCGGCGCTGGCGGAGGTTGAGCGACTCCAGGATCTGGATACCGACCTTGACCTCCTCCGCCGGCGGCGCGGAGAGGGAGACCCGGATGGTGTCGCCGATGCCCTCGGAGAGCAGCGCGCCGAAAGCCACGGCCGACTTGATGGTGCCCTGGAAGGCCGGGCCCGCCTCCGTGACACCCAGGTGCAGCGGATAGTCGCACTGCGCGGCGAGCTGGCGGTAGGCGTTGACCATCACCACCGGGTCGTTGTGCTTGACCGAGATCTTGATGTCGCGGAAACCGTGCTCCTCGAACAGCGACGCCTCCCAGAGGGCCGACTCGACCAGCGCCTCGGGGGTGGCCTTGCCGTACTTCTCCAGCAACCGCCGGTCGAGGGAGCCCGCGTTCACGCCGATGCGAATCGGCGTACCCGCGTCACGCGCCGCCTTGGCGATCTCCTTGACCTTGTCGTCGAACTGCTTGATGTTGCCCGGGTTCACCCGGACCGCCGCGCAGCCCGCGTCGATGGCGGCGAAGACGTACTTCGGCTGGAAGTGGATGTCCGCGATCACCGGGATCTGCGACTTCCGCGCGATCGTCGCCAGCGCGTCGGCGTCGTCCTGCGTGGGACAGGCGACGCGCACGATCTGGCAGCCGGACGCGGTCAGCTCGGCGATCTGCTGGAGCGTGGCACCGATGTCGGAGGTGCGCGTCGTCGTCATCGACTGCACCGACACGGGCGCGTCGCCGCCCACGGCCACCGAGCCGACCTGGATCTTGCGGCTGACGCGGCGGTCGGCGATCGGCCGGGACGGCAACGCGGGCAGACCGAGGCCCACGGGCTCCGCCATCACCTCACCCCCGGCTTCCGGACACCGTCTCGCGGGCCGCGCGCAGGGACTCCTTGAGCGAGCCCATGGTGGCGAGGACGGCGGTCGGCTCGTAGCCGCAGTGCGCCATGCAGTTGGCGCAGCGCGGATCCTTGCCACGGCCGTACTTGTCCCAGTCGGTCTCCTCGATGAGCTGCCGGTACGTCGGGACGTAGCCGTCGGCCATCAGGTAGCAGGGTCGCTGCCAGCCGAAGAGCGAGTAGTTGGGGATCGCCCACGCGGTGCAGGGGAAGTCGGCCTTGCCCTCCAGGAAGTCCAGGAAGAGCGGGGAGTGGTTCAGCCGCCAGCGCCGCCGGTTGCCGCCGGCGAAGGACTTCCGGAACAGCTCGCGGGTCTGCTCGACGCCCAGGAAGTGCTCCTGGTCGGGTGCCTTCTCGTAGGCGTACGCGGGCGAGATCATCATCTCGTCGACCTTGAGGTCGTCGTTGAGGAAGTTGAGCACCTCGATGACGGTCTGCGGGGTGTCGGTGTTGAAGAAGGTGGAGTTGGTGGTGACGCGAAAGCCCCGCCGCTGGGCCTCCTTGATGGCCTCCACCGCCTCGTCGAACACGCCCTCCTGGGCGACCGACTCGTCATGCCGTTCCCGCAGGCCGTCGATGTGCACGGCGAAGGCGAAGTACGGCGAGGGCGTGAACTTGTCGATCTTCTTGCGCAGCAGCAGGGCATTGGTGCAGAGGAATACGTACTTCCTCTTGGCCACCAGCTGGCGCACGATCTCGTCGATCTGCGGGTGCATCAGCGGTTCGCCGCCCGCGATGGAGACCATCGGCGCACCGGACTCCAGGACGGCGCCGACCGCCTGGGCGACCGGCATGCGCTGCTTCAGGACCCCGGCCGGGTGCTGGATCTTGCCGCAGCCCTCGCAGGCGAGGTTGCAGGCGTAGAGCGGCTCCAGTTCGACGATGAGCGGGAACTTCTTCCGCTTGCGCAGCTTCTGTTCGAAGAGATACGTCCCTACCCGGATGGTCTGGCGAAGCGGCATGGCCATCTGGCTCACCTCCTGGGGAGCAGCAAAGAACGGTGCCATTCAAAGAAAGCGGGCAATACCGAACGAAGAACACGGAAGGCCGATATTCCCCCGCGTACCGTGCCAATACGGACGAGCTCGTGCTCCGGAGCGTCCACGACCACCCGTACGGCCGCAACAGGGCGGGACCGGATGCCCGTGCTCAGCGCGCTGCGCAGGGTGGCGGCGGACTCCATGTCGACCGCGATGGCCCCCGTACCGCGGAGCTGGGCCCGCTCCTGACCACGTACGACGTGGTCGGAACCGGTGAGCGGGCCGGTGTGCACCGTGCGGCCGGGGACGGCCCGTGCCAGCGCCTCGACCAGCAGCTCCGTTCCCGTGCACAGGGTGGAGCCGCCGGGGCCCCGGGTCTCGTCGGCGACCACCAGGTCGCCCGGGTGCATGCCCGGCTCCAGCCCGGCGCAGAAGCCGGAGGCGACGACCGCGGCGCCGCGGAGCTCGCCGCCCTCCAGCGCCCGGGTGACGGCCCGCCGGGCGTTCGCCGGACCCATGCCGGTGCG
Organism: Streptomyces sp. NPDC041796; assembly: GCF_055590785.1. Lineage (NCBI taxonomy): Bacteria > Bacillati > Actinomycetota > Actinomycetes > Kitasatosporales > Streptomycetaceae > Streptomyces > Streptomyces sp. NPDC041796. The sequence goes on from NZ_JBVJAH010000003.1 coordinate 54,405, forward strand.
GAGCACGGTCACCGGGCCGGGCGACGCGCCACCGTGGCGGCGACGGCCGCTGCGCAGCGCGAGCTGCTCGATGCCGAGCGCGCAGGCGATCAGCATCGGCGCAGCGGGAGGCTCCCCGTGCGGCGGCACCGACGCGTGCGCGGAACCGGAAGGCCCCGGTTCGGCTGCCATCAGGCCCCCTTGCCGAGCCGGCCGACCACCGGTTCACCGTTGACGTACCGGCCGAGCGCGGTCAGCGGGAAGACCTGCCGGTACAGGTGGTAGTTGATGGAGAAGTCCCAGGGGAAGCCGGTACCGGTGAAGTACGGCTCGTCCCAGGAGCCGTCCTCCCGCTGGGTCTCGGCGAGCCACCTGACGCCGCGCTCCACGGCCTTGGACTCCCGCTCCCCCGCAGCCAGCAGGGCCATCAGCGCCCACGCCGTCTGGGAGGCGGTGGAGGCACCGTGGCCGATCCACTCCTGCTCCCGGTAGGAGCGCAGGTCCTCGCCCCAGCCTCCGTCGTCGTTCTGGACCGACTCCAGCCAGGCGACTGCCCGGCGGACGGCCGGGTGCGAGGCAGGCAGCCCTGCCGCGGTGAGGGCCGGCACCACCGAGCCCGTTCCGTAGACGTAGTTGACGCCCCAGCGCCCGAACCAGGCGCCGCTCGCCTCCTGTTCGGCGAGCAGCCAGGCGATTCCCCTGCGGGTGCGGGGGTGGTGGGCCTTGCCCTCGTGGGCCAGCATCTCCACCACGTGGGCGGTGACGTCGGAAGACGGGGGGTCGATGACCTCGCCGAAGTCGCAGAACGGCAGCCGGTTGGGGAAGGGGCTCGTGTTGTCGGCGTCGAAGGCGCCCCAGGCGCCGTCGCGGGACTGCATACCGGCGGTCCAGTTGGCACCGCGCCGGATCGCCGCGTCGACCTGCTCCGGGTGGGGGTGCTTGACGCGGCGGAGGGCGAGGATGACTTCGGCGGTGTCGTCGATGTCCGGGTAGTTGTCGTTGTGGAACTCGAAGGCCCAGCCGCCGGGGGTGAGCCCTGGGCGGCGGACGGCCCAGTCGCCGGGGCGGACGATCTCCTCCCCGAGCATCCAGTCGGCGGCCTTGACGAGCGCCGGGTGGTCGGCGCGGAGACCCGCGTCGGCGAGCGCGATGGTGGCCAGGCAGGTGTCCCAGACGGGCGACTGGCAGGCCTCGATCATCCGGGCGCCGTCGTCGCGCCACACGGCGAACCGGTCGAGCGACTCCAGGCCCGCGCGCATCACCGGGTGCTCCAGGTCGTAGCCCAGCAGATGGAGCGCGATGAGGGAGTAGACGGCGGGTGGCTGGATGCCGCCCCAGCAGCCGTCGTTCTCCTGCCGTTCGACGATCCAGCGGGCGGCGGTGTTCATCGCGGCCTTGCGCAGCCACCGGGGGGCGACCTGGTGGTAGGCGTGCAGCGCCTTGTCGAGCCGCTGGAACGCTCCCTCCCAACTGCCTGCCGGAGCGAGGGCCTTGGGCGGGTTGGGCACGCCGGGGTCGGTGTGCAGCTCGTCGAGCGCGAAGGAAGCGGGGCGGACCGGCCGTTTGGCCGAGACGACGGTGAGCGGCACGATCGTCTGCCGGGCCCAGCAGCCGAAGTCGTAGATGTTGAGCGGGAACCACTTCGGCAGGAAGATCAGCTCGGGTGGCAGCTCGGGCAGGTCCTCCCACCTCCACCACCCGAACAGCGCCAGCCAGATGCGGGTGAAGACGCGGGCGGAGGCGATACCGCCCCGCTCGCGGATCCAGGCGGCGGCGCGGGCCATGTGCGGCTCGTCGGGCCGGTCGCCGGCCAGGCGCAGCGCGACGTACGCCTCGATGGTGACGGACAGCTCGCCGGGCCCGCCGTAGAAACTTGCCCAGGTGCCGTCGTCGCGCTGCTGCCCCCGGATGTGCAGGGCGGCGGCGCGGGTGGTGGCCTCGTCCTGGACGCCGAGGAACTGCCTGAGCAGAAGGTCCTCGGCGTCCATGGTGACGTTGGTCTCCAGGTCGCCCTTCCACCAGCCCTCGTCGTCCTGACGGGCGAGGAGATGCTCGATGGAGCGCTGGGCGGCCCGCGCGGCGATGTCCTGGACGTCGCTCGCGGCGGGGGTCGTCGTGGTGGTCGTTCCGGTGGCCGAGGGGGCGTGGGGCCCCAGGGCCCCGGTGCTTCCGTCGGTCGTCGCTGTCATGGCTTCCCCTTCGTGCAGTTGGTGTGCTGCGGCTGCGGGTGGGCCGTCGGCCGGTACAACCGAGTGCACCGGCCGGCGACTAGCGATTCATATGGTGAGGGGGCGGGTGATGGTCCCGATGGCGGTCATCGCTTTCGTACGACGACGAAGTCCGCGAGTGCGGTGAGCTGGGCGCGGACCCGCTCCGGCATGTCGACCCGGTGCAGGGCCTCGATCGCGACGGCGTGCTGCCGACGGGCCTCCTCGGAGGTCCACTCACGGCCGCCCGCCTCCTCGATGAGGGCCGCGCGCATGGCGAACTCCTCCTCGGAGAAGCTGTCGAGGTCGCTGCTCTTCGCATCGGCCGCGAGCAGCTCCGCGAGGCGCTCGGAGGCCGGACCGCCCGCGTCGAGCGCGGCCACGACCGGCAGGGACTTCTTGCGCTGGCGCAGGTCGCTCCAGGTCTGCTTGCCCGTGGCCTCGGGGTCGCCCCAGATGCCGAGCAGGTCGTCGACCGCCTGGAAGGCGAGGCCGAGGTGGTGGCCGTACGCCTCCAGGGTGTCGGCGGTGCGGTCGTCGGCGCCGCCGAGGACGGCACCGATGGAGCAGGCGCAGGCGAGCAGGGCGCCGGTCTTGTTGCCCTCCATCTCCAGGCACTCCTCGACGGTGACCCGCTCGCGGTGCTCGTAGGAGATGTCCTGGGCCTGGCCGTCGATGAGCTTGCGGCTGGCCGTGGTCAGCCGGCGGGTGGCGCGGCCGGCGTCCACGGTGCCGAGCTCCAGCAGCAGCTCGTTGGCGAGGGCGAAGAGGGCGTCGCCGACCAGGATGGCCTGTGCCGGGCCGTGGACCTTCCACACGGTGTCGCGGTGACGGCGCTGCTCGTCGCCGTCCATCAGGTCGTCGTGCAGCAGGGAGAAGTTGTGCACGAGCTCCACGGCGACCGCGCCGGGGATGCCGGTCTCCGGCGGTGCGCCCGCCGCCTCGGCCGACAGCAGGGCGAGGGCGGGGCGCACGGCCTTGCCGCTGTCGCCGTCGGTGGGCCGGCCGTGGGCGTCGATCCAGCCGAAGTGGTAGGCGGCCACGGTGTCCATGGGCGGCGCGAGCCGCTTCACGGCCGTGCGCAGGACCGGGGTGGACATGGTCCGGCCCCGCTCCAGCAGCGCGGTGACGTCCGCGGTGTCGACGGCCGGTTTCACCGGGGGCACAGTCGGCACGGTCTCTCCTCTGGTTCCAGTACTCAGGCTCATGCCGCCTCCTCGAGCGGATGTACATGGGGGCGGCCGAGGGCCGAGAGGGCTGCGCCCGCGGCGGTGAAGCCGCTGCGTACCGCGCCCTCCATGGTCGCGGGCCAGCCGGTCGCGGTCCACGCGCCGGCCAGGTGGAGGCCCGGCGCGTTGGTACGGGCGCCGGGCCGCAGCCGTCCGACGCCGGGGGCGGGGGCGAACGTCGCTGTCCGCTCCCGGGTGACGAAGAAGTCCCGCACCTTCGCGCCGTGTGCCGCGGGCAGCAGCCGCTCCAGTTCGGGCAGGTAACGCTCGCGGAGTACGGAGACGGGCTCGTCGATCTCGTCCTCGGCGGCCGACTGGGACAGGGCCAGGTACTGGCCGTCGGTGTATCCGGAGGCGTCGGTGCGGTCGAAGACCCACTGGACCGGGGAGCCGAGCGCGGCGAAGAACGGACGGCGCAGCACCTTGCGGTCGTAGAGGACGTGGATGTTGAGGATGGGGGCGGTGCCGATGTCGAGCAGCTTGCCGGGGTCGTCCAGGGCACCGGTCGGCAGCAGGTCGTGGGCCTCGCGCTGCGGTACGGCGAGGACGACGGTGTCGGCCTCCAGCCGCTCGCCGGGCACGTCCACGGCCCAGCGGCCGTGCCCGCTCGGCAGGACGGCGCTGACCTTGGCGCGCAGTTCGGTGCGTACGCCCGCGGCGTCCAGCTCCTTGCGGGCGAGGGTGTCGTGCAGCTCGCCGAGCGGCACGTGCGCCCAGCCGATGTCGGCGGCGCCGGGGTCGGTGAGCAGCGCGGTCTTGAAGACCATGGCGGCAAGGCCCATGGAGGAGCGCGGGGCGACGGCGTTGAGGGTGGCGACACCGATCAGGTCCCACAGGGCTTCGATCGCGCGCTCGGACTGGCCCTGGCGGGCGAGCCAGGTGGCGAAGTCGATGCCGTCGAGGGCGGGGTCGGCCGGGTCGAGTTTCTTCAGGGCGAGGGCGGCGCGGCCGACGCCCGCGCGCTCGGCGAGCGAGAGGTGGGGGTAGCCGGCGAGGCTCGCGGCGAGGTGGAGCGGCACCGGGAGCGCGGTGCGGCGCAGCCGGCCGAGGCGGGGGCCGCGCGGGTGGGCGACGTCGAGGACGGGCACGTCGAGGCGGGGCTGGAGGGGCGCGAGGTGGGCGCCGCCGACGCGGTCGAGGAACCAGCGGTAGGCGGTGCAGCAGCGGAGGTAGACGTGCTGGCCGTTGTCGACGGTGAGGTCACCGCGCCGGAAGGAGAACGCGAGGCCGCCGAGGCGGGGCCGGCCTTCCAGGAGCGTGACGCGCAGTCCGGAGTCGGCCAGGCGCAGGGCGGCGGTGATGCCGGCGAGGCCGCCGCCGACGACCACGGCGTGGCCCGGTGTCAGGTCGTCGTCGCTCATGCGGTCTCCCGTCGGGTCGTCGCAGTCAGGGACGCGGGGCGGTGGAGGAGGGTTGCGCGCCGATTGTGCCGGTTCGTCGGCCGCGAAGCGGGCATGGTGGCCATTTAGGCGCGCCTCCTGACATGCTGCCGGGAGACGGTACGGGCGTCGAGGCCGGACAGGCCGCGTACGGCGACGTACGCCTTCTCGTGACCGGGCAGGGAGACCCGGCCGCGCAGGACGGCCTCGGGGTCGCGCTCGATGCGGTCGAGGAGTCGGCGGTAGATCCCGGCCATGGCGGCGACGCAGGCACCGCTGCGCCGGTCGAGCATGGGCAGCAGCCGGTATCCCTCGGCGAACAGGGCGCGGGCGCGCCGGACTTCGTAGTGGACGAGCCCGGTGAAGTCGGCGCCGGCGAGCGGGGCGGCGGCGCGGAAACCGTCGGAGCAGCCGAACTTGGCGAGGTCGTCGGCGGGCAGGTAGGTGCGCCCGGTCGTGGCGTCCTCGCGAACGTCGCGGAGGATGTTGGTGAGTTGGAGAGCGAGACCGAGTGTATCGGCGTACTCGGGGGCGCGTGCCGCCCCATGTGCGCCGGGCGCGGTGCCGAAGATGGAGAGCGACAGCCTGCCGATGGCGCCGGCGACGCAGCGGCAGTAGACCTTGAGGTCGTCCCAGGTCTCGTAGGTCTCGCCACGCACGTCCATCAGGACGCCGTCGATGAGTTCGTCGAGGCCACCGAGCGGGAGCGGGAAGCGGCGTGCGGCGTCGGCGAGCGCGACGGCCACCGGGTCGGTGTCGTCCTGGGCGACGGCGTCCTTCCGGATCCGGTCGAGCAGCTCACGGGTGGTTTCGAGCCGGTCCGCCTTGGCCTCGGGGGCGAGGTTCCCGTCGCCGATGTCGTCGACGCGCCGGGAGAAGGCGTACAGGGCCGACATGGCCTGCCGCTTCGCGGTCGGCAGGAGCCGGATGCCGTAGGCGAAGTTGCGGGCCTGCTGTCCGGTGACGGCTTCGCAGTAGCTGTAGGCGGCCGCCACCGGCGCGGACATCTCCGTCGGTCCTTCCACGGTCGCGCTCACCCCTCTCTGCGCGCTCTGCGCAACACGGTTCCCACTTCGCGCAGCAGGTTCGGTCTGGTGGCTCTGGGCGGTCCGGGGAGTACGTCGTGGCCGGCGGCGGCGATCGCGTCGAGGGCGGCGTGACCGCCGGCGACGAATCCGGCGAGGAGGAGCCGGAGCCTGCCGTGGACGCTGCTCACGAGGGGGGTGCCGTCGTCCAGGAGCCGGCGGGCGCGTTCGGCTTCGTACGCGACGAGGGAACGCACCGACGCGCCACCGGTGGGACGGGCCAGGTCGGCCTCGGTGACGTGGAACCGCTTCATGTCCTCGGCCGGGAGGTAGATCCGGTCGTGGGCGAGGTCCTCGGCGATGTCCTGGAGGTGCTCGACGATCTGGAGGGCGGTGCAGATCGCGTCGGAGTGGCGGAGGCGTTCGGGGCTGGTGGTCCCGGTGATGTCCAGGACGAGGCGGCCGACGGGGTTGGCGGAGAGCGCGCAGTAGGCGACGAGGTCGTCGTACGTCTCGTAGCGCCGCACGAGCTGGTCCTGGCGGTTGGCCTCGATCAGGCCGAGGAACGGTTCGGGGGTGAGCGCGTGGCGCCGCACGGTGGGCTGCAGGGCGCGCAGCAGCGGGTGGGCGGGCGTGCCGTCGAAGACCAGCCGGAGGTCGGCCTCGAAGGCGTCGAGGAGGGCGAGCCGGTCGGTTTCCCCCTCGGCGCCCAGGTGCCGGGCGTCGGCACCGTCCGGGGCCAGGTCGCCGTCGCCGATGTCGTCGACGAGGCGGGCGTAGCCGTAGACGGCCATCAGGTCGTCGCGCCAGGCGCGGGGCAGGAAGAAGGGGGCCACGGGGAAGTTCTCGTGTGCGGCCTTGTCGAGTGTGGCGCGCGAGGAGGCGTCGGGGCGCACCTGCCGGGTACCTGTCACTGCGGACTGCCCGGCGTGGGGACGGCGGGACCCTTGCGGAGGCGGGGCTGGGGATTCACCGTCATTGCCGTCACGTCTCCCGTTCTACACTGCCGACCCAAAACATCCTATTTCGGACACGCCGCCGGTCCTGCGGGTGAGGCACGCCCCGGCCCGGTGGGAGGCCCGGGGAATATCGCCCCACTTGCCGCGAATCAGCACCGGTACAGCTTACGTTGTACAACGTCCGGGACCGTGTCGGGGTGTTACACACCCGGGAACCGTCACGCTCTTGGCATCAACACCCCCGGGCGGCACGGGACTTGACCGAAACACGGCACCCGGGCGCGGTGGGCCGACCGTGCGTGCCCGGCTCCGGTCCGCGCCACCGCCGAGGCCCCCGCGCGCTCCCACAGGGGCCCTCGCCGGCCGGACGGAACCGCGACTACCTGCCGGTCTCCTTCTCGTACGCCCGCAGGACCTCGTCCGTGGGCCCGTCCATCAGCAGTTCGCCCTTCTCCAGCCACAGGACGCGGTCGCAGGTGTCCCTGATCGACTTGTTGCTGTGGCTGACCAGGAAGACCGTGCCGGCCTCCTTGCGCAACTCCCGGATGCGCTCCTCGGAGCGGATCTGGAACTTGCGGTCGCCGGTGGCCAGTGCCTCGTCGATCATCAGCACGTCGTGGTTCTTGGCGGCGGCGATCGCGAAACGGAGCCGGGCGCCCATGCCCGAGGAATATGTCCGCATGGGAAGGGTGATGAAGTCGCCCTTCTCGTTGATGCCGGAGAAGTCGACGATGTCCTGGTAGCGCTCGCGGATCTCCTCGCGCGACATGCCCATGGCCAGCCCGCCGAGGATGACGTTGCGCTCGCCGGTCAGGTCGCCCATCAGGGCCGCGTTGACGCCCAGCAGCGAGGGCTGGCCGTCGGTGTAGACCTTGCCCTTCTCCGTGGGCAGCAGGCCCGCGATGGCGCGCAGCAGGGTCGACTTGCCGGAGCCGTTGGTGCCGATCAGGCCGATGGCCTCGCCCCGGTACGCGGTGAAGGACACCCCGCGCACGGCGTGCACCTTGCGCACGCCACGGGACTCGCCCTTCTCGCGGCGCAGGATCCGGCTGAGCGCCGCGGTGGCGCTGCCCTTCCCGCCCCCTCCGCCGTTGACCCGGTACACGATGTGCACGTCGTCGGCGATGACGGTGGGGATCCGCGCGCCGTCGGCGGCGGCGGTCGCGGTCACGTCCTCGGTGTGATCAGCCACGGCCGTACCGCTCCTCTGCCTTCCAGAAGTACACGAACCCGGCCACCCCGACCAGGACGGCCCACAGCAGGCCCGCGAGCCAGACGTGGGAGGGCAGGTTCTCCGAGCCGTACCCGTCGATCAGGGCGAACCGGATCAGGTCCATGTAGATGGCCGCCGGGTTGTACATCAGGACGTCGGCGATCCAGGCCGGCTTGTCCTGGAGCATGATCGGGATCGAGAACATCACGCCCGAGCCGTACATCCAGGTGCGCATGACGAAGGGCATCAGCTGCGCGAGGTCGGGGGTCTTGCTGCCGAGCCGGGCCATGATCAGCGACAGGCCGACGTTGAAGAGGAACTGCAGCGCCAGCGCCGGGAGGATCAGCAGCCAGCTCATCGAGGGGTAGCTGCCGAACGCCGCCGCGATCACGAACAGCACGACCATCGAGAACATCAGTTGCTGGAGCTGCTGCAGCGCGAAGGAGATGGGCAGCGAGGCGCGCGGGAAGTGCAGGGCCCGCACCAGCCCCAGGTTGCCCGAGATCGCCCGCACACCGGACATGACGGACGTCTGCGTGAACATGAAGACGAAGACACCCGTCACCAGGAACGGGATGTAGACGTCCTTCTCCATGCCGCGGCCGGCGTTCAGGATCAGGCCGAAGATGAGGAAGTAGACCGCCGCGTTGAGCAGCGGTGTCGCCACCTGCCAGAGCTGGCCGAGCTTGGCCTGGCTGTACTGGGCCGTGAGCTTCGCCTGGGAGAAGGCCAGGATGAAGTGACGGCGCCCCCACAGCTGCCGGACGTACTCGGCCAGACCGGGCCGGGCACCGCTGACCGACAGGCCGTACTTGGCGGCCAGTTCCGCCGCGGACAGGCCCGCGTCCGGAGATGGCGGGGCGGTCACGGCGATCGCTCCGTCATGGGTTGTCTCACTCACAAGTTGAAACTTTCGTGTCCAAGATGCGCGGCAGATGGGGGGCGGGCGGGTCAGGTGGCGGCCGGGCCCCGGTTGCCCCGTGCTTGTCGGTGACGAGCTTGTCAGATTCCGAGCTTGTCAGATGACGGGTGGGCGGCCCAGTCTCGTCAGGCGCCACACCGTACGCCACCTCATGGGCCGGCGCGGCCCGCACGGAGACGTCCAGCCCTCCTTGAACCCGCCGAACCAGGCCTTGAGCGCCGGCATCGAGGGGCGCCGGGCCAGCGTGAGCAGCAGCCAGACACCGAGGTAGAGCGGCACCAGCGGCGCGGGCAGGTTGCGGCGCGCCAGCCAGACACGGTTGCGGGCGATCATGCGGTGGTAGACGGCGTGCCGGGAGGGCGCGGTCGTCGGGTGGAAGAGGACCATGTCCGCGCGGTAGTCGATCATCCAGCCGGCGTCGAGCGCCCGCCAGGCGAGGTCGGTCTCCTCGTGCGCGTAGAAGAACTCGTCCGGCAGCCCGCCCACCTCGGCCAGGACCTTCGTCCGCACGGCGTTGGCGCCGCCGAGGAAGGTCGTCACGCGCGAGGAACGCATCGGGTCGGAGGCACGCAGCCGCGGCACGTGGCGGCGCTGGGTGACACCGGTGTCCGGGTCGGCGATCCGGAAGCTGATGATGCCCAGCGCCGGGTCGGCCGTGAACGCCTGGCGGATCAGCTCGGCGGTGTCGGTGTTCGGCAGCAGACCGTCGTCGTCCAGGAACAGCAGGGCGTCCACGTCGGTGCCGCCGGGGCCGAACGCCTCGATGCCGACGTTACGGCCGCCGGGGATGCCCAGGTTCTCCGGGAGGTCGATGGTGCGCACGCCGTCGGGGACGCCCGTGACGGGAGCGCCGTTGCCGACGACGACGACCTCCACCGGGTCGCCGTCCTGCTTGCGGACGGACTCGATGAGTGCGCGGAGGTCGTCGGGGCGGTTGCCCATGGTGATGATGACGGCGCCCAGTTTCATCGGCGTCCTCACTTGAGCCTGCTCGACGCGAGGATGGACACCAGGTGCAGCACGGTCTGGAGCAGCGCGATACCGGCCAGGACCGCGACGCCGAGGCGGGAGAAGAACAGGTCGCCGCGGACCGTGTCGAGGACCGCCAGGACCACGATGAGCAGCGACGCCTCGATGCCGAGGACGAGCCGGTGGAACTTCAGCGCCGCGGCGGCCCTGCGGGCCAGCGCCATACCGGACGAGCGCGGCTCGGCGGCCGACTCCTTGACCGGCGGCAGACCGCCCTGGTGGCGTGCGACGCCGACGAGGTCGGTCTCGGCCTTGATCAGGATGGCGCCGAGGGCGGCGAGGGTGCCGAGGAAGGCCCACAGCCAGTCGATCCGCCCGCTGCCCCACAGGTCGGCGGCGCGCAGGCCGAAGCCGACCAGCACCGCCGCGTCGCACAGGTAGGCGCCCACGCGGTCCAGGTACACCCCGCCGAGCGAGAACTGCTTCTTCCAGCGGGCGACCTCGCCGTCGACGCAGTCGAGGAGCAGGTAGAGCTGGACCATGAGAGCGCCGAGCAGCGCGCCGGGGATGCCCGGGATCAGCAGGGCCGGCGCGGCGAGGACGCCCGCGACGGTCATCACGTAGGTGAGCTGGTTCGGGGTGACCCGTGTGGTGACCAGCAACCGGGTGATGCGCAGCGAGATCTCGCGCATGTAGAGGCGGCCGCCCCAGTGCTCACCGCTTCGACGGTCCTTCACTCCCGCCGGATGAACGACCGGGCGGAGTTCAGCTACGGATGGTCTTGGCATAGTCGGCGTACGCGTCCCTGATCTGGTCGGTGGACAGGTCGAGGTGCTCGAGGATGGTGAAGCGCCCGGGGCGGGTCTGCGGTGCGTACTCCACGGCCGCGACGAACTCGTCCGGGGAGAACCCGATCTCCTCGGGCAGCACCGGCAGGCCGTGCCGGCGGAGGACCTCGGCGAAGAGCCCTGACTGCTCGTGGGCGCCGCGCAGGTGCATCGCGAAGGCGGCCCCGAGTCCGACCTGCTCGCCGTGGAGCGCGGCGCGCGCCGGGTGCAGCAGGTCGAAGGCGTGGGAGATCTCGTGGCAGGCACCCGACGCGGGCCGGGTGTCGCCGCTGATCGACATGGCGATGCCGGTCAGGACGAGGGCCTCGGCCAGCACGATGAGGAACTCGTCGTCGGCGACGGTCCCCGGGTGGCGCAGCACCGACTCGCCCGCGGTTCGGGCCATGGCGGCGGCCAGGCCGTCGACCTGCTCCCCCGTGTGCCGGTGGGACAGTTCCCAGTCGGCGATGGCCGAGATGTTCGAGATCGCGTCGCCGATGCCGGAGCGGACGAACCGCGCCGGCGCCTCACGGATGACATCGAGGTCGATGACCATGGCGATCGGCGAGGGGACGCCGTAGGAACCGCGGCCGTTGTCGTTGTCGAGGGTGGAGACCGGCGAGCAGATGCCGTCGTGCGACAGGTTCGTGGCGACCGAGACCATGGGCACGCCGACCCGCGCCGCGGCGTACTTCGCCACGTCGATGATCTTGCCGCCGCCGAGGCCGACCACGGCGTCGTACCGCTTGCCCTTTATGGCGTCGGCGAGGCGCACGGCGGAGTCGATGCTGCCGTCGGCGACCGGATACCAGTCGGCGTCCGGCAGCAGCGGCGCGAGCTTCTCGCGCAGCGCCTGGCCGGAGCCGTTGCTGATCGCCATGGCCAGCTTGCCGGAGGCGGAGATCCGCTGGTCGACCAGGAGGCCGGCCAGGTCGTCCATCGCCCCGCAAGAGATGTCGACGACGACCGGCGAGGGGATCAGCCGGGTCAGTACAGGCACGCGATCTCACGGCCCTTCGCGAGGTCGTCGTGGTTGTCGATCTCGACCCAGCGGATGTCGCCGATGGACTCCACGTCGATCCGGAAGCCGCGGTTGACGAGCTCCTGGTAGCCGTCCTCGTAGTAGAGGTCGGGGTCACGCTCGAAGGTGGCCTTGAGCGCGTCCGCGAGGGGCTCGGCGGCCTCGGGCTCGATGAGGGTGACACCGATGTACTCGCCGGTGGCGGTGGCCGGGTCCATCAGCTTGGTGATGCGGCGTACGCCCTGGCCGTCGACGATGACCTTCATCTCCTCGTCGGCGAGGTTCTTCACCGTGTCGAGGGCGAGGATGATCCGCTTCCCCTCACCGCGGGCGGCGAGGAGGTCCCGCTCGACGGAGACCGGGTGCACGGTGTCGCCGTTGGCGAGGATGACGCCCTGCTTCAGGACGTCACGGGCGCACCACAGGGAGTAGGCGTTGTTCCACTCCTCGGCCTTGTCGTTGTCGATCAGGGTGAGCTTCAGACCGTAGGCGGCCTCCAGCTCGGCCTTGCGCGCGTAGACGGCTTCCTTGCGGTAGCCCACGACGATGGCGGCCTCGGTGAGGCCCACGGCGGCGAAGTTGGCGAGGGTCAGGTCGAGGACCGTCTTCTCGCCGTCGACGGGCACGAGGGCCTTCGGGAGCGTGTCGGTGTAGGGGCGCAGACGCCGTCCGGCACCGGCTGCGAGTACGAGGCCGATCATGCGGGTTCTCCTTCGTCATGTACTGCGGGTGCTCCGGAGGACACCCAGAAGCGGATGGACTCCACGAGCACGACCAGCGCGACGGCCACCGCGAGGGCGGTGAGCCCGAGGGTGAAGTGGCTCCCGGTCGCCAGGACCGTGGCGAGGACCGCCACCACCAGCGTGCGGCCCTCGTGGCCGCCGATCGTCCGCACCAGCCACGCGGGCGGCGCGCCGGTGCCGCCGCGGATGCGGTAGACCGTGTCGTAGTGATGGTAGGCGACGGCCGCCACCAGGCCGAATGCGGCGGGAAGCGCCTGCGGGGCGTCCGAGCGCGCGGCCAGGACCAGGATCGTGACGTACTCGGCGGCCCGGAAGACGGGCGGGACGAGCCAGTCGAGGACGCCCTTGAGGGGGCGGGCCACGGCAAGTCCGGAGGTGACCGCGTACCCGAGGGCGGCGACCACGGGCCAGGGGCCGCCGGACGGCGCGAGGGCGGCGGTGGCGACGACGGCGGCGGCTCCGGTCAGGGCGGTGACGGGCGCCAGGGTCCGGGGGGCCTTCTTGAACGCCTCCGCGAAGCCCTGGGCGAGCGGCCCGGAGTCGGCGAGGTCGGCCAGGGCATGGGCGGCACGGGCGGTGCGGCGGGCCTTGCGGGTGAGCGACCGCAGGAGGCGGCCGGCGGTGGTGTAGCAGGCGGCGAAGGCGCAGCCGATCAGCAGGGCCCAGAAGACGACGCGGGGCGTGGTGACGGCCGTCAGGACGGCGATCATGGCCCAGCGTTCGCCGATGGGCAGGACTATCATCCGGCGCACCCAGACCGTCCAGCCCCGGGCGTCGAGCTTGTCGGACAGCGCGGCCGTCGGGCTGGTGTTCGCCGTGGCGTCGTGGTTGGCCTCGTTGAAGGAGAAGTCCACGACGTGGCGGCAGGTCTGCAGGACCATCGCGCCGAGCGCCAGCGCCCATACGTCGTCCCCGCCGCGCGCGGCGCCGAGGGCGAGGCCCGCGTAGTAGGCGTACTCCTTGGCCCGGTCGAAGGTCGCGTCCAGCCAGGCGCCCATCGTGGAGTACTGCAGCGAGTAGCGGGCGAGCTGCCCGTCGGTGCAGTCCAGCACGAACGAGAAGAGGAGCAGCAGTCCGGCGGCGACGTAGCCGCCGCGCGTGCCGGTCGCCGCGCATCCGGCCGCGACGAGCGCGGTGAGGAGGGAGGCGGTGGTGACCTGGTTGGGCGTGAGGCCCCGGCGGGCGCACCAGCGGGCGATGTAGCGCGAGTACGGGCTGATGAAGAAGGTGGTGAAGAAACCGTCCCGCGCCTTCACGGCGGAGCGGAGGCGTACGGCCTCGTCGTCGACGGCCTCGACGGCGTCCCGCGTCTCCTTGCGGCCCTGCGGGTCGACGGGCACGGCGGCGACCAGCGACCCGAGCTCGGGCCGGTGCACCTGGACCCCGTCGGCCGCCAGCGCCTCGGCGAGACGGTCGGGGAGGGTGACGACACCCTGGCCGGGGCCGGGGTGACCGGCCGTCGTGGCGGCGGTGGCCGCCTCGGTGCCCCCGGTGGCCCGCGCCCGCACGGCCGTGCCTGGCGCGTCGCCCGTGAGCCCGGGCGGGGCGGTGGCGGGCGAGCCGTCGGCACGGTCCGCGTCGGCGACGAGCGCCGTGCCGACGCCGTCGTCCGCGCCCTGGACGGCCGGGTTCCGGTTGCCGCCGGCCGGCGTCGTGGCTGTGGCGGCTTCGCCGGCCGTGGCCGCGGGTGAGCCGGTGGGGGTGTCGCCGGACCCGCCCGGCGCGGTGCCGGCACCGGCGGAAGGCCGGGGCGCGGCGGACGTCGCGGGTGTCAGCGCGCGGGTCAGGGCGGGGCGGGCCTCCGGCTGGGCCGTGAGGGCGCCGGGGGCCGTGGCCGCCGGGAAGCGGGGGTCCGTCAGGGCGAGGCGCAGTGCGTGGACGTGGCCCACGAACCTCGGGTCGACGACCGCGACCCGCTCAGCGGCCGGGACGGCGGCGAGCAGCGCGGCGGTCTCCCGCTCGTCGGCGGCGACCCGGACGTCGAAGCCCAGCGACCGCAGATCGCCCTCGAGCGGCGATCCGGGTACCGGAGGACCGGTGAGGATGGCGGTCGACAGACGAACTCACTCCTTGGAGCTGAACAGGGCTGGTGCACGGTGGCTCGGCCCGGTCGGGCGGCGGCACGTCGGCAGAGGCTATCGGATGAACGGAAGCGGAAGTTCATTGAGGTTTCCCGGCATCCGACGGCCGTCGGCCAGGACGCGATCATCATCGTCGATGGGCACCTCACCCCACAAACCGCGGGTGCCGACCGCCTAGTCTGGCCGTCATGACGTGGTTGATCACAGGCGGTACGGGATATATCGGCGCCCATGTGGCCCTGGCGATGGCGGAGGCGGGCGAGCGGGTCGTCGTCCTCGACGACGTCTCGTCGGGCGTTCCGGAGCGGCTGCCCGCCGGCATTCCGCTGGTGCTCGGCTCGCTGGGCGACCGGGAGCTGGTGGACCGGACGCTGGCCGGGCACGGTGTGACCGGTGTGGTGCATCTCGCGGCCAGGAAGCAGGTCGGGGAGTCGGTCGAGCAGCCGCTGCGCTACTACCGGGAGAACGTGCACGGGCTGACCGTGCTGCTGGAGGCGGCGGTGGCCGCCGGGATCGAGCGGTTCCTGTTCTCCTCCTCGGCCGCCGTGTACGGAGTGCCGGACGTGGAGCTGATCGACGAGGACACCCCTGCGGTGCCGATCAATCCGTACGGGGAGACGAAGCTCGCCGGTGAGTGGCTGGTGCGGGCGACCGGCACGGCGCACGGCATGGCGACGGCATGCCTCCGCTACTTCAACGTGGCCGGGGCCGTACGGCCCGAGCTGGCGGACACCGGGGTGTTCAACATCATTCCGATGTTCTTCGACCGGATCACACGCGGGGAGGCCCCCCGGATCTTCGGTGACGACTATCCGACGCCGGACGGCACCTGCATCCGTGACTACATCCACGTCGCCGACATCGCCGACGCGCACCTCGCCGTCGCCCGCCGTCTCGGCGAGCAGAAGGGCGACCTGACGCTGAACATCGGCCGCGGCGAGGGCGTGTCCGTGCGGCAGCTCGCCGACCTGGTGGCCGAGGTCACCGGAAGCGGCCACGCACCGGTGGTCGAGGGGCGGCGGCCCGGGGACGCGGCGAAGGCCGTCGCGTCGGTCGACCGGATCACCGCGGAACTGGGGTGGACGGCCTCACTCGGTGTGCGCGAGATGGTCGAGTCGGCGTGGGAGGGCTGGTGCCTTCGCCATCCCGAGGCACGCGCCGTGGCTCGTACACGCTGATCGCGCCACCCCGCCGACCACCCTGACCAGCGGACATAACCGCAGGTCAGGGCATATGACAACGGTGTTCAGTACCGGCTTGCGGATACCCCCTACCCGTAGTTCACTGACCGTTGTTGTCGATCAGCGGGAGGCGTCCGATGGGGGCAGGGCACGATCACGGGCACGGCCACGGGCACGGCGGGCCGCCGCCGACGGGGACCGCGGCCGCCGCGTACAAGGGGCGACTGCGGATCGCGCTCACGATCACCCTGGCGGTCATGGCGGCCGAGCTCGTGGGCGGCGTCATGGCCGACTCGCTCGCGCTGATCGCCGACGCCGCGCACATGGCCACCGATGCCGTCGGCCTCGCCATGGCGCTGCTCGCCATCCACTTCGCGGGGCGCCCGGCCGACCAGAGGCGGACGTACGGATTCGCGCGGGCCGAGATCCTGGCCGCGCTCGCCAACTGTCTGCTGCTGCTCGGCGTGGGCGGCTACCTGCTGTTCGAGGCGGTGCAGCGGTTCGTCACGCCGGTTGAGACCAGGGGTGGCGTCGCGATCGCGTTCGCCCTGTTCGGCCTGGTCGCCAACATGGTCTCGCTGTCCCTCCTCGTGCGGGGGCAGAAGGAGAGCCTCAACGTACGGGGCGCGTACCTGGAGGTGCTGGCGGACGCGCTGGGCTCGGTGACCGTGCTGATCTCGGCCGGGATCATCCTGGCCACCGGCTGGCAGGCGGCCGACCCGATCGCGTCCCTGGCGATCGGCCTGATGATCGTTCCGCGCACGCTGAAGCTGCTGCGGGAGACGCTCGACGTGCTGCTGGAGGCGGCCCCCAGGGGCGTGGACATGGGTGAGGTGCGGGCTCACATACTGGCCCTGCCCGGTGTGCAGGACGTCCATGACCTGCACGTATGGACCATTACCTCGGGCATGCCGGTGCTGTCGGCGCATGTGGTGGTGCACCAGGAAGCGCTCGATTCGGTGGGGCACGAGAAGCTGCTGCACGAGCTTCAGGGCTGCCTCGGCGACCACTTCGACGTCGAGCACTGCACGTTCCAGCTCGAGCCGAGCGGTCATGCCGCGCACGAGGCGAGGCTCTGTCACTGACCGCTGCTAGGGTTTTGTTCCGTTGGTCGTACCTGTGAGAGGAGCTGAGGTTGATGACCGTCGCGGTGACGGCCGCCCAGTGCGGCACCCGGTCCAGCATCGACTTCGGCTTCCGGGTTCTCGGCTGACCTGATCTCGTACGTCCTCACACGTACACGTCGGCCGGGGCCCGCTCACTTCCAAGGGTTCCCACGTTGTCCGACAACGCTCTGTACGACGCTTTCTTCGCCCTGCACCACGGTCTGCCGCGGCAGGGCCCCGGCTCCGACGACACCACCCGCCGGCTCCTCTCCCTCGCGTGCCTCGCCGGTCCGCTGCCCGAGCGGCCGCGCGTGCTGGACCTGGGCTGCGGCCCCGGCCGGTCCGCGCTGCTGCTGGCCGCGGAGGCCGGCGCGGACGTGACCGCCGTCGACCTGCACGCGCCGTTCCTGGCCGAGCTGCGGCAGGCCGCCGCCGCCCGCGGGCTGGGGGACGCCGTCCACACCGTCGAGGGCGACATGGGCGCGCTCCCCCACCCCGACGGGTCGTTCGACCTGGTGTGGGCGGAGAGCTCGGCGTACGCGATCGGTTTCGACCGCGCACTGCGTTCCTGGCGGCGGCTGCTATCCCCCGGCGGGACGCTGGTCGTCACCGAGTGCGAGTGGACCACCGACGATCCGAGCCCGGAGGCACGCGCCTTCTGGGACCGGCACTACGCGCTGCGCACCCCCGCGGCGAACACCGCGGCGGCCGTCGGCGCCGGTTACCACGTGATCGGGTCGTACCCCCAGCCCGAGAGTGACTGGGACGAGTACTACGGACCGCTCGGTGAGCGGGCCGACGCGGCCGACCCCGCCGCACCGGGCATGACCGAGGCACTCGCCGCGACCCGCGGGGAGATCGCGATGCGCCGGGAGCACGGCGGGGAGTACGGGTACACGGGCTACGTGCTGCGGCCGGCCGACCCCCGTTGGCGTACGCGGCCGGAGACCGGCGCGGACGCCGCGGCCGTACGCGCGGTCACCGCCACCGCGTTCCGGACGGAGGCGGAGGCCCAGCTCGTCGACCGGCTCCGCGAGGACCCCTCCGCGTGGCTGCCGGGCCTCTCGTACGTCGCGGAGGCCCCGGACGGCACGATCGCCGCGTACGCGCTGATCACCCGGTGCCGTGTCGGAGGCTCCCCGGCCGCCGCACTGGCGCCGGTCGCGGTCGCGCCCGCGTACCAGCGGCAGGGCGCCGGGCAGGCCGTGGTCCGTGCGGTGCTGGACGCGGCACGGCTGGCGGGCGAACGGCTGGTGCTGGTCCTCGGTCATCCGGAGTACTACCCGAGGTTCGGTTTCGTGCCCGCGTCGAGGCACGGGATCAGGCCGTCCTTCGACGTACCGGACGAGGCCATGATGGCGCTCGACCTGGACGGTTACCGGGAAGTGCCGAGGGGCACGATCCACTATCCGTCGGCATTCGGCGTCTGATCCGACATAACGGGTGCGGGTCGTCGTGTGCCGACAAGCGGCTTTTGTACGGCAGACTGAGGCGTGCCCCACAGGGCCGAGAACCGAAGCGAAGGATGGTTATGCCGACCACACCAGCCACCGCGGCGAACAGCTCGTCGAACGGAACCGCGCCGTCGATCATGCTCGAACTGGTCGACGAGAACGGCACCACCATCGGCACCGCGGAGAAGCTGGCCGCCCACCAGGCGCCCGGGCAACTGCACCGGGCGTTCTCGGTGTTCCTCTTCGACGAGGAGGGGCGGCTGCTGCTGCAGCGGCGGGCGCTGGGGAAGTACCACTCCCCCGGTGTCTGGTCGAACACATGCTGCGGGCATCCGTATCCGGGCGAGGCGCCGTTCGCGGCGGCCGCCCGGCGCGTCCACGAGGAGCTCGGGGTGTCGCCGTCGCTGCTGGCGGAGGCGGGAACGGTCCGCTACAACCATCCGGACCCCGAGTCGGGGCTGGTCGAGCAGGAGTTCAACCACCTCTTCGTGGGGATGGTGCAGGCTCCGCTGCGGCCGGATCCGGTGGAGGTGGAGGAGACGGCCTTCGTGACGGCGCGTGAGCTGACCGAGCGGCACGCTTCGGCTCCGTTCTCCGCCTGGTTCATGACCGTGCTGGACGCCGCGCGCCCAGCGATCAAGGAGCTGACAGGGGAGACCGGGGGCTGGTGACCGTCGGCCCGTCCGGGCCGGCCGGTCCCTCGCCCGTCGGGGGCCCGGCCGGTACCGGGGGCGCGGAGGGCAGCGGTGACCCGGTCGGCACCGGCGAGACGGCCGGTACCGCAGGTACGGCCGGTACAGGGGATACGGCCGGTACGGTCGTCACCACCGGCACGGCGGGTGGCAGCGGTGCGGGTGGTGCCCCGGGTCTCAGAGGCAGGGCCGCCCAGATGATCTTTCCGCCGCTCGGGGTGTGCTCGACGTCGCACTCTCCGCCCGCCTCCTTCGTGATCTCCCGCACCAGCAGCAGGCCACGCCCGCCCGTGCGGCCGTAGTCGGCCTCCAGCGCCTTGGGGCGGTACGGGTGGTTGTCCTCCACCGACACCCGGATCCACTCCGCGCCGATCGCGACCTCCAGCGCGAGCTCGGGTGAGAGCAGGGCCGCGTGTCGTACGGCGTTGGTCACCAGTTCGGAAACGATCAGCAGCAGGGCGTGGACGGCATCGTCGTGCACCGGCACGCCTTGACGTTTCAGCAAATCCCGTACGGCATGCCTGGCCTGCGGTACGGAGACATCGACGGCGGGAGCCGTGAATCGCCAGACCCCTTCGTACGAGGGAGGCCGGGCCGGGGCGCTCCCGCGGCTCTCCATGGTCCGATTTCCACCCTCGTGCTCGATTGTCGCCACGTCATCGAGTGTTGGTACGTCACGGACCCGGCCAGGGCTACTGACCAGAAGTCAACAGCTATTCGACGGCTTTTGACGGTACACGCACAAGGAAGTCCCGGGTTCGACCGTTCCTGCTCCTTCTTGATCGGACGCCTGGCCCGGCCGGATAGCATCCGGCCCATGGAGCAGCCTGAGCTGGAGCAGTCCGTCACCGACGGTGTCGCCACCCTCGTCATCAGCAACCCCACCAAGCGCAATGCCATGACGGCCGGGATGTGGCGCGCACTGCCCGAGCTGCTCGCCTCGCTGGCCGCCGACCGGAGCGTGAGGATGCTGGTGCTGACCGGCGCGGGCTCCACGTTCTGCGCCGGAGCCGACATCGCCTCGCTCGGCGAGCCGGGCGACCGGCAGCAGTCCCTCGCCGTGCGCGCCGAGGAGGCGCTGGCCGCGTTCCCCAAGCCGACGCTCGCCGCCGTACGCGGCTACTGCGTGGGCGGCGGCAGCCAGCTCGCCGCCGCCTGCGACCTGCGGTTCGCGGAGGAGGGGGCTCTCTTCGGCGTCACTCCGGCGAAGCTCGGCATCGTCTACCCCTCCTCCTCCACCCGACGGCTCGTGTCCCTGGTGGGGCCGTCGGCCGCCAAGTACCTGCTGTTCTCGGGCGAGCTCATCGACACGGAACGGGCGCTGCGCACGGGGCTGGTGGACGAAGTGCTTCCGGCCGGTGAACTGGGCAAGCGGGTCGCGGAGTTCAGCCGGGTCCTCGCCTCCCGCTCGCAGCTGACGCAGGCGGCCGCCAAGGAGTTCGCCGCGGGGCGGACCGACCGGGACGCGTACTGGGCGGAGCAGGCACGCGACAGCGGCGACACCGCCGAGGGTGTCGCCGCCTTCCTGGAGCGGCGGGCGCCGCGCTTCACGTACGGGGTGTGACGCCCCCGGAGTGTCCTGCTCCCGCCGTGCCGACTACCGGCACCCGGCCCATCTCGGCGCGCCAGAACGCGACGATCTCGGCCGGGGCCTTGTCCGGCGAGCCCGCGTCGTACGGGGGCTGGGGGTCGTACTCGGTGAGGAGCTGGATGATCTGGGCGTGCCGGTCGCCGGCGATCCGGCCGACCAGGTGCAGGCCCATGTCGATGCCGGACGAGACGCCGGCGGCCGTGACGTACTTGCCGTCGAAGACGACCCGCTCCCCCGTCGGGTCGGCTCCGTGCCCCTTCAGCACGTCCAGCGCGAGCCAGTGGCTGGTGGCGCGGCGGCCCTTCAGCAGGCCGGCGGCGGCCAGGATCAGTGAGCCGGTGCACACCGAGGTGGTCCAGGTGCTGGTGGCGTCGGCCGTGCGGAGCCAGTCGAGGGTCTCCTCGTCACGCATGACCGGTTCCCAGTCACCGGCGCCGGGGACGAGGACGATGTCCGGGCTCGGGACCTCGGAAAGGGTGCGATCGGCGACGAGGGCGAGGTTGCCCTGGTCGTTGCGGACGGGGCCGGCCTCCTTGGCGACGAAGACGGTCTCGGCGTCGGGCAGGCGGCTGAGTATCTCGAACGGTCCGACGGCGTCGAGGGTGGTGAAGCCGGGGTAGAGCAGGATGGCGATCCGCATGGGCGTGTCGTCCTTTCAGTGGGCGGGTACGGGGGGCGCGTGGAAACGGCGCCGGTATTCGGCGGGCGGGGTTCCGAGTGCCTTGACGAAGGCGCGGCGCATCGCCTCGGGCGTGCCGTAGCCGGCCGCGCGGGCGACCTCGTGGACGCCGCTGCCGGTGTCCTCCAGGAGGCGGCGCGCGTGTTCGAGGCGGACGCGCTCGACGTAGCGGCCCGGGGTGGTGCCGGTCTCGGTCCGGAAGGCGCGGGCGAAGTGACGCGGCGAGAGGCGGGCGCGGGCGGCCAGGGCGTCGACGGACAGGTCGGCGGCCGGATGCTCGGTGATGAACTGCTGGACCTCGCGCAGCGGTTCACGGCGGGCGGTCTGGGCGGCGAGCTGGGCACTGAACTGGGCCTGGTTGCCGGGGCGGCGGAGGAAGACCACCAGGTGGCGGGCGATGACGAGGGCCGCGTCCCGGCCGAGGTCCTCCTCGACGAGGGCGAGCGCCAGGTCGATGCCCGCCGTGACGCCGGCGGACGTGGCGATCTTCCCGTCCCTCACGAAGATCGGGTCCGGGTCGACGTCCACCGCCGGGTGATCGCGGGCGAGATCCTCGCAGTACGCCCAGTGCGTGGTGGCGCGGCGCCCGTCCAGCAGGCCCGCCGCGGCGAGGAGGCCCGCGCCGGTGCAGACGGAGACCAGGCGTTCGGCGCGCGGGGCGTGGACGCGCAGCCAGTCGACCAGGCGCGGGTCGGGGTCCAGGCTGCCCTCGCCTCCGGGAACCAGAAGGGTGTGCGGTCGCGGCGCGTCGGCCAGTGAGCTGTCGGCGGCCAGCCGCAGGCCGCTCTGGGTGCGGACGGGTGCTCCGTCGAGCGAGGCGGTACGGATCGGATACGGATCGGGGGCGCCGGTGACGTGCTGGGCACCGGCGAACACCTCCACCGGTCCGGTGACGTCCAGGCTCTGCACGCCGTCGAAGAGGACGACGAGTACGGGTCGCTGCGTCATGCCCTTCATCCTTGGGGGCGCCGACGCATGGCCGCAATGACGAAGACCCCGCCTTTCCTGCCATCCGCGCCCCGCACCCTGACCACGTACCGACCAGTCGGTAACCTGGCGGTATGACGACTCTGCCGCCGCGCGCCGGACGCCGCTGCCACAACGCCCTGAACCCGTTCCACTCGACGGTGTACTTCTCGCCCGACTTCGCCAAGGAGCTGGCCGCGCTCGGCGTGACGGACTCGAGTGCCGCGTACTTCGCCGGTCGCGCGGCCGCCCTGGGAGCGGTCGGGCCCGGGGTCGTCACGGCGTCCTTCTACAACTTCAACCACGAGCTCGTGGCCCGTCACCTGCCGGCCGTCTGGAACACCGCCTCCCCCGAGGCCGTGCTCGTCGCACGGCTCCGGGCCGCCGACACCACCCTGCGGAGGCTGCTCGGCGACGCCGCGATCCGGTCCGACGAGATGGCGGAGGCCGCCCGGCTCGCCCTGCGGGCCACCGAGGCGTGCACCCGGCACGCCCGCCCGCTGTACGCCGCCCACGCCGACCTCCCGGTGCCCGAGGAACCGCACCTGGCCTACTGGCACGCCGCGACGCTGCTGCGCGAGCACCGCGGGGACGCCCACGTGGCCGCGCTGCTGTCCGCCGGGCTCGACCCGCTGGAGGCCCTGGTCAGCCACACGGCGACCGGCAAGGGCATGGCGCCCCGCTGGATCCTCTCCACGCGCGGCTGGCGACGCGCCGACTGGGACGCCGCGGCCGAGCGGCTGCGCGAGCGCGGCCTGCTGGACGGGGCCGGCGAGCTGACGAGTGCGGGCTCCGCCCTGCGCGCCGAGCTGGAGGACCACACGGACCGCCTGGACGCCGCCCCCTACGAGCACCTCGGCGCGGCGGACGTCGAGCGGCTCACCGAGCTGGCGCGCGGCTTCCTGGGCGCGGCCGTTGCGGCCGGGGCGTTCCCGGAGGGCCTGGCCGGCAAGGGCTGACGTCTCGCCGGACGTTTCGCCGACCGTCCCGCCGGACATTTCGCCGACCGTCCCGCCGGACGTTTCGCCGACCGTCTCGCCGGAGGTTTCGCCGACCGTCTCGCCGGAGGTTCAGCCGAGCGACTCGCCCGGCGCTCCGCCCGACGTTTCGCCGCATTCCGGTGCGGCAATCCGCAAGGGGCAACCGACAGCACACGGAGGTGCCCCTTGCGTACGATCGCCGACTTCTTCCGCATGATCGGTTCGGCCGTCGCCACCGTCGTCACCCTTCCGTTCCGGCTGCTGGCGCGGCTCTTCGGCGGGGCCTCACGGGGCGGGGGCAGGGCGCGCCGCGCCTGACGACGGGGCAGGCGGACAGGTCGCACGGTGACCCGGCAGAATGCAACCTCAAGCTGGTAGGCACGAGAAGGCGAGTCGGGACACCGTGACGACGTCCATCGAAGGCAGGATCGCCGAGGAGCTCGGCGTACGGGAGCGGCAGGTGAGGGCGGCCGTCGAGCTGCTCGACGGCGGGTCGACCGTGCCGTTCATCGCGCGCTACCGCAAGGAAGCGACCGAGATGCTCGACGACGCGCAGCTGCGCACGCTCGAGGAGCGGCTGCGCTATCTGCGGGAGCTGGAGGACCGACGGACCGCCATCCTCGACTCCGTACGCGAGCAGGGCAAGCTCACCGAGGAGCTGGAGGCGAGCATCCGGGCGGCCGAGACCAAGGCTCGCCTGGAGGACATTTATCTGCCGTTCAAGCCGAAGCGGCGCACCAAGGCGCAGATCGCGCGCGAGGCGGGCCTGGAGCCGCTCGCGGAAGGGCTGCTGACCGACCCGTCGGTGGAGCCGCTCGCCGCCGCCGCGGCGTTCGTCGACGCCGACAAGGGCGTGGCCGACCCGGCCGCCGCCCTGGAAGGCGCCCGGGCGATCCTCACCGAGCGGTTCGCGGAGGACGCCGACCTGATCGGCGAACTGCGTGAGCGGATGTGGACGCGTGGGCGGCTGGCCGCGAAGGTACGGGAGGGCAAGGAGGAGGCCGGGGCGAAGTTCGCCGACTACTTCGACTTCGCCGAGCCGTTCACCGAGCTTCCCTCGCACCGGGTGCTGGCGATGCTGCGCGGCGAGAAGGAGGAGGTCCTCGACCTGGTCCTGGAGCCGGAGGAGCCGGTGGAGGGACCGTCCTCGTACGAGGGGATCATCGCCTCCCGGTTCGGGATCTCCCAGCAGGGCCGTCCCGGCGACAAGTGGCTCGGCGAGACCGTCCGCTGGGCGTGGCGCACCCGCGTCCTGGTCCACCTCGGTATCGACCTGAGGCTGCGGCTGCGTACGGCGGCCGAGGACGAGGCGGTACGGGTCTTCGCCGCGAACCTGCGCGACCTGCTGCTCGCGGCACCCGCCGGGACGCGGGCGACGCTCGGGCTCGACCCCGGCTTCCGGACGGGCGTGAAGGTCGCCGTCGTCGACGCCACCGGCAAGGTCGTCGCCACCGACACGATCTACCCGCACGTGCCCGCCAACAAGTGGGACCAGGCGCTGGCCACCCTGGCGCGGCTCGCCGAGGAGCACGCCGTCGAGCTGATCGCCATCGGCAACGGCACGGCGTCCCGCGAGACGGACAAGCTCGCCGGTGAACTGATCGCCAGGCACCCGGAACTCAAGCTCACCAAGGTGATGGTGTCGGAGGCGGGCGCGTCCGTGTACTCGGCGTCCGCGTTCGCCTCGCAGGAACTTCCCGACCTCGACGTCTCGCTGCGCGGCGCCGTCTCGATCGCGCGCCGGCTCCAGGACCCGCTCGCGGAGCTCGTCAAGATCGACCCGAAGTCGATCGGTGTCGGCCAGTACCAGCACGACCTGTCCGAGGTGAAGCTGTCCAGGTCCCTGGACGCGGTGGTGGAGGACTGTGTGAATGGCGTCGGGGTCGACGTCAACACCGCGTCCGCGCCGCTCCTTTCGCGCGTCTCGGGCATCGGGGCGGGCCTCGCCGAGAACATCGTGTCCCACCGGGACGCCAACGGCCCGTTCCGGTCCCGCAAGGCGCTCAAGGACGTGGCGCGGCTCGGCCCCAAGGCGTACGAGCAGTGCGCGGGCTTCCTGCGGATCCGGGGCGGCGACGACCCGCTGGACGCCTCCAGCGTGCACCCCGAGGCGTATCCGGTGGTGCGGCGGATGGTGAAGACGACGGGTGGCGAGGTCGCGTCGCTGATCGGCAACACGTCGGTGCTGCGCTCGCTCCGGGCGGACGACTTCGTGGACGAGACCTTCGGTCTGCCGACGGTCACGGACATCCTGCGGGAGCTGGAGAAGCCGGGGCGCGACCCGCGTCCCGCGTTCA
Source organism: Streptomyces sp. NPDC041796 (assembly GCF_055590785.1). NCBI lineage: Bacteria > Bacillati > Actinomycetota > Actinomycetes > Kitasatosporales > Streptomycetaceae > Streptomyces > Streptomyces sp. NPDC041796. The sequence goes on from NZ_JBVJAH010000003.1 coordinate 79,905, forward strand.
AGACGGCCACCTTCAAGGAGGGCGTCGAGAAGATCGGCGACCTGGAATCGGGAATGGTGTTGGAGGGCGTCGTCACGAACGTGGCCGCCTTCGGTGCCTTCGTGGACGTCGGTGTGCACCAGGACGGGCTCGTACACGTGTCGGCGATGTCCCGGAACTTCGTCAAGGACCCGCGCGAGGTGGTGAAGCCGGGCGACGTGGTGAAGGTGAAGGTGCTGGACGTCGACATCCCGCGCAAGCGCATTTCGCTGACGCTGCGGCTGGACGACACCGCCGCCGACTCGGGCGCCGGCGCGCCGAAGCGTGAGCGGGGCGGCCGGCCTCCGCAGCAGCGCCAGGGCAGCGGTGGTGGCGGTGGCGGCCGTGGTGACCGGCGCGGTGGCGGCGGTGGCGGTGGCGGGGCCAAGGGCGGCGGGCGCGCGTCCCAGGCCCCGGCGCCCGCGAACAGCGCCATGGCGGACGCCCTGCGCAAGGCGGGCCTGCTGGGCGGTGGCACCGGCGGCGGCAAGGGAAAGGCCGACCGCGGCCGGTGAGGTGACGTGACCTTGAGCGCCCGCAGGGCCCCGGCACTCCGTGCGGGGCCCTGCGGGCCTGGGTGGTAGGCCCGGGGCCGGTGGGACGCGGGCGGCGGACGGTCGGTCGCAGCCGTACGACTCGGCCGGGCGCGACGGCGCGTACCGGACCTCTCGCCTGCCCGGCGGGCGGATCGGTTGCCGGGCGCGGTCGGGCCGACACACGGACGGCCCCTACGCGTAACGGACGCCCCACGGGCCCGGCAGGCGAACGATCGACGGGACGGCTCGGTCGGCACACGGGGGCCACGCGCACCGGACCCCCGCCGGCCCGGTGGGCGACCGGGTGTCGGGCGTGGGTCTATGCGTCCGGGGTGGAGGGCAGGAAGCGCAGGGCCCATTCCGCGCGGGCGGCCACGGCGGGGTCCGGGTCCTTGGTGAGCGGGAGCAGGAGCGCGCGGGCGGCGTGGGGATCCGTGAGTGCCGCGTCGACGATCTCCGTGGCCAGCCCGTCCTGGTCGTCCCCGAGGTCGTGGGCCGAGGCGCGGAGCAGCACGGGCAGCGCGTCGGCGCCGCCGAGCCGCCCGATCACTCCGCCCAGCAGTTCGCGGGCGTAGGGGTTGTGCTCGCCGATGAAGCGGTCAAGTTCCGCCTCCAGGCGCGGCAGCACCCCGCGGTCGCCTGACGCGGCGATCCCGTCGGCGGCCTCGATCGTCGTGTCGACGTCGGCGTCGGGGTCGTCCAGCAGCTCGATCAGCCGGTCGACGGCGGCCCGGGCGGTCACAGCTCGGTCACCTTGCCGTCGGCCACCTCGATGCGGCGGGTGGTGCGCACGGCGTCGAGCATGCGCCGGTCGTGGGTGACCAGCAGCAGGGTTCCCCGGTACCCGTCGAGGGCCGACTCCAGCTGTTCGATGGCCGGCAGGTCCAGGTGGTTGGTCGGCTCGTCCAGGACCAGCAGGTTCACGCCACGGCCCTGCAGCAGGGCGAGCGCGGCCCGGGTGCGTTCCCCGGGCGAGAGGGAGGTCGCCGAGCGTGTCACGTGGTGGGCCTTGAGGCCGAACTTGGCCAGCAGGGTGCGCACGTCGGCCGGCTCGGTGTCGGGCACCGCCGCGCAGAACGCGTCGAGCAGGGATTCCTGCCCGTGGAACAGCTTGCGTGCCTGGTCGACCTCCCCGACGACGACGCCCGAGCCGAGGGAGGCGTGCCCCGCGTCCAGCGGGAGGCGGCCGAGGAGGGCGGCGAGGAGGGTGGACTTGCCCGCGCCGTTGGCACCGGTGATGGCGACCCGGTCGGCCCAGTCGATCTGGAGGGAGGCCGGGCCGAAGCGGAAGCCGCCGCGTACCGCCTCGGCGTCGCGCAGGGTCGCCACCACCGCGCCGGAACGCGGGGCGGCGGCGATCTCCATCCGCAGCTCCCACTCCTTGCGAGGCTCCTCCACCGCGTCGAGCCGTTCGATCATGCGCTGTGTCTGGCGGGCCTTGGCGGCCTGCTTCTCACTCGCCTCGCTGCGGAACTTGCGGCCGATCTTGTCGTTGTCGCCGCCCGCCTTGCGACGGGCGTTCTTGACGCCCTTGTCCATCCACGAGCGCTGCATCTGGGCCCTGCCTTCGAGGGCGGCCTTCTTGTCGGCGTACTCCTCGAACTCCTCGCGGGCGTGCCGGCGGACCGTCTCCCGCTCCTCCAGGTACGCCTCGTAGCCGCCCCCGTACAGCCGGATCTCCTGCTGTGCCAGGTCGAGCTCGAGGACCTTGGTCACGGTACGGGCGAGGAACTCGCGGTCGTGGCTGATGACGACCGTCCCGGCGCGCAGCCCCTGGACGAAGCGCTCCAGCCGTTCGAGGCCGTCCAGGTCGAGGTCGTTGGTCGGCTCGTCGAGCAGGAACACGTCGTAGCGGGACAGGAGCAGCGAGGCGAGGCCCGCGCGGGCGGCCTGGCCGCCGGAGAGGGAGGTCATCGGGCGGTCGAGCCCGACGGTCAGCCCGAGGGAGCCGACGACCTCCTCGGCGCGCTCGTCGAGGTCGGCGCCGCCCAGGTCGAGCCAGCGTTCCAGTGCGGTGGCGTACGCGTCGTCGGCGCCGGGTGTGCCGTCGACGAGGCCCTGGGTGGCCTCGTCCATCGCGGCCTGGGCGGCGGCGACGCCGGTGCGGCGGGCGAGGAAGTCCCGTACCGTCTCCCCCTCGCGGCGCTCCGGCTCCTGCGGGAGGTGGCCGACGGTGGCGGCGGGGGGAGACAGGCGCAGCTCACCGTGCTCGGGGGCGTCGAGCCCGGCGAGGAGCCGCAGCAGGGTCGACTTGCCGGCGCCGTTCACGCCGACGAGGCCGATCACGTCGCCGGGTGCGACGACGAGGTCGAGGCCGGAGAAGAGGGCACGTTCGCCGTGGCCGGCGGCGAGGTCCTTGGCGACGAGGGTTGCAGTCATCAGGGGAACGATCCTAGGTCAGAGCGGTCCGGCGGGTCCGCGGGGGCGAGGACGGGCGGGCCTCAGCGGTTCGCGGGGGCCGTCGCGGGTGCGACCAGCACGCCCCCCATGGTGCGTGCCACGAGGAAGGACCGGCCCCTGGCCGTCCGCGCCTCCAGCGGGATCCGGTGGGTTCCCGGTTCCAGCAGGCCGTCGAAGAGTTCCTGGGTGCGGTTGCGGTGGAGGCGGCCTGGGCGGTACGCGACGAGCTGGACGCGGCAGGTGGAGGTGACCTCCACGGTCGCCGCGCCGTCGGTGACCGTCAGGCGCGTCAGACGTCTGCGCTCCGCGGGGCTGCGGTCCAGGGCCTGCTCGATCTGCGCGACGAGCAGGGGGATCACGGGCGCGAGCCCGTCGACGTACGCCACGTCCGCGTCGGCCCGGGCGAACGATTCCCTCACCGCGGTACGCCGCTCCTCACCGACCGCGCGGCCGAACACCACCGCACCGTACGCGCGCAGTTCGTCGGGCGGTACGGCGACGGTGTCCTCGGCGATGTCGGCGCCGACGCCGATGGTCCGCAGGGCGGCGGCGAGCTTGGCGAGGACGGCGACACGGGCGCCGATCAGCAGGACGCGGCGGCGGGCCGGGGTGCCCGGGAGGAGGCGTTCCAGCTCGGTGCGGTACTGGGCGCCGTGGAAACGGAACGGGCCTATCCCGTGGTAGCCGTTGAGGTCCAGGTCGGCGGACTCGCCGGTCTGCCAGGCGAAGTCGCGCCAGACGACGTCGTCGCCGTCCCGCTCGATCACGGCCGTGACCGCGCCGCATTCGAGGGTCTCGCACTCGGGACAGCCGTAGATGACGTACCGCCCACCGGGCAGGGGTGCCTCGGCGTCGAGCAGCAGGCGGCGCACGTGGTCGGTGAAGATGGCGGGCGGCACGTCGGAGGCGAGCGGGGAGACCGCGTCGAGGTCGGACAGCCGGTGGATGAGCGGACGGCCGTCGACGACGAAGTCGAGGAAGTCGCGGTGCAGTTGGTAGGCGCCGTCGGTGAGGACGCCGCCGGCCCGTGTCGCGGGCGCGAGGGCGAAGGACGCGTAGGCGTGGTCGTGGTCCGGGCCGCTGGGCTGGGTGCGGTCGGGGCCGCGCGGCTGGTCGCGGCCGGGGCCGCTGGGCTCGGCGCGGTCCGGGCCGCGCGGCTGGTCGCAGTCGGGGCCGCTGGGCTGGTCGCGGTCGGGGCCGCGCGCTGGGTCGTGCTCGTGCTCGGCAGGCATGTCGGGTGTATGCCCGCCGCGGGCGCCTCCGCTACCGTCCCGGCATGAGCGGTGACGTGATCGTGGTGGGTGGCGGGGTCATCGGGCTGACGACCGCCGTCACACTGGCCGAGCGGGGCCTGCGCGTACGTGTGTGGACGCGTGACGCGCCGGGCGACACCACCTCCGCGGTGGCGGGCGCGCTGTGGTGGCCGTACCGCATCGAGCCGGCGGAGCGGGTGGGCGCGTGGGCGACGGCGTCGCTGCGGGTGTACGAACGGCTCGCCGCCGGTCCGGGGGCCACGGGCGTACGGATGGTGGCGGGTGTCCACGCGGAGACGGCGCTGGGGTCGCTCGGTTCCTGGGCGGCCGAGGTGCCGGGGCTCCGGCAGCTTCCGTCCGGCGGGCTGGCGGCCCGGTTGCCGCTGGTCGACATGCCGGTCCACCTGGCGTGGCTGGCGGCCCGGCTGGAGGCGGTGGGCGGGGTCGTCGAGACGCGGGCGGTGTCGTCCCTCGCGGAGGCCGCGGCCACGGTGGTGGTCAACTGCACCGGGCTGGGGGCGCGGGACCTCGTCCCGGACCGCGCGGTGCGGCCGGTGCGCGGCCAGCTGGTGCTGGTGGAGAACCCGGGCGTGGAGGAGTGGTTCGTCGCCGCGGACGCCTCGGCGGACCGGGCGACGTACTTCTTCCCCCAGCCGGGGCGGCTGGTGCTGGGCGGTACGGCGGAGGAGGACGACTGGCGCACGCGGCCGGACGCGGGGACGGCCGCGGCGATCGTCGCGCGGTGCGCGCGGATCCGTCCCGAGATCGGCCGGGCCCGCGTGCTGGGCCACCGGGTGGGTCTGCGTCCGGTACGCACGGGCGGGGTGCGCCTCGGCCCGGCCGCCGAACGGCTCCCCGGGGGCGGCGTGCTGGTCCACAACTACGGCCACGGGGGCGCGGGGGTGACGGTCGCGTGGGGCTGTGCGGAGGAGGTGGCGCGGGTGGTGACCCGGGCGGCCTCCCCCTGAGCGGGCCCGCCGGCCCGGCTCGCCGCCGGAGCCCTTCGTCCGCGAGGTGCGGGACCCTGCCGGTCAGGTGGCGGCGGGCGGGGAGCCGGGATCGTCGCGGTCGTGCTCGGTCCGGGTATCCGTCTCCTGGGCCGGGCCGATGCGGATCTCGAAGTCGCCCGCGTACTTCTCGTGACCCGCGATCACGGCCTCCTCCACGGCCTCCTCGGCGAGTTCGCCGCGGACGATGAGCGGGTCCTGGCGGAGGTCCCGCATGAGGGACCAGCACATGCCGATCATCACCAGGACGAACGGGGCCGCGACGAGGATCGTGAGGTGCTGGAGGCCCGCGAGAGCGTCACCCTTGCCCTCTCCGACGAGCAGCATCACGGCGGCCACGCCACCGGTCACCACGCCCCAGAAGACGACGACGAACCGGGCGGGTTCGAAGGTGCCCTTCTGGGAGAGGGTGCCCATCACGATGGAGGCGGCGTCGGCCCCGGAGACGAAGAAGATGCCGACGAGGATCATGACGAGCAGGCTCATCACCCCGGCGATGGGGAACTCCTGGAGCACGCCGAAGAGCTGGGCCTCGGGCGTGGTCGCGTCGCCAAGGTCTCCCCGCTCCTGCAGGCGCATGGACGTACCGCCGAAGATGGCGAACCAGATCAGGCTCACGGTGCTCGGGACGAGGATGACCCCGCCCACGAACTGGCGGATGGTCCGCCCCCGGCTGATGCGGGCGATGAACATGCCGACGAACGGCGTCCAGGAGATCCACCACGCCCAGTAGAAGACCGTCCAGCTACTGAGCCAGTCGGCGACGTCCCCACCGCCGGTGGCCGCCTCGGTGCGGCCGGCCAACTGCCACAGCTCGTCGAAGTAGGAGGCGAGGGAGGTGGGGATCAGGTCGAGGACGAGGATGGTGGGGCCGGCGACGAAGACGAAGAGGGCGAGCACCACGGCCAGCACCATGTTGGTGTTGGAGAGCCACTGGATGCCCCGTTCCACGCCGGAGACGGCCGAGAAGACGAAGCACACCGTCAGGACGCCGATGATGCTGACCAGTAGTCCGGTCCCGGCCTCGTCCAGCCAGCCGACCTCCTGCATGCCGCTGCCGATCTGGAGCGCGCCGAGTCCCAGGGAGGTGGCGGAGCCGAAGAGCGTGGCGAAGATGGCCAGGATGTCGATGACCCGGCCGGGTGCGCCGTCGGCGTTCTTCTGGCCGATGAGCGGGACGAAGACGGCGCTGATCGTCTGCCGCCGCCGGCGCCGGAAGGTGCTGTACGCGATGGCCAGGCCGACCACCGCGTAGATCGCCCACGGGTGCAGGGTCCAGTGGAAGAGCGTGGTGGCGAGCGCCGTCTGCATGGCGTCCGCCGAGTCGGCGGGGTCGGTGCCCGGCGGCGGGGCGGTGTAGTGCGCCAGCGGCTCGCTGACGCCGTAGAACATCAGGCCGATGCCCATGCCGGCGCTGAACATCATGGCGACCCAGGAGACGGTGCTGAACTCGGGCTTCTCGTGCTCCTGGCCAAGCTGGATGCGTCCGTACCGGCTGATGGCGAGCCAGAGCGCGAAGACGACGAAGCCCGAGGCGGCCAGGACGAACGCCCAGCCCCCGTTGTGCATCAGGCCGTTCAGCAGGGTGTCGGAGACGCTCTCCAGGGTGCTGGTGGCCGTGGCTCCCCAGATCACGAAGCCCAGGGTGAGCACGGCCGTGACGCCGAACACCACGCGGTCCGTGACGGGCGGCTTGTCCTCGTGGGGATGGCGGCCCGGGAGGGCTGCCTTCACCGGTAGCCGCATGCGTTGCCCCGGTTTGCGTTGCTCCTGAGACACGGGCGGCACCTTTCGCGATCATGGCCTGATTCGGCTGCTACTACCCCCTACCACGCGATGCACACCTGTCCCGGGATCAACAGGCGTCCACCGGTTCCCCGTCCGTGAGGTGGTAGGCCGCGCGGGTGTCGAGGAGGAGGGGTACGAGGGCACGCCGGGACTGTCGCAGGGGTACGAAGGCGGCGCCGTCGCCGTCCACGCGGGCGGCCACCCCGTGCAACGCCAGTTCGTCCTTGACGTCGGCGTACCGGGCCGGGTCCAGGCGGTAGCCGCAGGGCGGGTCCTGGAGGGTTTCGGCGGGCTCCGGCGGGTCGTTGTCGGCGCCACCCAGGTGGACCGGGCCGTGGTCCCGCAGACCGGCGAGCCGGGCCGTCGTGGTGGCCGCCTCGATGGTGCCGCGCCGGCCGTCCGCGTAACGGAAGAGCCCGTCGAGGGCGGCGAGCTGGCTGTCCACGCGGCGCCGGTTGTTCAGGGCCGGGTCGTTCTTCTCCTCGTCGGTGAGGGGGTCGACGCGGGTTTCGACGAGCAGGCCGACGGAGTGCTTGATGCCCGCCGTGTTGCGCAGGATGCGCTCCTGGCCGTCGCCCGCGACCTGTTTGACGGGCTCTCCGGTGACGGGGTCGGTCCAGATGCCGTAGATGCCGCTGTCGAAGCCGGCCCGCTCGGCGGTGGGCCGGACGTACGACTCGGAGAGGGTGTGCGCCTCGTCGTGCACATGCGCGTCGGTGTTGGGATTGCGGGGCCAGAGGGAGAGCAGGTCCTTGTCGTAGTAGGGCGGGGTGGCGCCGTACTCGTGCAGGTCGTACACGACGTCGGGGCGGTGGTCGCGGATCACGGCGGCCAGGGCGCGGCCCTCGGCGGTCCTGAGGGCGATGTGGTCGCGGTTGATGTCGACGCCGTCCGCGTTGCCCCGGGTGTCGGCGGCGCGGCCGTCGGGGTTGGCGGTGGGGACGACGAGGACGGTCGTACGGGCGAGGAGGCGCAGCGTTTCGCGGTCCTTGGCGTACGCGAGGTCGCGGACGGTGGACAGGCAGGCCTCCCGGCCGGACGGTTCGTCACCGTGCTGGCTGCAGATGAGCAGCACGGTGTGGGGGCTGGGGGCGGTGGAGATCCGTACGAGGTCGAGGGGACGGCCCTGCCGGGTGGTGCCGATCCGGGTCATCGACACGCGGTCGCTCGCCCGGTCGACGGTGGTGAGGAATCGTTGCTCCTCGGGCTGACCGGTCCAGCGGGCACCGTTGGAGCTCTCGAAGCCGGTGCGGGGCGGCGGGGTGGGTGACGCCTGCGCGGGGGCGGTGATCAGTGGGAGGGCGAGCGCGGCGGCGGTGACGGTCACGGCGAAGGCGCGGACGCGGGCGGCGCGTGGGGTCATCGGGTGCTGCCTCCGGGAATCGGCGGGACGGGACGCGGGGCGGTGACGCCCGCGGACGGGTCGGTGCGCGGGGTGGTGCGCGGGGCGGCCGGGTGCGCGGTGCCGGAGGTGGCGCGGAGGAAGGCGGGGGCTCCGCCGACGAGGGGGAGCCTCGCCGAGGTGCGGGTCAGGTCGAGGGTGAGGGTGGGCCTCGTCGACGGCGGGTCGATCAGGTACTGGTCGGTGCCGCCGATGATGAGGGCGAGCCGGTGGCCGGCCGGGACGACGTGGTCGGCGGCGGCGAGGTCGAGGGTGATGGTGTGGGGCCTGCCGGGGGTGAGCGGGCGGCCCTTGTGCTCGTCGGCCCAGTTGCCGAGGTCGGCCCAGCCCCGGCTGAAGACGGTGAAGCCGACGTCGGTGGTCTTCGCCCTCGTCTCCTTGAAGCAGGCGCTGTCGCCGGTGGTGCTCGCGCCCCAGCAGGTGCGTTCGGTGAGGGTGGTGATGCCTTCCCCGGGCGCGCCGTAGTCGCGGATGGTGTCGGGCCCGAGGTCGACCAGCACGGCGGAGAGGTGGGCGCTGGTGGTGTCCGGGGTCGCGGTGACGGTGACCGTGGCGGAGCCGGAGAGCCGCAGGTCACGCGTCAGGGGGCGGGAGACGAAACCCGCTTTGGACGGGGTGGAGGTGTCGACGTGCGCCGCCCAGTCGAGTTCGTCCAGGGCCGGGTCGTCGGTGAACGTCTCCTTCGCGCCGGGCCGCGCGGGGGTGAGACCGAGGGTGCCGACGCCGGGCGCCGCTCCGGTGGCGGGGCGGAGCGTGGTGGTGGCGGTGGCGCGGGGCGGCCAGACACGGTCGGTGGACCACTGGTCGGGGGCGCGCTCGATGTCGGCCATAGGCTCGCGGTCGATGCCGTTGTCGTAGCCCAGCAGGTGGTGGTCGAACCAGCGGTGCAGGGTGCGGACCCAGTCGGCGCGGCGGAAGTCGAAGGGGTCGACGTGGCCGGTCTGCGAGAGCCAGATCTTGCGTTCCACGCCGTGCTCGGCGAGCGCGTCCCACCACTGGCCGAAGTGCTTGGCCCGTACGTTGAGGTCCTGCTGCCCGTGCACGACGAGGACGCCGGCCTTCACCTTGTGCGCGTCCTTGACGTAGTCGCGGTCCTCCCACAGCGGCGTCCGGTCGCCGGTTCGTGGGGCGCCGTCGACGAGGCGCTGCTGGACGTGGGCGCACCGGGCTCGGGCGTCGGGGCTGTTGACGTAGTGGGAGAGCCAGTCGGGGCCGGAGTCGTACAGCGGGGCACCCTTGGCGAAGTAGTAGTCGTACCAGGACGAGATGGCGCCGATCGGAACGATGGTCTTCAGGCCCTCGACGCCGGTCGCGGCGACACCGTTGGCGATGGTGCCGTCCCAGCTCTTGCCGATCATGCCGGTGTCGCCGGTGGACCAGCCGGTCGCACGGGCGCGTTCGGTGCCGGTACGGGTGGTGTAGCCGCGGCCACGGCCGTTCAGCCAGTCGACGACGGCCTTGGCGGACTGGATGTCGGAGCGGCCGCCGACGTCGTCGCAGCCGTCCGAGCGGCTGGTTCCGGCCAGGTCGACGGCGACGAAGGCGTAGCCGCGGGGCACGAAGTAGTTGTCGTAGTAGAGCGGGAACTGGACGGGGTCGCCGTTCGCGTCGTACGTCTTCTTCTGGCTCTCGTTGCCGCGCCCGCAGCAGGAGTAGTACGGGCTGGCGTCCATAATCACGGGGACCTTGCGGCCCCGCTGGGCGGCCTCGCGGGGCCGGACGATGTCGACGGCGACCCGGTCGGTCCTGCCGTCCCGGTCACCGTCGAGGCCGGTGTCGACCCAGACGGATTCCCGGACGGCGTTGTCGTACGAGTAGATCGGTCGGGATTCGCGGGCGGAGGCGCTGTTCGCGCTCGCCTGCGGCACGAGTGTGGACATCAGGGCGGCTGTGGCCGCGACCCCGAGGACTCTGCTCCGCGCACGTATCGGCATGGGAGCGGAAGGTACACGGGTCAACTCACCGAGGACAGAGGGCAGTACGGGGACGAAGTCGACGCAAGGGGATGCCGGGGACAAGGGTCGCTCATGTCGGCCACATGGCGATCCTGTGACGGGTGGGGCCATGGACATGATTGGGGTGCCAGGGCTGAATACCCTTCAGGAGATCTTCCGTCCACAAGACTTGGAGAGCTTGACGTGCACCGCAGACTGATCGTCCCGAGCGCACTCGCGGCGTCGCTGCTGCTGGCGATCCCGGCATCGGCGGCCGACTACAGTCCGGGCGCCCCGGGCATCGGCGACCCGTACTACCCGGCCAGCGGCAACGGCGGCTACGACGTGTCGCACTACGACCTGCGCCTGAAGTACCAGCCGAGGACCGACCTGCTGGAGGGCACGGCGACGATCGTCGCCACCACCACGCAGAACCTGTCGCGTTTCAACCTCGACCTCGGCCTCAAGGCCACCGAGGTCCGGGTGAACGGCAAGAAGGCGAGGTTCACCGCCACCGGCGACCACGAGCTGGAGGTGACCCCGGCCGCGCCGCTGGCGAAGAACCGGGCGATATCCGTCGTCGTACGGTACGCGGGCAAACCGTCCGAGCTGAAGATCGGCGGCTGGACCGCCTGGCACCGCACCCCCGACGGTGGCGTCGCGGCGCAGGAGCCGGACTCGGCCGTGTGGTGGTTCCCGTCCAACGACCACCCGCTGGACAAGGCCACGTTCGACGTGTCGGTCTCCGTACCGGACGGCACGCAGGCCATCAGCAACGGCGTCCTGCAGTCGCAGTCGTCGCGGCTCGGCTGGACGCGGTTCAACTGGCGCTCCAACAAGCCCCAGGCGACCTACCTCGCCACGCTCGCGGTCGGCAAGTTCGACATCACCACGGACAAGACGGACAAGGGGCTGCCCGTCCTCAACGCGTACAGCAAGGACCTCGGCGACAACGCGGGTGCCGCGCGGGCCAGCATCGAGCGCACGGCGGAGGTCGCGGAGTGGCTGGAGGAGGTCTTCGGACCGTATCCCTTCAACGCCCTCGGCGGCTACGTCCCCAATGTGACCAGCGGTTACGCCCTGGAGACGCAGACGCGGCCGTTCTACAGCCCCCGGCAGTTCGCCAATGGAGCGAACGTGTCGGTGGTCGTGCACGAGCTGGCGCACCAGTGGTACGGCGACAGCGTGTCGGTCGACGCCTGGAAGGACATCTGGATCAACGAGGGCTTCGCCCGCTACAGCCAGTGGCTGTGGTCGGAGAAGGAGGGCGAGGGCACGGCGCAGGAGCTGGCGGACTACGTGTACGCGCAGCACCCCGCCGACGACCCGTTCTGGACGGTGAAGCCGGGCGATCCGGGCCCGGACAAGCAGTTCGACCTCGCCGTGTACGACCGGGGCGCCCTGGCCCTCCAGGCGCTGCGCAACGAGATCGGTGACGAGGACTTCTTCGCCATCCTGAAAGGCTGGCCGACCGAGCACGCGTACGGCAACGCCAGGGTGGCCGACTTCGTGAAGTACGCCGAGCGCGTCTCGGGCAAGCCGCTCGCCGGACTGTTCGACACCTGGCTGTACCAGCCGTCGAAGCCGGCGGCCCCGGCGGCTGCGGAATCCCGGATCGCCCGCTCGCAGGCGGCGGCCCCGGCCGAGAAGCCGGCCCAGCCGAAGTCGTGGCAGAAGATCGCGGCGACGAACACCGTCCACGACCACGGTCACTGATCGCCTCACGCGACCGCCGCCGTCCCTCATATCCGGGGCGGCGGCGCTCCCGGCAGCACAGAGAGCGCTCTCAGAACCTTCCCCGACCGGCTACCCTGCTCCTGTACACAGGTTTCACCGCGCCGCCGAGGAGCACCCTTGTCCCCCATGCCCGAACCGGCCCCCGGCTCCCGCCCCACCCTGGAAGCCGTCGCGGCCCGCGCCGGGGTCTCGCGGGCGACGGTGTCCCGTGTCGTGAACGGCGGCGCCGGGGTGCGCCAGCCCCTGGTGGACAAGGTGCGCCGGGCGGTCGAGGAGCTGGGCTACGTCCCCAACCACGCGGCCCGCACCCTGGTGACCCGCCGCAACGGCGCGGTGGCGGTGATCATCGCGGAGCCGGAGTTCCGGGTGTTCTCGGACCCGTTCTTCGAGCAGCAGGTACGGGGCATCAGCCGCGAGCTGACCGCGCACGACTCGCAGCTGGTGCTGCTGTGGGTGGAGGGCCCCGGCGACTACGACCGGATCGGCCGCTACCTGGGCGGCGGCCATGTCGACGGCGCGCTCGCCTTCTCGGTGCACAACGACGACGAGCTGCCCTCCATCATCCGGCGGGCCCAGGTGCCGGCGGTGTTCGGCGGGCGGCCCGGCTGGCCGGGTGCGGCCAACGGCCTCACGGTGCCGTACGTGGACGCGGACAACCGGGGCGGCGCCCGGGAGGCCGTACGTCACCTTCTGGCACTGGGCCGGGAGCGCGTCGCGCACATCGCCGGCCCGTCCGACCAGACCTCCGCCCTGGACCGGATCGACGGTTACCGGGACGTCCTGCTGGACGCCGGGCCGGGGCTGATCGCGCAGGGGGACTTCACGGAGGAGAGCGGGGCCCGCGCGATGGCGGAGCTGCTGGACCAGCGGCCCGACCTGGACGCCGTGTTCGCCGCGAACGACCTGATGGCGTCCGGAGCGCTGCGCGTCCTGCGGGAGCGGGGGCTGCGGGTGCCGGAGGACGTGGCGCTGGTGGGCTTCGACGACATGACGTCCATCGCGGAGGCCACCGACCCTCCGCTGACGACCGTCCGCCAGGACATCGAGGGCATGGGCCGGCTGATGGTCCGGCTGCTGATGCGCGTACTGAACGCACAGGAGGCCGAGCCCGGAGCGGGCAGCGCTCCGGGCTCGGTCATCACCCCTACGGAACTGGTGCGACGGGCGTCGGCCTAGCCGTGGGGTTCAGCCGTACGGGATGACGAGCACGGACCGGTCGGTGCCCGTCTGGAGCCGGGCCGTGCCGTTGCCGATGGCGTGCCACACCTCCAGGCGTACCGTGCCGCCCTTGAGGTCGCCCAGTGTGCCGGTCGCCGACTTCAGCCCGCGTGCCTGGGTGTACTCCTCCCAGCCGGACACCGGGTCGGTGGCGAAGTAGTGGTACGTCTCCGTCCGCTCGAAGGTGCCGTCGCCGGTGAGGTCGTAGCTGACGCGGGCCTGCTGGCCGAGTCCGACCGTGGTGCCCGCGTCGACCGGGAGCCGGAAGGTGGTGGCGCCGCCCGGCTTCAGCGTGCCGTTGACGCCCTTCGCCTCGTACACCAGGGGCTGGTGGGGGGTGCCGTCGTGGTTCGCGCCGCCCGCCGAGGGGATGGTGTCGCTGCCGGCCGTCGCGCCCGTGGCGGTGGTGAGGGTGCCTCCGGTGCGGAGCTGGAAGGTGTCGCCTGTGCCGGGCACGGGATCGGGATCGGGGTCGGGGTCGCCGCCTCCGCTGCCCGTCCCCGTGGCCGTCGAGCGCGCCGGGACGGTGAGCTTCGCGCCGTCGGAGAAGGTCACGGTGCGGGTGGTCGAGCCGTGGTTGTGGGCCGTGTACGTCCGTACCGTGCCCTTGGTGAAGACGGCCGAGGTGGGGATGTCACCGGTGACGGTGGCGTCGGGCGCGCCGAGTGCGTCCAGGGTGGCGATCCAGTGGTAGGTGTGGGCCTTGGACTCGCCGGCTTCCGGGGTGTACGAGGCGTGGCCCGCGTCCCACTTGGCCTTGGCGGCGGCCGGGTCGGCGAGCGACTGGAACTCCCAGAGGATGTCGCGCCATTCGACGGCCGGACCGCCGTTCTCGCGTTCCATCTCGGCGATGTTGCGGCGGATGGCCGCCTTCTCGCCGCCCAGGTGCAGTGAACCGCCGGTCACCGGGAGGACGTTGATGCCGTGGATCTCTTCGGGGTTGGCCGTCCACCAGGTGGCGTAGGCGGCGCCGCTCCCCCACACCATGCCGGCGGTGTCGTGCCCGAAGGTGGACGGGAAGACCTGCTGGTCCGCGTCGAACCAGTACTGGGCGATCGCCTCCGCCTCGGTCGTCAGCAGGTAGACCCCGAGGTCCCGCAGCGCGGTGTCACCGGTGGCCGAGCCCCACAGGACCAGGCCCGCGCTCAGGTTGGTGGACTCGGAGGACGACTCCTGGTTGTTGCCGGCGGCGAAGCCCTGGTGACCGGAGGCCCAGCTGTGACCGGCGTACACGTCGAAGCCCCGGAGGAACGGGAAGGCGGTGTCGGTGCGGCTGGGGTTGGCGGCGTCCCGGACGAGGGTCTTCACCATGCCGCCCCACGCGGAGTCGGCGGCCCAGGCGGGGTCGTACTGGGCGACGATCGCGGCGGCGTAGACGTAGTACGAGTAGTGGAAGTGGTGGTCGTTGAGCTCGGTGTCGCTGCCGTAGGAGGCCGGGTAGCCGGTCAGCGTCTTCCAGGCCCGGTCGTAGGAGAACTCGTTCGCGCCGCCCGCCGTGAACCAGTCCTGGAGCCGCCCCTTGAGCAGCCCGAGCAGCTTGTCGCGGGTGGCGGTCTCGCCGGTCTGGTCGGCCAGGGGGACGAGCTGGGCGAGGCGGCCGAGCGCCTTGCCGGTCCAGTAGGAGTCGGTGGCGCCGGAGAAGGGGTCGGCGGCGTTCGCGGCCTCGTTCAGGTGGCCGCGCAGCCGGGCGGCGTCGACGCCGGACGACTTCGGCAGCCCGGGCAGCACCGCGGCGGCCTTCTGGCTCGTGGTGAAGGTGGTGGCGGCGCGGACCTTCATGGTGCCGCGTGGTGAGACGTAGGTGTACGGGGTCAGCGCGTCGGTGGTGTGAAGCCACTGGTGCCGGTAGAGGGCCTGGAGGGTGCCGGTCTGGGTGCCCTCCTGGGGCTGGGTGGTGAGGGTGTAGGTGGCCCTGACCGTACCTCCGCCGTAACTCCAGGCGACCTTGGAGCCGGTGACGAAGCTGTAGGCGTACGTCCGGTAGGTGGCCAGCGCGTCCGGCGAGGGCAGGACGGCCACCGAGAAGTAGTCCTTGCCGCCGAGGCCGGCCGTCAGTGTGGAGCCGGAGACGTTCCAGTCGGTGCCGGTGGGGGCGAACAGCGCGTAATGGTGGCCGGCGACGGTGATACCGAGGACGTTGCCCTGGTCGGCGAAGACGGTGGGGGCGGTGGCGGTGGTGATCCGGGCGTCGCCGCCGGTGCCCTTGGCGTATACGAACGGGGAGCCGTGGCCGATGGTGGTGCGGAGGGTGCGGGCCCCGTCGGACCAGTAGGGGGTGACGGTCCAGTCGGACCAGGCGTCGGCCTTGGTGTCGGGCGAGTTCAGGCCGGTGAGACCGAGAGTGAGGTCGCGCTTGTGGGCGTACTCGTACTGTCTGCCGTCGCCGACGATCGCCGGGGTGGTCGGGTAGCCGATGTCGAGGCCGGCGGCGGTCGCCTGGTAGGTGAGCGGGTGGCCGTACATGGGCGTCGACCAGGGGTTGTCGCCGTAGCGCTGGAAGGCGAGCGAGGACCACCAGTCGTTGGTGGGCACCGGCTTCCCCTGGGCGGCGGGGGTGAGTTTGGGGGTGACGGGGGTGCCGGTGTTGGTGGTGGGTCCCGAGGTTCCGGGCGGCCGGGTGTCGGAGTAGCTGCCCGCTCCGACCGGGACCGTGGCGGCCGCGGCGGGGGTGGCGGTGGTCGTGGTGAGGCCGGCGGCGGCGAGGGCGGTGGCCAGGAGCAGCGCGGCCGGTCGAGTGCGGGCGGACGGGCGTGGGCGGGGGTCGGGTCGGGTGCGGGGGGATGGCATGTCGGCACCTCGGATGGGGATGGCGGGAGAGCGGCGCGAGAGCGCTCTCAGGTGCCCAGGAACGTAAAACTCCTGAAACATGGCTGTCAATACAGGTGACCACTAAGGAAGTTGACGTCACCGGCCACCCGTTATGTGTTCGAGTCTTGACGGGGGGACGGTACGGGGGGCACGCTCCTGAGCATCTTCTTGAGAGCGCTCTCAGCATCGTGGGCCGCTCTGCACCACTGCCACCGCCGAAGCCAAGGAGGCTTCCCATGCCCATCGCCCGAGCCGCCACCGCCAGGAGGGCCGCCGTCCGATTCGGTGCGCTCGCGCTCACCGGGGTATTGCTCGCCGCCTGCGGATCCGGCGCCTCGGACGAGGCGTCCGACGGCACGGTCACGCTCACCGTGGACCTCTTCGGCTCCTTCGGCTACAAGGAAGCCGGGCTCTACGCCGAATACGAGAAGCTGCATCCCGGCATCAAGATCAAGCAGACGGACACGGAGGACGAGCAGGACTACTGGAAGTCCCTCCAGACCCGGCTCGCCGGCGGTGGCGGACTCGCCGACGTCCAGGCGATCGAGGTCGGCCGTATCGCTTCGGTCACCCAGGCGCAGGCGGACAAGTTCGAGGACCTGACGAAGTACGGCGCGGACAAGCTGAAGGGGGAGTTCGCCGAAGCCAAGTGGTCGGCGGCGACGACCAAGGACGGCCGGGTGCTGGGGCTCGGCACGGACGTCGGGCCCGAGGCCATGTGTTACCGGACGGACCTCTTCAAGCAGGCCGGACTGCCCACCGACCGCGCCGTGCTGGCGCAGAAGTGGGCCACCTGGGATGGCTACCTGGACCTCGGCAAGCAGTACAAGGCCAAGGCCCCGGCCAAGAGCGCCTGGCTGGACAGCGTGGGCAGCCTGTTCACGATCATGATCGGCCAGGAGAAGGAGCGGTACTACGACGCCTCGGGCACGCTGATCTACGAGTCGAACCCGGCCGTCAAGACCGCCTGGGACACCGCCACCCAGGCTGCCGAGGACGGCCTGAGCGCCAAGCTGGACCAGTGGTCCCCGCAGTGGAACCAGGCCTTCGCCGCCGGGTCGTTCGCCACGATCCCCTGCCCCGCCTGGATGCTCGGGTACATCAAGGGCCAGGCCGGTGAGGCGGGCAAGGGCAAGTGGGACATCGCCAAGCTGCCCGGCGGCGCCGGGAACTGGGGCGGCTCCTACCTGAGCGTCCCCCGGGCGGCCAAGCACAAGAAGGAGGCGTACGAGCTGATCCAGTGGCTCACCGCTCCCGAGCAGCAGGCCAGGCTCTTCGAGAAGCAGGGCAACTTCCCCTCCTCCACGGGCGCCATCGCCAAGGTCGCCGGTGCCAAGGACCCGTACTTCTCCGGCGCCCCGATCGGCAAGATCTTCGGCGACGCCGCCAAGGCGGCCCCGGTACAGGTCCTGGGCGTCCACGACAAGAACGTCGCCGACCAGATCACGAACGCGCTGAGCGAGGTCGAGCGGAAGGGGACGTCACCGGACAAGGCCTGGTCGAACGCGAAGAAGGGCGTCGAGAACGCCACGGGATGACCGAGGCGCCCCGCTCTCCCCTCGTCCCGTCCACGCCCCCGTACCGAACACCATGAAGGGCCGCACCGTGACCCTCACCGCTCCGGCAGGAACGGCGCCCGCCCGGCGGCGGCGCCCGTCGGCGGCGCGCCGCGCATGGCGGACCGTCTCGCCGTACGCGTACCTCGCCCCGTTCTTCACGCTCTTCGCCGCCTTCGGCCTCTTCCCGCTGCTCTACACGGCGTTCGTGTCGCTGTACCGCGTCGAGCTGCAGACCCCCGGCGACATGGAATGGCGCGGGCTCGGCAACTACGCCGCGCTCTTCACCGACGAGTTCTTCTGGATCTCGCTGCGCAACACCTTCACCATCGGGGTCATCTCCACGGTCCCGCAGCTCGTGATGGCCCTGGGCCTGGCCCACCTGCTCAACTACAAGCTGCGGGGGCGGACGTTCTTCCGTACGGCCATGCTGCTCCCGTACGCCACCTCCGTGGCCGCCGCGACGCTGGTCTTCGCCCAGCTCTTCGGCCGCGACTTCGGGCTCGTCAACTACGCGCTGGGACTGGTCGGCATCGACCCCGTCGACTGGCAGACCAACACGGTCGCTTCCCAGATCGCCGTGTCGACCATCGTCATCTGGCGCTGGACCGGCTACAACGCGCTGATCTACCTCGCGGGCATGCAGTCGATCCCGAGTGAGCTGTACGAGGCGGCGGAGATGGACGGGGCGTCGCGCTGGCGGCAGTTCTTCCACGTCACCCTGCCGGGCCTGCGTCCGACGATCGTCTTCACCACGGTCGTGTCGACGATCGGCGCGACCCAGCTCTTCGGTGAGCCGCTGCTGTTCGAGGGCTCGGTCTCGGGTGGCATCTCGCACCAGTACCAGACGCTCGGGCTCTACATGTACGAGCAGGGCTGGGGTTTCTTCCACCTGGGCCGTGCCGCCGCGATCGCGTGGGTGATGTTCCTGTTGATCCTGGTGCTCGTCGGGGTGAACGCCCTGATCGTGCGCCGCCGTTCCCTCAAGGAGGCCGGCCGATGACCGCGCGCCGCGCCGGGCGCACCCTGCACGGCGGCAGGGTCGCGTACGCGATCCTCGTCGTCGCCGTGCTGGTGTCGGCCTTCCCGTTCTACTGGACGATCGTCGCCGCCAGCCGCTCCAACGCCGACCTGGCGAAGGTGCCCCCGTCCCTCCTCCCCGGCCCGAACCTGATGCGCAACTTCGAGGCCGTGATGGAGGAGGCGGACATCGGCACGGCCCTCCTCAACTCCCTGATCGTCTCGGGCTCCATCACGGTCGGCACGGTGCTGTGCTGCACCCTTGCCGGGTTCGCCTTCGCCAAGCTGCGTTTCCGCGGCCGGGGCGCGCTGCTCGCGATCACGGTGGGCACGATGATGATCCCGCCGCAGCTCGGCGTGATCCCCCTGTTCATGCTGATCGCGGAGCTGGAGTGGGTGAACCAGCTCCAGTCGGTGATCCTGCCCGGCCTGGTGTCGGCCTTCGGGGTCTTCTTCATGCGGCAGTTCCTGGTGCAGGCGCTGCCGGACGAGCTGATCGAGGCCGCGCGGGTGGACGGCGCCTCCTCCGCGCGGATCTTCTGGTCGATCGTGGTGCCGATCGCCCGGCCCGGTATGGCGGTGCTGGGTCTGCTGACCTTCATGGCCGCCTGGAACGACTTCTTCTGGCCGATCGTCGCGCTGTCCTCGCAGAATCCGACCGTGCAGGTCGCGCTGCGCCAGCTGGGCGGCGGTTACGTCCACGACCAGTCCGTGATCATGGCGGGCACGCTGCTGGGCACGCTCCCGGTCCTCCTCGTCTTCGGGCTGCTGGGCCGGCAGATCGTGGGCGGCATCATGCAGGGCGCCGTCAAGGGCTGACGCTCCCGCTCCCCCTTTCCTCCATTCTTCGTTGGGAGTCTCATGACCGAGCTCACCTTCCCGGCCGGTTTCCGCTGGGGCACGGCCACGGCCGCCTACCAGATCGAGGGCGCCGCCGACGAGGACGGCCGGACGCCGTCCATCTGGGACACCTTCAGCCGTACGCCGGGCAAGGTCCGCAACGGCGACACCGGTGACATCGCGGCCGACCACTACCACCGGATGTCCGAGGACGTCGCCCTGATGAAGGACCTGGGCGTGACGGACTACCGGTTCTCCGTCGCCTGGCCGCGTGTGCAGCCGACCGGACGGGGACCCGCGGTGCAGAAGGGCCTGGACTTCTACCGGCGGCTCACGGACGAGCTGCTGAGCGCGGACATCCGGCCGGTCGTCACGCTCTACCACTGGGACCTGCCGCAGGAGCTGGAGGACGCGGGCGGCTGGCCGCACCGGGAGACGGCCGAGCGGTTCGCCGAGTACGCCGGGCTCGTGGCGGGCGCCCTGGGTGACCGCGTCACGACCTGGACGACGCTGAACGAGCCGTGGTGCGCGGCGTTCCTCGGGTACGCCTCGGGCGTGCACGCCCCGGGCCGTACCGATGCCGCCGCGTCGTTGCGCGCCGCCCACCACCTGAACCTCGCGCACGGGCGCGCCGTCCAGGTGCTGCGCACGGCCCTCCCCCGGTCCGCGGAGGTCTCGCTGACGCTCAACCTCCATGCGGTGCGCGCGCTCTCGGATTCCGCCGAGCACCGTGAGGCCGCCCGGCGGGTCGACGCGCTGGGCAACCGGATCTTCCTGGAGCCCGTGTTCCACGGGCGTCTCCCGGCGGACCTGGTGGAGGACACGGCCGCGCTGACGGACTGGGCGTTCGTGCGGGAGGGGGACCTGGAGGTGATCGCCACGCCGATCGACTCGCTGGGCATCAACTACTACTCCCCCACGGTCGTCGCGGCGGGTACGTCCGAGGCGCCGTCCCCGTGGCCGGGCACCGAGCGGCATGTGCGTTTCGTACCGGCGCCGGGTCCGCGCACGGCGATGGACTGGCCGGTGGACGCGGAGGGTCTGTACGAGCTGCTGACCCGGCTGCGGGACGAGCTGCCGGAGGTGCCGCTGATGGTGACGGAGAACGGCGCCGCGTACGACGACTACGCCGACCCGTCGGGCGAGGTCCACGATCCGGAGCGGGTCGCCTACCTGGAGGGCCACCTCGCGGCCGTGCACCGGGCGCTCGCGGACGGGGTGGACGTACGCGGGTACTTCCTGTGGTCCCTGCTGGACAACTTCGAGTGGGCGTACGGCTACGGCAAGCGGTTCGGCATCGTGCACGTGGACTTCGCGTCGCAGCGCCGGACGCCGAAGGACAGCGCGCGCTGGTACGCGGACGTCATCGCGCGGGGCGGGTTGCGCGGCTGAGCCGCCCCTGCCGTGCCCGGTGCTCCCGGCGCGCCTCCCGCGCGAGCGGGAGGTAGCGCAGCCGCTCGGGGAGTACGGGGACGACGGCCCGTACGACCCGGCCGAAGCGGCGCAGCTTCCGCTCCTGCGCGTCCGACCACTCGAGGCCGATCGCCTCGCGCGCGTCCGGCGGCAGCAGGCCGATGGTGACGAAACGGCGGAAGCGGGCGAGCGGTGGGAGGAGCACCGGCCACAGGGCCCGCAGGAGGAGCCGCAGCGGCAGCGGCCCTCGGTCGGGCGGGGGCACCGGGCTGTCGGTGGCGACGAGTTCGCGTACGACGGCGGTGGCCTCGATCTCGTCGGCGAGGACCTTGCGGTAGTAGGGCCAGAACTCCTCGATCGTCCGGGGCATGTCGCGGTCGCGCAGGCCGAGGATGCGGCCGACACGCAGCCACTCGGCGTACAACTGGCGCTCCTGCGCCTCGGTCATCGGCCGGACGAGGTAGCGGTAGGCGTGGTGGAAGACGGGGAATCCGGTGGCGTGGACCCAGGCGTAGTTCGCGGGGGTGAGGGCGTGGTAGCGGCGCCCTCGGGTGTCGGTGCCCTGGATCGTGGCGTGGAGTCGGCGCAGGCGGCGCCCTTCCTCGGCGGCTGCCTCGCCCCCGTACACCCAGAGCTGGAGCGAGCGCAGGGAGCGCTCGCCGCGGCCCCATGGGTCGGTGCGGAAGACGGAGTGCTCGTCGACGCCGGCGCCGACGGCGGGGTGGGCGACCTGGAGGGTGAGGGCGGCGGGCAGCATCAGCAGGCCCCGGATGTCGCCCGCGAGGGTCCAGAGCACTCCGCCGGGCGGGGGTGGTGCGGGATCGTTCGTGGCGGAGGACGTGCTCATGGTCCCAGTATCCGCCGTCGATAAGTTGGTGTGGTGGACGGGGGTCCGCAAGATTCCCTGCACGCGATGGCTACCGGAAAGTAACCGTGGCTGATTTGATGTGCCGCGCGATGTCCAACCCCCCACTTCTTCCTGGAGTTTCCGTGCCGCGACCCCGAAAGCGCGCCGCGCTGTCCGCTGCCCTCTCCACCGCCCTGTCCACCGTGCTCGCCGCCGCCGCGGTGACCGCGACGGCCCCGTCCGCCTCGGCTTCGTCCGCGGCGGCTTCGTCCGCGGCGGCCGGGACGCCGGCGCTCAAGGTGCTGTCGTACAACGCGTTCCTCTTCAGCAAGACGCTCTACCCGAACTGGGGGCAGGACCACCGGGCGAAGGAGATACCGGCGGCGCCCTTCTTCCGCGGTCAGGACGTGGTGGTGCTCCAGGAGGCGTTCGACAACTCCTCCTCCGACGCGCTCATGCGCGACGCCGCCGCCCAGTACCCGTACCAGACGCCGGTGATGGGCCGGGGGAAGACCGGGTGGGACGCCACGAGCGGCGCGTACTCGGCCACGACGCCTGAGGACGGCGGTGTGACGGTCCTCAGCAAGTGGCCGATCGTCCGCAAGGAGCAGTACGTCTACAAGGACGCGTGCGGTGCCGACTGGTACTCCAACAAGGGCTTCGTCTACGCCGTGCTGGACGTCAACGGCGCACGTGTCCATGTCGTCGGCACCCATGCCCAGTCGACGGACCCGGGCTGTGACAGCGGCGAGGCGGCGCAGATGCGCAGCCGCCAGTTCAAGGCGATGGACGCCTTCCTCGACGCCAAGAACATCCCGGCGTCCGAGCAGGTGCTGGTGGCGGGCGACTTCAATGTGGACTCGCACACCGGTGAGTACGCCACGATGCTGGCCGACGCGGGGCTCGCGGGGGCGGACGCGCGCACCGGGCACCCGTACTCCTTCGACACCGAGCTGAACTCGATCGCCTCCGAGCGCTACCCCGACGACCCGCGTGAGGACCTCGACTACGTCCTGCACCGCGCCGGTCACGCCAGGCCGGCCGGCTGGACCAACGAGGTGATCAAGGAGCAGAGCGCGCCCTGGACGGTCTCGAGCTGGGGCAAGCAGTACACCTACACCAACCTGTCGGACCACTACCCGGTCATCGCGTCCGCGAGGTAGTCGCAAGGCTTTCGCAGCTGGTCACAGGCCGCTTTTCGACGGTGGCTGCAGGGCGGTCCGGCTGTCATGGTGGTGTCCATGACGGGTCGTGGACACCACCATCACCACCACCACCATCACCACCACGGTGAGCGGATCGACGCCGCTCTGGAGGGGTCGGCGGCGGGGCTGCGGACGCTGTGGTTCTCGTTCGCGGTGCTCGCCGCGACGACCGTCGTGCAGGCGGTGATCGCCGCGCTGTCGGGCTCGGTCGCCCTGCTCGGCGACACGGTGCACAACGCCACGGACGCCCTGACGGCGCTGCCGCTGGCACTCGCGTTCCTGCTGGGCCGGCGGGCCGCCACACGCCGCTACACCTACGGCTTCGGCCGGGCCGAGGACCTGGCGGGGGTGTTCGTGGTGCTGGTGATCGCCGCGTCGGCCGCTTTCGCGGGGTACGAAGCGGTACGGCGGCTGCTGGACCCGCAGCAGGTCGGCCATCTGCCGGCCGTCGCGGCGGCGGGCCTGGTGGGCTTCGTCGGCAACGAGTGGGTGGCCAGGGCCCGTATCCGTACGGGCCGGGCGATCGGCTCGGCCGCGCTGGTCGCCGACGGACTGCACGCGCGCACCGACGGCTTCACCTCACTGGCGGTCCTGCTGGGCGCGGGCGGCGCGGCCCTGGGATGGCGGTGGGCGGATCCGGTGGTGGGCCTGGCCATCACGGGCGCCATCCTGCTGGTGCTGCGGGGCGCGGCACGCGAGGTGTGGCACCGGCTGATGGACGCCGTAGACCCGGTGCTGGTGGAGCGGGCGGAGCACGTGCTGTCGCACGTCGAGCGGGTCCGAGAGGTGGGACCGGTGCGCATGCGGTGGCTGGGCCACGCCCTGCGGGCGGAGACGTCCGTGGTGGTGGACCCGTCGCTGACGGTCGTCCAGGCGCACGCGGTGGCGGTCGCGGCGGAGCACGCCCTGCTCCACGAGGTGCCCCGGCTGGCGGCCGTCACCGTCCACATCGACCACGCCCACCCGGCGGGCGCCGACCCCCACGCGGCGCTGGCGCACCACTTCACGGCGGCGGCAGGTCAGGGCTCGTAGACGCAGGGGGCCGTGGTGGACAGCCGGGGGGTCGTGGTGGACAGCCGGGGGGTCGTGGTGGACAGCCGGCTGAACCCGAGGCGCCGTAGGACGGGGCGGCTCCGCTCCGAGGCGTCGGCCTGGAGGTAGCGGCGGCCGCGCTCGGCCGCGATGCGGGCGTGGTGGGCGACCAGGGTGCGGTAGACGCCCCGGCCGCGCCACTCCCGTACCGTGCCACCACCCCACAGGCCGGCGAACGCGCCGCCGGGCGGCAGCTCCAGGCGTGCGGAACTCACCTGCCGGTCGCCGGCCATGGCGACGACGGCGGCCACGGTGTCCGGGTGCGCGGTCAACTGGTCGAGCAGGCGGCGCCGGAGGTGCGCGCCGTCCGTGTCGAAGACCCGCTGGTGAACCTCCGCCACCAGTGCCACACCGGCCTCGTCCGTGACCGCCCGGATCTCCCCCTCGGGCACCCGGCTGCCGATGCCGTGCAGAACCGCGACCTCGGCGACCATGAGGGCCTCTTCGGGCCCGGCCACGAAGCCGGTCGCCCGGAGCCGCGCGCCGAGGTCGGCCGGACAGTCGTGCGCGTAGAGCTTCGACTCGAAGGCGCGGCCGAGCGAGGTGAAGTGGCGTACCTGCCGGGCGATCTCCTCCTCGGCCCGTGTCTCGTCGAGGGCCGACCACAGCACCCCGTTCCACCCGTGGGCCGGGCCGGTCTGCTGTACGACGTCCCCGACCCGATCGACCGTGGAGCCCGGGCCGTCGGGCCATGCCTCGCGCCGCATCTCTGGCGCGCTGGAGGACAGTCTCGCCCAGCACGCTCGGGTCGCGGCGGCCTACCGGATGCGGCCACCGGTACCGTGCGCTCTGCCTTCGAACTGATCCGGAAAGCCGCCACGAGCGCTGCGGCAGCCTGCGCGCACGGCCAAAGGCGCACCCGATGAGGCCGATGACGCGATCACGCGGAAGGACGACCGGCCGATTTTCGGATACGACCACCTCAGCATCGCCGCCATCAGCCAGCGCCTGCCGATGCTCTCCCAGGCTGAGCTGAACGCGCTCGACAGCTACGAGCGCGCACACGCCGGCAGCCGGCCGGAAATCCTGAACGCCATCGAGCAGCTGCGCGGCAGCGAACCGTGGCCCGGGTACGACGCCACACTCCCCGCCAGGATCATCGCCCGGCTGCAGACCGCCGCCCCGCCGAAGCGCGGCAGGTGCCGGACTACGAACGGCGCCACCGCCGGCGCAGCACAGTCGTCGCCATCGCCAAGGCACGCAGCATCGCATGACCCGGGGGGCGAGCCGAGCACGGCACCCCCCCCGGGAATGATCACGGAGAAACACCGCTTCCCTGACTCCTCAGGCACATCCGTCATCGGTGGGGGTCAGGGCTGACCCGCTGCGATCGTCGCCTCAAGACCGTCGTGCTCCTGGCCCTCGTCATCGGCCTTCTCGCCCCCCGACGGCGGCCAGACGCCGAAGGGCCCCCGCTCGCGCGGGCCGGACGCAGCCGGCAGCGATGCGCCCTTGAGCCGGTAATGGTCGGGGATCACGGCCTGGTCCTCTTGGGCCTTGCCCCCGAATCCTGGACACGGGCTTACGCGGCTGCGGCCAGGTTCGTTGATGTCGTTTCGAGTGCCGTCTCGTAGGTCGATGGGGCTGCGGTGTCCAAGGCTCGAGTGGCGGCGTCGGGTGTTGTAGCGGTGCAGCCGGTCTCGAATGTCCAAGATCAACGGGCAAGACCGAAGCCACATTTGTCCCGTTTCGTGGCCGTAGGCGTGGTTACTCGGGGGGCGTCCCGGCACAAGAGCACACGAGCGCGCGGTATGGCCCTGGCACATCGGGCCAGCTGAAGAACGCGGTGACGGTGTCCGGTGACTTCCACGGGCAGTCCGGCGGTCGAAGCGCCGTGTGGTTGTGCGTGTTGCGAAGGAGGAGGAAGCGATGAGTGCTGAGTCCGCGAGTGGCGGTGCTGGGCGTGCCCAGCAGGCCGGGCAGGCAGCGAAGGAGCAGGCGTCGGCCACGACCGGTCAGGCTAAGCAAGCGGCCGGTGAGATGGCGGGCACGGCTGTGGAGCAGGCCAAGGCGGTGGCGGGGGAGGCGCGGCAGCAGGCCGGCACGGCGGTGAGCGACCTCCGGGGGCGAGTGACGCAGGAGGCGGAGAACCAGACCCAGCGTGTGGCAGGCACAGTACGGCAGTGGGCCGACGATCTGGCCGACCTGGCACAGAGCGCGTCCGAGGATTCTCCGGCCCGCAGCCTGGTCTCTCAGGCGGCCGACGGCGGTCACCGCGCGGCGGACTACCTCGACGAGCATGGTCTGGGGGGCATGGCTGAGGACCTGAAGGGGTTCGCGCGGCGGCGGCCGGGAGTGTTCCTGGGAGGGGCGGCGCTGGCCGGACTTGCCGTCGGCAGACTGGCCAAGGCCAGCGGCAAGGTGGGCCAGTCCTCGCAGGAGTCGCCGCAGGCCCCGGTGCGGGATGAACGAGCGCCGGGTATGCCCGCGGGGACGGTGCGGCCGGCGTTGCCGGGTTATCCGGAGGCGTGACATGTCGTCGATGGCCCCGGAGCCGCGCGAGCAGGACCGTTCGGTGGGTGAGCTGCTGTCCGCGGTGACGTCGGATGTGCAGACGCTTTTCCGGCAGGAAGTGGAGTTGGCCAAGGCTGAGATCCGCGAGGAAGCCGCCAAGGCGGGGAAGGCCGCCGGAATGTTCGGCGGGGCCGGGTTCGCCGGCTACATGGTGTCCCTTTTCGTGTCACTCGCGGCGATGTTCGGCCTGGCCAATGTGATGGATCTGGGCTGGGCTGCGCTGATCATCACCGCGGTGTGGGCGGTGATCGGTGCGGTGCTATTCGTGATGGGCCGCTCCCGAATGCGGAGCGTGTCGCCGAAGCCGGAGCAGACGGTGGAGACGTTGAAGGAGGACGCGCAATGGGCACGTCACCCGACGAGGTAAGGGCCGACATCGAGACCACACGGGAGCGGCTGTCGCAGGATGTCGACCAGCTGGCCGAGCGCACCAGCCCTCGGCGGATGGTGCGCCACCGCACGGCTCGGGTCCGTGGCGCGGTTTCCGGTGCGCGGGAGCGCGTCATGGGCACCCGTGACGCGGTTTCCGGTGCGCGGGAGCGCGTCATGGGCACCGCTTCGCACGCCGCAGGGAAGGCTCAAGACCGTACGCGGCAGGCCGCCACCTCGCTACAGGAGAGCGCCGGGCAGGCCACGGACACCGGGCGCCAGGCCGCCGGACAGATCGGTGAGGCGGTCAGCAGCGCGCCGGAGCAGGCCGTGCGGCAGACGCAGGGCAATCCGCTGGCAGCCGGGCTGATCGCTTTTGGCGCCGGGCTGTTGGCCGCCTCACTCCTGCCGACCTCGCAGGCCGAGGAGCAGGCTGCCACCCAGATCTCCGAGAAGGCCGGAGAGGCGATCGAGCCGGTCAAGGAAGCGGCGCTGGAGTCCGCCCAGCAGGTGAAGCAGGACGCCACCGAGGCCGCCAAGCAGGCCGTCCAAGAGGTCAAGGGCACGGCCGCGGAAGCTGCGCAGACCACCAAGGAGAAGGCCAGCGAGCAGGCCAGCCAGGTCACCGAGCAGGCGAAGGAGTCCGGGCAGCAGGTGGCCGAAGAGGCCCGCCGGCAGGCCCCCGGCTCTTGAACCATCCGCAGCCGCCGCACTGCCTTTGCCCCTCCTCCCTCGGGCTGTGCGGCGGCACCCGTCCGAGAAGGGGTGAGCCATGGCGCAAAACCCGGCATCAGATGGCAACGGCACCTCCCGCCCGAGGACGAAGGGCAAGCCGCCGGCCGAGAAACCGACGGATCTACCCAAACGATCCTGGCTCGGAGTACTCAAACGCACCGTGAAAGAGTTCAAGGAAGACAACCTCACCGACTGGGCGGCCGCCCTGACCTACTACGGGGTCTTGGCGATCTTCCCCGCCCTGCTGGCTCTGGTGTCCATCCTGGGGCTGCTGGGCACTTCCACCATCAGGCCGCTGATCGACAACCTCGGCAGCCTCGCCCCCGGGGCTGCCCGGGACATCCTCACCAACATCCTGAAGCAGCTGGAAGGCAACCAGGGCCGAGCCGGCATCGCGCTGATCATTGGGATCGCGGTCGCCCTGTGGTCGGCCTCGGGGTACATCGCAGCATTCATGCGCGCGTCCAACGCCGTCTACGACATCGGTGAAGGCCGCCCCGTATGGAAGACCATGCCCACCCGGCTGGTCATCACCCTGGTCGTAGTGGTGCTGCTGGCAGTCATGGCGGTGGGCGTGGTCTTCACCGGCAACCTGGCCAAGAAGACCGGAGAGATCCTCGGACTGGGCGACACGGCCATCACGGTGTGGAACATCGCCAAATGGCCCGTGCTGGTCCTGCTGTTCATGCTGATCATCGCGCTGCTGTACTGGGCGTCACCGAACGTCAAACGCACGTTCCGCTGGGTCAGCCCGGGCAGCATCATCGCCGTCGTCATCTGGCTCATCGCCTCCGCTCTCTTCGCCCTGTATGTGGCGAACTTCAGCAGCTACGACAAGACCTACGGCAGTATGGCGGCGGTCATCATCTTCCTGATCTGGATGTGGATCACCAACATCGCGATCCTGCTCGGCCTGGAGTTCAACGCCGAACTCGAACGCGGCCGCGCCATCGAAAGCGGCCACCCGCCCGGCGAAGAGCCCTACGTCGAGCCCCGCGACACCCGCAAACTCTAAGTCCGGCCACCCCGTCCCGGCCCGCCGGTTCCGCTGAGTAAGAGGTTGGCTGCCGTCTCACATTCCTCATGTCGCGTACATGTCGCCCCCGGCGCATACCGAGCATTGCCCACCCATGCGCAGTCGCCAGAGCGCACGAGGGGTGTTACGACAGGCTGCGCAGCAGCAGGCGGGGCGCACGGCGGACCAGAACGGCGCCGGCTATCCCGATGACGGCGCCGAAAGCGACATCACTGGGGTAGTGGGCTCCGCTGTGGACGCGCTCCACAGCCACCAAAGTGGCCGGAACGGCGGCGGCCGCTCCCCACCACGGAGAAGACGCGGCCACGGAGGCAGTGAAGCCCACCGCGGCAGCGGTATGCCCGGAGGGGAAGGACGAGGAGTCCGGACGATCCTCGACACCGTCGTGCGGAATCAACTCTTGAGGCGGCCTGCGCCGCTCATACAACTGCTTGCACACGGCATTCGCGACCAGCTGCGAAGCGAGCATACTCAGCACGCCCGACGCTGCGGCCCTTCGGCTGATCCGCCCGCCCCCCGCGGCCATCAGCGCCGCAGTGCCCCACCACAGCTTGGTCCCCTCAGCGGCAGACTCCACCGCCGGCAGACCTTTCCGTACCCAGGGCGAGTCCCACGAAGCGGCCCTTCGGGTCAGATGCCGGTCCAGGCGGCGCAGGTCGCGGAGCAGAAGCATGGCCACCGCTTTCCCCTGATCCGCTAGCTGACACCCCAGCTCAATCCGCTTTGCGTCCTGCACCTCGCCGGACCCCGAGCTCCGCCAGCACCAACTGGACATTAACCCATATAACATGTCTCCTCGCCATTCCCTCGGTTACGCGGCTGGTAACCACCCAGGGAAGCAGGAGGGTCAAGATGATCACCCGAGAGCAGATCCCGGCCGCGCTGGAGCATCCCTCTACGACGCGGAGGGGAAACAAGGTCGGCGAAGCCAAGCACGTCTTTCTCGATGACGTCACCGGTACCACCTGGCAAGGATCAAGGACGCCCCCAACATCGATGTCGACGCCGGTGGACACCTGTCCGAGGACGAAGAACACCGCCTGTACGAGTACTACGGCAGCGACTGGGACGCCGCCTGGCAGCAGGCCAACCAGCCCGGCGAAGGCGGCTGGCCCGCAGCAAGGGCGACGACGCGATGACCCGCTCCGAGGAGCAGATGCACGTCGGCACTGAACGCCGCGAGGCAGGACGCACACGGCTGCGCAAGTACGTCGCGTCGTCACCGAAGAGGTCCAGCAACCCGTCCCCGTGCGCCGCGAAGAGGTGCGCCTGGAGCGCGAGCCGATCACCGACGCCAACGTCGACGACGCGATGTCCGGGCCCGACATCTCCGAGGCCGAAGACGAGGTCACGCTCCACGAAGAAAAGCCCGTGGCTCAGACCGAAGCGGTACCAGTCGAACGCGTACGTCTCACTCCGGAATAGCACGGAAGACACGGAAGAGGAGACCGTCACCGGCGAGGTCCGCAGAGGGCGGATCGAGGCCGAAGGCGTCGACGAAGAGGACGACCGCCGTCGCCAACTTACGTGTGCCCCGCGCCCTTACAGGCGTCCGGGGGGCCTCAGGTTCCCGCGCCCGCCCGGCCGGTCCCATAGCCCCAGGCGGGCGCGGACGACGCGAGCAAGACCCGGTGATGCTGGTCTGGGGCCCACGGGTCACCTCGTGGGGTTACCCGCTCCGGTGCCGCCGCTCCTGAAGCTTTTTCATCTGGTCTTGAATGAGCGCGCTGCGTTCCCTCGCCTTGGCCTTCTTCTGCCCTTTGTTCTTCTGCTCGCCTTGGCCCTTCTGTCGCAGCTTGTCGGCCATCTCCTTGGCCCGCTGCCTCATCTCGCCAGCGCCCATGGTCACGCCTCCTCGCAGCAAATATGCACAAATCTCCTGTCCAGATTTACACGCGATAAGGCGGCCCGCACCCTGCCGCCGTTCACACCTGCCGCAGCAACCCACCCTCGGCCCGGTGCTCACCAGCGTCCCGAAAGGCGCCCGTCCTTGTAGGGCTCTGCGCCACCAAGGACGCCGTGGTCCCGGCCGGGGCGCCGGAAGGTGGAAGCCGCCTACGAGGCCGACCGCCGCCAGACCTGCCCCCGGTGCCGACAACGGCTGAGACAGCATCACGCCCGCTGCGTTGTTTCCAGGGTCAGACGTCCGCGCGCAGCCGGACCACCCGCGGGATGACGGCGTGCCACGTGGCACCGCCTTCGACTTCGGCGACCAGGCCGGCACGCACGGGCGTCCACTGCGTCTCACCGATCCAGGCCTGGCCGGGCTCGGCCAGGGCCGACAGGACCGGGGGCGAGCTGCAGGCGCAGCGCGGGAGCGCGGTGGAAAGTGGCGCCGTGACGGCGGGGCGGGCGCGTTCGACGAGCTGAAGCACGAGGGCGGCGGGGCGGTCTGGACGGCCAGTGAAGCCAGACCCCGCAGCGTCGGATGTCTAGATGACGGCCCCGCCGTCCAAGACGGTGCCGACGCGCAGCGACCGGTCGAACAGCGCCCGTACCGTGTGGTGATCCATACGGTCAGCCCATCGGCGCGCCCCTGGTGCGCCAACCGGTTTTCCCGGTGGCGCCGTCAGGCTTCGTGGTCGTACACGGTCACCGGTATCCCCCGGGCCGCCAGCCGCTCCGCTATCAGCGGCTCCACCCGGGACCACTTGCCGCCCGCGAGTCCGCAGCCGATGCGCGGCATATGGACGGAGGCGCCCAGCTCGGCAGCCCTGTCGGCGAGCCGGCCCAGGGCCGCGTCGATCGCCTCGTACCGCACGGGCACCCCCTTGCTGCCCGTCCGCATCCCCCGCTGGCCCACCATGTTGGCCACCCACAGATACGGCCCCACCTGGACGAACTGCACGGCGCCCAGCCCGAAGTCGTTCCCGGCGCGCTCACGGTGCCAGCGCCGGTACGCGGCTTCGGGCTCCGGCCAGCGGCGGGAGAGCGCCAGGACGAAGCCCTTGCCCCAGCCGCCCAGGTCGTTGCAGACATGCGCGATGATTTTGACGCCCTTACCGGCCGGCGCGGTGGCGTCCCCCCGTGCGTAGGCGATCCCCGTCATGCGAACTACCGTAC
This sequence comes from Streptomyces sp. NPDC041796, assembly GCF_055590785.1. Classification (NCBI taxonomy): domain Bacteria; kingdom Bacillati; phylum Actinomycetota; class Actinomycetes; order Kitasatosporales; family Streptomycetaceae; genus Streptomyces; species Streptomyces sp. NPDC041796. Next base: position 111,696 of record NZ_JBVJAH010000003.1, read on the forward strand.
GGGCACCGGATCGGAGCGGCTTGTGCAGGGCCTGAGAAGGTGGGCGGCTCGTACCCCTGGACGCCGGGCGTGGCTTTCACAGCGATGGTGGTACAGCAATACTGTTGGACACACCCAGCGTACGAACCGGAAGTGAGGCCCGCATGGCGACCGAGGCGACCGAGCCCACCGGGACCGCGGCGACCGGGAGCGGGCCGGCCGGGACCGGGGAGCAGCAGCCGACGCTCACCGTCGACGAGCTCGCCGCCCGGGCCGGCGTCACTGTGCGCACCATCCGGTTCTACAGCACCCGCGGCCTGCTGCCGCCGCCCGTCATCGGCCCGCGCCGGGTGGGGCATTACGGGCCCGAGCACCTCTCCCGGCTGGCGCTCATCGAGGAACTCCAGCACCAGGGCATGACGCTCGCCGCGATCGAACGGTACCTGGAGCAGCTCCCGCCCGATCTGAGCGCTCACGACCTGGCCATCCACCGGGCGCTGGTGGCCACCTGGGCGCCCGACGCGCCGGAGGAACTGTCCCGGGCCGAGCTGGAGCGGCGCGCCGGGCGGGCGCTCGGCGACGAGGACCTGGACCGGCTCGCCGCGATGGACGTGCTGGCCCCTACAGGGGCGGACGGCACCTTCCGGGTCGACCCGGGCCTGCTGCGGCTGGGGGTGCGGCTGCTGGACGTGCCCATCGCCCACGAGACGATCCTGGCGTCCCGCACGGTCCTGGTGGAGCACACCCGGGCGGCCGCCCAGGAGCTGACACGGCTGTTCCGGGACGAGGTGTGGGGCCCCTACCGGGAGCGCGAGTCCGACCCGGAGCACGTGGCGGCGATGAAGTCGCTGTCCGCCCATATGCAGCCGCTGGTCGTGCAGGCGCTGGTGACGGCCTTCCAGCGGTCACTGAAGGAGGAGCTGGGCGCCGCGTTCCGCGCGGAGTGAGCGCCGAATGGGCCCGGGGGTGGCACGATGCGGGCCATGGCCATGCTGTTCGAGCACCAGGGGCACGCGCCCACCGTCGACCCGACCGCCTACGTGGCGCCGAACGCCACCCTCTGCGGAGACGTACGGGTCGGACCCGGCTGCCGGATCCTGTTCGGTGCGGTCCTGACCGCCGAGGGCGGTCCGGTCGAGCTGGGTGAGGGCTGCATCGTGATGGAGAACGCCGTGCTGCGCGGCACCCGCCAGGACCCGGTGCGGCTGGGAAGGCACGTCCTCGTGGGTCCCGGTGCCTATCTCGTCGGCTGTGAGGCGGCCGACGACGTCTTCTTCGCCACCGGCACACGCGTGTTCAACGGCGCGCGCCTCGGGGCCCGCTGCGAGGTCCGCGTCAACGGCGTCGTCCACCTGAGGACGGTCCTCGCCGAGGACACGACCGTGCCGATCGGCTGGGTGGCGGTGGGCGATCCGGGGCAGTTGTTCCCGCCGGACGACCACGGCGAGATCTGGGCGGTGCAGCGGGAACTCGACTTCCCCGGGTACGTGTTCGGCCTGGACCGCCCGGCGGAGGGTGCCTCCCTGATGCCGGAGGTCTCCCGCCGTTACGGCCGCGCGCTGGCCCGGCACCGGGACGACCGCCCGGTGGACGGCGACCGCGGGGACGACGCCTAGGTGCTCGGGCGCCGTGGCGGACGGGTTGTCACCGTGACGAGCAAGGGCCCGCCACCGCCTCGCGACGGCGGGCCGCTCGCCGACGAGGGCGGTCGGGCAGACCACTGAAGGTCGTCACCCGCCGGGCCCGGCGGCCGGATCACCTCGCGGAAGGACTCGGCCACCGTCTCGCGACGGCGGGGGGGGGGGGGGGGGGGGGTTGGGGTGAGGGCCGCGGGGGGGGGCGGCGGCCTAGGGGGGGGGGTGGGGGGGTGTGGGGGGGGGGGGGGGGGGGGGGGTTTGTTTGTGTGC
>NZ_JBVJAH010000003.1:113589-456454 GCF_055590785.1 Streptomyces sp. NPDC041796
CCCTCCCCCCACCCCCCCCGCCCCCCCCCCCCCCCCCCCCCCCCCCCCCCCCCCCCCCCCCCCCCCCCCCCCCCCCCCCCCCCCCCCCCCCCCGCCGGGCCGCCCACCCTGAACGGCTGACGCCGGGCCGTGGGGCGGTCGACCGTCGGTTGGTTTTTTCGTCGTCGATACCCCCCCGGGCACGGGCCGGCCGGTCGGCCGCCGTGCCCGGGTCCCCCGGTCACATCGCCTTGTCCGGGGCCTCAGTCGACGAAGGTCTCGCCCCGCTCCGCCTTCTCCACCAGCAGCGCCGGCGGTTCGAACCGCTCCCCGTACCGCTCGGCGAGCTCACGCGCGCGTGCGACGAAGCCCGGAAGGCCGCCCTCGTAGCCGTTGATGTACTGGAGCACACCTCCGGTCCATGCCGGGAAGCCGATGCCCATGATGGAACCGATGTTGGCGTCGGCGACGGAGGTCAGTACGCCTTCCTCCAGGCAGCGGACGGTGTCCAGCGCCTCGGAGAAGAGCATCCGCTCCTTCATGTCGTCGAAGGGGACGGCCGCGCCGTCGGCGGTGCCGAAGTGCTCCCGCAGGCCGGGCCACAGGCCCTGGCGCGTGCCCTGCTCGTCGTAGTCGTAGAAGCCCGCGCCGCCGCTGCGGCCGGGGCGGCCGAATTCGTCGACCATGCGGTCGATCACCGCGTCCGCCGGGTGCTCGGCCCAGGTGCCGCCCGCCTCCTCGACGGCGCGCCGCGTCTCGTTGCGGATCTTGCGCGGGAGGGTGAGGGTGAGCTCGTCCATCAGGGACAGCACCTTCGCCGGGTACCCGGCCTGCGCGGCGGCCTGCTCCACCGACGCGGGCTCCACGCCCTCGCCGACCATCGCCACACCCTCGTTGATGAACTGGCCGATGACGCGGGAGGTGAAGAAGCCGCGCGAGTCGTTGACGACGATCGGCGTCTTGTTGATCTGCCGTACGAGGTCGAAGGCGCGTGCGAGGGCCTCGTCACCGGTCCGCTCGCCCTTGATGATCTCGACGAGCGGCATCTTGTCGACCGGTGAGAAGAAGTGCAGGCCGATGAAGTCGGCCGTGCGCTCCACGCCCTCCGCCAGGAGGGTGATCGGCAGGGTGGAGGTGTTGGAGCACAGCAGCGCGTCGGGCTCGACGATCTCCTGGATCTCCTGAAACACCTTGTGCTTGAGCGCCGTGTCCTCGAACACCGCCTCGATGACGGCGTCGCAACCCGCCAGGTCCGCCGGGTCGGCGGTCGGTGTGATGCGGGCCAGCAGTTCGTCGCGCTTGGCCTCGGTGGTGCGGCCCCGGGACAGCGCCTTGTCGAGGAGCTTGACGGAGTACGCCTTGCCCTTCTGGGCCGCCTCGGCCGACACGTCCTTCAGGACGACGTCGATGCCCGCCTTGGCACAGGAGTACGCGATGCCCGCGCCCATCATGCCCGCGCCGAGGACGGCGACCTTGCGGACCGTGCGCGGTGCGATGCCCTGGGGGCGGCTGGCACCGGAGTTGACCGCCTGGAGGTCGAAGAAGAACGCCTGGATCATGTTCTTGGCGGTCTGTCCGGTGACCAGTTCGGTGAAGTACCGCGACTCGATGGTCAGCGCGGTCTCGAAGTCGACCTGGGAGCCCTCGACGGCGGCCGCGAGGATGTTGCGGGGCGCGGGGTAGGGAGCGCCATTGATCTGCTTCTTCAGGTTGGCCGGGAAGGCGGGCAGGTTGGCGGCGAACTTGGGGTGCGCCGGGGTGCCGCCGGGGATCTTGTAACCGGGGACGTCCCAGGGCTGCTGCGACTCGGGGTGGGCGTCGATGAACGCCCGCGCCTTGGCGATCATCTCCTCACGGGTGGCGGCCACTTCGTGGATCAGGCCGTTGTCCAGGGCTCGCTGCGGCGTGTACTGGGTGCCCTGGAGGAGCACCTTGAGCAGGGCGTCGGCGATGCCCATGAGGCGTACGGTACGGGCGACGCCGCCGCCTCCCGGGAGGAGGCCGAGGGTGACCTCGGGCAGGCCGATCTTGGAGCCGGGCGCGTCGAGGGCGATCCGGTGGTGGGAGGCGAGGGCGATCTCGTAGCCGCCGCCGAGGGCCGCGCCGTTGATGGCGGCGACGACCGGCTTGCCGAGGGTTTCGATGCGGCGCAGGGCGCGCTTCATCTCCATGCCGGCGTCGAAGATCTGCTGGGCGTCCGCGGGCCCGGCCTTCATCATGTCCTTGAGGTCGCCGCCCGCGAAGAAGGTCTTCTTGGCGGAGGTGTAGATGATGCCCCGGATGGAGTCCTTCTCGGCCTCGGCGCGGTCGGCGACGGCGGCGATGGAGGCCCTGAAGGCCTGGTTCATGGTGTTGGCGGACTGGTCGGGGTCGTCGAGGACGAGGGTGACGACGCCGGTCTCGTCCTGTTCCCAGCGGATGGTGGTGGACTCGCTCATGGTTCTGGCTGCTCCGTAAGGCCGTACGGGAAAGGACGGGGGTCAGACGCGCTCGACGACGGTGGCGATGCCCATGCCTCCGCCGACGCACAGCGTGGCGAGGCCGTAGCGCTTGTCCTGGCGCTCCAGTTCGTCGACGAGGGTGCCGAGGATCATCGCGCCGGTCGCGCCGAGCGGGTGGCCCATGGCGATGGCGCCGCCGTTGACGTTGACCTTGTCCAGGGACAGGCCCATGTCCTTGACGAAGCGCAGCACCACCGCGGCGAACGCCTCGTTGATCTCGACCAGGTCGATGTCGTCGATGGTCAGTCCGGCCTTGGCGAGGGCCTTCTTGGAGGCGGGCGCGGGGCCGGTGAGCATGATGGTCGGCTCGGAGCCCGAGACGGCCACGGAGACGATCCGGGCGCGGGGGGTCAGCCCGTACCGCTCGCCGACCTCCTTGTTGCCGATGGCGACGAGCGCGGCGCCGTCGACGATGCCGGAGGAGTTGCCGGCGTGGTGGACGTGGTCGATCTTCTCGACCCAGTGGTACTTCTGCAGCGCCACGGCGTCGAAGCCGCCCATGTCACCGATGGCCGCGAAGGAGGGCTTGAGGCCGGCGAGCGAGTCGGCGGTGGTGCCGGGCCGCATGTGCTCGTCGTGGTCGAGGACGACCACTCCCGCGCGGTCCTGGACGGGGACGACGGACCGGTCGAAGCGGCCGTCCTTCCAGGCGGTGGCGGCCCGCTCCTGGGAGAGCGCGGCGTACTCGTCGACGTCGCGCCGGGTGTATCCCTCGATCGTGGCGATCAGGTCGGCGCCGATGCCCTGCGGGACGAAGTTGGTGTCCCAGTTGGTCATGGGGTCGGCGAACCAGGCTCCGCCGTCGGAGGCCATCGGCACGCGGGACATCGACTCGACGCCCCCCGCGAGGACCAGGTCCTCCCAGCCGGAGCGGACCTTCATCGCCGCCATGTTGACGGCTTCCAGGCCGGAGGCACAGAAGCGGTTCTCCTGTACGCCGGCGACGGTGTCGGGAAGCCCGGCGGCGATCGCGGCGATCCGCGCGATGTCGGACCCCTGGTCTCCGACGGGGCCGACGACACCGAGCACGATGTCGTCGATGGCGGCGGGGTCGAGGCCGGGGAAGCGGCCGCGCAGCTCGTGGATGAGGCCGACCACCAGATCGATCGGCTTGGTGCCGTGGAGGGCGCCATTGGCCTTGCCGCGCCCGCGCGGGGTGCGGATCGCGTCGTACACGTACGCTTCGGTGCTCACTGGTCAAGCCTTTCAGGGAGGGGTCAGCCGAGCAGGGAACGGCCGATGATTTCCTTCATGATTTCGGTCGTACCGCCGTAAATAGTCTGGATCCGGCCATCGGTGAAGGCCCTGGCGACCTGGTATTCAGCCATGTAGCCGTAGCCGCCGTGGAGCTGCAGGCAGCGGTCGGCGACCCGTTTCTGCAATTCGGTGGCCCACCACTTGGCCATCGAGGCGTGGACCGCGTCCAGTTCCCCCTTCGCGTGGTCGACGACGCAGCGGTCGACGAACTCGCGGGTGACCGCGCATTCGGTGGCCATTTCGGCGATCTCGAAGCGGATGTGCTGGAGCCTGGCGAGCGGCCGCCCGAACGCCTCGCGTTCCTTGACGTACGCCGTGGTGATCTCCAGGAGGTGCTCGGCGGCGGCGATACCGGCGACCGCGATGTTCAGCCGCTCCTGCGCCAGGTTGGTCATCAGGTGGATGAACGCGCCGTTCAGCTCGCCGAGCAGGTTCTCCTTGGGGACGCGTACGTCGTGGAAGAACAGTTCGGCGGTGTCCTGGGACTTCTGGCCGATCTTGTCGAGGTTGCGGCCCCGTTCGAAGCCGTCCATGCCGCGCTCGACGACCAGGAGGGACAGGCCGTGCGCGCCGCCCTCGGGGGTGGTCTTGGCGACGACGATCACCAGGTCGGCGAGGATGCCGTTGGAGATGAAGGTCTTGGAGCCGTTGAGCAGCCAGTGGTCGCCCCGGTCCTCGGCGGTGGTGCGGATGCCCTGGAGGTCGGATCCGGCGCCGGGTTCCGTCATGGCGATGGCGGTGACGATCTCGCCGGTGCAGAAGCCGGGGAGCCAGCGCCGCTTCTGCTCGTCGGTGGCGAGCGAGGTGAGGTAGGGGCCGATGATGTCGTTGTGGAGGCCGATCGCGAGACCGGGGGCGCCGGCGCGGGTGAACTCCTCGGCGAGGACGGCGCTGTAGCGGAAGTCGGGGTTGCCGCCGCCTCCGTACTCCTCGGGGACGGCGATGCCGAGCAGGCCCTGGCGGCCGGCGGCGAGCCAGGCGTCGCGCGAGACGATGCCGTCCTTCTCCCACTGCTCGTAGTGCGGCAGGACCTCCTTGGCGAGGAAGGTGCGGACGGTCTCGCGGAAGGCGTCGTGCTCGGCCTCGAAGATCCGGCGCTTCACCCGGTCCCCCTGTCGTCGTCGTCGGTACGGGCGCTGTCGTCGGTACGCGCGGCGTCGGTACGGGAGCCGTCGGTGCGCGCGGGGGCGCTACTGGCGGCACGCACGGCGTCGGTACGGGAGCCGTCGGTCGGCGCGGCGTCGGTACGGACGCCGTCGGTACGGATGCTCGGTACGCCCCAGTCGCCGGCGACCTCGTCGGTGTCGGCGCCCGGCTGGGCGGGCGGCCGGGTCACGGAGCTCGGGGTTACGGAGAAGCGGGGCGCAGGGGCCGGCTGGGTGATCCCGCCGTGGTCCGTGAACGTGGAGCGGGCCGCGAGGTGTGGGTGGGCGGGGGCCTCCCGCAGCGACAGGACGGGGGCGACGCAGGCGTCGGAGCCCTCGAAGACGGCCGTCCATTCGGCTCGGGTCTTCTCCTTGAAGCGCGCGGCGACGGCGGCGCGCAGCTCTCCCCAGCGGTCGAAGTCCTTACGGGCCGGAACCGAGTCCTTGATGCCGAGCAGCCGGATGAACTCGTCGTAGAACCGCTGCTCCAGCGCGCCCACGGCCATGGACTGGCCGTCGGCCGTCTCATAGGTGCCGTAGAAGGGGCAGCCGCCGTCCAGGAGGTTGGCGCCGCGCCGGTCCTGCCAGCCGCCGGCGGCCATCATTCCGTGGATCATCGTCGCCAGGTGCGCGGCTCCGTCGGTGATGGCGGCGTCCACGACCTGGCCCCCGCCGCCCTCCTGGCGCGCGTGGTGCAGCGCGGCGAGGACGCCCACGACGAGGTAGAGCGAGCCGCCCGCGTAGTCGCCGACGAGGTTGGCGGGCACGGTCGGAGGCTCACCGGCCTTGCCGATCATGGAGAGTGTGCCGGTGATGGCGATGTACGCGATGTCGTGCCCGGCGCGCTGGGCGAGCGGGCCCTCCTGCCCCCAGCCGGTCATCCGTCCGTAGACCAGCTTCGGGTTGCGGGCGAGGCACGCTTCGGGGCCGACACCGAGGCGTTCGGCGACGCCCGGGCGGTACCCCTCGATGAGGACGTCGGCGCGCTCGACGAGGTCCAGGACGCGCTCCGGGCCGTCGTCCGCCTTGAGGTCGACGAGCACCGAGCGCTTGTTGCGGTTGGTGAGGTCGTACGCCGGGTCGATCGCCAGCCCCGCGCCGCCGGGCCGGTCGACCCGCACCACGTCGGCGCCCAGATCGCCCAGGAGCATGGCGGCGAACGGGCCGGGCCCGATGCCCGCCAGCTCGACCACTCGCACTCCGGCGAGCGGGCCGCTGCCTGTCGCTGCCATATGACCCCCTGGACTGTGACACAACTGCTGTAACAGTGATGATGCTAAGAACGTGTTCCACTCCGCACAAGCCCTGTGGACAAGCGCGTGGCAGCACACCCGGACAATCGCTCCTCACCCCGCACGCTAGCCTCTGCCTCCGACAACGGCGCGGACGGCGGAGGGGCTGGATGGACACACGGGACGGCACGGAGCGGGCGCATGACGTGGTGCTCTTCGGGGCGACCGGATTCGTCGGTGAGCTGACCGCCCGGTATCTCGCCGCGCACGCACCCGAGACCTGCCGGTGGGCGCTCGCCGGGCGCAGCCGGGCCAAGCTGGAGGCGCTGCGCGACCGGCTGGCCGCGGAGCACCCGCGGTGCGCGGACCTGCCGTTGCTCACTGCGGACGCCGGCGACCCGGACTCGATGCGCGGGCTCGCCGAGTCGGCCCGGGTGGTGGCGACCACGGTCGGGCCGTACGTGCTGTACGGCGAGCCGCTGGTGGCGGCCTGCGCCGAGGCGGGCACGGACTACGTGGACCTGACGGGCGAGCCGGAGTTCGTGGACCTGATGTACGTCCGCCACGACGGGCGGGCCCGTGAGACGGGGGCGCGGATCGTGCACGCCTGCGGTTTCGACTCGGTACCGCACGACCTGGGCGTCTACTTCACGGTGGCCCAGCTTCCCGAGGGTGTGCCGTTGGCCGTGGACGGGTTCGTCCGCTCCAACGCCTTCTTCTCGGGCGGTACGTTCGCCTCCGCGATGACCGCCATGGGGCGGGGCCGCCAGACGCTGCGGGCGGCCCGCGAGCGCCGGCTGCACGAACCGCGGCTGGTGGGGCGGCGGGCACGGGCGCCGCTCGGGGCGCCGCGCTTCAGCCGGGAGACCGGGGCGTGGGCGCTACCGCTGCCGACCCTGGACGCGACCGTGGTGGCCCGTTCGGCCGCGGCCCTGCCCCGGTACGGGCCGGACTTCCGCTACCGCCACTACGCGGCCGTCAAGGCCCTGCCCGTGGCCATCGGCGGGACGGCCGCCGTCGGGGCGCTGTTCACGCTGGCGCAGTTGCCGCCCGCGCGGCGGTGGCTGATGGACCGTTATGAAGCGGGGCAGGGGCCGGACGAGGGGCGCCGCGCGCGCAGCTGGTTCACGGTCCGGTTCGTCGGTGAGGGCGGCGGGCGGCGGGTGTTCACCGAGGTGTCGGGCGGCGACCCGGGTTATGACGAGACGGCGAAGATGCTGGCCGAGTCGGCGCTGTCCCTGGCCTTCGACGCGTTGCCCCCGACCGCCGGCCAGGTGACCACGGCGGCCGCGATGGGCGACGCCCTGCTGGAGCGGCTGAGCCGGGCCGGGATCCGCTTCCGGGTCGCCGACTCGCGCTGAGCCGGCGCCCTCAGTCGCGTACGAGGCAGAACGGGTGCCCCGCCGGGTCGGCGTAGACGTGCCAGCCGCGGGCGGGGTCGCCGTCGTCGAGGGGCGCCGCCCCGAGCGCGAGGACGTCCTTCCTCGCCGCTACGAGGTCGGCCACGCCGACGTCCAGGTGGAACTGCTGGGGGCGGGACGGGTCGGGCCAGGCCGGCGGGCTGTAGGGCTCGGCCCGCTGGAAGCCCAGCACCTGCCCGCCGTCCAGGTGGAGGGTCGCCCAGTCCGCGTCGAGCGACCAGCGGGGGTCGGGGCGGTTCACCTCGCCGCCGAGCAGCCCCTGGTAGAAGCGGGCCAGGACGAGGACGTCGGGACAGTCCAGGACGGTGCACTGGAGCCGGCCGATCATGACGTCGCCTCCTTCAGGGCCCGCCGGCACAGGGTGTCCGCGTGGCGGGTGGTCTCCGGGATGCGGTAGCGGGGCGTCAGGTGCAGCGTATGGGCGCAGGCGTTGTCGAGGGAGACCCGGTGGCCGACCGACACGAACACCGGCTTGACCTCGGCCCGGGTGCGCAGCGCCCGGCCGACCTCCTCGCCGTCCGCGAGCAGCGGGCTGGACGCCCCTCGTTCGGGGCCGGGCTGTTCGAAGGTGAAGGTGAACGGGTTCTTGGCGACGCCGATCACCGGCAGGCCGGTGAGGACGCCGAGGTGGGCGGCGAGGCCGAACCGGCGCGGGTGCGCCCGGCCGTAGCCGTCGCACACCACCAGTCCGGGACCGCCGCGCAGCGCTTCCAGCGCGGCCAGGACGGTCGGTATCTCGCGGAAGGCGAGGAGCCCGGGAACGTACGGGAAGGACACCCGGCCCACGGCGGTCGCCTCCTCCACGACGGTGAGGGTTCGGGCGTCCAGGACCACGGCTGCCGCGGCGACGAGATCGCGCTCGTCGTCGTAGGCCACGTCGACGCCCGTGACCAGTCCGGTGCCGGGCGGCGGACCCGGCTCGTCCAGGACGACACGGTCGCGCAGTTCGTCCTGGACGGCCAGGGCCTCCGCCTCGTCGGACGGCCAGCCGGCGGGCTTTTCGATGATCGTCATAGTGACGGTCACCTTACGTCCGCCGGGACCGCCGGAGCGATGACCGGGTGACCGCCTGGCCCTGGCGGACCCGGTTGTCGGTGGCGCCGGATAGCCTCGCGGTCATGTTCGTACTGGAATTGACCTACACCGGGCCCATCGAGCGGGTGGACGAGCTTCTCGCCGACCATGTCGCCTGGCTCGACTCGCACTACGAGTCGGGCGTCTTCATCGCGTCGGGCCGCAAGAATCCGCGCGACGGGGGGATCATCCTGGCCGTGGGGGACGACCGCGCGCGGATCGAGGAGATCACGGCGACCGACCCCTTCGTCGTCGACGGTGTGTGCGCGTACCGCGTCACGGAGTTCATGGCGACGAGGACGGCGCCCGGACTCGCGGCATACCAGCAGACGCTCCCGGCCCAGGCGTAGGGAACCGCGCCACTCGCTCCGTACGTCGTCGCCGGGTGCGTCGGCGCTCAGCCGGCCCGGTCGGCCGTGCGCAAGGGGCAGCCGGTGCCGACACGCGCTTCGAGGTCCGCCCGCAGGGCCGCGAGTTCGTCCATGCGGGCGTCGATGAACCGGATCTTCTCCCGCATCAGCGCCGACAGCCCCTCGGCGGCGTCCGGCGCGTCACCCAGTTCCTCGCCGTGCCGGGCGATCTCGCCGAGGGAGAAGCCCAGTGCCTGTGCGGTGCGGACGTAGGCCAGCCAGGCCACCGTCTCGGGCGGGAAGTCGCGGTACCCGTTGGCGAGCCGCCGGCCCGTGACGAGGCCGATCCTCTCGTAGAAGCGAATGGTGTCCTTGGTGACACCCGCCTGCGCGGCCAGCTCCCCGATACGCATGAACGACCCCCGTCCGCCCGTGACTTGACCTTGGACAGTACTCCCCTGTCTAGCGTGAGGATTCGTTGCCGTCGCACCAGCAGGAGCCTCACGTGATGCGTTTCCTCACCCCTTCCCGCCGTACCTATCTCCGGGTCGTCCGCGCGAGCGCCTGGTACGACCTCGTCGTCACGGCGGCCTTCGCCACTCCGTGGACCTACGCGCTGGTGCACCGTGCGCTGTCGTCGCTGGGTTCGGCGCTCGGTCTGGGCGTCCTGCCCGCCCTCGATCCGGTCCAGACGATGTACGCGAACCTGCTGGGATCCGTCGTGGTCGTCTGGGCGCTGTTGCGGATCGTCAAGCCGTTGGCGGCGCACGGGCTGTTCGACGGTGTCGCCCGCGCGCTGTTCGCCCTGTGGCAGGCGTACGCGCTGGCGCAGGGTGCCACGGGGGTGCTGTGGCTGTTCCTCGCCGTGGAAGTGGCGCTCGGTGTCGCTCAGCTCGTCCCGTGGTGGCGGGGGCGTGCCGGTCTCGCCGACGGACCGGCCGGCTCCACGGCCGGGCACGCCCTCGGCGCCCCGGCCGCCTGAGGCGGCGGGCACGGCCGATGGCCGCCCCGCCGCCGGCCTGGTCCTACCGCTGCAGGCGGGCGACCCGGCCCTTCTCGCCCGAGGCCCAGCAGCCGAAGTCGGCGGCGCAGTCGACCGTGTCGTACGAGCCCGCGTCGACGGTCCGCCAGGTGCGGCCGCCGTCCGTGGTGAGGTCCGTCCCGGTGGGGCCGACGGCGAGGGCGGCCGACCGGCTGTGCGGGAGCCAGGTCACGCCCGAGCGGTAGGCGGGCGGCGGGGTGTGCGCCTGGCGCCAGGTGCGCCCGCCGTCCCGGCTGACGGCTCCCGCCCGGGGCGACGGCTGCCCCGTCCGGTAGTCGCCGCCGACGGCGATGCCGTGCGCACGGTCGCGGAAGGCCAGGGCGAAGACCCCGCGGGCCGGGTCCCCGGCCGGGACGGTCGACTCGGCCACCGTCCAGTTCAGGCCCCGGTCGGAGGAGTGCAGCACGCGCGCGGTGGCACCGCCTCCGGTGGCCAGCCAGACGTCCTTGGGGCCCGAGCTGACCAGGCACTGGCCGCTCGCCGCGAACCCCGCCTCTCCCGGCAGGGCGGCGGGCATGCCGGTGTCCGGCAGCACCTTCCAGGTGCGGCCACCGTCTCCGGTCGACAGGATGCGGTACTTGCCGTCGACCGGGTCGCTCATGGCGAGCCCGTGCCGGCTGTCGAAGAAGGTGACGCAGTCGTAGAAGGCCCTCGCGTCGGTGTTGCGGAAGGACTCGGTCCAGCTCGCGCCGCCGTCGTCGGTACGCAGGATCCGGGAGGCCTCCCCCTCCCCGATCGCCAGGACGACCGCGCGACGGCCGTCGAAAGCCTCGACGTCCCGGAACTCCAGGTCGCCCGCTCCCGGGGGCGACACGTTTCGCCAGCTCCGGCCGCCGTCCGAGGTGCGCAGCACCGTGCCCTTGGAGCCGGCCACCCAGGCGGTGGAACGGCTGACGGCCGCCAGGCCTCGGAAGCGCACCTCCGTCCCGGTCGGCTTGAGCTGCCAGGAGGGCTCCGCCGTGGTGGGAGCGGCCTGGGCCGGGGCGGCGGTCAGGGTGGCCGCGAGCGCCGCCCCGCACAGCCCCACCGACACCGCTCGTCTCGTCTTCCCCATGGACGTCATGGCGCGGGAACGTAGTCCACGCCGACCGACGCGTCCAGGGCGCCTCGGTGACGCAGGTCACACCGTTCGCCAATGCACGCGTCGCCGGAATTCGTCGTCCTTTCCGGTGTAAGAGTCGTACCGCCTCAGCCGTGTGAGGGAGCAGGCCTTGTCCACCGTCATCGAGCAGGCCGTACAGGTCCGCCTGGTCGCGTCCGCGCCCCGCATGGAATCCGTCGCCGCGACCCTGCGCTACGACCGCCGGAACCCGTTCGCGGTGCAGATGGCCTTCCCCGCGCGGGCCACCCTCGAAGGGATCGAGGTGTCCTGGGAATTCTCGCGGGAACTGCTCGCGGCGGGTGTCGACGGAGCGGCCGGGCTCGGCGACGTGCGCGTACGCCCCTTCGGCTACGACCGTACGGTCGTGGAGTTCCACGCCCCCGAGGGTGTCGCGATGGTGCACGTCCGCACCTCCGAGGTGCGCCGGTTCCTGCGGCGCGCCCAGCACCTGGTGCCGGCCGGCTGCGAGCACGAGTTCCTGGACCTCGACCAGGACCTCACCGAACTGCTGCGCGACGCCTGCTGATCCACGCGCCGTTAATTCCGTTGCCGCCCGGAACGGACCGGGCGTAACGTCGTTCCCGGCCCTTGTTGTCGTCGAACGGAGCAGGACGTTGCTCGTCTGAGGTCTTGAGACACCGTGTCGCACAGCCGCGTTCGGCGCTGTGCGCGCTGATGTGTGCGACCTCGGCCCGTGAGCCGTCCTGGTGTCTCACCCGTTGCCTTCTTCCCTTCTCATGCAACCGGGAGACCCGTATGTCTACGTTCCCCACTTTCATCACCTGCACCGACCTGTCCTTCTCGTGGCCCGACGGCACCGAGGTCCTGGACGGCTTCCAGCTCGCGGTCGGGCCCGGCAGGACCGGCCTGATCGGCCTCAACGGCTCCGGCAAATCGACCCTGCTGAAGCTGATCGCGGGGGAACTCGCCCCCGCCGACGGCACGGTCCGCACGATGGGCGAGATCGGCTATCTGCCGCAGAACGCCACGCTCGACACCGCTCTCCGCGTCGACCAGGCCCTGGGGATCGCCTCCGCGCGCGCCGCCCTGCACGCCATCGAGGGCGGCGACGCGAGCGAGGAGCACTTCACGGCGATCGGGGACGACTGGGACGTGGAGGAGCGGGCGCGCGCCGCACTCGACCAGCTCGGCCTCGGCCACATCGGCCTGGACCGCACCATCGGCGAGGTGTCGGGTGGCGAGTGCGTGCTGCTGCGGCTGGCCGCCCTGCTGCTGGCCCGGCCCGACGTGCTGCTGCTCGACGAGCCGACCAACAATCTCGACCTGCACGCCCGACGCCGACTGTACGCGGCCGTCGAAGGCTGGTCCGGGGTCCTTGTCGTCGTCAGCCACGACCGCGAACTGCTGGAGCTGGTCGACCAGATCGCCGACCTCCGGGACGGCGAGGTGACGTGGTACGGCGGGGCCTACTCGGCGTACGAGGAGGCGCTCGCCGCCGAACAGGAGGCGGCCGAACGCATGGTGCGGGTCGCCGAGGCCGACGTACAGCGCCAGAAGCGCGAACTGGCCGACGCACAGGTGAAGTTGGCACGGCGCAAGCGCTACGGACAGAAGATGTACGACAGCAAACGCGAACCGAAGATCGTCATGAACGCGCGCAAGCGGGCGGCGCAGGAGTCGGCCGGCAAGCACCGCATCATGCACAGCCAGAAGCTCGCCGAGGCGAAGGAGCGGCTCGACGAGGCGGTGGACGCGGTACGGGACGACGACGAGATCCGTATCGAGCTGCCGTACACCACGGTCCCGCCGGGCCGGGGCGTGCTGCTGCTCCGCGACCTGGAGCTGCGCTACGGGGCGCGGGTCGGCGGCGAGTGGGAGGTGCGCGGCCCGGAGCGGATCGCGCTCGTGGGGCGCAACGGCGCGGGCAAGACGACGCTGCTGCGGACGATCGCCGGTGAGCTGGAGCCGGTGACGGGCGAGGTGGTGCCGCACGTCCCGCTGCGTTTCCTGCCGCAGCGGCTCGACGTCCTCGACGACGAGCTGAGTGTCGTGGAGAACGTCGCCCGGTACGCGCCCGAGGCGACCAACAACCGCATCCGGGCACGGCTGGCCCGCTTCCTGTTCCGGGGGGCGCGGGCCGATCAGCCGGCCGGGACACTGTCGGGCGGCGAGCGGTTCCGCGCGGCGCTGGCCGCGCTGCTGCTGGCCGAGCCGGCACCGCAGCTGCTGATGCTGGACGAGCCGACGAACAATCTCGACATGGCCAGCGTACGGAAGCTGACGGCGGCGCTGGACGCCTACGAGGGGGCGCTGATCGTTGCCAGTCACGACGTGCCGTTCCTGGAGTCGATCGGCATCACGCGCTGGCTGCTGCTGGAGGACGGCGAGCTGCGGCCGACGACGGCGCAGGAGGTGCTGTCGGACCTGTGACGACCTGGCGAGTACCCGGCGGGCGGTGTCGGGTACTCGCCATGGCGTCCCGGGGCGCCGGGTCCGGGGTTCGTCGTCCAGGAGACATCGCTGCCGGTGCCGCCCGTGCCGCGTTTCCCGCCCGCCGGGCGTGCGGAGCGCGTGCCTCGCGCAGTCGGTCACCGACGAGGTAGGGGACGGCGGTCACCAAGCCCCTTCGTACGGTGCAGCGGCAGATGGATCACGCGTCCTCCCCTTCTTGGTTCCGGGCCTGCGCCGGCAGCGCGGCCACGACGTCGTTCGTCCCGTCCTCGGTCTGTGCACCGAGCGTGTCCACCACCTCTTCGGTGGCGCCGCCGAGAACCTGCCGCTGGAGGCGTTCCATCGGCTTGGGATCGGTGCCGCCGATGACGGACGCGGAGTGGGCCGGGTCCGGCCGCGCTGCTGCCGGTGCCCGGGCCGGCTGCGCGGCCGGGGCGGGCAGCCGGAGGCGTACTGCCACCGGGCGATACTGGACACGATCCGCTACCTGATCGACAACGGCACCAAGTGGCGGGTTCGGCCAGCCAGCCCCGGCGACCAGCCGTTTCGCCTTCGAACACAGCGCGCCTCCGCCTCGGGCCGGCACCACGTCCGGCCGAACACTGACGGGCAACTCTTGACAGGCCAGCGGCCCTTGGCGGAGCCGGTACCGGTCCGCGAGGGCCTCGAGGATGCGCTCCAGTCCACCGACAGCACCTGGGCGCCGGCCGAGGTGACCCACTGCAGCAGAGCACCCAGCAGCTCGCCACCCCAGGCCGACAATCCATGACAAACAGCGTAGGCTGGTCATCGGATGGAGACCGAGTGGCTCGGCCCAGCGCTGGCTGCTCAGTAAGGCACAGGCCGTCCGCTCCAAGGCACCCCAAAGGCGATGTCTCCGCCGGGGGCAGGTGGTGCCCCGACCGTGCGTATGAGGGCCTCGAATCCGCTCCACTCGGCGCGCTGTTCATCCAAGAATCGGGTACGCGCTGTTCATCGTCGAGTCAGTCACCTCGTAAACCGCTCGCGGAACCGCCATACCTGTGAGTGCTCGCCAGCCAGCCCGGTTATCGAGAGGAAGGCCGGCGCCATGAATGCCAACTTCGCCAATTCCGAAGTGAACCACGCTTTGGCGGGTGGCACGCTCCTCCCCTTGTGGATCGTCCTGGGGTGCTTCGCTCTGATTGCCATCGGGTTGTTGTTGACCCGCTTCCATGCTCCGCGTGGTCACCGATGAGTCGCTTCATCTCGGCCGCTGCGATGCTGGTGGTCGTGGCGATCATCCTGATCACACATGGCGGCACCATGGCATCTGTCTACGGGACCGCCGTCTTTGCCTTGATGTTCGCCAAACTGGGGGCTTCTCTCGTCCGGCGGCCGAAGACAGCCGCAGCCCCTGAGGACCTGGCGAAGGTGAACGATCTGAAGGTCGGCGCTATCGTCACCGTCTACAACGAGGACCCTGAAGCGTTCAGCAGGTGTCTCGACAGCGTTCTGGAGCAGACCCGCCATCCGACCACACTGGTGGTTGTCGATGATGCCTCGACGGACTCTCGCGCGCTGGATCACGCGCTCTCGCCCGAGGTGGTCCAACGGTTCCGTGACGCGGAAATCGGCTACCAAGTGGTGGAATTTACTGAGAACAAGGGAAAACGCCAGGGATTGGCGGCCGGTTTCCGGCTTCACGCCGATACGGACATCTACCTCGGCATCGATTCGGACACCGTGCTGGACAAGTACGCCATCGAGCGGGGAATGCTTCCATTCGCCTCGGACAAGGTGAACGCCGTCACAGGACTGGTCCTGGCCCTCAATGCCCGCAAGAACGTTCTCACCCGGCTGATCGATCTTCGTTACGCGAATGCGTTCCTGTACGAGCGTGCCGCGTACAGTCTGCTGGGAGCGGTCCTGTGCTGTTGCGGGTCGCTTGCCTTCTACCGCGGAACCGTGGTGCGCGAGCACCTTCATGGCTTTCTCAACCAGCGGTTCCTGGGCAGGCTGTCCACCTTCGGCGACGACCGGCACATGACGAACTACTGCCTGCTGACCGGCAAGGCGGTCCTGCAGGCCAACGCGGTGGCCTGGACTCTCGTTCCTGAGAACGTCAGGCACTACCTGCGGCAGCAGGTGCGGTGGAACAAATCGTTCTTCCGTGAATCGCTGTGGATCATCCGGGTCGGACAGATCAGCAGGCCGGGATTCTGGCTGGCGATGCTGGAGTTGATTTCCTGGACCTGTTTCACAGGGCTGCTGATCTTCGCCATGGTCATGATGCTCATCAGTGCTCAGGGCGCCTTGCTGCTGGTGTACCTCATGCACGCGATGCTCCTCAGCTACGCCTGGTCGGCCAGATATCTGGAGTCCGGTGACCGTACCCGGATTCCCTGGACGGAACGGCTGGGGACCTTCTTGCTGGCCCCGCTGTACGGCCTGCTGCACATAGGTGTTCTGCTGTGGGTGCGGGTCTACTCCCTGTGCACCCTGCGCGACACCGCCTGGGGCACTCGCACAGGAGTGGAAGTCTCCCTGCCCGCCATGACCGGCCCGAGGGAGCCGCCTGGTAGCTCAGAGTGACGGGCGCCCGAGCGCCCTGTACGTCCATCCGGCTTCCCGCCAGCGCCCGGGATCCAGGCAATTGCGCCCGTCGAGGATCCGTTTGTGGCACACCCCATCAAGGGCCGCGGGTTCCATGTCCCGGAACTCCTGCCATTCGGTCAGATGAAGCACGACGTCCGCTTCATGAGCCGCATCCCGGGCCGAGTCCACGTAGTCGAGTGTCGGGAAGGTTCTCCGTGCGTTGTCGTTGGCTTTGGGGTCGTACACGGTGACCTGTCCGCCGTACAGCTGGATCTGAGCTGCGACATTCAGTGCCGGCGAATCCCTGACGTCGTCAGAGTTCGGCTTGAACGCGGCTCCGAGTACCGCCACCCGTTTACCGAGAAATTCGCCGCCGCAGTACTGGCGGGCCATGTCGACCATACGTGTCCGGCGGCGCATGTTGATCAAGTCGACCTCACGCAGGAAGGTGAGAGCCTGATCCGCACCCAACTCGCCCGCACGGGCCATGAAGGCGCGGATGTCCTTGGGAAGACAACCGCCTCCAAACCCAAGGCCGGCGTTGAGGAATTGTTTACCGATCCGCGTGTCGTGCCCCAGCGCCTCACTCAACTGCAGCACATCGGCGCCTGTGGCTTCGCACACCTCTGCCATGGCGTTGATGAAAGAGATTTTAGTGGCAAGGAAGGAATTCGCCGCGGCCTTGACCAGTTCGGCTGTGGCGAAATCCGTCACCAGAAAAGGCACTCCTTGGGAAATGGGTTTGGCGTAGACTGCCCGGAGGAGAGATTCGGCGCGCCGGCTGCGTACACCCACGACCAAGCGGTCCGGTCGCAGCGTGTCACCCACGGCGTGGCCCTCTCGCAGGAATTCGGGGTTCCAGGCAAGCTCCGCTTCCTGTCCCGCCGGTGCCAGCATCGCCAGGCGCTCGGCCAGCCGGGCGGCGCTTCCCGCCGGAACGGTCGACTTGCCGACTACCAGCGCCGGACGGCTCAGATGAGGAGAAAGCGCCTCGATGGCCGCCTCCACATGGCTCATGTCCGCGGCAAGCCCACTGTGACGCTGGGGCGTACTGACACACACGAAATGAACATCCGCACGTGCGGCAGCCGTCTCCCATGACGTCGTGAACCGCAGCAACCCGGTTGATCCAGGTTGCCCCACCACGTGCTTGGAAAGCAGCTCCTGCAGATCCGGCTCGTACACCGGCGCCCTGCCGGACGACAGCAGATCCACCTTCTCCTGATCAATATCGACCCCCACCACCTCGAAGCCCATCTCCGCCATGCACGCGGCATGAGTGGTCCCCAGATATCCTGTCCCGATCACCGAGATGCCGATGGCCATGCCTGTCACCTTCCAGCCTCGCCGGACCCGACAGAGAAACCCTTGCACGTAGGCGGCGTCTCCTCTCGACAGGCGGAAAGACGGAAGCCGCAGGCGGACATATGTCCGCCTGCGGCTGTGCGGAAAAAGAGCCAAGGTGAGACAGGCGATCGGGCGACTGAGGCCGTCCGCAGGTCGGCCCAGAACTTTGCTGAGGGCAACGGGTCAAACGCGCGCTTCAAGGGCTGCGGCCGTTTGGGGAAGCGCACTTCGACGCGGCGCGCATGGCGCGTTCGGGGCACCGGCATCAGCAGAGCGTGACTGGGCCAAGAGAGTGATACTGGGCGACACCGCCGCCGTTGCGGCAGCCGTTGGACGGGCGATATCCTGATAGCGCACGGAATGCGCGCCCGGTCTGCTGCCTTTGGTCAGCCGGAAGGCGCGGGGTCAACAGAGTCCCCCTTTGCCATGCGGCCGCCGATGCACCCACTGGGCCACCTGCCGTCGGTGGGCACTCGCCTTCCGCAGCTTTCCACGCGCGGTGCCCACTGTCTCCCTGGGCGACCATCTAGTTGCGATAGAGCACCAATAGGGCGTTGTGCCTTGATGCCCTGAGAATGCAGCCCCCATGAGTGAGAACATCACCGGCTGCGGTTCGAGGAGGAAGCGGTCACGATGAGTGGGTCCCGGTCGGGACCGATGGCCGGTCAGTGGTCGTCGCTCGCACGCCTGCGGAAGGCCGTCGGACCACGCCAGCTCGTCCGCCGGTCGTTCCTGGAACGGGAGCCGACGGTTATGGCCGAGCGCCCTGTCCCGGTGCAGACGCATCTCAGGTCGTTCCTCCCGCTCCCCGGCGGTGGCACCTTTCCGCCGTCATTGCGGCCTTCCTGGTCGCGCGGGAGGAGAACGCCTTCGTCGAGTTGACCGCAGGAGCCGTCAGATGACGCCGTCGTGCCACCCCGCTCCTCCGCCCGAGACTCCGCAGCAGCGCCTCCGGACCTCCGCCGCCTCCCACGACTGGTGGCGCAGCGCGGTCGTCTACCAGGTGTACATCCGCAGCTTCGCCGACGGAAACGGTGACGGCATCGGTGACATCACCGGGCTCCGGAACAGGCTCCCTTACCTCAAGGAATTGGGGGTCGACGCGCTGTGGCTCAACCCCTGGTATCCCTCGCCCATGGCCGACGGGGGCTACGACGTCGCGGACTACCGCTCCATCGATCCGGTCTTCGGCACGCTGGAAGAGGCCTCGAGCATGATGAAGGAGGCTCACGAGCTCGGACTCAAGGTCTTCCTCGACATCGTTCCCAACCACACGTCCGACCAGCATCACTGGTTCCACGAGGCACTGACCGCTGGACCGGGTTGCACCGCACGCGACCGGTACGTCTTCCGGACGGGGCGTGGCTCGGGGGGTGGCTTGCCGCCCAACAACTGGCGCAGTGGCTTCGGCGGGCCCGCCTGGGTCCGGGTGACCGAGCCCGACGGAACCCCCGGGCAGTGGTACCTCCATCTCTTCGCGCCGGAACAACCGGATCTCAACTGGGACAACGCCGAGGTACGCAGAGAGTTCGAGGCCGTCCTGCGGTTCTGGTTCGATCTCGGCGCGGACGGTATCCGCATCGACGTGGCCCACGGACTGGTCAAGGAGAAGGGTTTGCCCGACCTGGGCCACTCGGACATCGAGCGTATCGGGATGGCGGCCGACGGCGGGCACCCGCACTGGGACCGGGAAGGCGTTCACGTCATCTTTTGCGGCTGGCGCGCGGTCGCCAACTCCTACGACGACCCACGCGTATTCGTCGCCGAGGCGTGGATGGGTGCTCCGGACCGGCTGGCCCGCTACGTACGCCCCGACGAACTGCACACGGCCTTCAACTTCGACTACCTCACGGCGCCTTGGCGCGCGGACCGTCTGCGTGAGGCGATCGACACCAACCTCGAGGCTTTCGGCGCCGTCGGCGCACCCGCGACGTGGGTGCTGTCCAACCACGATGTGGCGCGACACGTCTCCCGCTACGGCAGGCCCCAGCCCGACGAGCCCGTACGGGCGCTGTCCGACTTCCTCAAGGACAAACCCTTCGACCTGGAACTCGGCACCAGACGGGCGCGAGCAGCCGCACTGCTGACTCTTGCCCTTCCCGGAGGGGCGTACATCTATCAGGGGGAGGAACTGGGTCTGTGGGAGATCGAGGATCTCCCCGAAGAACTTCTCCAGGACCCCACCTGGAAACGCTCGGGGGGGACCGACCGTGGCCGCGACGGCTGCCGGGTGCCCATGCCGTGGTCCGGCGATTGCCCGCCGTTCGGATACAGCCCCCCGGCGGCCACAGCAGAGCCCTGGCTGCCGCAGCCGACCGCGTGGAAGAGCCTGACCGTGCAGGCCCAGATGGGCGACGAGAAGTCCATGCTGGAGCTCTACCGCAAGGCTCTTCACCTCCGCCGTGCGCACCCCGCACTGGGCGACGGAACCATGACCTGGGACTCCACGGCCCAGGAGGAGGTCCTCTCCTTCACCCGAGAGCCGGGGTTCCGATGCGTGGTCAATCTGTCCGAGCATCAGATGGCCCTACCTGACCACACGGAGGTGATCCTCTCCAGCGCGCCGGTCCACGATGGCTGCCTACAAAGTGACACCGCTGTTTGGCTGACCGGATAACCGCCCATGAGCGTGACTGGCGGTTGTCTTTTCGATCTTGAGAGGTGCGCGTCGAACGGGAGTCCCGATCGAGCCTTCGGGGACGCTGGGCGCATGCCTGGTGGCGCCTTCTGAACAACTCGTAGCCGCCGACGCGCACGACCCGCCGGCCCCGGTCCGGACCGACGAACGCGGTCGGCGTGGCGCAGCTGCGGGCGGTGTTCGAGCCGCTGGGGACGCGTGTGGCCGTGCCGCTGAGCCGGGGGCTGCGGCTGTTCGCGGACCTCGGGTACGAACCGGTCGTTGTGGACATCGGGGAATTCGAAAAGCTCGAAGGGTGCGTGACCTGCATCTCCGTACGCCTCCGCGACCTCGGCACATAACGGAACGTAAGCCTCCATCCGAGTACCCGGGCTTGGCTCAGGCTTACGGCCCCCTTAACCTACGGTCTCGTAACCTACGAAGCCGTAAGTAATTCTCCCGTCCCCAGGAGCCCCCGTATGACCCTCACCTCTCCCCACCTCGGCAGTTCGGAAGCGTGGACCGACGCCCGGCTGCTGTACGCCCTGGAGGAGGTGGTCGAGAAGGAGCTCAACCGCCATCTCAAGGTCGTCAAGGACTGGATGCCGCACGAGTACGTCCCGTGGTCGGACGGCCGCAACTTCCCCGGTCTGTTCGAGGACGGCGAGGCCTGGGAGCCCGAGCAGTCCAAGGTCACCGACATCGGCAAGATCGCGCTCGTCGTCAACCTGCTGACCGAGGACAACCTGCCGAGCTACCACCACGAGATCGCCACGCTCTTCGGGCGGGACGGCGCCTGGGGCACCTGGGTGCACCGCTGGACCGCCGAGGAGGGCCGGCACGGCATCGTGATGCGCGACTACCTGCTCGCCTCTCGCGCCGTGGACCCGGACAAGCTGGAGCAGTTCCGGATGTCCCACATGAGCGAGGGCTTCGAGTCGGACAACCGCCACTCGATGCTGCACTCGGTCGCGTACGTCGCCTTCCAGGAGCTCGCGACCCGCATCTCGCACCGCAACACCGGCCACCAGTCGGGCGACCCGGTCTGCGACCGGATGCTGGCGCGCATCGCGACCGACGAGAACCTGCACATGGTCTTCTACCGCAATCTGCTGGGCGCGGCCTTCGAGCTCGCCCCGGACCTGACCATGCAGGCGGTCCGCGACGTGGTCGTGAACTTCCGCATGCCGGGGCACGGCATGCCGGGCTTCGAGCGGGCGGCGGCGCAGATGGCGATCGGTGAGATCTACAACCTGCGCATCCACCACGACGACGTCCTGCAGCCCGTCCTGCGCTTCCTGAAGGTCCTGGAGATCGACGGGCTCGGCCCGGAGGGCCTGAAGGCGCAGGAGGAGCTGGGCCTGTACATGGACGGGCTGGACTCGGAGGCGAGCAAGTTCGACGAAAAGCTCGCCGCCCGCAAGGCCCGCATGGCGGCCCGCGGCCGCTGACCCGCCGGGGCCGCGTTCCCCGACGGCGGGCGCCCCCTGACCGCCCCGCGCAGCGGGGCACGGGCGGGCTCGAAGCCCCGGTACGCACGGGAGCCCGGGGGAAGCGCACAGCGGCCCCCGGGACGCCGGACGCCCCGGCGCCATGACTGACGCCGGACGCCCGGGCACGGTGGCCGACGCCGACCGGATCGGGGCCGGGCCGACGCCGGCCGGGCCAGGCGCCGGACGTCGGACGCCCCGTACGCGGTGGCTGTCGCCGGCCCGACCAGTGGCAGGCCCGTACCGGGTGCCAGGCGACCCGGCGCGGTGGCCGGACGACCTGGCGCCGTGGCCGACGGAGGGCCCGTACCCGGCGGCTCCGGGCGGCAAGCGGGCCCGGGCGACGGGCGACGCGGTCGTGTGCGGGGCGGCCCGCCGCTGGAGGCGTGGGCTCCGGTTGGGCCGGGCGGGCCAGGCGCACAGGGCACTCACAGGGAACGCGCGAGCGCGTCGTACGCTGTGGCGCGTGAAGCCTGTGACCCGCCTTTTCCTGATCGGCGCTCCGATAGCCGTCGCCGCCGCCCTCGTCTTCGGCGGAGGCGACGGTTCCGTACGCCCCGCCGACGCCGTCGACGACAGCTCCGTCCCGCAGGCGCCCAGCACCACCGGGGCACCGAACCCGCTCAAGGCGGGCACGGCGGACGAGCAGAAGGCCCTGGAGGCGCGCATCGCCAAGATGCCGCCGGGGCTGGCCGCGCCCGACAAGAAGGAGCTCGCCGCCCAACTGGTGGCCAGCGCCGACAACTCGACGCTCGACTGGCGCGGTGAGTACGACGACATCGAGGACATCGGCGACGGCAACGGCTACACCGCCGGTGTCATCGGCTTCTGCTCCGGCACCAACGACATGCTGCAGCTCGTCGAGTACTACACCAAGCAGGACCCGGACAACCCGCTGGCCGCGTACCTCCCGGCGCTGCGCGAGGTCGACGGCACGGACTCGCACGAGGGCCTCGATCCCGGCTTCACCGGCGCCTGGAAGAAGGCCGCCGAGGACCCCGCCTTCCGCAAGGCACAGGACGTGATGCGCGACCGCATCTACTTCGACCCGGCCGTGCGGCTGGCGAAGATGGACGGCCTGTCGACGCTCGGCCAGTTCATCTACTACGACGCCATGGTGCTGCACGGCCCCGGCGTCGGCCCCGAGGAGTTCTACGGCATCCGGGCGGCTGCGATGAAGAAGGCCGAGACCGCTGCCGAGGGCGGCGACGAGAAGGCGTACCTCAACACCTTCCTGGACGAGAGCCGCGCCGTGATGAAGGCCCAGCGGACCGAGCGGGAGCGGGACACGTCCCGCATCGACACGGCTCAGCGCGTGTTCCTGCGGGACGGGAACATGGACCTCAAGGTTCCGCTGACGTGGCAGACCTACGGGGAGACGTTCCGGGTCACCACGCCGCCGGCCGGTAATCCTTGAGGAACACCCCGGCGACCGGCGCGCCCGCCTCGCCCCGCACGATCGGGTCGTAGACACGGGCGGCCCCGTCCACGACGTCCAGCGGGGTACGGGTGCCGACGGCGGCGATCCGCGCCTTGCGGGGTGCGGGGTTCTCGTCGGTGATCCAGCCGGTGTCGACACTGCACATATGGACCCCCTGTCCGGCGAGGTCCTCGGCGCTGGTGCGGGTGAGCATGTTCAGCGCGGCCTTGGCCATGTTGGTGTGCGGGTGGCCGGCCGTCTTGTTGCGTACGGTGAACCGCCCTTCCACCGCGCTCACGTTGACGATGTAACGGCTCGGGTGTGGGGACGCCAGCAGCAGGGGCAGCAGGCGGTCGCACAGGAGCGCGGGTGCGAGGGTGTTGACGAGCTGGGTCTCCAGCAGCTCGGCGGGGTCGAGTTGCCCGAGGCGGGCGGACCACGAGTTGTGCGGCGCGGGGTCGGGCAGCAGCCCGGCCTCGTCCGCTTCGCCGTCGAGGACGAGGGCGAGCGCACCGCTGCCCGTGGCCGGCAGGGCGGGGGCGTAGCCGGGGGCCGCGATGACGCCGACCGGCAGCTCGCCCCGCTCCCCCGCGTGGAGCGCGGCGTACGACTCGGGTGGGCGGCGTATCGTCTGGGCGGCGTTGTTGACGAGTATGTCCAGGGGCCGGCCCTCCGCGAGGAGTCGCTCGCACAGACCGAGGACCTGGCGCGGGTCGCGCAGGTCGATCGCGACGACCGTGAGCCGCTCCAGCCACCGTTCGCTGCCCTCGGCGGCGCGGAAGCGGCGCAGGGTGTCCTGGGGGAAGCGGCTGGTCACGAGGAGTTCGGCGCCGTCGCGGAGCATCATCAGCGCGAGCTGGAACCCTATCTTCACGCGCCCGCCGGTGAGCAGCGCACGGCGCCCCGTGAGGTCGGTGGACAGGGCGCGGCGCGTGGCGTTGTCCGCGGCGCAGGTGGGGCAGAGCCGGTGGTAGAACGCGTCGGCCTGCCGGTACGGAGCTTTGCAGACATAGCAGTGACGGGGCTTGAGGAACTCGCCGACGCTGCCCCGCCGGGTCGGCAGGGGGGCGTCCTCGCGCCGGTCGAGCGCACCGGTCGCGGTGGCGGCGCTGAGCAGGGCGTCGGCCTCGGAGCGCGCGCGCTGCCGGGCTTTGCGGCGCTTGTTGCGGCTCTCTCGTGCGAAGGAGGCGGCGAGTTCCTCGGCCCGCATCCGCAGCGGGTCCTCCAGCGGCAGGGCCCGTAGCCGCCCCACCGTACGGCCGAACGCGGCCAGTTCGTCGTCCGTCACTGCGCTGTGCTGGTGCTCCATGCGCATGTGATCTTAAGGGCGGGCCCGCTGGGCGGGCACCCCGTTATCCCTGTCCCCGGCGGATCAGCGCCCCTGCCGCCTGAGCGCGTACCGCTCCTTCTCGGACAGGCCGCCCCAGACGCCGAAGCGTTCGTCGTGGGTGAGGGCGTATTCGAGGCATGCCTCGCGGCCTTCGCAGGCCGCGCAGAGGCGCTTGGCCTCACGGGTGGAGGAGCCCGGGTCCGGGAAGAAGAAGTCCGGGCCCGTCTGGGCGCACAGGGCGGTCTCCTGCCAGGAGAGTTCGTGGTCGTGGGGAGCGGTGCGGTTGATCGGCATGCCGAACACGCTGCCCCGCTGCGATAAACGGGACGTCAACGAACGATCAACGGCGTGAGCGTTGGAGGTGCGCCGGTTCGCTCCGTAATCATGGGCCTGCGTGAGGTGATCGGGCAAGGAGTTCGGCCGGGGTGTCCCCCGGTGTTCTACGGCTGTGCCGGAGCGCTGGTGATGACCGCGAAGCGGGCGCCGTAGGGGTCGGACAGTTTGGCGAAGCGGCCGACGCCGCCCAGTTCGGTGGGGGCCAGGCGGACGGTCCCGCCGAGTTGTTCGGCCTTCGCGGCGGTCGTGTCGGCGTCGGGGACCTCGAAGTAGGGCGTCCAGTACGGGCCTTCGGCCGCCTCCACCGGGTCCGTGTCAAGGGGCACCACGCCGCCGAACGAAGAGTCGTCGCCACCGCCCGGTGGGGTGAGCAGGATGTACGTGCCGGTGCCGTCGGGCCACGGTACGGAGGACGACTCGATGCCGAGCACCGCGCCGTAGAAGGCCATGGCGGCGGCCGGGTCCCGGGTGTACAGCTCCGTCCAGCACAGGGTGTGGGGGTCGTTGACCACGTCCAGGCCCTTGTTGGCGCCGGGCTGCCAGACGGCGAAGCCGACGCCGGCCGGGTCGGCGAAGACCGCCATGCGGCCGAGGTCGAAGACGTCCATCGGCTCGAACAGCACGGTCCCGCCGGCGTCCCGTACGGCCGTCGCGGTGGCGTCGGCGTCGGGTGTGCGGAAGTAGACCATCCAGCCGGGCGGCGCCTGCTCGGGAGGGACCGTCATGCCACCCGCGACGGTCCTTTCGCCGAGCTGGAACGTTCCGTAGCCGCCGGCCTCGGGACCGGCGGACCGGAAGCGCCAGCCGAACAGGCCGCCGTAGAAGGATTCGGCGCCCTGGAGGTCGGGCGTGCCGAGGTCGAGCCAGTTCGGGGAGCCGGTGACGTAACGGGTGGTCAGCATGGGCCCGAGTCTGCTGGGCGCGACGGACCACCGCATCAGGAGTACGCCCGCACGTATGATCGGGCCATGACGAATCGGGCGTGATGACCGGAAAGGCTCATGCCGCGCAGGGCCCGCCTCCCCCGCCCCTCGGCGCACGCGCGCCGGTCCAATGCCTGGGCGGCGGTGTGTGGACGTCGCCCTACGGCGGAGCCCCGCTGCTGGAGGTCCGCGGCGACGACGTACGGGCGCGGACCGGCCCCGTCCGGGCCGCCGGCGGCCTCGCCGTCCGCCGTGATCGGGTCGTGTTCCATGGCGGGAACGGCAAGGCCGCGGAGCTGCTCACCCACTGCCGGCTGACACCGGACGCGGCGGAGCCGGTGTCCCGGGTACGGCTCCGCCGGGCGGACGGTGGGCCCCTCCTGCGCTGCCGGACGATCTGCCGGGGGCCCGCGCGTGTGCGTACGGCACGAGTCGGCCGTCGACTGGGAGGTCCTCGACATCGCGGCCTGACCGCACGACCGTGCGTTCAGTACGCTGGGTGGATGACGGACGGACGTGACGGACGTGTCGAGCGCGGCAACCAGACCCGGCGGCTGATCCTCGGCCGCACGGTGCACATCGCCTCGGTGGAGGGGCTGGAGGGTCTCTCCCTGGGACGTATCGCCACGGAGCTGAAGCTGAGCAAGAGCGGTGTGTTCGCGCTGTTCGGCTCCAAGGAGGAGCTCCAGCTGGCGACGGTACGGGCGGCGGTCGCCATGTACGTGGAGCGGGTGATCACCCCTGTGCTGGACCTGCTGCCCGGGCCGGGACGCGTGTGGGCGCTGTGCGAGAACTGGCTCGGGTACTCCCGGGAGCGGGTGTTCGCGGGCGGGTGCTTCTTCTACGGCGTGGCGGCGGAGTTCGACGCCCGCGGCGGCCCGGTGCGGGAGGCCATCGCGAAGGCGCGCCACGACTGGGTGGCGTACGTGGAGCGGACCTTGGACGAGGCCCGTGCGGCGGGTGGCTTCGCCGCCGGGATGGACGAGCGCCAGCTCGCGTTCGAGCTCATCGCGTTGATGGAGGCGGCGAACGCCCAGTCGGTGCTGCACGACGACGACGCGGCGTACGCCTTGGCCGCGAAGGGCATCCTGAGCCGGTTGCGGGCCGAGGCGACGGACCCGGGGGCGTTGCCCCGGCGGCCGTAGCCGTACGGGCCCCGGGTGGGCCCGCTCGGCGCCGCCCTGGGGCAGGACCGGGGTCGGACCGCCTGTGCCGCGGGGCTCGCGGACGACCGGAGCCGACGTGCCGTGTCAGGACAGGGCGTCGGCGGTGACCACGAAGTCCACGGTCCGCGCGACGACGTCCGGGTCGCCGAGGATGCGCCGGTGGCCGAGGCCCCGGGTGACGACGAGCCGGGCGCGGTCGCCGTGGACGGTGGCGGCGAGCCGGGACTGGGCCACGGGAGACATGTCGTCGTCCTCGTCGTGGAACAGCAGTACGGGCACGGCCAGGCGCTCGGGCCGGTAGGCGACGGTCAGGCGCTCCCATATGCCGGGCTCGTCGGGGAAGAGGCTGCGCTCGACGTGGCCGCGTATGTCCTGCTTGAGCCGCTCGCGCAGGCCGAGGCGCGTGCAGAACGCGTCGAGGAGGTGGTCGAATTCGGTGACGCCTCCGATGCCGACGACCCGGTGCGCCACGACACCGTGGTGCAGCGCGAAGAATGACGCCAGTACTCCGAAGGAGTGCGCGATGACGGCGTCGAAGTCACCGTGCTCGGCGTGCAGCCGCCCGATGATCTCGCGGTAGTCGCGGATGCTGCTCGCACGGCCCTCCGAGTCGCCGTGCCCGGGGGCGTCGAAGGTGACGGGACTGTACCCCTTGTCGCAGAGCGCGGTGATGAACGCGCTGAACCGGGAGCTCCGCGACGACCAGCCGTGGACCACGAGCACCGGCCGGGCGCCGTCGCCCCACGTGTACGTGACGACCTTCCGGCCGTTCACCCGCAGCGCGCCGATTCGGGCCCGGTCCAGCAGTGCGCGCTCGGCCGGCCGGACGCGGCTGCGCCCCAGGGGCCGGACGAAAGCGGCGAAGGCGGCACGGCCGGCGAGGCGCGGCGCGATGCGGGAGGTGGTGTTGAGGGCGGTGTGAAGGAGTGGAGCCATGGGATGCATGCCGGGTCTCCTCGGTGGGCCGGGTGAGACCCATAATTTAGCACGATCGTTCGTATAGTTTTAGAGGGGTGGATGAGCCCCGCCCCGACGCCGGGGGGCGGGACTCGGCGAGCACGGCCGACCGCTCAGTGGGCGTGCGTACCGCCGGCGCCGGCCGTCGGGTGATGCGGCTCGTGGCCGGGGATCGTGCCGTCCGGCTTGGCGACGAGGAAGAGACCGGCCATGCCCATGTCCGAGTGGCTCTGGACATGGCAGTGGTACATCCAGGCGCCCGCGCCCACGTGCTCGCCCGCGATGACCTGGAAGCCGAACGAGTCGGCGGGGCCGGTGATCTTGTTGTCGACGACGCGGCTGGGATCGTCCGGGCCCGTGAGCAGGCCGGTGCGGTTGTCCGCCCACCGATGACCGTGGATGTGGAAGGTGTGGTAGTACTCGCCGTGGGTGATCATGATGATCTCGACGCGGTCGCCCACCGTGGCCCGGAAGTCGGGGCTCTGGTGACCGGGCCTGTTGTTGATCGTCATGTCGTTGAAGACGATCGTGAACTGCTTGTCCGGCAGGATGTCGCCCTTGCGCCGCACGACGACCGGCCCGTAGAGCCCCTTGCGGATGCCGCCCGTGCCGTGGTCGGTGCCCACGACGTGGTCGTGGTAGTGCCAGTAGCCGGCGCTGCCGGGGCGCCAGGTGCCGTCCTTGCGGCGGCCGGGGGCGTGGGTGCGCCAGGTGTAGGTGCGGGTGCGGCCGGGCTCCACATGACTGCGGTTCATCTTCGTGCCGTCGCTGGCGATGTCGTAGTCCACGCCGTGGACGTGAAGGCTCGCCGGGACGTCCATGGTGTTCTCGAACTCGATGTGGAGGGTGTCCCCTTCGTTCAGTTCGATCAGGGGGCCGGGGATGGTCGCCTTGCCCTTCTCCAGGCCGTATCCCATCTGACCGTCCGCCAGTTTCTCGGCGTACAGCTTGAGATGGCGCACCTGACCGCCCGCGGGGGCCGTGGGCGGCGGCGTCTCGGCCGACACCGCGTCGGACGCGGAGGCGAGGGACAACGATGTCACGCCGGTCGCGGCAACCGCTCCCCCAGCCAGCAGGCGCCGGTTGAAGCTCCGTCTGTCCATGCCGAACTCCCCAGTGCGGTGCGGAGGATGACGGGGCGGAGGCGCCCCCGGGACGGGCACACCGTAGCCGGGCGGGCCGGGGTTTATCCACAGCCAGGACAAAGTTCGCGCAATTGGTGCCAAGCTATTGGCGTGTTGCGGAAAGAGGTCTAGCTTCATCGTCGTTTGCTGTGACCACAGAGGGGTGGGTGAACACATGCACCGTGCACCACATCACCGGTCAAGATCCCGCCGCGGAGCGGCTGCCGCACTGGCCGCCGGCGCCCTGGCGGCCTCCCTGCTCAGCGGTACGGCGGCCACCGCCGAACCCAATCCCGGCGAGCCCGGCCCGAGTCGGACAACGTTGTCGATCCCTTCGCCGCCCGGCGGGGCCGATGTGCGGGTGCTGGTCTTCCACGCCTCGGCGACGGCCGAATCCCCGACCGTCGACGCCGGTATCGCGGCCATCGAGTCCCTCGGCCGATCCGGCCCCGCCGCCCAGCAGTTCCGCACCGAGGCGACGGACGACGCCTCGGTCTTCACCAACGCCCGCAGGCTCGGCCGGTACAACGCGGTGGTGTTCCTGACCGGCGGCGGCGATGTGCTCGACCCCGAACAGGAGGCGGGCCTGGAGGCGTACATGGAAGCCGGCGGCGGCTTCCTCGGCATCCACGACGCGGCGCGCACCGAGCCGTATTCGGACTGGTTCACCGGCCTGGTCGGCGCCCGGCCCGCCACGGCCGGCCCCACCACCGTCCAGCGCGCGACCGTCGAGGTGGGCGACCGGCAGCATCCGGCCACCAGGCTGCTTCCGTTGAACTGGAAGCGTCCGGACAAGTGGCTCAACTGGGCGGTCAACCCGTCGGGCACCGTCCACACGGTCGCCCGCGTCAAGGAGAGCACGTACCAGCCGGGCGCCGGCGCCAACGGCTGGGACCACCCGGTCTCCTGGTGCCGTGACTACGACGGCGGCCGCTCCTTCTACACCGGCATGGGCG
The DNA here is from genome assembly GCF_055590785.1 of Streptomyces sp. NPDC041796. Lineage (NCBI taxonomy): Bacteria > Bacillati > Actinomycetota > Actinomycetes > Kitasatosporales > Streptomycetaceae > Streptomyces > Streptomyces sp. NPDC041796. Next base: position 143,327 of record NZ_JBVJAH010000003.1, read on the forward strand.
GCACGGTCGACTCGTTCGCCGAGACCGACTTCCGAGACCACCTGCGCGGCGCATTGCTGTGGACGACCCGGCTCTCCCGCGCCGACTGCAAGGCCACCATCGACGCCCACTACACCGCGGAGCGGGTGACCCAGCCCAACCAGCCGGGTCGCAACGACCAGATCGGCGAGCCGCACGGCCTGGTCGCAGCCCCGGACGGCCGCATCCTCTACATCGGGCGCGGCGGCGCCGACTCCTCCCAGCCCGTGGTCACCGACTGGAACAACCCGGACATCGGCAAGGGCCGGGGCGAGATCCACGTCTACGACCCCAGGACGAAGAGGGTGCGGCTCGCGGGCGCGCTCACGGTCTTCGGCAACAAGGGCGGTGGCGACGAGCTCACCAAGAACGAGGAGGGGCTCCTCGGTATCGAGCTCGACCCGGACTTCATGACCAACGGCTGGGTGTACCTGCACTACACCCCCCACTCCCGGATCAACCGCGACACCCGTATGGCGGAGCGGTACGTCTCCCGCTTCACCCTCGACCTCGCGACCGACAAGCTGGACCCGGCGAGCGAGAAGGTGCTGCTGAAGTGGCCGGTGCAGATCCACAGTTGCTGTCACGCCGGCGGCGGCATGGCCTGGGACTCCAAGGAGAACCTGTACATCGCCACCGGTGACAACAACTCCAGCGGCTTCAGCTCCGGGTACTCCGGCAACAACCCGGAGCCGGACTTCAAGGGCGTCTCGTTCGCGGACGCGCGCCGCACCTCGGGCAACACCAACAACCTCAACGGCAAGATCCTCCGCATCCACCCCGAGGACGACGGGACGTACACGATCCCCGAGGGCAACCTCTTCACCGGCAGGGAGCCGGACGAGGGGGGTGGCAAGACGCGCGGCGAGATCTATGTGATGGGCGTGCGGAACCCGGCGCGGATCTTCGTCGACAAGCAGACGGACGTCCTGTACGCGGGGTGGGTCGGTCCCGACGCCGGTGCCCCGTCCACCACCTGGGGTCCGGCCAAGTACGACACGTTCGCCGCGATCACCAAGGCGGGCAACCACGGCTGGCCGTATTGCATGGGCAACAACCAGCCGTACCGGGACCGCAATCTTCCCGACCCGAGCAAGCCGCTCGGCTGGTACGACTGCGCCAGGCCGAAGAACGAGTCACCGAACAACGACGGTCTGGTGAACCTGCCGCCGGTCACGCCGAACACCATCTGGTACTCGCCGCAGGGCGGCGGCGTGGACTACCCGCGCGACGCGAACGGCGTGCCCAGCTACCGGACGGAGGAGCAGAAGCTGCTGCTGCCGTGGCTCAAGGGCGGTGGCCAGGCCACCATGAACGGCCCGGTGTACCGCTACGACGCGGCGTCGGACAGCACGGTCAAGTGGCCGTCGTACTGGGACGGCAAGTGGTTCGTCGGTGACTTCTACGACGGGGACCAGCCGCGGCACGCCGTGCTGACCGATCCGAGGACGGTCGGCAAGGGTGGTCTGCCGGTGCACGCCGAGTCACTGAAGAAGATCATCCCGGTCGGGGCGAACGGCATCCGCAACCTGATGGACTGGAAGTTCGCCCCCGACGGATCCCTGTACGTCCTGGACTACGGGCGTGGCTTCTTCACCTCCGACTCCAAGTCCGCGCTGTGGCGTGTGACGTACAAGGGTGGCGGGCCGACCCCCGCCGCCGACGGTCTCGCGAGGAAGGCGGCCACGCAGTGAGACACCGCTCCCTACGGCTGTGGACGGCCCTGACCGGGGCGCTGCTCATGGTTCTCGGGCTGACGTCCACCGCCGCGCACGGGCGGCCCGACAACGGGCCGGCGGCCGCGGCGGAACAGGTGCTGACCTGGACCGCCGGTGACCCCATCGACCGCTATCCGACCTTCCCGGCCACGGCGGTGGCGGGCCCCACGACGATCGTCTTCGAGAACAGCGTGGCCACCGGGAACACCACCGGGATGCCGCACACCCTGACGTTCGACGTCTCCGACCCGGAGTACAACAACGACGTCCCGCTGAACATCCTGGCCAACCCCAACGACGACCGGGGTGGCAAGCACACCGCCCAGGTCACACTGACGCCCGGCCGGTACCGCTTCCACTGCACGATCCCCGGCCACGGCTCGATGCAGGGCATCCTCACCGTGACGGACGCGAGCGGCGGCGAGGACACCACCGCGCCCGAGACGTCCGTGAAGGTCGAGGGCGAGCGGAACGCGGACGGCGCGTACATCGGCCACGCCAACGTCACGGTCTCGGCGACCGACACCGGCGGCTCGGGCGTGGACCGGATCGAGTACGCGGTCGGCGCGGCCGGTGCGTGGCAGGCGTACACCGCTCCGGTGATGGTCCACGAGGTGGGCACCCACAAGATCCGCCACCGGGCGACCGACAAGGCGGGCAACACGTCGGCCGAGAAGGCCGTGGACTTCACCGTCGTGGCTCCGCCGACCGACGACCGGACCCCGCCGGAGACCTCGGCGACCGTCAGCGGCGAGAAGAACGAGCAGGGCCAGTACCTGGACATGGCGACGGTCACCGTCACCGCGTCCGACACCGGCTCCGGGGTGAACACCATCGAGTACGCGCTGGGGGCCGACGGCGTCTGGCAGTCCTACACCGCCCCGGTGATGGTCCACCAGGCCGGCACCCACACGGTCCGCTACCGGGCCACGGACCGGGCCGGGAACGTGGCGGGCGAGAAGTCGGTGCGGTTCACGGTCGTCACCCCGCCCACCCGGGACACGACGCCACCGGTGACGACGGCGTCGGTCACCGGGAGCAGGAACTCGGACGGCGCGTTCATCACCAGCGCCACGGTGACGGTCACCGCGACCGACACCGGCGGTTCCGGTGTGGACAAGGTCGAGTACTCCCTCGACGGCGGGCCGTACCTGGCGTACACGGCGCCGGTCGTGGTGGACCGCGTGGGCCACCACACGGTGCTGCACCGGGCCACCGACAAGGCCGGTAACACGTCGGGGGCCGGGCGGGTCACCTTCGACATCGCCGAGGGCGGCGGTGTCCCGGCGCCCCACTGCCCCGAGTACGACGAGCGGCTCACCGTCATCGTCGGCACCGTCGACAGCGGCGTACCGAACCGGATGACACGCAGCCGGTGCACCGTCAACGAGCTGATCGAGGACGAGAAGGACTGGTCGTCGCACGCGCTGTTCCTCAAGCACGTGGACGCGGTCCTCGACAGGCTGCTCGCCGACGGGGTCGTCGATGCCCGCGAGCACCGGACGGTCTACCGGGCGGCCAAGGAGTCCGGCATCGGCAAGCCCGGCCGGACCGGCGGGTACCGCACGCTGTTCGACGGTTCGGCGGAGACCTTCGCCGCGTGGCAGCACGTCGGCGGCGGGAAGTTCGCCCTGAACGGCGACGGCTCGATGACCAGCAGCACCACGGTCCCGGGCATGGGCATGCTCTGGTTCCCGCAGCGGCGGTACGGGGACTTCTCGCTGAAGCTCCAGTGGCGCGACGACGCCCCGGGCGCGGGTAACGCCAACTCCGGTGTCTTCGTCCGCTTCCCGCACGTCCACGACCACCCGGAGGAGCCACGGCCGGAGTGGGTCGCCATCAAGTTCGGGCACGAGGTCCAGATCCTGGACCGGCCGGACGGCGACATGTACAAGACCGGCTCGGTCTACGGCTTCGACCGGGTCGGCCTCGGTGGCGCGGGCGTCACTCCCAAGGGCACCTGGAACGACTACGAGATCCGGGTGGAGGGCCAGCACTACTCGGTCTTCCGCAACGGTGTCCTGATCAATGAGTTCGACAACAACGGCGGCCAGGAGTTCTCCCCGCCGCGCGCCGACGACCCGGGTACCGACGGCCGGCGGTACGCCACCGGCTACATAGGGCTCCAGGTGCACGGCACGACGGATGTGATCTCCTACCGCGACATCCGGATCAAGGAGCTCTGACAGTCACTCGCTCTTCTTGGCGCGGCTCGGCTGTACCCGCTTGGGCTCACCCGGCATCTTGGGGTAGTCCGGCGGGTACGGCAGGTCGGCCAGGCCGTGGTCGCGCTCGTCCTTGGCGGCCAGCTCCAGCAGGCTGTCCAGCGTGAAGGCGTGGTCGTCCATGTCCGCGTGGATGTCGCCGTGGTCGGCGTACCGCACGGGCATGGTCGCCAGGTCGAAGTCACGGGGGTCGACGTCGTCCAGTTCCTCCCACCGCAGGGGGGCGGACACCGGGGCGTGCGGCTTGGGGCGGATCGAGTACGCGGAGGCGATGGTCCGGTCGCGGGCGGTCTGGTTGTAGTCGACGAAGATCTTCTCGCCGCGCTCCTCCTTCCACCAGGCGGTGGTGACCCGGCCGGGCATGCGCCGTTCGAGCTCACGGCCGACGGCGATGGCCGCACGGCGCACGCGGGTGAAGTCCCAGCGCGGTTCGATGGGCACGTAGACGTGGATGCCGCGTCCACCGGAGGTCTTCGGCCAGCCGCGCAGCCCGTGCTCGTCGAGCAGGGCGTGCAGCTCGTGCGCGGCGGCGACCGCGTCGGCGAACCCGGTACCGGGCTGCGGGTCGAGGTCGATGCGCAGCTCGTCGGGGTGGTCGGTGCGGTCCCCGCGGACGGGCCAGGGGTGGAAGGTGAGCGTGCCGAGGTTGGCCGCCCAGATGACGGCGGCGATCTCGGTGGGGCGGATCTCGTCGGCGAAGCGGCCGCTGGGGAAGGTGATGTGGGCGGTGGGGATCCAGTCGGGGAGGTTCTTGGGCGCGCGCTTCTGGAAGAAGGACTCGCCCTCCACGCCGTCGACGAAGCGTTCCAGGGTGGTCGGGCGGTCGCGCAGGGCGCGGGTGATGCCCTCGCGCACGGCGAGGAAGTAGCGTGCCACGTCCAGCTTCGTGAAGCCGCGCTCCGGGAAGTAGACCTTGTCCGGGTTGGACAGGCGTACGGTCCGCCCGCCGGCCTCCAGCTCCACCGCGTTTCCCATGGGTGTCACAGTAGGACGCCCGGATAGAGCTCGCATATCGGGCATGGCTGGACACTCTCGGGCAGAATCGAGGCATGGACCTGCCGGTGATGCCACCTGTCAAACCGATGCTGGCCAAGTCCGTGAAGAAGATCCCGCCCGGTATGCAGTACGAGGCCAAGTGGGACGGCTTCCGGGCCATCGTCCACCGGGACGGTCCCGAGCTGGTGATCGGCAGCCGCACCGGCAAACCACTGACCCGGTACTTCCCCGAACTGGTCACCGCCCTGCCGCCCCGGCTCCCGGAGCGCTGTGTCGTCGACGGCGAGATCGTGATCGCCCACGAGGGGCGGCTGGACTTCGACCGGCTCACCGAGCGCATCCACCCCGCGGCCTCGCGGGTCACGATGCTCTCCGAGCGCACGCCCGCCCGGTTCATCGCCTTCGACCTGCTGGCCCTCGGCGACGAGTCGCTGCTGGACACGCCACTCGTCGAACGCAGGGCGGCGCTGGAGGACGCCTTGCGCGGCGTCGACGCCCCCGTCCACCTGGCCCCGTCGACCACCGACATCGACGTGGCCCAGGGCTGGTTCGAGCAGTACGAGGGGGCCGGGCTCGACGGTGTGATCGCCAAGCCCCTGGACCTGCCCTACCGGCCCGACGCCCGCCTCATGTACAAGATCAAGCACGAACGGACCGCCGATGTGGTCGTGGCCGGCTACCGGTTCCACAAGAGCGGCCCGGTGGTCGGCTCCCTGCTCCTCGGTCTGTACGACGACCGGGGCGCGCTCCAGCACGTGGGCGTCTGCGCCGCGTTCACCGAGAAACGCCGTGCCGAGCTGATCGACGAGCTGGAGCCGCTGCGCATGGACCCGCCCGACGGTCACCCCTGGGCCGCCTGGACGGACGTGACCGCCCATGAGACCGCCCGGCTGCCCGGGGCGCCGAGCCGCTGGTCCGGCAAGAAGGACCTGTCCTGGGTGGCGCTGCGGCCCGAGCGGGTGTGCGAGGTCGGGTACGACCACATGGAGGGCAACCGGTTCCGGCACACGGCCCAGTTCCGCCGGTGGCGGCCGGACCGTACGCCGGAGAGCTGCGGGTACGGACAGTTGGAGGAGCCCGTCTCGTACGACCTCGGCGAGGTGCTGTCAGGAGGAGGCGGGGGCGGGGGTTGAGCAGGGTCGGCCGGCGAGGGGTTCGGTGGGCGGTTCGGTGGGGCCGGGAGTCGGGGACGGGGAGGGCGAGCCGGTCGGGGGCGGGGACGGGGCCGGGTCCTGGCAGGTGGGGTCCGGGGACGGTTCCGTCGGTACGGGAGTGGGTGTGGGGGTGGGGGTGGGGCTCGTGGAGGGCGACGGGGAGGGGGTGGGTGTCGGGGAGGGGGACGGGGTGACGGGCGGCCGGGTCGGGCGCGTCGACGGGCGCGGGACGGTCGGCGGCCGGGCGGAGGGCTGCGGGCCCACCACGATGCCTCCGCCGCTCCCGCTCGCAGGCGGGCCCGGTTTCGTCCCCTTGCCGTTGCCGGCGTCGTCGTTCCGGCCCGCGCCGGGGCTCAGCGGGAGCACGCCCGTGGTGTCCGGCACGGGATGGGCGCCGCGCTGGTAGAAGGCCAGCCAGGCGAGGACGGTCCGCAAGTAGGCGCCCGAGTGGTTGTAGCTCAGGACCGCCCGGTCCAGATCGGCCTTGACCGTGAGGGTCCGCTCCCCCGCGCACAGGTAGTGCCCGGCGGCCAGGGCGGCGTCGTACACGTTGTCGGGGTCCCGACGGCCGTCGCCGTTGCCGTCCACGCGCCAGCGGGCCCACGTCGAGGGGATGAACTGCATGGGGCCCACCGCCCGGTCGTACACCGTGTCACCGTCGTACGCCCCGCCGTCGGTGTCCGTGATCCTGGCGAACCCGGCACCGTCGAGCACCGGTCCGAGGATGGGCGCCAGCGTGGTGCCGTGGGCGTCGACGCGCCCTCCCCGTGCCTGGCCCGACTCAACCTTGCCGATCGCGGCGAGCAACTGCCACGGCAGCCGGCAGCGCGGGTCGGTGCGGGCGACGGCGGCCTGGGCGCGCCGGTAGGCCGCGAGGACGGTGGCGGGTATCCCGGCGTGGACGGTCACCTGCCGGGGCAGGTGGGCGCCGCCGGGCGCGGGCGCGACCGCGGGCGCCATGGACGGCGGTACCGGTGGGACGAGCGGGGGCAGCTCCGTGTGGTAGGCGCCGTCGTCCGGTGGCCGCGCCACGGCGGGCCGGGACTCGCCGCCCGCCAGCGGGTCCCCCGCGGCGGGTACCGGTGACCGGGCGAACCCGGGCGCCTGCGACGCGGTCAGCGCGGCCATCGCCGCGACGGCGGCCGCGGTCCCGGTGACTCCCCGGCGCAGCCGCACGTGTCCCCGTACCCTCATGAGCCCGCCCCCAGGGTGTCGATGGCGGCGATACGCCAACTGGTGTCCTTCCGTACCGCCTCCACGGCGAACATGGCGGCGCCGTACGTCGTCTCGGCCTTCTTGGCCGCCGTGCGCGTGTTGCTCTGGTCCGCGTAGATCAGCACCCGTGCCCGGTCGCCGTCGATCAGCTCGACGCCGCTGTGGGTGACAGTGGTGGTCAGGACGAGTTTCTGTTTCGCCGCCTCGGCCCTGACCGGGGCGAGCATCGTGCGGTGCTGCTCGACCGCCTTGCCCATGAGGTGGGTTCGGACGGCCTTGTCGGCCGTGGCGCCGGCGGCGTAGTCGTACGAGAAGAGCTCGTTCACCGCCTTGGTGACCTGGCCCTTGACCTCACTGGTGCGGGCGATGTCGGTGAGCGCGGCGTTGCGGGCGGCGGGCGTGTCGCGCAGGCCGGCCGCCTCCCCGGTGGACCAGTCGGCGAAACCGCCCAGGAGGACGGTGAGGACGCCCAGCGCGGCGGTCAGCCGGCGCCGCGGCCGGGCCTCCCGTGGCGGTCGCGGATCACGGGGCCCCGGTGCGGCCGCCCCTTGCCGCCGGGGCTCGCGCTTGGGCGCGGGAGCGGCCGCGCGGGGCGGTCGGGACTCGCGCTCGGGCGCGGGAGCGGCCGCGTGAGACGCGTTCGCGGCCGCCAGGCGCCGCTGCCGGTTGATGAGGTGACGGGTCGTCGACATAGGGCTTTGTCCTCTCAGTCGGCCGGGGCCGCCGTGTTGCCGACCGGTGCCTGGCCGAGGGCGCTGAGTTTCCAGCCGCCCGGGGTACGGGTGAGCTCGCCGAGCATTCGGCTCTCCTTGGCGGCGGGGCTGCCCTTGGGCGGGGTCACCGTGATCCGGAGTGCGACCATCACGCTCGCCCGCCCGGCCCGGGTGTCCAGCTCGGTCACGGCGCCGGACAGCACCTTGGCGCTGGTCACCGTCCTCGCCTGCCGGATCTGCCGCTCGAACTGCGGGCGCCCTTCGGTGAGCTGGGTCAGCAGGTCGCCGGTGGCGGACTCCTGCCAGGTGTCCAGTCCTCGCCGCAGGTCGCGGTGGTCGAGCGTGTTCATGTTCTGCACGGCCTGCTCGCCGGCGGCGAGCACCTCGTCGCGGGTCGTGGCGTAGGCCGTCGTCCCGTCGTGCGCCGCCGTGTACCAGGACCAGCCGCCCCAGCCGGCGCCGCCGGCCGCGAGCAGGGCCAGCGCGGCCGCCGCCGTCAGGAGCGGGTTCCCTCTCATAGTGCGGACCATCGGTGCGGGTGCCCCCTATCGCGATCGGATGTCCACGATCCGCCAGCGGCCGTCGCGCAGTTCCGCGTCGACCGAGAGCTGAGCGGCGACCGTGGTGGCGGGTTCGCCGGCGCGCTGGGCGACCTGGTCGAGGAAGACCAGGAGGTGCGCGGCACGGTCGTCGAGCCGGGTCACCCCGGCGCGTACGACATGGGTGGTGAGCGTCAGCCTCTGCTGTGCCGCCCGCCGCTCGACCTGGCCGAACAGCACCTGGTACTGGCGCGCCGCCTTTCCCGCGAGGAGGCGGCGCGCCGCCTGCCGGGTGGTGGCGGTGTCCTCGGGGCCGTACGAGAAGACCCGGGTGAGCGCCCCGCCGACCTCCCCCACCACCCGGGAGGTGGCCTCGGTGTCGACCAGCGCCTGGTTGAGCGCGGCGGGCGCGCCGGTCAACTGCCGCGTGCGGAGGAGGAATCCGCCCCCGCAGGCGAGCAGGGCGACCAGCGTGAGCACGAGGGCCAAGGCCGTCCGGGGGCGGGAGGCGCTCATGAGCCGGCCACCGGTACGGAGGTGAGGGCGGAAACCTTCCAGCCGTCGCCGGTGCGGGTCAGGGTGGCCTCCAGGCGCTTGCGGTCCGTGCCCGTGGGCCGGCCGTCGCCGGGCGTGGTCTCCACCCGTACGGTGGCGATGAGTCGGGCCGTCCCGGCCCGGTCGTCCAGGGCGGTGAGGGCGGCGTCCGTGACCGTGGCGCGGGCGGACGCGGTTCCCGAGTCCTTCCGCGGGCCGGCCCTCTTCAGCCGCTCGTGGAGGTCCCCCGCGGTCGCGTCGAGCCACTGGGTCCGTGATGCGTCGGGGTGCGCCGCGTCGACGCTGCTGAGCCGCGCGATGTGCCCGCGCCCCACGTCCAGGGCGTCGTCCCGCGTCTCGGCGTACACCCGGGTCCCGTCGCCCACCGCCCGGGCGTACGACCAGGCGGCGAGGCCGCACAGCAGCGCCGCCACGGCGACGGATACCCACGGTCCCCATCGCCGGCTCATCGGCCGGCCCCGGGTGTGGCCGGGGGCGGCAGCGGGCCGCCGCGGGGTGCGTTGGCGGAGCCGCGGACATTGGTGCCGCTCGACGGCGGGGAGGCGCAGCGGGCCCTGGTGTCGAGGGCGGGCGGGGGCGAGAGGTCGAGGCCGTTGCGGTAGGTCGTCCCCTCGTACCCCGCCGTGCAGGGCAGCGGCTGGAAGAAGGTGACCGACATGCCGAGGTTGACGCCCTGGGCGGTCACGGCGGTCGCCCCGGCGGCGGCGAGCGCGGGCACCTTCACCAGGAACTCCTCCATACCGCGCTGCCGGGTCACCGCGACCTCCGAGGTGGTGAGCAGGTTGGCCAGCACGACGCCCAGGGCGGGGTCGAGGTCCCGGAGCGCTCCGCTGATCTGGCCGGCGGCGTCCGGGGCGGCGGCGATCAGGGCCCGCACGTCGGTGTCGGAGCTCTTGAGCCGCGCGGCGAGCTCCTTGGCCCCGGTGGCGAAGGAGACCAGCGCCTCGCCCTCCTCGGCCTGGGTCCGCAGCACCGTCTCGCCGTCGACGATCAGGCGGGTGGTGGCGGGCAGCGCCTTGTCGGCGGCGAGGACGAGGTCGGTGCCGCCGTCCATGAGGGCCTGCAGGTCGTCGCCGCGTCCGTTCAGGGCCGTACCGAATTCGTCGACGACCGTGCGCAGCGACTCGAGGTCGACGGACGACGCCAGCGAGGAGACCCCGCTCAGGACGGAGGTGACGGGTGCGGGTGTCCGGGTGTCGGCGTGGGCGATGACCGCGCCGTCGCGCAGATACGGTCCGCTGTCGGAGCGGGGGCGGAGGTCGATGTACTGCTCGCCGACGGCGGAGAGGTTGGCGACGACGGCTTCGAGGTCGGCGGGGATGCGGGGGGCCGACTCCTCGATGCGCAGTTCGGCCTCGACTCCGTTCTCCGTGAGGTGGATGGGGCCGACGCGGCCGACCGGGACCCCGCGGTAGGTGACGTCGGAGTGCGTGAACAGCCCGCCGGTCGTCTCCAGTCGTACGCGAACGGTGTAGTGGTCGCGGAGGCCCACGAGGTGCCCGAGGTCCGCGTACCGCACGCCGACGACTCCGAGGACGAGGGCGCCGATGAGGAGGAAGGCGAGGTTCTTCAGCCGGGTGGCGGGGGTGAGCATCAGTTCCTCCCGGCGGACGGCAGGGGCAGGGGCAGGGACGGCCCGGTGCGCGCGGCCGGTTCGGTGGCGTCCGGCGGTGTGAGGGCGGGGACGATCTGCGTCCCCGGGGCGGCGGTGACGTCCAGGTAGACGTTGAGGTAGTCGCCCTTGACGCCGCGCAGCACCTCGTCCGTGAACGGGTAGGTGAGCAGCACCTCCAGCGAGTCGGGCAGCGCCCTTCCGGAGTCGGCGAGCGCCTTGAGGGTGGGGCCGAGGGCCCTGAGGCCGGCGATCAGGTCGGCCTTGCTCCTGTTGACGGTGTCGACGGCGACGCCCGAGAGGGTGTCGAGGGCACGGAGCATGGTGAGGAGCGAGGCGCGCTGCTGCTGAAGGACCTTCAGGCCGGGGCTGAGCCGGGTGAGGACCGTGTCCACGTCCTGTTCGCGGGTGGCGAGGGTGGCGGTGAGCCGGTTGACGCCGTCGAGGGCGGCGGTGATGTCGCTCTTGTTGGCGTCGAGGGTGCCGACGAGGGTGTTGAGGCGTTTCAGCAGGGAGCGGACCTCGGTCTCGTTGCCGCGCAGGGCGGTGCCCAGCTCGGTGGTGATGGTGCGGAGCTGCTGGATGCCACCGCCGTTGAGGAGCATCGACAGGGCGCCGAAGACCTCTTCGACCTCGGGGTTGCGGTTGGTGCGGCTCATGGGGATGCGGGCGCCGTCCTTGAGGGTGCCGTGCGCCTTGGGTGGTGCGGTGAGCTGGATGTACTTCTCACCGAGCAGGCTGGACTGTTCGAGGTGGGCGTAGGCGTTGGCGGGGAGCGTGACCTCGCCGTTGACCCGCAGGGTGACGGTGGCGGACCAGTCGCCGCGGTCGAGGGCGATGTGGGTGACGCGCCCGACGGCGACATCGTTGACCTTGACCGCGGACTGCGGGACGAGGCTGAGGACGTCGGCGAACTCGGCGGTGATCTCGTACGGGTGGTCGCCGAGGTCGGCGCCCCCGGGCAGCGGCAGCTGCTCGATGCCGGACAGCTCCAGGCCTCCCGTGGACACGTCGCAGCTCGCGACGGTCGCGGAGAGGCCGACGGCCAGGGCGAGGGCGGCAGCCATAGCGGTGGTGGTGGTACGCGAGGGCCGGTTCACCGTGGGTTCCCCTTCCCGGGTGTGCCGTACACGGTGCCGACGGCGGGCAGCGGGAGCGGGGGCAGGGCCTTGCGGCGGGCGGGGTCGACGGGGACGAGACCGGTGGGAGCGCCTGTGGTGGCCCCCATGCCGAAGCTGAGCTCGTTGATGTCGGCGCGCCCGTTGAGGGTGCGGTGGACCGGGTCGTACGCCCGGAGGGCGTTGCCGGCGGCAAGGGGGGCGGTGTCGAGCGCTTCGGCGAGTGAGGCACGCTGTTCGACGAGCGTGCGGGTGAGCGGTACCAGGAGGTCGACGTTCTTCTTCAGGCTCCCGCGGTTGTCCTCGATGAAGGTCTTCACCTGGGCGAGGGCGGTGCCCAGTTCCTTGAGGGCGGCGCCCAGGTTCTCCTTGTCCTCGGCGAGGAAGCCGGTGACGGTCGCGAGCCGCTGTTCGGCCGTGCGGACGTCGGCGTCGTTGTTCTTCAGCATGGTGGTGAAGGCCTGGAGGGAGGTGAGTGTGGCGAAGAGGTCGCCGCTGCTGCGGTCGAGGGTCTTGGCCGCCTTGCCGAACTGCTCGATGGAGTCGCCGATGGCCTTGCCGTTGCCCCGCAGGTTGGCGGCGCCGGTGTCGAGGAGTCCGGCCAGGGCGCCGTCGGCGTCGGCGCCCTTCGGGCCGAGGGCTTCGCTGAGCTCGGTGATGGACGCGTACAGCTCGTCGACCTCCAGGGGTGTGGCGTTGCGGGCGGCGGGCAGGACGGCCCCTTCCCGGATCTCCGGTCCGCCCGTGTACGCGGGCGCGAGCTGGACGTAGCGGTCGGCGACGACGCTGGGGGCGACGACGACGGCGTGGGCGTCGGCGGGAACGCGGACGTCCTCGTCGATCAGCAGGGTGACCTCGACCTCCTTGCCCTGGGGACGCACGGGGCCGACGGTGCCGACCTTCACCCCGAGGATCCGCAGGTCGGAGCCCTCGTACACGCCGGTCGCACGGTCGAAACGGGCGGTCACGCGGGTGGTTCCGGACGCGTCGACGGCCCTGACGCCGAAGACGCCGGCGACGGCCAGGAGGGCGAGCCCGGTGGTGATGCCGAGGGCACGTCGGAGGTTCACCGGGTACCGCCTCCCGCCGTTCTGGGCGGCATGCAGCCGGTGGCCGGGGGCGTGCCGGGGGCCAGGTAGTTCCTGGGGACGAGACCGCAGACGTACGTGTCGAACCAGCGGCCGTTGCCGAGGGTGTTGCCGACGAGCCGGTAGTAGGGGCCCGCCAGGGCGAGGGTCCGGTCGAGTCCGTCGCGGTTCTTCAGCAGGACGCCGGTGACCCGGCTGAGCGCGGCCAGCGTGGGCCCGAGCTGCCGGTTGTTGTCCTGGACGAGTCCGGTGAGCTGGGTGCCGAGGTCCCTGGCGCCGGTGAGCAGCAGGTGGATGGCGTCGCGGCGGGCCTGGAGTTCGCCGAGGAGCAGGCCGCCGTCCTCCAGGAGCGTCTCGAAGCTGCTCTTCTTCCCTTCCAGGGTTTTTGTGAGCCGCTTGCTGCCCTTGAGGAGTTCGGCGAGCTGTGCGTCGCGCGACGAGACCGAGCGGGAGAGCGCGGACAGGCCGGTGGCGGCGCTGCGCACATCGGGCGGGGAGTTGGCGAACGTGGCGGAGATGACCCGGAAGCTCTCGGCGAGCGCTTGTGTGTCGATGGCGTCGATGGTGTCGCCGAGGCCGGTGAGGGCCTGGGTGACGTCGTAGGGGGAGGTGGTGCGGGAGGCGGGGATGCGTTCCGCGGGGTTCTGGGCGCGGGTGCCGAGGGGATCGACGGCCAGGTACTTCTCGCCGAGCAGGGTCTTGATGGCGATGGCGGCGGTGCTGGAGTCGCCGATCCAGGTGGTGTCGTCGACCTCGAAGTCCACGGTGACCTTGGCGCCGTCGAGTCCGATGCCGGTGACTTCACCGACCTTGACGCCGGCGACGCGTACCTCGTCGCCCTCGTCGAGTCCGGCGGCCTCGGTGAAGTCGGCGGTGTAGGCGGTGGTGCCGCCGGCCAGGGCGTCCGCCTTGTAGGCGCCGAGGGCGATGAGCGTGAGGAGGAGCAGGCCGGCGATGCCGACGGTGACCGGGTTTCGTTCCCGTACGGGTGTGCGGGCGGGGCGCTTCACGCGCGGAAGCCGGAGCCGCGGAGGTCGGACGCGCGGGAGCCGGAGCCGCAGGGGGTTCGGGAAGCGCGGGGCGTTCGGGAGGCGCGGGGGGTTCATGCGCGGCACCTCGGTTCGGTGATCGCGATGCCGGTGGGCGGCCTGGAGCCGTCGTCGGTGGTCACGCCGGTGACGGTGGCCTCGCAGAGGTAGAGATTGAGCCACGACCCGTACGAGGCGAGGCGTCCGACGGCCTGCATCTTGGCGGGCGTGGTGCGCAGGAAGTTCTCGATCCGGTCGGTGTTCCCCGCCAGTTGTGCGGACAGGCGGCCGAGTTGACGGATGTCGTCCTTGAGCGGGGCGCGCCCGTCCTCCAGCAGCCCGGCAGTGACGGTGGTGAGCGACCCCATGGCGGTGATGGCCTCGCCGAGTGGCCGGCGGTCGCCCGCGAAGCCGCTGACGAGCCGCTGGAGGGTGACAACGAGGTCGTTGAAGCCCTCCTCCCGGTCGTTGACGGTCTTCAGCACGGTGTTCAGGTTCTTGATCACTTCTCCGATGACCTTGTCCTTGCCGGCGACGGTGGTGGTGAGCGACCCGACGTGTTCGAGGAGGGAGTCGACGGTGCCGCCCTCTCCCTGGAGGACCTGCACGATCGATCCGGCCAGGCCGTTGACCTCGTTGGGCGACAGGCCCTGGAAGAGCGGCTGGAAGCCGTTGAAGAGCTGGGTGAGGTCGAGGGCGGGGGTGGTGCGTTCGAGCGGGATGACCGCACCGGCGGGCAGGGCGCGGCCGACGGGGCCGGTGCCCCGGTCGAGGTCGATGTAACGCTGGCCGACCATGTTGAGGTACTTGATCGACGCGGTCGCCGAGGCGGGCAGGGTGCGGCCCCTCCGGACCGCGAAGGCGACTTCGGCGACCCGGCGGTCGGCGACCCTGATCGACTCGACCTGCCCGACCTTCACTCCGGCGATGCGGACGCCGTCGCCCTCGACGAGCCCGGTGACGTCGGTGAAGCGGGCCTTGTACGTGACGGTGTCGCCGACGCCCTTGTTGGCGACGGAGAACGCGAGGACGGTGGTGGCGAGGACGGTCACCACGACGAAGGCGAGCGATTTGGCGAGCGGTCCGGCCAGGGAGCGGCGCTTCATTTCAGGGTCACCTCCGCTCCGCGGAAGACGGGTCCGGTCAGGACGGTGCTCCAGTCCGGCAGGGACTGGGGGGAGGCCTTGAGGCCGGGGGCGATCAGTTCGTTGACGAGCTGGTTCTCCTGCGGCGAGTTGGGCAGGCCGAGGCCGCGGTCGCCGGCGTGGGAGGCGGGGGCCGGCGCGCCGGTGTACGGGACGGCGTAGCAGTGCGGTCCGCCGGTCGCGTCGTACACGGGCCGGTCCTTGCCGGGGACGTACCGGCCGAGGGAGGGGACGGTTCGGAGGTTCACATGGAGGCCCGGTTCGTCGGTGCCCTTGCCGAGCGCCTTGTCCATGGCGGGGACGAAGCCCGCGAGGGTGCGCAGGGTGCAGGGGAAGGAGGAGGAGTGGCGGGCGAGGAGTTCCAGGGTGGGGCGGGAGGCGGCGGAGAGCCGGATGATGTTCCTCCGGTTGTTCCGGAGGAACGCCGTCAGGTCCTGGGCGGAGGCGGTGGTGGCGCCGTACAGGGACGCCAGCCGGGCCTGGTGGCCGGCGATGGTGCCGCTGGTGGTGGTGAAGTCGGTGAGGGCGTCGAGTACGTCGGGGGCGGCGTCGCCGTACACGCGGCTGACCTCGACCAGGTGGCTGATGTCGCGGTTGAGGGCGGGCAGATGCGGGTTGAGCCGTTCCAGGTGCGCTTCGAGGGTGACGAGGGTCCGGCCGAGCTGCTCCCCGCGTCCTTCGAGTGCCTGGGCGACGGCGGTGAGGGTCGCGGACAGCTTCTCCGGTTTGACGGCGGTGAGCAGCGGGAGCAGTTGGTCGAGGACCTGTTCCAGTTCGACGGCGTTGGCGGAGCGGTCCTGCGGGATGGTGGCACCGGCCGTGAGGGCGCGTGGGGAGGGGTTGACGGCGGGCGGTACGAGAGCGACGAACCGTTCACCGAAGAGGGTGGTGGGCAGCATCTGCGCGGTGACGTCGGCGGGAACACGGTGGAGGTGGCGGGGGTCGAGGGCGAGGGTGAGGCGGGCGCCGGTGCCGTCGGCGCTGATGTCGCGCACCTCGCCGATGACGACGCCGCGCAGTTTCACCTCCGCGCCGCGGTGCATCTCGTTGCCGGCGCTGGTGGTGAGGACGGTGACCGTGGCGGTATGCGTGAACTCCTTGTCGTACACCGCCAGCGAGAGCCGGACGAGGAGGACGGGCACGAGCAGGAACACGACGCCGGCGAGGCGTCCACGGAGCTTCTTCGCGGTCATCCGGCCACCTTCACGGTCGTGGTCGCGCCCCAGAGCGCGAGCGAGAGGAAGAAGTCGGTCAGGCTGATCAGCACGATGGCGTTGCGTACGGAACGCCCGACGGCGACGCCGACGCCGGCCGGGCCGCCGGAGGCGCGGAAGCCGTAGTAGCAGTGGGCGAGGATCACCAGCACGCTGAAGATCAGGACCTTGAGGATGGACAGCAGGACGTCGTCCGGGGAGAGGAAGAGGGTGAAGTAGTGGTCGTACGTGCCCGCCGACTGGCCGTTGAACAGGACGGTGACCGTGCGGGACGCCACGTAGGAGGAGAGCAGCCCGATCGCGTAGAGCGGGACGATCGCGACGACTCCGGCGATGATGCGGGTGGTGACGAGGTAGGGCATGGAGCGGACGCCCATCGCCTCGAGGGCGTCGACCTCCTCGTTGATGCGCATGGCGCCGAGTTGGGCGGTGAACCCGGCGCCGACGGTGGCGGAGAGGGCGAGTCCGGCGACAAGCGGGGCGATCTCGCGGGTGTTGAAGTAGGCGGAGATGAAGCCGGTGAAGGCCGCTGTGCCGATCTGGTTGAGGGCGGCGTAGCCCTGGAGGCCGACGACGGTGCCGGTGAACAGCGTCATGGCGATCATCACGCCGATGGTGCCGCCGATGACTCCGAGGCCACCGCTGCCGAAGGCGACCTCGGCGAGGAGGCGTTGCACTTCCCTGGAGTAGCGGCGCAGGGTGCGCGGGATCCAGGCGAGCGCCTGGAGGTAGAAGACGAGGTGGTCGCCGGAGCGGTCGAGCCAGGCGAGTGGGGAGGCCATCGTCACGCCCCCTTCGCGGGGACGATCTGGAGGTAGATCGCCGTGAGGACCATGTTGACGAAGAAGAGGAGGAGGAAGGTGATGACGACGGACTGGTTGACGGCGTCGCCGACCCCCTTCGGCCCGCCGCGCGGGTTGAGGCCCCGGTGGGCGGCGACGATGCCGGCGAGGAACCCGAAGATCAGGGCCTTGATCTCGCTGATCCAGAGATCGGGGAGCTGGGCGAGGGCGGAGAAGCTGGCGAGGTAGGCGCCGGGGGTGCCGTCCTGCATGATCACGTTGAAGAAGTAGCCGCCGAGGGTGCCGACGACGGAGACCATGCCGTTGAGGAGGACGGCGACGAGCATGGTGGCGAGGACGCGCGGGACGACCAGGCGCTGGACGGGTGAGACGCCCATGACCTCCATGGCGTCCAGCTCCTCCCGGATCTTGCGCGAGCCGAGGTCGGCGCAGATGGCGGAGCCGCCGGCCCCGGAAATCAGCAGGGCGACGATCAGCGGGCTGGCCTGTTGGACGACGGCCAGGACACTGGCGCCGCCGGTGAACGACTGGGCGCCGAGCTGCTGGGTCAGCGAGCCGACCTGAAGGGCGATGACCGCGCCGAACGGGATGGACACCAGGGCGGCGGGCAGGATCGTGACGCTCGCGACGAACCAGAACTGCTCGACGAGTTCGCGGAGTTGGAACGGCCGGCGGAAGATGTCCCGCGCGACGGTGACGGCGAGGGCGAACAGCCGCCCGGTCTCGCGCAGCGGCGCGAGCACCCGCGCGGGCGGCGGCCCGTATGCGGCGCTCCGGGCCCCGCCCCGCCGCCCGGCGCGGACCTCGGGGCGGGTGGGGGCCTCCGGGCGGGCGGGGGCCTCCGCCCGGGTGGAGCCCTCCGGGTCGGTGAGAGTCTCTGCACGGGTGCTGCAGCCCTCCGGGCCGGTGGGAGCCTCCCCACGGGTCGGGGCCCCCGGGCCGGTGAGAGCCTCCCCACGGGTGGAGACCTCCGGGCGGTCGGGGGTCATGAGGCGGCACCGCCGACCGTGCCGGCGGGGGCGTAGCTGCGGAGGATCGCCGTTCTGGCGGCCTCCGGCAGGCGCGGCAGCATGGCGAGGACCCGTTCCCGGCGGCGCAGGACGGCGGCGCGGGGCGGCATGCCGGGTGAGGGCTCGAGTTGGGGGGCGAGCGTGCGTGGCGCGTACGCCGTGGGTGTGCGTTGCTCACGCGCCAGTGTCGCGGCGTCCTTCTCCTCCGACATGCCGATGGGCCCTTCGCGGCGGCCGCTGAGGAATTGAGCCACGACGGGCTCGTCGCTCGTGAGCAGGACTTCGCGCGGCCCGAAGGTGACGAGATTGCGCCGGAACAGCATTCCCATGTTGTCCGGAACGGTGGCCGCGATGTCGAGATTGTGGGTGACGATCAGCATCGTGGCGTCGATCTGGGCGTTGAGGTCGATCAGGAGCTGCGAAAGGTAGGCGGTGCGGACCGGGTCCAGGCCCGAATCGGGTTCGTCGCAGAGGATGATCTGCGGGTCGAGGACCAGGGCGCGGGCGAGTCCGGCGCGTTTGCGCATTCCGCCGGATATCTCGCCGGGCAGTTTCCCCTCGGCGCCGACGAGTCCGACCATCTCCATCCGCTCCATCACGATGCGGCGGATCTCCGACTCCTTCTTGCGGGTGTGCTCGCGCAGCGGAAAGGCGATGTTGTCGAACAGCGACATGGATCCGAAGAGTGCCCCGTCCTGGAACATCAGGCCGAACAGCTTCCGCGTCTCGTAGATGTCGCGTTCGGGGCTGTTCACCATGTCGACACCATTGATGAGGACGCGTCCCCGTTCCGGTTTCAGCAGCCCGATGACGGATTTCAGGAATACGGTTTTCCCGGTGCCCGAAGGGCCGAGCATCACACTGACCTCGCCGGCGGGCAGGGTGAGGGTGACGTCCTGCCAGATGTTCTGCGGGCCGAAGGATTTGGTGAGTCCTTCGACGACCACTTCTGTTCCCACCACAACTCCCAGGTCGCGCTCTCGCTGACGTGCTGAGGAAGTGACAAAAGTGCGTCGGGGGGCGCACGTTACGGTCACTCGGAGGTCTTCGACAAGCGCCGCGCAGGACGTCTTCCGAGGGAAGGATCTCTTTGTCACCGCATGACAAACCGATCCGGTTTCTTTGTCGCCCGGTGCGCACCGGCGGCCGCTCGGTTCACCGTGCCGCGCACCGTTCCGCGCACCGTTCCGCGCACCGATCGGTTCACCGTTCGGGCTTCGGCTTGGGCGGGTTCGGGCAGTGCTCCGGCTGGCCCGGGGAGCACAGCACGCCCTGGGTCATCTTCGTGTGGTTGCCGCCTCCCGACAGGGACGCCGTGAACAGCCGGTCGAGGTCCTCCGTGACGCCACAGCCGCTGAACTCCGGGATGGTTGCGGTGCCGGTCAGCGGGCCGCCGGTGACCACCGTGTAGCCGTGCGGCCTGCCCTCGGCGTCGTACGAGCCACGGCCCGTCAGAACCAGTTCCATGGGCCGGGCGGTGCGGCACGCGGGGCCGACGTCGAGCGGGGTGCCGTTCACCTCGACGTCGTGGAGCCGCACCCACAGCTTCGCGGTCGCCCTCGTCACCTCGGAGAACTGCCCGTCGGGTGAGAAATGGCTACCGGTGGCGATCTCCATCGGCGCGTCCAGGGTGAATTCCGCGGTGGCGGTCGTCGGCATGAAGCCGAAGGTGAGGAACGTCGACCGGGCGGGCGGCAATTGGGGCTTTCCGCGGTGGTCGAACGTGGCGTCGCTGTACATGGTGAAGACGAGCCCGTCGTCGCGGGGGCACTGATAGGTCTGGGTGGCCTTGGCCATGTTCACCTTCATCAGACCGGGCTCCTTGATGAACACGGCCGAGCCCAGTTTGAGGACGTTGGCGTAACCGGCGATGTAACCGTGGCTCGGTACGGGTTCCTGCGTCACGGGCGGGGCCTCCACGCACTCGTCGGGCGGGGCGGTTTCGTGGCCCGTTCCGCTCCCGGCGGCGCTGCCCGGCGGGGCCGGCACCGGTCCGTCCTCCGCGTCACCCTGACCGGGTGGGGGCGGCTCGTGCACGACCGGGGGCCGGGCACCGGTGCCGGGCGCGGGGAGGACCGCGACCCGCCCGATGGTCAGGTCCTGGTCCGGTTCGGGCTCGCAGGTGACGGAGAGGCCGGGCGGCGTCGTCGGGGTGTCGTCGCCCCTGCGCAGGAGCAGGTCCAGCGTGACGGGCCCCGTGGAGAAGGAGAGGTCGCCCCCGGAGGAGGCCGTCACCGTCGGCACGGCGCCCGCGGCCTCGACCGCGTACGGCCCCGTGGCGGGAAGGTCCCCGTCCGGGGCGGTCAGCTGCGTCCATGGCAGGTCGGCGGTGTCGTCGCCCTGCGCCACCCGCCCGGTGAGACGCACCGCCCCGCTCGCCGCCACCGCGCCGAGTGCGGTCAGTTCCGCCACCGCCTCCGCGGGCAGGCGTACCGCGACCCGTACGTCCGAGGGCCGCACCGGCCGGCCGGCCGCGACCTGCCGCGGCAAGGTGGCCGAGACCCGTACCTCCGCACGGTGTTGCCCGCCCGGCAGGCCGCACCGGTAGCCGAAGTCGGCCTCGGCGTTCCGCACGCCCTCGTCCACGGCGACCCCGGTCCCGGTTCCGGGTACGAGTCCCGCCACCAGGACGGCGGCGCCCACGGACGCGGTGCGTGGCCAGGTCCGCCGCCGCCGGCGGCCACCGCTCGTGCTGCTGCCCATCGGTCAACCCCCATCGCCCGCTGCCGTCCGTCCGCATGGGCCTTTTCCCTCGTGAGTCCGTGCGGCCGGGTGCACGCCGACCGCACGACTCGGCAGGGATCGCCCGCGCCGTGGTTACGGGCTGGTGACCGTGATGACCGGCGAGACCTGGTACTTGGCGCCGAACTTGGCCTTGTCCCCTGCCTTGATCAGCCCGGCGCACGAGCCGGACGCGCTGGTGACGGTCAGCGCGGGTGTCGTGTCGGGCACGATCTCCAGGACACCGGTGCCGTTGGTGTAGCTGCCGGTGTTGGCCGACCCTTCGATCGTCGCGTTGCAGGTGCCGAGCACACTGGTGCCGGTGAGGGTCACCTTGACGCCGGTCAGCGAGCCCTTGGTGACGCCGGCGCTGTAGGTCGCCCCGTTGAGTTTCATGGGCTGGACGGACTGCGAGACCCACTTGGACCCCAGCGGGCCGTTGCACTTGGTGGTGGAGGTGCCGAAGGTGGCGCTGCCGATGGTGGCCAGTCCCGCGCCACTGTCGTACACGCCGTCCACGGCCGTCCCGCTCGCGCCGTAGACGGCGCAGGTGATGGTGGCGCCGGTGGTCACATTGGTGAGGACGGCGTTGACTGCCGCGACGTTCGTGGCGCTGAAGGCGTCGTTGGCGGCCGGGTTGGTGACGGTCCACTGGGCCTGGGGGGCGGCCGAGGCGGTCGTCGCGGACATTCCGGCGGCGGCCAGTAATGCGGCGGCGGAAAAGGCGGAGATTCTGGTAATGCGTCGCACGGGCTTTTCCCTCCTGAGGGGATGGGGCGTACCTGATGACCGCTCTCCGCCGGCGCGTATGCGGCTCGTACGCGCCGGGGAACAGCGGTGGCGGCTCACTTCACGGAACGCGGGGCCAAATTCGGGAGGCCACCAGGTCGAGCACCTTGCGCGATCGACGCTACGAGCGAGTAACCGGCCGCGCAATACTCGACCGTAAGTTTTGCCCGACGCTCTTACCGATGGGTATTTTCTTGTCGCCCGGGCAACAGATCGCCGGGCTTTCTTATGCGGAAGTGAGCACTCCCGACCCGTCGTCCGCAGCTCGGCTCCCCTCGGGCGGCGGTGACGGTCGGGCTTCGGCCAGATCCGGGCGCCGCACCGTCCGCCTTGGTCCGAACTCATGCGCGTCCGGCGGCTCCTGGTCTATGTTCGGCTCCCCACGAAGTGTCACCCCCGTCCGCGTGGGAGCGCTTCCCCCCACGCGCCCCGCACCCCACCTCCCCCCACCGGCACGCCGGAGAAGGAGGGGCCGTCCGCCATGCCCCGAACCACCACCCAGCCGTCGGACGCGGGCGAGCCACTGGGGCCGCTGCCCCAGGAGTTCGCCGCCATCATCCGGCCGGAACTGCCGAGCCTCATCAAGGAGATAGGCATCGAGGTCACTCGGGCCTACCCCGAATACGCCCGGCTCCTCAACGGTCCTTACGGCCAGGCGATCCGCCTCGGCGTCGAGCAGAACATCTCCGCCTTCGTCGACCAGGTCGCCTCCCCGACGGCGCCCACGACCCTGCGCGACGAGATGTGCCGCCGGTTCGGCCGGTTCGAGGCGTACGAGGGGCGCAGCCTGGAGAACCTGCAAGGCGCCTACCGCCTGGGCGCGCGGGTCGCGCTGCGGCGCGCCAAGAAGGTCGGCCGGCGATACCACCTCTCCCCCACCCTGATGCTCAGCTTCGCCGACGCGCTGTTCGCCTACGTGGACGAGCTGGAGGCCCTCTCCCGCGAGGGCTACCTCCAAGTGCGGGCGGAGACCGTCGAAGAGACCGAGGCGTTACGCAGGCGGCTGCTGCGTCTCCTTCTCGCAGGGCCGCCCGTACCGCGTACCGCCGTCGTGGAGTTGGCCGAGCAGACCGGCTGGCCGCTGCCCGACCGGGTCACTCCGGTCGCCCTGCGCTCCCCCGCCCGGCTCTCCCCGTCCGGGAAACTCGACAACGATGTCCTGGTCGACCTGAGTGAACCTCAGCCACTGCTACTCCTCCCCGGACCGCCGGACGACGGGCGAAGACGCGCGCTGGAGGCGGCGTTCCCCTCGACCCGGGCCGCCGTCGGCCTCACCGTCCCCACCGCGTCCGCCGCCGACTCGCTCCGCTGGGCCCGCCGCGTGCTGGAACTGATCGACACCGGCGTCGTCGAGGACGCCCCGCTCACCTTCTGCGCCGACCATCTGATCACCCTGTGGCTCCTGGCCGACCCCGCCCTGGTGGACCAGCTCGCCGAGCGTGAACTCGCGCCGCTCGCGGGGCTCACGCCCACCCGCCGCGACCGGCTCATCGAGACCTTGCGCACCTGGCTGGACACCCGCGGCACCGCCGCCCAGATGGGTGAACTACTCGACGTCCACCCCCAGACCGTGCGCTACCGGATGCGCAACCTGGAAGCGCGGTTCGGAGGCCGGCTCGCCGACCCGCGGTCCCGGTTCGCGACCGAGGCGGTGCTGCGGGCGCTGCACTTGCGCGCCGCCGAGACCCGGGGCCGGCGCACCGGCGGCTGAAGCCCGTACGGCACCGGCCCCGTAACAGAAAATCATGGTCGCCGGAGCAAACGGTTGCAGCACAGATACAAACCCTTGGGGAAAACGCGAACCTGATGCTGTACCCATGGAGGGAGCACAGCAAACTGACAGCTGCCACAAGCAGGCTCAAGCAGTGAAGGACTCCACGTGACCGCGTCGCCCCTCGTCCCCGTCCCGATCCCCGACCGGGTCGCCGCCCTCATCGGGTCGTGCATGCCGATCGGCATCCTTCAGGCCGAGGTCGACGCCGAGTGCGCGGCGCGCGAGGTGTACCGGTTCCGCGCACCGCTGTGCACCGAGGACCAGGCGGACCGCGAGCACGCCCTGGCGGCGCTGGCCAGGGCGAACAAGGTCCTCGGCGCGTACAACCCGGGCCTGCTGCTGCGCCCGGGCGCGGCGTGGCGCTGACCGCGCCGAAGCGGAACGGCGTGGCCGGCCCCGGCGGGCGCCGCCAGGGGACCGAAGCAGAGCGGCGTGGCGCTGACCGCGCCGACCCGGGCGGCGGGCCTTCGGCCGTCCGTGCGATCGTAGCCCCATGATCACAGTCGACAGGCCGACGCCGTCCGACCGGGACGCCTGGGAGGCGCTCTTCCGCGCGTACATCGACTTCTACGGGAGGGTCGAGCCGCCCGAGATGTACGAGCGGTCCTGGCGCGCGTTCCAGGAGGACACCCGGATGCACGCGCTCGTGGCGAGGCTGGACGGCCGGCTCGTGGGGATCACGCACTTCTTCGTGCACGCCAACACCTCCGGGCCGGACGTGTGCTACCTCCAGGACCTGTTCACCGCGTCCGACGTGCGCGGCCGGGGCGTCGCCCGGGAACTGATCGCCGCGGTGACGGAGTGGGCCCGCGAGCGGGGCTGCGTGCGCGTGTACTGGAACACCCACGAGTCGAACGCGACGGCCCGGCGCCTGTACGACAAGGTGGCCGAGAACCGCGGTTTCATCCGGTACCAGATCGAGCTCTGACGCCCCGGTCACCGGTCCGGACCGGGTCCGCATGCGGGTGCGGGCCGCCGGTGTGAGGGTGCAAGCGTGACGACGACCACGCAGCAGGTTCCGGTGGCACCGCCGGTGCTCGACGCGCGGCAGCGGAACATCGTCTTCGTGACGATCATGCTGGGTGTGCTGCTGGCGGCCCTGGACCAGACGATCGTCGGGACGGCCCTGCCGACGATCGTCGCGGAACTGGGTGGCGCCGCCCACATGTCGTGGGTGGTCACGTCCTACTTGCTGGCGGAGACGGTCGCCACCGTGCTGGTCGGCAAGTTCGGTGACCTCTTCGGCCGGAAGGTGGTCTTCCAGGTCTCGGCGGTCGTCTTCATCACCGGGTCGTTCCTGTGCGGGCTGGCGACCAACATGATGCTGCTCATCGTGTGGCGGGGGTTGCAGGGCATCGGCGCGGGCGGGCTGATGGTGACCGCGATGGCACTGATCGCGGACGTCATCCCGCTGCGCGAACGGGGCAAGTACCAGGGCGCGATCGGAGCCGTCTTCGGTGTGTCGACGGTGATCGGCCCACTGCTGGGCGGGCTGTTCACCGATCACGCGTCCTGGCGGTGGGCCTTCTACGTCAACGTCCCCATCGCCGTCGTGGTGGTCGTCGCCGCGGCCCGTACCATCCCGGTCGTCAGGCCGCCGGCCAAGCCCGTCATCGACTACCCCGGCATCGCCCTGGTCGCGGTCGGCGCCAGCGCGCTGATCCTGGCGACGAGCTGGGGCGGCAACGAGTACGCATGGGGCTCACCGGTCATCATCGGGCTCTTCGCCGGCGGGGTGGCCGCGCTCGCGCTGTTCTGTGTGGCGGAACTGCGGGCGGTGGACCCGATGCTGCCGATGCGGCTGTTCGGCAATCCGGTGTTCACGGTGTGCTCGGTGCTCAGCTTCATCGTGGGTTTCGCGATGCTGGGCGCGATGATCTTCCTGCCCTCGTACCTCCAGTACGTCGACGGCGACTCGGCGACCGTGTCCGGCGTCCGGACGCTGCCCATGGTCGTCGGTCTGCTGATCGCCTCGGTCTTCAGCGGCAACGTCGTCAGCAAGACCGGCCGCTACCGGATCTTCCCGGTCGTGGGGTCGCTGGTGATGTGCGTCGGGCTCTACCTGCTGTCCCTGATGGGGCGGGGGACGAGCAGCCGGCTGGAGTCCCTGTACATGTTCGTCCTCGGCATCGGGATCGGCCTGTGCATGCAGGTGCTGACCATCGCCGTGCAGAACACGGTGGACTACGCCGACCTGGGCACGGCCACGTCGGGCGTGACCTTCTTCCGCACGCTGGGCATGTCCTTCGGGACGGCGGTGTTCGGCACGATCTACGCCAACGCGCTGGGACCCAATCTTCAGGAGGGCGTCGCCAGGGCGGCGGCGGTCCCCGGGGCGCCGGACGCGTCGGTGCTGGCGCGGGCGGCGCAGAGCCCGGCAGGGGTGCACGCGCTGCCCGCGGACCAGGCCGCGCCGATCATCGAGGCGTACGCGGACACGCTGCACACGGTGTTCCTGTGGACGGTGCCGGTGGCGGCCGCGGGGTTCGTGGTGGCGCTGTTCCTGAAGCAGGTGAAGCTGCGCGACACGGCCCGGGCGACGGCCCCCGACATGGGCGAGGGTTTCTCCTCGCCGGTCGCGACCGCCGACTCGGCGAAGCTGCTGGAACTGTCGGTGGGCAAGCTGCTGCGCCGGACGGACCTGAACACCGTGCGGCGGGTGGTGGCGGCGTCCGACACGCGGCTGGACCCGGCGGGGGCGTGGGCGGTGATGCAGGTGGAGCTGATGACGCGGCTGGTCGGGCACGCGAGTCTGGGGCTGATCGCGGCGCGGCGCCGGTTGCCGCCGGAGGTGCTGGTGCCGGTGTTCGACCGGATGGTGGAGGAGGGGTACCTGACGCGGCACGGGCCTCTGTTCTCGCACACCGAGGCCGGGGCGCGCGAGGCGCGGGTGATCAGCGACGCGTGGGGGGAATGGCTGGCCGGGCAGGTCGAGCGGGAGACCGGCCGTCCGAGCGGTCCGGAGTTGCGGGCGGCGGTGGACGCGATCGCGAAGCGGCTGCTGGCGGAGGACCTCGCGGCGGCGATGCCGGCTCGCGCCTGACACCGATCGGGGGAAGGCCGCTCAGCGGGCGAGCCGGTGAAGGTCTCCGGCACGCGCCCCGTGCAGCCCCCGCGAAACCCCCGCCGCGCGCACCGCTGAAAGGCCCCCGCACCTCACCGGTGAGACCCCCGCCCCGCGCCCCGGTGCAGCCCCCCACACGTGACCGGTGAAGCCTCCGGCACGCGCGCCGCGGAAGGCCCCCCGCACCTCACCGGTGAGACCCCCGACCTGCCCCGCGAAACCCCCGTCACGCGCACCGCCGAGGGCTCCGTGGCGCTTCAGTCGGTGAAGGTCCCGTCGACGTAGACCCAGGCGCCGTCGGCCTTCTCGAAGCGGCTTCGTTCGCGCAGCTCGCCCGGCTCGCCCCGGTGGGTGTAGCGGGCGACGAAGGTGACCGTGCCGGTGGTGTGGAACAGGGTGCCGTCGGTGGTGTCGACGATCTCCAGGCCGGTCCAGCGCATGGCCGGGTCGAAGTCGACGCTCCTCGGGCGGGTGGCCGTTGCCCAGGTGCGCAGCAGGTAGGGCTCGTCGCGGACGACGAAGGCGCTGTAGCGGGAACGCATCAGCGCCTCGGCGGTCGGAGCGACGGCTTCCGCCGTGTGAAACCGGCCACAACAGGCCGTGTAGGCGGCGGGCAGACCGCACGGGCAGGGGGCGTCGCCCCGGACCGCGGGGGCGGTCTCGGGGCGGGTGGCGGACCGGGCGTTACGGGAGGTCGGACGGGGGGTGGCGCGGCGGGCGGGGGTGCGTCGGGGCATGCCCCCATTCTGCCGGTCGCCGGCCGGTGGACGATCCGGTGCCCGTATTGCAGCGGAGAGTAGTGAGATCCCTACACATTCGCCCGCGTACCGTCACATGTACCGAAGTTGACGAGTGATGGAGGGGATCATGCAGCCGTTCGCGTGCAGCTACGCGCGTCCGCAGAAGGCTTCGGAGGACGTCACCGCTCTCTACACGTACGACCCGGCGCTCCAGCTGAACGTCCTGTCGGACGGGCGTCCGGCGATCAGGGACCGGGCGTTGCTCCTGGCCGCCGGTACGACCACGTCCACCGCCGGCTCCCAGACGCACTTCGACGACTGAGCGACCCGGTCGGCACGCGCTGATGACCGTACTGATCCTGACGAGCCCTCAGGACGTCACGGCGGACATGGTGGTGGCCGAGCTGCACGAGCGGGGTGTGCCGCTCGTACGGCTGGATCCCGCCGATCTGCCCGGTGGCGTCGACCTGTCGGCCGAGTACGTCCACGGGGACTTCCACTGCTACCTCTCGACGCAGGGGCGCATGGTCAGCTCCCGGGCCCTGCGCTCCGTCTGGGTGCGCAGGCCGGGAGAGCCGGCGGCGCACGCGACCGGGACGTCGGCGTGGCTGGGCGCCGAGACGGGGCAGGCGCTGTACGGGATGCTGTACTCGACCACGGCGCGCTGGATGAACCACCCGCGGCAGGCGGCGCAGGCCCGGTACAAGCCCTGGCAGTTGCGTGTCGCGCACCACAGTGGCTTCGCCGTGCCGCCCACCCTCATCACCACGTTCCCGCGGGTGGCCGAGGAGTTCGCCGCGCGGTACGAGCGGGTCGTGGTGAAGTCCCTGTCGGGGCCGCCGCGCACCGAGCCACCCGTGGCGCTGCCCACCGCGCTGGTGGAGCCGGGCGCAGACTTCGCGGGGGTCGCGGCCGGGCCGACGCTGTTCCAGGGTTACGTCGCCAAGCGCGCCGACGTCCGGCTGACGTGTGTCGGCCTGCGGTTGTTCGCCGCCCGCAAGGTCGCCGACGAGGGGCAGGTCGACGGGCGCTACGGCGACACCGGGCACTCCTGGGAGCCGGTGGAGGTGCCGGACCGGATCGTCCGGTCGGTCCGCGAGTACATGGACCTGGCCGGCCTGGCGTACGCCGCGTTCGACTTCGCCGAGGACGACGAGGGCCTGTGGTGGTTCCTGGAGTGCAACCAGGGCGGCCAGTTCGGCTTCGTCGAGCTGCAGACCGGCCAGCCGATCGCCGGGGCGGTCGCCTCCTGGCTGGGGGCTCCGCCGACGCGCTTCTGATCCGACCCGCTGTGAACCGGCCATTGTGGCGGCTGTTGCGCCAAGGGGGACGCGCGGTGGTTCCGGGGCCCGCCGGGGCGGCCCTATGCTCCTGCGACCGACGTGACAGTTACCGCGGGTAAGGGGTGGGTGGGCATGCACCGTACGGGTACGACGCGACGCACCTTCATGGCGGGCGCCACCGCCGTCACCGGAGCCGTCGGGGTGGGCGCCCTGCCGGCCCCTTCGGCCACAGCGGCCACGGCCACGGCCGCGCGGCCCTCCGTGGCGGTGCTGGGCGGCGGGGTCGCCGGGCTCACCGCCGCGCACGAGCTGGCCGAGCGGGGGTTCGCCGTCACGGTCTACGAGCGGCGGGCGCTCGGCGGCAAGGCCCGCAGCATGGACGTGCCCGGCAGTGCCAGGGGCGGGCGCAGACCGCTGCCCGCCGAGCACGGCTTCCGGTTCATCCCGGGCATTTACCACAACCTCCCCGACACGATGCGGCGCATCCCCTTCCCCGGCAACGCGCGCGGCGTCTTCGACAACCTGGTGGCACCGGGCGAGATGATGTTCGCCCGCACCGGCCGCGAGGACCTGCGGATGCCCATCCCCTGGCCCGGCCACCAGCCGGAGCGGCTCACGCTCGACGAGATCCGCCGCGCGCTGACCGCGCTCGTCGAAACGGCCACCGGACTGCCCCTCCACGAGGCCGCGTACTTCGTCAACCGCGCGCTCGTCTTCCTGACCAGCTGCGACGAGCGGCGCGACACGGTGTGGGAGCGCACGCCATGGTGGGACTTCACCCGCGCGGCGCGGATGTCGGAGACGTACCAGCGGATCCTCGCGATCGGCGTCACCCGCAACATCGTGGCGACCAAGGCCGAGGAGGCCAGCACCCGCACGGTCGGTACGCTCGGCGAGGCGTTCGTCTTCAACGCCCTCGGCCGCGGTGCGGACGGCCCGCCGGACCGGATCCTCAACGCGCCGACCAACGAGGCGTGGATCGACCCGTGGGAGGCCCATCTGCGTTCCCTGGGCGTCGAGTTCCGGATCGGCTGGACCCTGCGCGAGATGCTGTACGGCGACGGCCGTGTCACCGGCGCGCTGGTCCAGAGCCCCGACGGCGTACGTACCACGATCACCGCCGACCACTACGTCTGCGCGTTGCCGGTCGAGCACGCGCGGCGCACCTGGGGTTCGGCGCTGCGGGCGGCGGATCCGCAGCTGGCGCGGTGCGACAGGCTCCAGACGGACTGGATGACGGGTATCCAGTTCTATCTCACCGAGCGCCCGCCCATGGTGCACGGGCACGTCAACTGCATCGACTCCCCTTGGTCGTTGACGGCGATCGCCCAGGCCGAGCACTGGCGGGAGCGGGACTTCCCCGCGGACTACGGTGACGGGGTGGCCGTGGACTGCCTGTCCGTGGACATCTCCGAGTGGGACAAGCCGGGGATCCTGTACGGAAAGACCGCGAAGCAGTGCACGCGCGAGCAGGTGGCCCGCGAGGTGTGGGCGCAGCTCAAGGCGGCGCTCAACGACACCGGCCGTACGGTGCTCAAGGACGGCGCCCTGCACTCCTGGTTCCTGGACCCCGGGGTGGACGGGCTCGGCACGCCGAACCCCACCAACGAGGACGAGCTGCTGATCCACCCGGTCGGCACGTTCCACCACCGCCCCTCGGCGGCCACGGCGATCCCCAACTTCTTCCTGGCGGGTGACTACGTGTCGGTCGACATCGACCTCGCGACGATGGAGGGCGCGAACGCCGCCGCCCGCCAGGCGGTCAACGCCCTGCTGGACCGCGCCGGTTCGGACGCGGCGCGGTGCACCGTGAAGCCCCTGTTCCGCGCGCCGGAGATCGAGGCGCTGAAGCGGCACGACCGCACTCGCTACCGGCTGGGGCTGCGCAACGCTCTGGATCTCGGCTGAGGGGTGGTCAGGCGCCCCCGGTGTGCCCCAGGACCGCCTCGGCGAGCGGGGCGAGGACCTGACGCGGCAGCGCGTGCCCCATCCCCGGGATCTCGACGAGTGCGGCGCCCCCGCCGGTGACCTGCGCCAGGTGCTGGGGGTGGGGCGGCGGGGCCAGGGGGTCGGCGGGCGCGGAGACGACGAGCACCGGGACGCGGGTTGCCGCGAGGGCGTGCGTCCGCTCCATTCCCGTCTGGTCGGCGCGGGCGTGGGCGCCGGAGGAGTCGTACCGTCCGGTGTGCGCGACGACCCGTCGTTCCAGCTCGCGGAAGTACGCGGGGTCGAACGGTATTGCCTCGCCGCCCAGTAGGCGCCAGTGCCGCACCCGGCGGTCGAGTTCGGCTTCGAGGCCGTGGTCCTCGACCGGCCGGGCCCACTCGGCGAGGATCCTCGGGTCGATGCCGGGCAGGTCCTCCACGGCGGTACGGGTGCCGTCGGCGTGGACGAGCGGCGCCGTGCTGAGCGCGTGCGTGCCGAACAGGGTGGCGCTGAGCACCCGGTCGGGGTGGTCGCAGAGGACGAGCTGGGCGAGCGTGCCGCCCAGGGACATGCCGACGAGGTGGGCGCGGTCGATCCCGAGCCCGTCGAGCACCGCGATCACGTCGTCGGCGAGGTCCGTGAGCCGGTAGGGCGCCTTCTCGTACGACCAGGTCGAGCGGCCCGTGTCGCGGTGGTCGTAGCGGATGACGTGGTGGTGGCGGGCGAGCGCGTCGCACAGCTCATCGGGCCAGCCGAGGCCGGACGCCTGGGCGCCCATGACCAGGAGCAGGGCGGGAGCGTCCGGGTCGCCCCGGCGCTCGGTCCACAGGCGCACACCGGGGGCGGTCTCCACGTACTGGACGTGTGGCTGGGGCATGGGGTCTCCCTCGGACGACAACTTAGACGATACGTATCGTCTCGCATGGCCCCGTCATGGTCAACCGTCCCCCGGCACGCCCGCGCGGCCGAGTAGCGTGACGGCCATGAGGCTGACGATTCTGGGCGGCGGCGGGTTCCGGGTGCCGCTGGTGTACCGGGCGCTGCTGGGCGACCGCGCGGAGGGCCGGGTCACCCGGGTGACCCTGCACGACGTGGACGGGGACCGGCTCCGGGCGATCGGCGGGGTGCTGGCCGAACAGGCCCGGGACGTACCGGACGCGCCGGAGGTCACGGCGACCACCGACCTCGACGAGGCCCTGCGCGGTGCCGACTTCGTGTTCTCGGCGATCCGCGTCGGGGGCCTGGCCGGGCGCGCGGCGGACGAACGGGTGGCGCTGGCGGAGGGAGTGCTGGGGCAGGAGACGGTGGGCGCGGGCGGCATCGCGTACGGGCTGCGCACGGTGCCGGTCGCGGTGTCGATCGCCCGCCGGATCGCCGCGGTCGCCCCCGACGCCTGGGTCATCAACTTCACCAACCCGGCCGGGCTCGTGACCGAGGCCATGTCGCGGGTCCTGGGCGACCGGGTGATCGGCATCTGCGACTCTCCCGTGGGCCTGGGGCGGCGGGTGGCGCGGCTGCTGGGCGCCGACCCGGACGAGGCGTGGTTCGACTACGTGGGCCTGAACCACCTGGGCTGGCTGCGCGGCGTGCGGGTCGCGGGGCGGGACGAGCTGCCCCGGCTGCTGGCGGACACGGAGGCGCTGGGGTCCTTCGAGGAGGGCAAGCTGTTCGGCGCGGAGTGGCTGCGCTCCCTGGGCGCGATCCCCAACGAGTACCTGCACTACTACTACTTCAACCGGGAGGCGGTACGGGCCTACCAGGAGGCCGAGCGGACCCGCGGGGCGTACCTGCGCGAGCAGCAGGCCGCCTTCTACGGCTCACCCTCCCTCGACACCTGGTACGCCACCCTCGCCGAGCGCGAGGCCACCTACATGGCGGCCAACCGGGAGGCGGCCGGCGTCGGTGACCGGGCCGAGCAGGACCTGGAGTCGGGCGGCTACGAGAAGGTCGCCCTGGCGCTGATGCGGGCCATCGCCCGCGACGAGCGCACCACGCTCATCCTGAACGTCCGCAACCGCACCACCCTGTCGGTGCTGGACGCGGACGCAGTGATCGAGGTGCCCTGCTTCGTCGACGCCAACGGCGCCCATCCGGTGGCGGTGTCGCCGCTCCCGTACCACGCGGTGGGGCTGGTGACGGCCGTCAAGGCGGTCGAGCGCGAGGTGCTGGAGGCGGCGGAGAGCGGGTCCCGCGAGGCGGCCGTGAAGGCCTTCGCCCTGCACCCGCTGGTCGACTCGGTGTCGGTGGCCCGGCGGCTCCTGGACGCGTACGCGAACGAGCACCCGGGGCTCGGCCATCTGGTGTAACGGTGGCCAACAGCGGTGTCTTTACGGCGCGTTGACCGCACCGTACGCTCCGGCCCCATGGTTGCCCAACGCCTTGGACGAGCCGCCGCGCTGATCGGCGCGGCCTCCCTCCTCACCACCGCCCTGGTGGGCTCCGGACCGGCCACCGCCGGGGAACGCCCACCGGTCACCGAGTCCGCCACCGTCGTCCCCGTACAGACCACCGGCCCCGCCGACAAGCGGTTCAACCTGATCCTGCTCGGGGACGGCTACACCGCCGAACAGCTCCCCGAGTTCCGGGCGGACGTCGACAAGCACCTCAACGTGCTGTGGAGCATCGAACCGTTCGCCTCCTACCGCTCCTACATCAACGTCTGGGCGGTGGAGGTGCCCTCCCCCGAGTCCGGCGTGGACTGCGATCCGGCGCTGGACGCACCCCGCAGGGACACCCCGCTCGGGATGGGCTTCTGGGGCGGTTGCGACGCGGCGAGCGTGCAGCGACTGCTGACCGTGGACAGCGGCGCGGCGAACGCGCTCGCCGGCCTCGTACCCGGCTCGACGAGCGCCAACCGGCAGATCGTCGCCCTCGCCAACAGCGACACCTACGGCGGCGCGGGCGGAACGTACGCCACCGCCTCCGGGGGCAACGCCCTGTCCTCCCTGATCACGCCGCACGAGATCGGCCACTCGCTGGGCGGGCTCCAGGACGAGTACGACTATTACGGGCGCGGCGTCCCCGGCGGCACCTACGAGGGCGGCGAACCGTCGTCCGCGCACCACACCGTGCTCACCGAGCGGCAGATGAGGGACCAGCGGGCCAAGTGGTGGCGGTGGCTCGGCGAGGAGAGCGAGTCCGGCGGCGTCATCGGACGGTACGAGGGCGGGCTCTACAGCACCAAGGGGGTGCACCGGCCCAGTCGGCACTCCCTCATGAAGACCCTCGGCTACGCCTTCGACCAGGTGGGCCGCGAGGTGATGGTGCGGGCGATCTCCTCCAAGGTGAACCTGATCCAGGGCCACACGCCGAACACCGCGCCGATCGGAGCCGACCGGACGGTGTGGGTGGACACCCTCCATCCGCTGGGCGGTGAACTGGACGTGACCTGGCGGCTGGACGGCCGTCCCGTGCGGTCGGCGGCCGGAGCCCGGACGATCGACATGCGGCTGCTGGACGTGCCGCCCGGCAGGCACACCCTGACCGCGACGGTCACCGATCCGACACCGTTCGTCCGTGACCCGGCGGTGCGCGGCTCCGCGGCGCTGACCCGTACGGTGACGTGGACGGTGGACACGTCGCTGGTGACGGAACCGGGCCACGTGGCACCGGAGTTCACCGGGCACACGGCCACCGACGCGCCCGTCGGGGCCCGGTCGGTGGTGTACGCCGACACCACGCACCCCGCCGACCGGACGCTCGCCGTCCAGTGGCGCCTGGACGGCCGGCCGGTGGCGAACCCGGGCAACGACCGCGACCTCGACCTGTCGGCGCTGCGGCTGCGCCCCGGCACCCCGCACACCCTCACCGCCCGGATCGCGGGCACGGACCGCGAGCTGCGCTGGACGGTCGACGCGACGGCCGCCTCCGCCTCGTACGAGCTGTCGAAGCCGCTGCGCACGGTCCACCGTCCGGGGCGGCCGGTGGAGTACGTGTACGACGGCGCGTTCACGATGCGGCTGACCGCGCGGGACGACCAGGACGGGTACGTGGTCAGCCAGTTCCGGGTGAACGGCGACGGCTGGTACACCTACTACGGCTGGCCGACGGACGCGGACGCGCCGTTCCGGTTCACTCCGGGCGGCACGGAGATCGACGGTCTGGTGTACGGGAAGCTCGGCACCCCGCGCGTGGTGCCGTGGGACGACGCGACACCGGAGTACGGCACGCACACCGTGGAGTACCGGACGATCGACTCGGCCGGGAACACCGGCCCCGCGAAGAGGTTCCTCGTGACGCTGGTGCCCAAGCGGTAGGGGCGGTCACGGCCCGCGTGCCGTCGGCCGACCGGCCGACGGCACGCACTCAGGTCAGCAGGAAGTCGGCCTTGCCCGACTTGGCACCCTGGATGAACGCGGCGATCTCCTTGTGGCTGTAGATGAGCGCGGGGCCCTCGGGGTCGGCGGACTGGCGGACCGCGACCCGGCCGTCGGCCAGCTTCATCGCCTCGACGCAGTTGCCGCCGTTGCCGCCGCTCCACGGCTTGTGCCAACCGTCGGCCCCGAGCTCGGCGGCGGGCATGCCGTTGTATATGCGCTTCGCGCTATCCATTCACAGCTCCTTGCGGAAATCCTTGAGGATTTCCTTCGTACGTTGCGCGGTGGCGGCCTGTGCGGCCATGCGGTCCATGACCTCGAGGTGCGAGGCCACCTCGGGACGCGCGTCGAGATAGACCGCGCCGGTCAGGTACTCGCTGTAGACCATGTCCGGCAGTTCGGGCATGGCGAAGCGGAACAGCACGAACGGTCCGTAGGTGCCGGGGTGGTGTCCGGTGGCGAACTCGGCGACCTGAAGGGTCACGTTCGTCAGCTCGGAGGCCTCCAGCAGCCGGTCGATCTGCGCCCGCATGACGGCGGGCCCGCTGCCCACGGGGCGGCGCAGTACCGTCTCGTCCATGATCACCCAGAACTTCGGCGCGTCGGGGCGGGTGAGCAGGGACTGCCGCTCCATGCGGAGGGCGACGTGGCGTTCGATGGCGTCGTGCGCGACCTGACCGACGGCGCCGCCGCGCAGGATGGCCCGGGCGTAGTCCTCCGTCTGAAGGAGCCCGGGCACGAACTGCGGTTCGTAGGCCCGGATGATGCTCGCGGCGCCCTCCAGGCTGACATACATGCTGAACCAGCCCGGCAGGACGTCGTGGAAACGCTGCCACCAGCCGGGCTTGTTGGCGTCCTCGGCGAGCCTGACGAAGCCGTCCGCCTCGTCGGCGGGCACCCCGTAGGCCTGGAGCAGCAGTTGCACGTAGGGGATCTTCAGCGCGACTTCCGCGGTCTCCATCCTGCGGATCGTGGCCGGGGCCACGCGGAGCACCTTGGCGGCCTCTTCCCGCTTCAGTCCCGCCCGCTCTCGCAGATCCTGCAGACGCTTGCCGAGTACGACCTGTCCCACGGTGGGGGCGGACCGCGGCTCGCTCACTTAAGACCTCCCCACGCGCTGTTTCGATGAGTGTGCCATGTGACGACCACAGAGAACACCGCACTCTGCAATTTTCAGAGTGCCACTTGCCAAGTGTCCGAGTCGGGAGGAAAGTATTCCGGTGAACCAGTTGGTGAACCAGTTCACGCGGCTGCCGCGCTCTGCCACGGGAGAGGCGACGTACGGCGCCGCTCCCCCACGTTAGGAATCGGTCGTGGCTCCTGGTAATGCGCTCACCCCCCGGCTCACGGCCCCACGACCCCCGATGTCCGCCGATGTCCGCCGCTTCTCCTTCGAACTTCCCGCACGCGCGGAATCGGTCGCCAGAGCCAGACACCTCGTCGAGGAACGGCTGGTGCTCTGGGAGGTGGACGGCACGGTGTGCGAGGCCGTGACGCTGGTGGTCTCCGAGCTCGTCACCAACGCCGTGGTGCACACGGCGAGCTGCCGGGTGATCTGCGAACTGCGGGACTGCGGTCAGCAATTGCGCGTCTCCGTCCAGGACGAGGGGTGCCCGGCCGCCGCGCCGCGGCTGTGCCGTGTGTCGCCGGAGGAGGGCGGCCGGGGACTGCTGCTCGTGGACGCCGTCAGCAGCGCGTGGGGCGCGCATGACGCGCGGCACGGGGCGGGGCGCGTCGTCTGGGCGGAGCTGGCGTGCTGAGGACGATGGCCACGCTGCTGGCGGCGCGTGGCCAGCGGGGGACGGTACCGAGGCCGGCCCGGTACAGCGACCCCGACGGCGAGGTGCGGTTGACGCTGCCGCCGTCGCTCCCGGCGGCGCTCGGCTGCGACGCGGTGGGGGTACCGGCGCGGTACGGCTTCCGGCTGATGTCACGGCTGCCCGGCAACGGGTGCGTGTTCGCCGACACGGACTGGTGGTGGTGGATCGTCCCGGCCGGTTCCGACGCCGATCTGCGCTGGCCGCTGCCGTCCTGTTACGCGGCGGACGCGTACGTCCCGGACCGGCGGCCCCGGCTGATCCACCGGCCGGACACGACGTCGCCGTACACCCCGCCGATCCCGCTGTACCTCATGATCTGCCAGCTCACCGGGGTCGCCCCCGCCTGGACCGTTCCGGGCGTGGGCACCCCCCTCTGACCCACCTGACCGCTGTGGCCCCTCGGCCACGGCGGCCGGCTCGCGCGGCCCCGGCTGGGGGGCTGGGCCGCGCGAGCCGCGGGGTGGCCCGCACGGGCGGTTCCGTCGTGACTCCACCCCCGCTCACCGCAGCCCTTCCGGCGCCGCCGCCCTCACGTACCCGCCCGGCCCCTTGCCGTCGCCCGGCCGGAACCTGAGCGGACGGAGCCCCGGCCCCGGGCTGCGCCCGGCGGGCAGGTTCAAGAAGCCCGGCGCCTACGACCACGTGCAGGGCCGCCCGAGCGGCGCCCGGCAGGCAGGTCCCGGAAGCCCGGCGCCTCCGACCACTCACCGGTCCGCCCGAGCGGAGACGTACATCCGCCTCGGCGCTCCCGGCAGGCGGGTCGGCATCCGGCCCCGTCGGACGGGGCCATGAGACGGGCGTGAGCCCGCGCGACCGGGGCGTTCCGGCCGCGATCGGCGCGGGTGCCGGTGGGGGCGGCGGGCACCGACCCCCACCCCGCCCTCGGCCCTCGCGGGGGTGACAAGGGTTTTCCCCGTATCGGCTTCATCCCGGGTTTCCCTACTGTCTGCCGCACCGGAGGTTCTCAGCCACCTGGCTGTCAGGTGCATGTAAGTCACGAGTGCCGCCGGTGACGGCCCCGCCCCAGGGGCCGTCGCGTCGGCGGCGGCGCAACGGGCGTACCCGGCCCGGGGACCACGGACTGCCACCCCCACGGCACGTCCGCGCTCCCCAAGCGCCCGCCGCCCGTCGCGCCCTGCACCGTCAGCCGCTCCGGGAGTCGCCGGAGCTGCCCTGAAAGGGAACACCTTGAACGGTTCCAGGCGGAGACTCATATCCGTCGTGGCGGCGAGCGCCACGATCCTCGGCGTGACCGCCACCTCCGCGGTGGCCCTCGCCACAGAGGCCACCCCCACCCCGAAGCCGGCTGCCCCGGCTTCGCAGGCCATGACCCCGGCCGCGCTGCCCAGCGCGCCGGTGGACAAGGTCATCGTCACCTACAAGTCCCGTACCGCCGAGGCCACGTCGAACGCAGCCGCCAAGAGCGACGCCGCGGCGAAGGCCACCGAGACGGGCGAGAAGCTCAGCTTCGAACGCCGCCTGGCGAGTGGTGCCGCGCTGGTCGACCTCGGCACGGACACGACCAAGCAGGACGTCACGGAGGTCATGGACGCCTTCCGCGCCGACCCGCAGGTCGCCTCCGTGGAGGCCGACATCCGCGCCTACGCGATGGCCGTCACGCCCAACGACACCGAGTACGCCAAGCAGTGGGACCTCTTCGAGGCCACCGGCGGCATGAACGTGCCCGGCGCCTGGGACAAGACCACCGGCAGCGGCGTCACCGTCGCCGTCATCGACACCGGCTACGCCGCGCACAGCGACCTGAGCGGGAACACCGTCTCGGGCTACGACTTCATCTCCAGCTCCGCCGACGCCCGCGACGGCAACGGCCGCGACGCCAACCCGGCGGACGAGGGCGACTGGAACGCCACCGACGGCGAGTGCGGCGCCGGCTCCCGGGCGAGCAACTCGTCCTGGCACGGCACCCACGTCGCGGGCACCATCGCCGCGACCACCCACAACGCCAAGGGCGTCGCGGGCATCGCGTACGGGGCGAAGGTCCAGCACGTCCGTGTGCTCGGCAAGTGCGGCGGCTCGTCCTCCGACATCGCCGACGCGATCACCTGGGCCTCCGGCGGCACCGTCCCGGGCATCCCGGCGAACCCGAACCCGGCCAAGGTCATCAACATGAGCCTCGGCGGCGCCAGCTCGACCTGCCCGACCGTGTACAAGAACGCCATCGACGGGGCGGTCGCGCGGGGGGCGACCGTCGTCGTCGCGGCCGGCAACAGCAACGCCAACGCGTCCGGCTTCACGCCCGCCAACTGCGCCGGCGTCATCAACGTGGCGTCCACCAGCCGTGAGGGCAACCGTTCGTACTACTCGAACTACGGCTCCATCATCGACGTCTCGGCCCCGGGCGGTGAGACCCGCCGCGCCACCGACACGCCCGGCACCGTCACCACCCCCGAGAACGGCATCCTCTCCACGCTGAACTCCGGCACCACGACCCAGTCGCTGGAGAACTACAAGCCGTACCAGGGCACTTCGATGGCCGCCCCGCACATCGCCGGGCTCGCCGCGCTGC
The DNA here is from genome assembly GCF_055590785.1 of Streptomyces sp. NPDC041796. Classification (NCBI taxonomy): domain Bacteria; kingdom Bacillati; phylum Actinomycetota; class Actinomycetes; order Kitasatosporales; family Streptomycetaceae; genus Streptomyces; species Streptomyces sp. NPDC041796. The sequence goes on from NZ_JBVJAH010000003.1 coordinate 182,438, forward strand.
TGAAGTCGGCCAAGTCGACCCTGACCCCGGCCGAGATCGAGACCGCGATCAAGGCCAACGCCCGCCCGCTGCCCGGCACCTGCACCGGTGGCTGCGGCACCGGCATCGCGGACGCGACCAAGACCGTGAACGCCGTGACCGGTACTACCACCCCCGGTACCGGAACGGCGTTCACCAACACCACGAACGTGACGATCTCGGACAACACCACCGTGACGTCCCCGATCGCCGTCACCGGCCGCACGGGCAACGCCCCCGCCGCCCTCAAGGTCGACGTGGACATCAAGCACACGTGGCGCGGCGACCTGGTCATCGACCTGGTGGCCCCGGACGGCACCGCGTACCGGCTGAAGAACTCCAGCAGCAACGACTCGGCCGACAACGTCCTCGCCTCGTACACGGTCGACGCCTCCGCCGAGACCGCGAACGGCACCTGGAAGCTGCAGGTCCGCGACGTGGCGTCGGGTGACACCGGCTACATCGACTCGTGGGGCCTGACCTTCTGATCCGCCGGTAGGACCCACATCTTCACAGGTCAGGGGCGTGCTCGTGGCATTTCGCCGCGGGCACGCCCCCTTGTGTGTTCGTCCACATACCGGACAGGGCACCTGGACTCCCGTGGCCGAGTTCGTATGCTGCGCTCGCGGGACAGATCACGGGCAGGGGGTCCGTGGGCAGGGGGTCCGCGCGCCGGAGGGTGGTGGTCGCAGGTGAGGTCGACGCCGTATCCCTCCACGCCGTACGTCCCGGCGCCCTACGTCCCGGGCCCGTACGCCCCCGGGCAGGGCGACCGGGCCGCGCCCGTCGGGCGGACCGAGTTGCTCACGCGCCTCGAACGCGTCCTCATGGCCCGTGGACGTGCCCTGCTCACCGGGCCTCCCGGGGTCGGCAAGACGGAGGTCGCCCAGGCGGCCGCCGACCAGGCCACCACACGGGGTGAGACCGTCGTGTGGCTCGCCCCGCAGCCCGCGGACCAGGGCATGGCCGGGGCGGCCGCGGCCGCCCTGGTCACCTCCGTGCCGGCCTTCGCGCTCGACGGTCTGCCAGGGCCCCAACGGGACGCCGTGGCGGTGCTCTGCCGCGAGTCCGCCGCGCCGGCCGTCGGCCGGGACCCGATCGCCCTGCGGCTGGCCGTCGCCGGCATCCTGCGGACCCTCGCCGAGCGCTCCCCCGTCCTCCTCGTCGTCGACGACGCCCAGCGCATCGACGCCGACAGCGCGGACCTGCTCCGCTTCGCCCTCCACCTCGCGCCGCCCACGCTGCGCGTCGTCGCCGTCGAGACGCCCGCGCCGTACGCCGCCGGCGGCGCCGACAGCGGTGGTGCTCCCATGCCGCTGTGGGTGGCCTCCGAGGCCGACGTCCTGCTGGTGCCGCCGCTCCAGGCCGACGAGATGGCCGAGCTGCTCGTCCACCACCGGCTGCCGTCCCGGCTCGCGGGGCGCATCCACCGCGCCAGCGGCGGCAACCCCCGCCTCGCGCTCGCCGTCGGCCGCTCCCTGGCCGACGCGCGCACCCCGGTGCACCACGCCGAGGCCCTGCCGCTGTCGGGCCGCGCCCGGGACGTGGCCCGCCGGATGCTCGCGCCCGCCTCCGACTCCGTACGCGCCACGCTGCTGCTCGCCGCCCTGGCGCTGCGCCCGACCACGGCGCTGCTGCGGCGCGCCGGGCGCCCGACGGCGGAGGCGGAGCTGGCCGCCGCGGAGCGCGCCGGGCTGATCTCGCTGACCGAGGACGGGACGGTCGCGTTCACGGCCGGACTGCTGCCCTCCACGCTCGTCCACGACACCTGCTGGACCGAGCGCAGCCGGGGGCACGCCGCGCTCGCCGAGGTGGTGGACGACCCGGTGGAGGCGGTACGGCACCGGGCCCTGGCGGGTGACGTGCCGGACGAGGACCTGGCCGCCGAGGTCGCCGCGGCGGCCGACACGGCACGCCGCCGCGGCAACAGCGCGCTCGCCGCCGAACTGGCGCTGCTCGCCGCCGAGACCACCCCAGCGGGGCTGGGCCGCCGCCGGCTGGAGCGGCTGGTGGACGCCGCGGAGGAGGGCGCGCGGGCCGCCCGCGCGGATCTCGCGATGCGCGCCGCGGCCGATCTGCTGGCCCGTGACGCGACACCCGCCGACCGGGTCCGGGCGCGGCTCGCCGTGCTGGACACGGCGGGGCAGGGGCTGACCGACCTGGACGAGATCTATGTGCACGCCATGGAGGACTCCGAGGGCGAGCCGGCGCTGCGGGCGGCCGTGCAGCTACGCCTGGCGGTGAAGTACGTTCTCGCGGACGGTGATCCGGTGCGGTCCCGGGCCGCGGCGGTCGAGTCGGCCGCCCTGGCCATGTCGGTGGGCGACCGGCACACCGCCGCCCAGGCACTGACCCAGCAGGCGCGGATGGACCGGGTGCTCGGCTCGCCGGACGCCGAGCGGACGCTGGCCGAGGCGCGCGCGCTGGAGATGACCGACCGGCCGCTCGGTGTCCGCAACACCGCCCAGATCCTGACGATCCGTCATGCCCTGTTCGACGACCGGCTCGCGGACGCCCGGGACCAGCTCTACGCGCTGTTGCCGCTGGTCGAGCGACGCGGCCCGGTCGAGGACGCGATCGAGTTGTTCCGTACGCTCGCCGAGGTCGAGGCCCGGCGCGGCCAGTGCGCGGCAGCCCTGGCGCATGCCGAGCGGTCGCTCGCGCTGACGCTGGAGGCGGGCCTGTCGCCGGGGCCCGCCTGGTACGCGCTGGCGCTCGCCGAGACCGCGGGCGGCAGCTTCGCGCGGGCGGCCGGGTACGCGCGGCGCAGCGTCCGGGCGTCGGAGGAGGAGGGCGACCACGTCTTCCTGTCCCGGAGCCTGTACGCGCTCGGCCGGGTCCAGCTCGTCACCGGGGACGTGGCGGGCGCGCTGGAGACGCTGCGCCGGGTGCGGGACGGCGAGAGCGCGCAGTGCACGGTCGACCCCTCCATGCTGCGGTGGCACGAGGAGCTGGCCGAGGCGCTGCTGGCGAGCGACGCCATGGAGGAGGCCCAGGCGCTTCTCGCCGACGTGGGCCCGGTGGCGGAACGGCTGGGCCGCGGTACGGTGCTGCTCGGCTACGACCGGGTGTACGCGCTGTGCCTGGCGGCGGGCGGCAAGACCGACGAGGCGGTCGACCTGCTGGTCGGGACGGCGGACCGGTTCGCCGGGCACGGGCTCGTCCTGGAGCAGGGACGCTGTCTGATCGCCCTGGCCCGGGTGGAGCGGCGGCGGCGCAGACGGTCGGCCGCGCAGGCGGCGATGCAGGCGGCGGCCGCGGTCTTCGAGCGGGCGGGCGCCGTGCCGTGGCTCGGCCTGACCGCGGAGAGCCCCTCCCCCGCCGACTCCGCGCCGGCGCCCGCCGCCGGAAGTGCGCTGTCCCGGCTGACGGAGGCCGAGCTGCGGCTCGCCCGGCTCGTCGGGGAGGGCGCGAGCAACCAGGAGGCCGCGGCCCGGCTGTACCTGAGTGTGAAGACCGTCGAGGCACGGCTGACCCGCATCTACCAGAAGCTCGACGTCCGCTCCCGCGCCCAGCTTGCGACGGCCCTCAACGGACTCGCCGCGCCGTCCCGGTAAGGGGGCCCGCGCCCGCCTGCCGCGTCCGTCCGACCGGCCTACGCTGAAAACAGCGCAGTCGTTCCAATGGCGGGAGGCGTCATGACATTCGTCCAGATCATCGACTGCAAGACCGACAGGGTCGACGAGATGAACCGGCTGCTGGACAGCTGGGCCGAGGCGACTCAGGGCAAGCGGACGGCCACCCACGCGTTGATGGGCCGGGACCGTTCGGACTCCACGCATGTGCTGGAGATCGTGGAGTTCCCCTCGTACGAGGAGGCGATGGAGAACTCGAAGCTCCCCGAGACCGACCGGATCTTCCGGGAGATGGTGGAGCTCTGTGACGGTGAACCCACCTTCACGGACCTGGACGTCGTGAGGGACGAGCAGCTCAACAAGCTGGTCGTCCAGAGGTTCGTGGACGAGGTGATCAACCAGGGGAACGTCGACGCGGCCGACGGCATGTGCACCAGTGACTACCGGGAGCACGACCCGTCGCTGACGTCGTACGACGTGGACCTGGCGACCGCCAAGGAGCAGAACCGGGAGATCATGGAGGCGTTCCGGCCGACCTGCACCATCGAGGGGCTCGTCGCCGAGGGTGACCTGGTGTGCCTGCGCATGTCGTTCAAGGGCCGCCACGTGGCCGCCTACAAGGGCATCGAGGCGACCGACAGGGACGTCTCCGGGACCGGACACGCGACCTTCCGCTGCCAGGGCGGCAAGATCGCGGAGAGCTGGTGGAACGTGGACGACCTCGGCCTGATGCGCCAGTTGGGCGTCGTACCGGAGGACTGAGGGAGCGTCCACCGGCACCGTCCCACCGTGATGCACACAGCCCCTTCGCCCCTCCGTGCGAGGGAGGGGTGGGGGGAGCCGTGACGCACGAGCCCTGATGGCCTCTGTGGGTGACCGAAGAAGTTACCCGCTGGTATCGCCTGGCCACCCTGCTGCCCGAGTCCCAGGCCGCCGAGGTCAGGGACTACTGGCAGCGCCCCGCGCCGTCCGCGTGTTCGGCGCGCACAGCCCGTGGCCCACCCTCGACGCGTTGCGGGCCGACGGCACGTCGACCCTTGCGTACGGCCCGCGGCCTTCCGTGACAACAGGCGGCGCCCGCAAGGCCGGGCTCCGTCCCCGCGCGTGCGGGGGACGGAGCCCGGGCGCTACTTCCTGAAACCGTGGTCCAGGAGCTTGGTCGCGTCCGTGTTGCGATTGGCCTCCGAGGAGGAGGCCAGGACCGTGCCGACCACCGTCCTGCCGTCCCGGGTGGCGGCGAAGACCAGGCAGTACTTGGCCTCGGGGCCCGATCCGGTCTTGACCCCGATGGCTCCCCGGTAGGTGCCGAGCAGTTTGTTGGTGTTGGTCCAGGACATGTCGCGGTATCCGCCGCTCTTCGTCCTGACCCTCTGCTTGGTGGACTTCGTCTTCACGATGGCGCGGAACGTCGGGTTCTTCATCGCCTGCCCCGCGAGCTTGGTGAGGTCGCGCGGTGTCGAGTAGTTCTTGCCGTTGCCGTTGCCGATGCCGTCGAAGGAGTCGAAGTGGGTGTTCTTCAGGCCGAGACCGGTGGCCGCCGCGTTCATCTTGCCGACGAAGGACTTCACGCGGGCCTGTCGCGTGGAGCCGGTGCCGTAGGTGTCCGCCAAGGCGTACGCGGCGTCGCACCCCGACGGCAGCAGCAGCCCGAACAGGAGCTGCCGGACGGTCACCTTGTCGCCCACGATGAGCCGTGCCGATGAGGCGGTCTTGGCCACGATGTAGTCGCTGTACGCCATCTGGACGGTGACCTTCCGGTCCAGGTCCAGGTTCTTCTGCGAAAGGACCACCTGAGCCGTCATGATCTTGGCCGTGGAACCCGTGGGGAGGCGGCTGTCCGCGGCCTTCGCGTAAAGGGCCGCCCCCGAACCGCTGTTCATCACGAAGCCGCCCTTGGCGGTGACCGACGGCGGCCGCACCGGGGCCGCCTGGGCCGGGGCGAGGGTCGCCCCGGTGGCCAGCACGGTCCAGACCGTGACGTGTACCGCTCCTAAACGGCTGAAGGTCCTGCTGTTCACGTTCCACACTCCCGTACACGCAGCCGCGGCGACGCTGCCCGGATACACCGCTACAGGCAAGACACGCCAACCGGACCCGGGGATGCGCCTCGCCCTCCGGAAGCCACCGAAAGAGTGACGGAGATGGAGGACGGCGGGCCGGTGATCGCGCCCCCGGCGCGCGGGGGCGCGTCGGGAGCCGGGCGCGTACCGCCCGGGTGGACGACCCCGGGCCGGGACGCGCGCGGGCCGGACGTACGGGGAGCGGTACGCGCGCGGGCGGACGCGCCTGGCCCGCGACGTACGTGCGGCAGGACGTGCGCGGGGGGACGTGCCTGGCCCGGGACGTGCACGGGGGACGCGCCTGGCTCGCGACGTACGTGCGGCAGGACGTGCGCGGGGGACGCGCCTGGGCCGGGACGTACGGGGGTGGAACGTCAGCCGGTGAGGGGTGCCGGCCGTCAGGACGTCAGCAGGGAGTCGTCCTCCGGGCGGGCCCCGGGCAGGCGGTGGCGGGCGGCGACCAGGGCCGTGTCCACGTCCCGGGTGCCCGTGGCGACGCAGAGGGTGCGGGCGAGTTCGTCCATGCGTTCCCGGACCTCCGGAGCGCCCGCCTCGGCGTGCAGGATCCTCAGGGTCTCGTACTGCTCGACCAGGTTGTTCAGGACGGCGGGGTGAGCCATCAGCACGGCCGGCTCCTTCCTGACGACTAGCGCCGGTTGTCTGCGTGGGGCCCTGCTACCCGGTGATCCGTTCCGCATGCCCCCGCGTCTTGGGCTAGCTTCGCCCCCATGACCAGCGCCGCCGCCCCCGCCTTCGCCGAAGCCCTCACCGCGTCGCCCTCGCCCGTCGTCCTCGACGGCGGTCTGTCCAACCAGCTCGAGGCAGCCGGCCACGACCTGAGCGACGCGCTGTGGTCGGCGCGGCTCCTCGCCGACCGGCCCGAGGCGATCGTCGCGGCCCACCTCGCCTATTACGAGGCCGGTGCGAGCGTCGCGACGACCGCCAGTTACCAGGCCACCTTCGAGGGGTTCGCGCGCCGGGGCATCGGCCACGACCGGGCGGCCGGTCTCCTCGCGCTCAGTGTCGAACTGGGACGCGAGGCCGCCCGCCGCGCCGAGGCGAAAGCGCCCGGGCGGTCACTGTGGGTGGCCGCCTCCGCCGGGCCCTACGGCGCGATGCTCGCCGACGGGTCGGAGTACCGCGGCCGGTACGGGCTCACCGTCGCCGAGCTGGAACGGTTCCACCGCCCTCGGCTGGAGGTGCTGGCCGCCGCCCGCCCGGACGCCCTCGCGCTGGAGACCGTGCCGGACGCCGACGAGGCACGGGCGCTGGTACGGGCGGTGCGCGGGCTCGGCGTACCGGCATGGCTGTCGTACAGCGTCGTCGGGGAGCGGACGCGGGCGGGCCAGCCGCTGGAGGAGGCCTTCGAGGTCGCGGCGGCGTCGGAGGACATCGTCGCCGTCGGGGTGAACTGCTGTGCGCCCGACGACGCCGACCGCGCGGTCGCGATCGCGGCGCGCGTCACGGGCAAGCCGGTGGTGGTGTACCCCAACAGCGGTGAGCGGTGGGACGCCGGGGCCCGCGCCTGGCGCGGCCGTTCGACGTTCTCGGCCGAGCGGGTGGACGGCTGGCGGCGGGCGGGCGCGCGGCTGGTCGGCGGCTGCTGCCGGGTGGGCCCGGACGCGATCGCCGAACTGGCGGCCAGAACCCGCTGATCGTTCGATCGTTTGACCGGGCCGGTGTCGGCCGATCACGATGTCGGTGTCGAGGGTGCGTCGACGACTTGGAGTGATGCGATGCCGTACGCGCACGTCCACCGCCGGTCGCCGCGCGCCGCCCTCGCCCTGCGTGAGGAGGCCGCAGCGGCCGTCTTCGGCCCCGGTGCCCGTGAGGAACCGGCGGCCGTCCGCGACCTGGCGCCCCCGCCCGTACGCGACGACCTCACCACCGACCGGTTCCCGGCATGAGCGAGCACCTCCATCTGCCCCCGGACGACCGGGAGTCGAGCCCGTACACCGGATTCACCCGGGCCCACTGGGAGACGGCGGCCGACGGCCTGGTGCGGGCCGCGTGGCGCTGGGCGACGCCCGGCGGAGCGCTGCTGGACCTGCCGGGGCGGCCGTCCGCCTCGGGCGTCCGATCCGACGGCCTGGAGGGGTACGCGCGGACGTTTCTCGCCGCCGCGTTCCGGGTCGCGGGCGCCGGCGGGAAGGACCCGTGCGGGCTGCTCGGCCGGTACGCGGACGGGCTGGCCGCCGGGACGCGCACGCCCGGCCGTGAGGACGCCGAGTCGTGGCCGGCCGTCCTCGACCACCACGTACAGGGCCAGCCGATGGTCGAGTCGGCGTCCGTGGCGCTCGGTCTGCGGCTGACCCGGCCCTGGCTGTGGGACCGCTTGGACAGCGGCGTACAGGACCGGGCCGAGCAGTGGTTGCGGGGTGCGCTTCGGCACACGCCCGCGCCGAACAACTGGTACCTGTTCCCACTGACCGTCGCCGGGTTCCTGGAATCGGTGGGGCGCGGTGACGCGGAGACCGCGCGGGCGATCGAGCGCGGGCTGGGGCTGCTGGAGGGCTGGTACCGGGGCGACGGCTGGTACGCGGACGGCGACGGGCGGGCGTTCGACCACTACAACGGCTGGGCCCTGCACCTCTACCCGCTCCTGCACGCCCATCTGGCGGGCGACGGAGCCCTGTTGGACGTGTACGGGCCGCGGCTGCGCACGCACCTGGAGGGGTTGTCGCTGCTGTTCGGCGGTGACGGGGCGCCGGTGCACTTCGGGCGGTCGCTGACGTACCGGTTCGCGGCGGGGGCGGCGGTCGGGCTCGGCGCGCTGACCCGGTACACGCCGCTGGCGCCCGGGATCTCACGGCGGCTGCTGAGCGGCTGTCTGCGGTACTTCCTGGACCGGGGCGCGGTGGACGGGCGCGACGGGCTGCTGACGCTCGGCTGGCACGGTCCGCACGCGCCCACACTGCAGCCCTATTCGGGCCCGGCGTCGCCCTATTGGGCGTCCAAGGCCTTCGTGGCGCTGCTCGTCCCGGCGGACGACCCGCTGTGGACGGTACGGGAGGAGGCGGCGCCCGCCGAGAACGGTGACCGGGTGCGGGCGCTGCCCGCGCCGGGGCTGCTGATCCAGACGACGGGCGCGGACGGCATCGCCCGGCTGCACAACCACGGCAGTGACGCCGTGCCGCCGTTCGCCGGGGACACCGCCGAGGGGCACGATCCGCTGTACGGGCGGTTCGCCTACTCCACCCGTACGGGGCCGACGTCCGCCGCCAACCCTCCCGACAACCATCTGGCCGTCGAGGTGGGCGGGGTGGCGTCGGTGCGCCGCCGGGTCCGTCCGCTGGGCGCGGGGCACGGGGACGGCTGGGGGTGGGCGGCCTCGTGGCACCGGCCGGTGTTCCCGGCGGGGTCGCCGACGGTGCCGGGGTTGCGGGCGGAGAGCGTGACGGTGGCGCTCGGCCGCCACGAGCTGCGGGTGCACCGGCTGGTGGGCCTGCCCCGCGGGGCGCGGGTACGTCTGTCGGGCTGGGCGACGGGCCCGGACGAGCCGCTCGCCTCCCAGTTGGTCGGCCTGTACGGGTGGGAAGGGCCGCACGCGGAGGAGCTGCGCGCTCCGCAGGGCACGGCGTTCGCCCGCTGGGTGGTCCTCCCGCGGCTGAGCGCCGCTCCGTCCCAGGGATGCGGCACGGTCGTGCTGGTGGCGCTCGCGTCCCTGACGGCCGCCCCGGACGCGGCGCCCCTGGCGGGCGTGGCGGCGGTGGAGCGGGTGGACGGCGAGCTGGTCGAGGTGCGGTGGACGGACGGCGAAGCGCTCACCCGGATCGGGTTCACTCCGGTGGTGAGGGTCACGCACGCGCCGTGAGGACGCCGCCGGTTCGGCCACCGGGCGCCGGGGGGCGTGTCAGGGAACGATCAGCCGCACGCGCTCGTCCCCACGCCGGGGTCTCGCTCCGCACAGCCGGCGGGCACACGGCCTCCGGTGGTGCGCGCGCCCGGCCATGAGCCGCCGAGTGTCGGTGACGGCCCCTCGGGGCGCCTTGGACGGCGACGCACGGTCCGTGCCCGGCTGGAGCGGGCCTCGTCCCCACGCGGGGACGGTGGGACGGACGGGACGTGACGCCCTCCTTCGGATGCCGACCACGGGCGTCGTCGACGCGGCCGGCACAGAGCGGCGTGGCGGCGGGACGAGCAGGTCGGGCATGGCGGACCGGCGGCATCGCCAACCAGCGCGCACCTGTCCGGCGACGAGGTCACCGGTGCGGCTACCAGCGCGAGCAGTGGCATGGGCGAGTCCACCAGTTCTCCTTCAAGTCGGCGCGGCACGCGGGTGGCCCCACGCACCGCGTTGTCCCAGGCCGGGCATCGGCCAGTGGACGGTGCCGTCCGGGTCATAGACAAGGCACCTTATGGCGCCGGCCGCTCGGGATCTCTCCCACGCAGCCAACTGCTCACCAAGGTCCGCCAACTCCGCTGATGAAGCAACTCTCAACCGCATTTTTGGTTCCTGGGCGAACCTGTTTGAAAAATCTTCCCGGCGCTTGTCACCGACCTGCGGAAACGCAGTTTTCGATCAAGACTTTTTTGGTGCGGTCCCTTTGCTTACTGGCTACTCCATTTTCATTGATTGACGCCGCCCGTGTGCGCCTGGTTTCCCGCTCATTAATGGACCCGACCGCCACCGGTGCCTCACTGCGCAGCCTTGCGTGAAGGCTCGCCCGACGGCAAGGTCATCAGACATCCGGAATCCGTTGTTCCATTTCCATTATTACCGCCGAGTATCCGGACTCAGGCCGTCCGGTTAGTTAATGACATGATTTCTACTTCAGACATTCGGGGCTCGAACTCATTTTCCCTTTCCTTTCCTCTTGAGGAGCACAGGAAAGCCCTTCCTGTGAGGAGAGTAGTGCTCTGGCCAACGCTCTGACCATACGAGATGGCACAGATGAGGACTGCCTATGTCAGGCGTTCGAGCTTTGTTGACCGGCTCTGAAAAACCCTGAGAAGCCCGGAACTTGGCAGGTGATCAACCAAAACGAAGATCGCTCGGGCCTTTTTTCGCGCCCCTCATATAGAGGGCGCTTGTCGCCATAGATGTGACCGTGTAAGGCTTCTCGAAGTGGGGCGGCATCCCCGCTGAGTAACACCGCAAGTGGACGGAAGAACCGGGTCACCAACCGAAGATCCTTTTCGGTCTAGACAAGGCCCTTGTGGCCAGAAAGAGAGATCCAGTGATCTCCATCAATACCGCGATGCAGCCCGGCCCCTTCACGGGGCCGGGTTGTGTCGTCGGAACCTCTCCGTGCGGTGGTTTCGGACTCCGCCCGGTATTCGAAACCCGGCGCTCCGAGCCGGGGACCATCGCGCGCATGGCGCTCAAGCTGGGCGCGTTCACCATCGCCGCCGGTTCCACCCTCGGCATCATGCGGCTGGGGTACGAGGCGCCCGTCGCGGCGGGCGTCACGATCTCGGCGGCCGTGATCGCCAACCGGCTCGTGGACCGGAAGACCGGCACGGACCGGCGCCGGGCCTCGCGGGTGGCCGCTGCCCTGGCGCAGCAGATCTCCCCGGCCCTGCCGGGCCAGGCCACCGTCGAGCCGGGAGCGGCGAACTAGACGGCGACCGGGGGCGCACCGGCCAGGTGCGCCCCCGGCGCCGCCCGGTTCGGGGGAGGACGCCATGACCAGGAACGACAACCGCCGTACCGGCCGCCCGATGCGTGACCTGTCGGGCCGGCAGGGGTCGCTGGCCCGCATGTGCCGCGACCTCGTACAACTGCGAGAGGAGAAGGGATACACGCTCAAGGAACTCGCCGACCGCAGCTCCCTGTCCGTCGGAACGCTCTCGGCCGCCACCAACGCCAAGCGATGCCCGTCTTGGCCGACGATGGTGGCCTATCTCAAGGCCCTGGGAGAGCGGCCCGACGACTGGCGCCCGCAGTGGGAGATGGTCGCCGACGCACGCCAGCGGCGCGCGGCCGGGGTGCCGGAGGAGCCCACCCAGCGCGCCGCCTACCGTCGGCTGCTGCCGTCGCAGGTCACCCGCGTCGAGGAGTTCGCGCTCGCACTCAGTGAACTGCGGCTGTGGCGCGAGAACATGCCGTACAAGCAGATCGTCTCGCGCTCGCTCTCCCGGGGCGCCTCGGTGTCGAAGACGACCATCTCGTACGCCATGAACGCCAAGGTCCTTCCGACCGAGAGCGCGTTGGAGGGCATCCTGCTCGGCCTCGGCCTCAACCGCGGCGACGCCGAGTACCAGGACTGGTTCGAGGCCCGCCGTGTCCTGCACGCCGGACTGCTGCGCCAGAAGATGCTGAGCAGGACCGCGGTCTTCTCCGGCACCCACCGCGCACGCAGGATCCGGCGCGTACGCGGGCCGGCCTCCAGGCGGACCTCCGGCCAGGCCTGACCGCTCCACCCGTGCCCCGGGTTCCGCCACACCGCGTGGCGGAACCCGGGGCACGGTCACGCGTGGTCCGGCGCGGTGCCGTCGTGGTGACGTCGCGTCGGGAACATTCCGGCAGGCCGCGTCGTTCGGTCTTGAGCCCACCGCCTTCGACACGAACCGAGGAGTGCCTTGCCCGACACCACGTCCTCCCCCACCGTGATCCCTCTCCCGTCGCTCGCCGCCCAGGCGGAACACCTCATCGCGCTCGGGGTGCACGACGTCGCGGGGATACCCGCCGACCAGTTGCGCGCCTTCGCGGCGGATGCCGGTCACCGGGACGGCGACGCCCTGCTCGCCGTTCATCCGGACCGCGCCCCGGCCTCCGCGCTCGCCCCGCTGCTCCGGCACGACGGCAAACCGGGCTTCGTCGTCACCGACATGCCCGACGTCGACCGTTTCGATCCCTGCGCCGTGGAAGTGCCGGACACTCCCCTCTACCTCGTCACCGGCCCCGACCGCGGCGACCACATGGCCAACTGGAGCCCGGAGGAGGCGCTGCCCGCCCTCACCCGGCAGGACCGCACCCCGCTGCTGCTCACCGAGGGCATCCACTGGGTGCTCCAGCAGCCGGCGGTCCTGGAACGCAACCACTGCTTCATGACCATCGGTTCCCGGCTGCGCAAGGCGAACGGCGCCCTGGACGCCCGTACCCCGGCGATCTGGATCAGCAACGGCACGGGACGGGACGGCCGCGAACGGCGCAACGCCCCCAAGGTCGGCTGGTGCTGGTGGGGCAACCGCCACACCTGGCTCGGCTTCGCCTCCGCCACGGGCCGCGGCCACTGAGTCCGGAAGGCGACCGGCGGCGGACCGGGGGGACCGCTCAGGCGAGGACCCGGTCCGCGGCCCGGAAGGTGCGGCGGTAGGCCAGGGGTGAGACACCGATCGCGGCGTGGAGGTGCTGCCGCAGGGAGGTGGCCGTGGCGAAGCCCACCTCGCCCGCGATGCGGTCCACCGACAGGTCGGTGGATTCCAGCAGGTGCCGAGCCCGGGCGACGCGCTGCTGGATGAGCCACCGGCCGGGGCTCATGCCGACCTCCTCGCCGAACCGGCGGGCGAAGGTGCGCGCGCTCATCCGCGCGTGGTGCGCGAGGTCGGCGAGTGTGAGCGGCAGGTGCAGGTTCTGCAGGGCCCAGTGGCGGGTGGCACCCGTCCCGTGGTCCGACGTCTCGGGCACCGGCTGTTCGATGTACTGGGCCTGGCCGCCGTCCCGCCAGGGCGGCACGACGCACTTCCTGGCCACCTGGTTGGCCACCTCGCTGCCGTGGTCCTCGCGCACGATGTGCAGGCAGACGTCGACGCCCGATCCGGCGCCCGCGGAGGTGAGGACGTCGCCGGTGTCGACGAAGAGGACGTCGGGGTCGAGCGTCACGTGCGGGAAGAGCCGCCGGAACAGCGGGACGAGCGCCCAGTGCGTGGTGGCGGTCCGGCCGTCGAGCAGCCCGCCCGCCGCCAGGAGGAAGGCGCCCGTGCAGATGGAAACGAGCCGGGTGCCCGGGCGGATCCGGGCGAGCGCGTCGGCGGCCGGCCGGGGCAGGTCGGCGGCGGCGAGTTCCATGTCGTAGGGCGGGACGACCACGGTGTCGGCGGTGGCCAGTGCCTCCGGGCCGTGGTCGACGGTGATCGAGAAGTCGGAGCCGGTGCGCACGGGACGGCCGTCGACGGAGCAGGTGATCACCTCGTACCGGCCGTCGGCCGAGCCGAAGACGCGGTTCGGGATGCCGAGCTCGAAGGGATACACGCCGTCGAGGGCGAGGACTACCACTCGGTGCATGGCACGATCCTATCGGATATTGGCTGTCTTGCCATTTTCCGCGCTCTCCGCCCCCGGCAGGGTGGAGCGCATGACAACGACAACAACCATGCGTGCGATCAGTCAGGACCGCCTCGGCGGCCCCGAGGTCCTCAAGGAAGTGGAGATGCCGCGCCCGGAGCCGGGCCCGAGTCAGGTACTGGTCCGCGTGCGCGCGGCGGGGGTCAACCCGACCGACTGGAAGCACCGCGGCGGCCGGATGTTCCTCGGCGAGCCCCCGTACGTCCTCGGCTGGGACGTCTCCGGCGTGGTGGAGGCCGTCGGCATGGGCGTCACCCTGTTCAAGCCCGGCGACGAGGTGTTCGGGATGCTGCCCTACCCGTACGGGGTCGGCTCCCACGCCGAGTACGTCACCGGTCCCGCGCGGGCTTTCGCCCGCAAGCCGGCCGGCATCGACCACGTCCAGGCCGGAGCCCTGCCGCTGGCCGCGCTGACCGCCTACCAGGCGCTCGTCGACACGGCGCGCGTCCAGGCCGGGCAGCGGGTGCTGATCCACGCGGCGGCGGGCGGCGTCGGCCACTTGGCCGTGCAGATCGCCAAGGCCCACGGGGCGTACGTGATCGGCACGGCGAGCGCGGGCAAGCACGCGTTCCTGCGTGACCTGGGCGCCGACGAGGTGATCGACTACCGGGAGACCGACTTCGCCGACGAGGTGAACGACGTCGACGTCGTCCTGGACACCATCGGCGACGACGACTACCGCGCGCGTTCGCTGCGCACCCTGCGCCGGGGCGGCCTGCTGGTCTCCATCCTTCCCATGGGCGGGGAGGAACTGGCCGCGCGGGCAAGCGAGTTCGGCGTCCGGACGGAGCTGCTGCTCGTCGAGGCCGACCACGCGGGCATGAACGCGGTCGCCCGGCTCGCCGAGGAGGGCCGGCTCCGCGCGGCGATCGCGGGCACCTTCCCGCTGGCGGACGCGGCCAAGGCGCACGAACTGGGCGAGACGGGCCGGACGGCCGGCAAGCTGGTGCTCACCGTCGGCTGACGCGAGGCCTGGGACCGCCGGGCCGTCACCGCGGGCGCAGGGGTGTGCCGACGGCCACCCGCGCCCGCGGTGACCGACGGGAGGGCGGTCGCGCGTGACACCCGCCGCGCTGGGGCGTTGTGCGGTGCATGAACCAGACGAACGGTGGGACGAACGGCGAAGAGAAGAAGGCCCCTGCGGCGGGTGGCCCGGCCGCGGAGGTTCCGGCCGTGGGCGTGGTGGTCGCGCGCACGGGCCGGCTGGCGCGGCTGGGGGATCCGCTGGCGTACGCCATGGACCTCCTGGCGCCGAAGCTGCGCGGGCGGCTGCGTCTGGTGGGCCGGGACAGCCGGTCCACCGCGGAGGGCGCGCGGAGGGCGGTGCGGGAGCTGGTGGAGGTGGAGCGGGCCCGGATCGTGCTGACGCTGGCGGGCACGGAGGTGCTGCCGGCGGTGGCCGACGCCTGCGAGGAGGCGGGCGTCCCGTGCCTGTCGAGCACCTTCCCCTGGCAGGTGTACTACTACGGCGGTGCGCGGCGGCGCTGGACGTACCACTTCTGCTGGGGGCTCGACGACATCGCCGAGACGTTCGCCGACCTGTGGGAGGCCGTCGGCGGGACGGAACGCCGGGTCGGGTGCCTGTGGAACGACGGCCCCCAGGGCGCATGGTCGCGCCACGCGACGCACGGTTTCCTTCCGGCCGCACGCGCGCGTGGCCACCGCCTGGTGGACCCGGCCGGGTACCGTGAGCCCGCCTCGGCCCTCGGCGGCCATGTGGCAAGGTTCCGGGAGGAGGGGGTGGACGTCGTCACGAGTGCGGCGACCGGTGCGGACCTGGGCGTGTTCCGGCGGGAGGCCGCCGCGCGGGGGCTGCGGCTCCGGCTGATCACCTGCTCACGGTGGCTCGCCTATCCGCCCGCCGCCTCCGCTCCGGCCGCCCAGGCACCCCAGGCGAACGTGGCGACGCTCGTGTACTGGACCCCGGCCCACCCGTACCGCTCGTCCATCGACGGTACGAGCGCCGCCGAGCTGGCCGAGGGGTACGAGGGGGCCACGGGCAACCAGTGGCTCCAGCCACTGGGCCTGGCGTACGCCCTCGTCGAGGTGGCCGCCCACGCCCTGGCCACGGCCGGCGACCCGACGGCCCCCGCGTCCGTCGCGGCAGCGATCGGTACGACCCGGCTGGACACGGTCGCGGGCCCGCTGGACTGGACGTCCGGCCCGGTACCGCACATCGCGACGGTACGGCTGGCGGGCGGTCAGTGGCAGCGGGGCCGCCGGCACCCGTACGAGTTGGTGGTCGTCGACGACCGGGGCGTGCGGGGGTTGCCGGTCGGTGGCGAGCTGCTGCCGCTGGACGAACCTCACTGGGCGACGGGCCCCTCGCCGGCCGCGGAGCCGTCGTGACCGCGGTGGCGGGACCGCCTCAATTGTCAACCTGGGGTTGCGGTCCGACGGTGTGTCAACTTACGGTTGACACATGACGAAACCAGTCGGCATGACGCATCCCGTCCGTCTCGACGACCTCATCGAAGCCATCAAGAAGGCACACACCGACGCGCTCGACCAGCTCTCCGGCGCCGTGATCGCCGCCGACCACCTCGGCGAGCTGGCGGACCACCTGATCGGCCACTTCGTGGACCAGGCCAGGCGCTCGGGCGCCTCCTGGACAGACATCGGCAAGAGCATGGGGGTCACCAGGCAGGCCGCCCAGAAGCGTTTCGTACCGAAGTCCGGCGAACCCTCGGAACTCGACCCCGCCCAGGGATTCGGCCGCTTCACCGACCGCGCCCGCAATGTCGTGATGGCCTCTCAGAACGAGGCCCACACCGCGGAGAACGACACGATCAGCCCCGCCCACCTGGTGCTCGGGCTGCTGCACGAACCCGAGGGGCTCGCCGCCAGGGCGATCACCGCCCAGGGAGTGTCCCTCGACGCGGTCCGCCAGGAGGCACGGGCGGCGCTGCCCCCGCGCGCGGACGGCGTGCCCGGCCTCGTCCCCTTCGACGCCGGGGCCAAGAAGGTCCTGGAACTGACCTTCCGTGAGGCCCTGAAGCACGCCCACAACCACGTGGGGACCGAGCACATCCTGCTCGCCCTGCTGGAGTTCGAGGACGGCCGGGGTCTCCTCACCGGCCTGGGCATCGACAAGACGGCCACCGAGGCGCACGTCACGGCGGCGTTGGCGGCGGCCGTGGACGGGACCGCGGCGGAGGAGGCCTAGAACTCGGGGTCCCCTCCCCCGGCACCCGCCGAGCCACCACGAACGCGGGCGCCTGCGGTCGGGGCGCCGCGGAGGGGGTGACGCCGCCCGGGTGCGGGGGGGGCCAGTCCGCGGAGGGGTGCGCCGCCCGCCCGCGGAGGGGTGGCGCACCCACCCGCCCAGCGGTTGCGCCGCCCATCCGCCCAGCGGTTGCACCGCCCGTCCGCCGAGGAGCCAAACCGGGGCCGGCCGCGCGGCCACGGCGCCGGGGCGGACGAGGCGGCGATCGCGAAACGGCGTACCCAGCGAGGGCGTTGCTCGGGGGCACCCCGGTCGCGGCGGGCCGCGGGACCGCGACGCGGGGTGGTTTGCAGGACCGGGCCGCACGGGGCGGGCAGCACGCGGCAGGCAGCAGGGACCGGTCCGCAAGACCGAGCCGCACGCGGCAGGCAGCAGGCAGCAGGCATGGATCGCAGGACCCAACCGCACGCGGCAGGCCGTGGGGACGGGCAGCAGGGACGGGCCTCAGGGGACCGACCCGCAGGGCAGGGCCGCACGCGGCGGGGCGCGGGCCCCGAGAGGGAGAGACCGGGCCTCAGGGCCGGGCCAGAGGGGCCGGGCCGCAAGATCACTGGGGCCGGCAAATCCCTGGGCATTGTCAGTGGCCCTCCCTACGATGGTCCTCAATTCCGAGTCCTCCTCGGTGACCTGCGCGTATGCCCGCGCGGGGTGCCGAGGTCAGGGCCGGGCCCATCGCGATTCGTGAGGGGGGGACCCCGCGATCGCCCGACCCGCGCCCACGGCCGTCCGTCCGGAGCCGTGCGGTGGCCCCACTGCGCCCATGAACCTTCACTCGCCCCAGCCGCCAGAACCGTCCGAACCGTCGGTGAACACCTTCCAGGTCGACCTCCGGGGCCTGGTGGACCTGCTGTCCCACCACCTCTACTCCAGCCCGCGCGTCTACATCCGCGAGTTGCTGCAGAACGCGGTGGACGCGGTCACCGCCCGTCTCGCCCACGACCCCGCCGCCCCGGTGGCCATCCGGCTCACGGCCACCGGCGAAGCCGTCGTCATGGAGGACAGTGGTATCGGCCTCACCTCCGAGGAGGTGCACACGCTCCTCGCCACCATCGGACGCAGCTCCAAGCGCGACGGGCTGGAGAGCGCCCGGCAGGAATTCCTCGGCCAGTTCGGCATCGGGCTGCTCGCCTGTTTCGTCGTCGCCCGGCAGATCCGCGTCGTGTCCCGCTCCGGCCGCAAGCCGGACGAGCCGCCCGTCGAGTGGGTGGCGAGCGACGACGGCTCGTACACGGTACGGACGCTGCCGCACGACGCGCGGCCCGAGCCCGGCACCACGGTCCGGCTGGAGCCGCGGCCCGGCGCCGAGGAGTGGACCGAACCGCGGCGCGTCGCCGAACTCGCCCAGGACTTCGGGTCGCTGCTGCCGCACGAAATCACCTTCACCGGGCCGGACGCCACCGACCGTCCGCTGACCGAGCGGCCGGCCGTGTGGGACCGGCCGTACCCGACACCCACCGCCCGCCGGGTCGCACTCGCCGGGCACTGCGCACGGGTCTTCGGGTTCACGCCTCTCGACTCCATCGACCTGGACCTTCCGGTGGCCGGCGTGCGCGGTGTCGCGTACGTCCTGCCGTCCCCCACGAGCCCCGCCGGCAGGGCGGCCCACCGGGTCTACCTGAAGGGGATGCTGCTCACCGACCGGGCGGACAATCTGCTGCCCGACTGGGCCTTCTTCGTGCGGGTCGTCCTGGACACCGACACACTGCGGCCCACCGCCTCCCGGGAGAACCTGTACGACGACGAGACGCTCGCCGCCGTGCGGGACGCGCTGGGCGTCCGCGTCCGTGAGTGGCTCACCGAACTCGCGGCCGGGGACCCCGACCGGCTGGCGGCGCTCCTCACCGTGCACCACCTGGGCGTGAAGTCCATGGCGCGGCACGACCCGGAGCTGTTCGCACTGATGCTGCCCTGGTTGCCGTTCGAGACGAGCGACGGCCGGGTCACGCTCGACGAGTTCGTACGCACGCACCCGCAGGTCCACTTCACGCGGACGGTGGAGGAGTTCCGGCAGGTCTCCCCGATAGCGGCCGCCCACGGCCTGGGCGTCGTCAACGGCGGGTACACCTACGACTCCGACCTGATCGCCCTGCTCCCCCAGGTCCGGGAGGGCGTCACCGTCAGCGCGCTGGACGCCGGCGCCGTCACGGCACACCTCGACCCCGTCGGGCCCCAGGAGGAACTGGCCCTCGCTTCCTTCCTGGCCACCGCCCGCACCCGCCTGGACCCCCTCGGCTGCGACGTGGCGCTGCGGTGCTTCCAGCCCGTCACCGTGCCGGCGCTGTTCCTCGACGACCGGGAGGCCCGCCACGAGCGGGACCGCGCGGCGGCCGAGGAGGGAGCCGACAGCCTGTGGAGCGACATCCTCGGCGCCCTGCGCGGCTCGGCGCCGCGCGCCCGCCTCGTCCTCAACCACAACAACCCCCTGGTGCGGCGTGTCGCGGCCATCACCGACGCCGACCTGGCCGGCACCGCGGTCGAGTCGTTGTACGGGCAGGCGCTGCTCATGGCGCAGCGCCCGCTGCGGCCGGCCGACACCTCCCTGCTCAACAGGGCGTTCCTCGGGCTCCTCGAATGGGCCACGCACCCGACCACGGCTTCCCAGGAGGGCGACGCATGACCACCCCCGAGCACTCGCCCCAGCACTCGCCCGAGGACATCCGCCGGGCCCTGTGGGAGAACAATTCCGCGCCCAACGGGCTGCTGCGCAACGCCCGCGCCGAGGAACTGGTGGCCGCCGCCGAATCGACCGGTGACCGCGATCTGCTCCGGCAGGCGCTGTTCGGTCTGATCCAGGCGTACGAGTTCAGCAGCGAGCGCGGCAAGATGCTGGTGCCGTTCGCCCGGCTGATGCGGGAGTGGGACCAGGACCCGTCCGCCTTCGACAGGGGTGACAGCCACACCTTCCACTGGATGTTCAAGTGGGTCAGTTCCGGGATGCTCACGCTCCCCGAGATCCCGCTCGCCACCATGGAGCAGTGGCTCACCGAGATGGAGCGCCGCTACCGGGTCGCCGGATACACGGAACGGGCCGTGCGGCAGGGAGAGTTCGACCTCGCCGACCACACCGGCGACACGGAACGGGCGGCGCGCGCGTTCAGCGCGTGGACGGCGGCGGACCGCGACCCGATGGCCAACTGCCATGCGTGCGAGCTCAACGACCAGGGTGCCTACTGGGTGAGGCAGGGCCGGGACGACAGGGCTCTGGACACCTGGCAGCCGGTGCTCGACGGCAACTCCAGTTGCATGGAGGAGCCGCACCGCGTCCTCGCCCAGTCGCTGCTGCCGTTGGTACGGACGGGCCGGCTGGACCAGGCACGCGCGAACCACCTGCGGGGGTACCGCATGGCGCGCGGCAATGACAGCCTGCTGCCGTCGGTGGCCCTGCACATCGAGTTCTGCGCCCTGACCGGAAACGAGGGCAGGGGACTGGAACTGCTCTCCGAGCACGCGTCGCACCTCGCGTCCGACGGCGACCCGGGCCAGCGGCTGGACCTGCTGGGAGGGACGCTGGTCCTGTTGCGCCGACTGATGGCCCTCGGTATCGGGGACGGTCCCGCGGTCGCCCACGGGGGGCGGCAGCGTACGGTGCGGGAGCTGCACGACCTGCTCGACGCCGAGGCCTGGGCGATCGCGGCCCGCTTCGACGCGCGCAACGACAGCGACGCCACATCAGGCCGGCTGCGGGACCGGCTGGACCGTGAGCCGCTGGTGGACGCTCTCCCGCTGGGTGTGCGGGCGGAACGGCTCGGCGCCGGCGCCGTCTCCTCGGCGGCGGGCGCGCCCGCGGGCACGGGCGCCGGAGCGGTCACCACGGCCGGTGCGCGCAAGGCCCCGGCCGCCTCCCTGCCGGAGCTGGTCGCCGAAGCGCGGGACCTGCGCGCCCAGGGGCACCCGCGTGCGTCGGCCGTCTGGGACCGGGTCGCGGCCCTCGTCGCGGAGAGCGGCGCGGCCACCGACGCGCTGCTCGCCGCCGACCTGCTGGACCAGCGGGCGCTGCGTGCCGGGCGCGCGGGCGAGGACGGCGCGCGCCAGTTGCTCGAGCGGGCCGTGGCGGCCTACCGGAACGCCGGCGAGCCGAGCCGGGCCGCCCTGGCCGAGCTGCGCGTTGCGTCCGCGGCGGCGCAGTCGGGTGCGGAGGCGGACGAGATCCGGGCCCTGCTCGGTACGGCCGCCGCCTCGGCGGAGGCCCTGGACCCGGCCGACCGGACCAGGACGCGGCGGATCGCGACGGTCGCCCTGATGCGGGCCAAGTTCGAGGCGATCCTGCGGGACGGCGAGAAGGAGCGGAACGACGGCATTGAGAAGAACGGGGTGGGCGGGGAGAACGGGGAGAGCGACGACGCCTCGCGGTTCGACGCCGATCTGGCCGCGTTCGTCACGCGGTTCGCGGAGGCGTCCGGTGGGGACGACGTCGACGACCTCCTCGCCGAGGCGGAAAGGCTGCGGGCCGACCACGCCTGGCGTGCCGGTGCCAGCGAGGAGGCGGACGCGCTGCTGGCCTCGGCCGCCCGGCGGTGTGTCGACGCCGGCCGCCCGTGGGACGCGGCCGAACCGCTCGCGCGGCGGGCCCGGCTGCTGATGGCGCTGGGGCGCCCGCGGGACGCCGAGGACGCAGCACGTGCGGCGCTCGCCCACAGCGCCGAGATCGTGGCGGCGGACGAGCTGGGTCGGATACGGCTGACCTTGGCGGAGGTCCTCCACGGGCAGGACGGCAAGGAGGCGGAGGCGGCCGACCACGCCTTGGAGGCGGCGCACTGGTTCGACGCCGCCGGCGAGTCGGCGGGCGCGGGAGCGTACGCCCGGCTGGTCCTGGCCCAGGCCCTCGGGGAGACGGGGCGTGCCGCCGAGGCCGCCGAGGTGCTGGAGTCGGCGCTGCCCGACCTGCTGGAGCACGGGGAGGAGCAGGCGGTACGGGCCCGCGACGCCCTGGCCCGTAACCTGCGGGCCCTCGGCGACCACCGGGCGGCCGCCGAGCAGTACCTGCTCGCCGCGGAGGTGACCAAGGGCTGGGACCACGCGGGGCCGCACGCCCACTTCGCGTCGCTCGGCGCCGAGTGCCTGTCGGCATCCGGCATGCGGGACGAGGCCGTCGCCGCCTACCACCGGGCCGTCGAGCTCTGGCAGGGCCTCGACGATCCGGGAGCGCTCGCGCGGACCCTGCGCGCGCTGGCGTGGCTGGAGGCCGGGGGCGGGGACACGGACGCGGCGAAGGAACTGATGTCGCGAGCCCTCGCCGCCGTCGACGGGGACGCCCCGGAGCTGCTGGTGGAGCGCGCGCGTACGTGGTCCCAGACGGCCGAGCTGCTGCTCGACGAGCTGTACGAGGACGAGGACGAGGAAGAGGACGAAGAGGAAGAGGAGAACGAGGGCGGGGACGACGAGGGGGACGACAGCCGCCGGGAGGTGGTGCGACTCCTGGAGCGGGCGGACGCGGCGTTCGCCGCGCTGGGCCCGGACCTCCTGGAGGAGCGGGTGCGTTGTGTCGTGCGGATGGCCTGGACGGAGCGGGAACTGGACCGTGCCGATGAGGCCGCCGAGCGGATCCGGGCACTGATGACCGAAGCCCGCGCCGTGGACACGGACGAGGGGCGTTCCGCCGTCTCGCGCCTGGAGCGCACGCTCGGCCACCTCACCCGCTCCGCCTGACCTCTGTGGCCGTTCGGTGACCGGCCGGCACGGCGGCCCGTGCACTGCCCCTGATGAGGCGGTGCACGGGCCGCGCCGTACGCACCCACCGTGTCGTGCGGCTCCTGGCCGAGGGCACCGTCCCCGGCCATATCCTCGTCCGGGCGAGGGCCACCGGGCCGGAGCCGGAGGACGACGGCAGGAAGGAGCCGTGATGCGCGTCGCGCTGTTCGTGACCTGCGTCAACGACGCGGTGTATCCCGCGACCGGGATCGCCACGGTGCGGCTCCTCGAACGCCTCGGCGTCGAGGTGGATTTTCCCGCGGCCCAGACGTGCTGCGGCCAGCCGCAGTTCAACACCGGCTACCGGCGCGAGACGGAGCGGCTGGCACGGCGTACGGCACGGGCCTTCGAGGGGTACGAGTACGTCGTCACCCCTTCGGGTTCCTGCGCGGCCATGGTGCGCGAGCACTACGCCGGGCTCGGCGAGCCGGAGCTGGGGCCGCGTACGTACGAGCTGACGGAGTTCCTGGTCGACGTGCTGGGCGTGACGGACGTGGGGGCGTACTTCCCGCACCGGGTGACGTACCACCCGTCGTGCCACGGTCTGCGGCTGCTGGGACTGGGCGAGCGGCCGCGCCGGCTGCTCGCCGCCGTCAAGGGGCTGGAGCTGGTGGAGCTGCCCGGCGCGGAGGAGTGCTGCGGTTTCGGCGGGACGTTCGCGGTGAAGAACCCGGCGGTGTCGGTGGCGATGGGCCGTGACAAGGCGCGTAACGCGGTGGCGACGGGTGCCGAGGTGTTGTGCGGTGCGGACAACTCGTGTCTCATGCACATCGGTGGTGTGCTGCGACGCGAGGGTGAGCGGGTACGGGCGGTGCACATCGCCGAGATCCTGGCCAGTACGGAACCCCGTACGGGCTCCAGTACGGAACCCCGTACCAACGCCGGTACGGAAGAGGAGCCGCCGCGGTGAGGGGAACATTCCTGGGCATGCCCGCCTTCCCGGAGGCGGCCGGGGAGGCGGTGGCCGATCCGGTGCTGCGGCGGAACCTGCGGCACGCCACGCACACGATCCGCGACAAGCGGGCCCGGGCGGTCGCGGAGCTGGACGACTGGGCGCTGCTGCGGGAGGCGGGGAAGCAGATCAAGGACCGTACTCTGCGTCACCTGGACAGCTATCTGCTGCGGTTGGAGGAGGCCGTCACGGCGGCCGGAGGCACGGTCCACTGGGCGGCGGACGCCGGCGAGGCCAACCGGATCGTGACCGAGCTGGTGAAGGCGACCGGTGAGCGGGAGGTCGTGAAGGTCAAGTCGATGGCGACCCAGGAGATCGGCCTGAACGAGGCGCTCGAGGCCGAGGGGATCGCCGCGTACGAGACGGATCTGGCCGAGCTGATCGTGCAGTTGGGCGATGACCGGCCTTCTCACATCCTGGTTCCGGCGATCCACCGCAACCGCGGGGAGATCCGGGACATCTTCCGCGACCGGATGGCCGACTGGGGCCGGCCGGCGCCCGCCGGCCTCACCGATGCGCCCGCCGAGCTGGCGGAGGCGGCCCGGCTGCACCTGCGGGAGAAGTTCCTGCGGGCGAAGGTGGGGATCTCGGGCGCGAACTTCATGGTGGCCGAGACAGGCACGCTGGTCGTGGTCGAGTCGGAGGGCAACGGGCGGATGTGCCTGACGTTGCCGGAGACCCTGATCTCGGTCGTCGGGATCGAGAAGGTCGTGCCGACGTGGCGAGACCTGGAGGTGTTCCTCCAGACGCTGCCGCGGTCGTCGACGGCGGAGCGCATGAACCCGTACACCAGCATGTGGACGGGGACGGCGGACGCCGACGGCCCGAGCGCCTTCCACCTGGTCCTGCTGGACAACGGCCGTACCACCGCGCTCGCCGACGAGGTGGGTCGCCAGGCGTTGCGTTGCATCCGCTGCTCGGCGTGCCTGAACGTCTGCCCGGTGTACGAGCGGGCCGGCGGGCACGCGTACGGTTCGGTCTACCCGGGCCCGATCGGCGCGATCCTCACACCGCAACTGCGGGGCACGACGAGCGACATCGACGCCTCCCTGCCGTACGCGTCGACGTTGTGCGGCGCCTGCTACGAGGTGTGCCCGGTCGCCATCGACATTCCCGAGGTGCTGGTCCACCTCCGCGGCGAGGTCGCCGAGCGGGGCGGTAAGGGTCACCGCCTGGAGAAGGCGGCCATCAAGGCGGCCACCTGGCTGCTGGACCACCCCGCCGCCCTCGCGGCCGGCGAGCGGGCGGCCTCCGCGGCCCGCGGGGCGCTCCCGTCCAGGCCGCCGGGCGCCGGGGCCTGGACCGACGGCCGTGACCTGCCCGAGCTGCCGGAACGATCGTTCCGCGACTGGTGGAAGAAGAACCGCGCATGACCTCCCGCGAGCGGATCCTCGCCCGTGTCCGCGCGGCCACCTCCGGTGCGCCGGAGGCCCCCGAGCCGACCCGTGACTACCGTACGAGCCACTCCCCCGAGGATCCGGCCGCCCTGCTGGACCTCCTCCACCACAACCTGGCCGACTACCGGGCCCACGTGCACCGCGTGACCGAGGACGAACTGCCGACCCTGATCGCCCGGTTGCTCACCGAGCGCGGGGCGGCCTCGGTCGCCGTGCCGCCCGGCCTGCCGACGGCGTGGCTGGCGGCCACGGAGGCCGAGCGGCGCCACGACACGGCCGGGCGCCCGCTGACCGCGTACGAACTCGACGCCACCGATGCCGTCGTCACCACCTGCGCGCTGGCGATCGCCGAGACCGGCACGATCGTCCTGGACGCGACGGAGGGCCAGGGGCGGCGCGCCCTCACCCTCGTACCGGATCTGCACCTCTGTGTCGTCCGGGCGCCCGAACAGGTCGTCGCCTCACTGCCACGGGCCCTGCCGCGGCTGGATCCGACCCGGCCGCTGACCTGGATCTCGGGGCCGTCGGCGACCAGCGACATCGAACTGGACCGGGTGGAGGGGGTGCACGGCCCGCGCACGCTCGACGTCCTGCTCGTCACCGCGAGGTAGCCGGGGCAGCCGGGGTAGCGGGCGAGCAGTCCGGCAGGCAGCCGTTGAACGGCCCGCCGGGAGCCGTCGGACGGCCCGCGGGCAGCGCCAGGTGGGGCGGGCGCCGCGGGGCGCGCTCCGGGGGTGACCGGCGTGGGTGACCGGCCTGGGGCGCGCGTGGGCGCGGGCGGGGGGCGCGTGCGCTGCGGCGCGACACGCGCACATGTGCGCCAATCCCCCATCACTATGCGTAACGCAGATTCACTACGCGTGATAACGCGAGGCGGGTCACGCGCCTGTTCCACGGCCGCCCGCCATGTGGATCATCATACGAAAGGGAAGCAGCCCATGGCAGTCGAGACACGCCCGGCCCCCGCGGAGCCGAAGATCCAGACGCAGGAGAAGATCCAGCTCAGCCTGAGCACGCGGGCGGCGCGCAATCTCGCCACCACCACCAAGTCCGAGCCCCAGATGCAGGAGATCAGCTCGCGCTGGCTGCTGCGCAAGCTGCCCTGGGTCCATGTGCCCGGCGGCACCTACCGGGTCAACCGCCGGCTGTCGTACGCCGTCGGAGACGGTCGGGTGACCTTCGTACAGACCGGTGCGAAGGTGCAGGTCGTACCGGCCGAGCTGGGCGAACTGCCGCTGCTGCGCGGATTCAGCGACCCCACCGCGCTGGCGGCGCTGGCCGACAAGTTCGTCCAGAAGGAGTTCGAGCCGGGCCAGGTCATCGTGGAAGCGGGCCGCAAGGCCGACCAGGTCTTCCTCATCGCGCACGGCAAGGTCGAGAAGGTCGGCAAGGCCAAGTACGACGACGGGGAGACGCGCCTGGGCATGCTCGCCGACGGCGACTCGTTCGGCGGGCGGATGCTGGCGTGCGACGCCAACGCCAAGTGGGAGTTCGGCGTCCGGGCCACCACCAGGACCACGGCGCTCGTGCTCACGCAGGCCGCGTACAAGCAGGTGGCGGGCCAGTACGAGTCGCTGCGCAACCACGTGCAGGGGCTCACGTCCAACGGGCACAAGCCGACGAACAAGTACGGCGAGGTGGAGATCAGCTTCCTCTCCGGCCACGAGGGCGAGCCGGACCTGCCCGCGACCTTCGTGGACTACGAACTCGAGCCCCGCGAGTACGAGCTGAGCGTGGCGCAGACGGTGCTGAAGGTGCACAGCCGTGTCGCCGACCTCTACAACCAGCCGATGAACCAGACCGAGCAGCAGCTCAAGCTCACCATCCAGGCGCTGCGCGAGCGCCAGGAGCACGAGCTGGTCAACAACCCCGACTTCGGACTGCTGCACAACACGGACTACGACCAGCGCATCCAGGCCCACTCCGGCGCGCCCACGCCGGACGACCTCGACGACCTGATCAGCATGCGCCGCAACACGCAGTACCTCTTCGCCCACCCGCGCACGATCGCCGCGTTCGGCAAGGAGTGCAACAAGCGGGGCCTGTACATCGGCAGCGTCGACGTCGGCGGGCACCAGATCCCCGCGTGGCGCGGCATCCCGATCCTGCCGTGCGGCAAGATCCCGATCACCGAGCACCACACGTCCTCGATCATCGCGCTGCGTACCGGTGAGGACAACGAGGGCGTCATCGGCCTCTACCAGACGGGGCTCCCGGACGAGTACGAGCCGGGCCTGAACGTGCGCTTCATGGGCATCGACGAGAAGGCGATCATCTCCTACCTGGTCAGCACCTACTACTCGGCCGCGATCCTGGTCCCGGACGCCATCGGCATCCTCGAGAACGTCGAAGTACGCCCCCGCGCCGAGTAGTCGCCCCACCGCTCCCGGCGTCACGAACAGCGGTTGAAGGAGGGCGGGGACGGTGTCATCGCGTTCCCGGTGCGGGACGCCGCCACCCACTGTCCCGGCCCCTCCCCCCACACACATCACAAGGAGTCCCCCCAGCATGACCATGACCACCTCCTCGGACGAGGTGCTCCGCACCGATTTCCAGAAGTCCGTCGCCGCGTACTGGAACACCAATCAGCAGGACCCGGTCAACCTGCGGCTCGGTGAGGTCGACGGCCTGTACCACCACCACTACGGCCTCGGCGACTACGACCCGTCCGTACTGGAAGGCCCGGAACAGACCCGCCAGGAGCGCATCGTCCGGGAACTGCACCGCCTGGAGACCGCGCAGGCCGACGTGCTGCTGGACCACCTCGGCCCGGTCACCGCCGACGACCGGCTGCTCGACGCCGGTTCGGGGCGCGGCGGCACCAGCATCATGGCCAACCAGCGCTTCGGCTGTTACGTCGACGGCGTGTCCATCTCGGAGTACCAGGTCGGCTTCGCCAACACCCAGGCGGAGGAGCGCGGCGTCAGCGACCGGGTGCGGTTCCACTTCCGCAACATGCTGGACACCCGTCTGGAGGCCGGTTCCCGCCGGGCCGCCTGGACCAATGAGACGACCATGTACGTGGACCTCTTCGAGCTGTACGCCGAGATGTCACGCGTACTGCGGCGCGGAGGCCGTTACGTCTGCATCACGGGCTGCTACAACGATGTCACCGGTGGTCGTTCCAAGGCAGTCAGCCGCATCGACGAGCACTACACGTGCAACATCCATCCACGCAGCGAGTACTTCAAGGCCATGGCGGCCAACGACCTCGTGCCGATCACCGTCGTGGACCTGACGGCCCGGACCATCCCGTACTGGGAGCTGCGCGCGAAGTCCGCCCTGGCCACGGGAATCGAGGAGCCCTTCCTCACGGCGTACAAGGAGGGCAGCTTCCACTACCTGCTGATCGCGGCGGACCGGGTCTGACGCGTCGGACGGGTCCGGCACGGTGTGGGAGCGCGCCGAGGCGTACCGTGGGCTGGTAGGCAGCCTGCCGTAGCGCACCTGGAAGGGACGGTGCCTCCCATGCCTGAGAATTCGCTGTTGCGGGAACCCGCCGCCGGGACGCACACGCACGGGCCCTGCCGGGGAGACATCGGCCGGCGCGTGGCCGCGCGCCGGGAGCAGCTCGGCCTGAGCCGCGAGGAGGTGGCGGTCCGGGCGGGCTCGGCACCCGGATACATCCAGTACCTGGAGGAACAGCCCGCCACGCCGGGGATCGGCTTCCTGCTGCGGCTGGCGGACGCCCTGGAGACCAGCGTCGTGGAGCTCACCGGCGGTACCGCCGACCTGCCCCCCGGCATGGGCCACGCCCCGCTCCACCCCGAGGTCGTCGACCTCGGCCTCGACGAGTGCCGCTCACTGCTCGGCACCCACGGCGTGGGGCACGTCGCCGTGACGACGCACGACGGCCCCGCCATCCTGCCGGTCAACTACCTGATCACCGACGGCGAGCTCGCGTTCCGGGTGGCGCCGGACGCGCTGGCGCCACTGACCGGGGACAGCCAGATGGCCTTCGAGGTCGATCACATCGACGACGTGCTGTGCCGCGGCTGGAGCGTCCTGGTCGTCGGCACGCCCCACCCGGTCACCGACCCGGAGGCGGCGCGCAGGCTCGACGAGCAGGCGTACAGCGCCCCGTGGAGCGGTGGGGCCGAGGCCCGTTGGGTGGCCCTCACACCCACCCGCGTCAGCGGCAGGCGCATCAACGTGCCGTACGCCCACGCGTAGCGCGGTCACGCCTACGTGGAGCGCGATCAGGCCCATGCGTAGCACGGTCACGCCTACGCGTTGCGCAGTCCCGCCCATGCGTAGCCCGGTCACGCCCACGCGCCGGCGCGGTCACGCTCACGCGGGGAGCGGGAGGGCGCAGACCTCCCCCGGCTCGACCGTGACGGCGACGCCGTCGGCCAGCTCGATGCCGATGGGTTCGCTGCCGGAGCCCGGGACCGCGATGTGCAGGTGGCCCGGTGTCATGCGCAGCCGTACGCCCCAGTGACCGCGGTAGCGGAGGGTGAAGTCGTACTCGGACAGCTCCGGCAGCGGCACCGGGTCCAGGCGCAGGACGCCGCCGCGCGTCTCCAGGCCGGTCAGGCCGCGCTGTACGAGGTCGAGGGTGCCCGCCATCGCCCCCAGGTGGATGCCCTCGCCCGTGGTGCCGCCCTGGACGTCGGCGATGTCTCCTTCGAGGGCCTCCTGGCAGAACCGCCACGCCTCGGCGCGCCGTACCCGGGCGAGGACCCATCCGTGCACCAGGCCGCTCAGTGTCGAACCGTGGCTGGTGCGGTGCAGGTAGTAGTCCACGGTCCGGTGCCAGGTCTCGTCGTCCAGGTCGTGGCCCAGGCGGCGCAGCAGCGCCCGCAGCTCGCCGGGTGAGAACAGGTAGCCGAGCATCAGCACGTCCGCCTGCTTGGACGCCTGGTAGCGGTTGACGGAGTCGCCCTCGGCCTCCAGGATCCGGTCGAGCCGGCGGATGTCGCCGTAGCGCCGCCGCCACCCCTCCCAGTCGAGTTCCGCCAGGTCGCCGAAGCCCTCGAACTGGCTGATGACGCCCTGGTGGAACGGCACGTGCAGGCGGCGCGAGACGTCGTCCCACAGTTCGAGCTCGCCGTGGTCGAGCTCCGTGCGCTCGGCGAGCTCACGCCTGCGCGGTTCCGGCAGGTCGTGCAGCAGCTCCAGGGTGCGGGCGAGCACCCAGGCGGCCGTGACGTTGGTGTACGCGTTGTCGTCGAGCCCCGGGCGGTCGGCACCCGGGTAGGCGTCGTGGTACTCGTCGGGGCCGAGGACGCCGCGGATGCGGTAGCGGTCGAGATCCTGGTCCCAGGCGGCGCGGCAGGCCCAGAAGCGGGCGATCTGGAGCAGCATCTCCGCGCCCTTGGTGTGCAGGAACTCGGTGTCGCCGCTGGCCTCGCAGTACTGCCACACGTTGTAGGCGATGGCCGAGCCGACGTGGTGCTGGAGGTGTGAGTGGTCGGGCAGCCAGCGACCCGAGCGGGGGTTGAGGTGGAGGAGCTGGGTCTCCTCACGGCCGTCGCTGCCGCTCTGCCAGGGGTACATCGCGCCGGTGCAGCCCGCGTCGCGGGCGGTGAAACGGGCGCGTTCCAGTCGGCGGTGGCGGTAGGTGAGCAGGGCCCGGGACACCTCGGGGAAGTGGAGGTTCAGGTAGGGCAGGACGAACAGCTCGTCCCAGAAGATGTGGCCGCGGTAGGCCTCGCCGTGCAGGCCGCGGGCGGGGACTCCGACGTCGAGGTCGGCGGTGTGCGGGGAGAGGGTCTGCAGGACGTGGAAGAGGTGCAGGCGCAGGATGCGGCCCGCCTCGTTCGGCACCTCCAGGGCCGCGCGGCGCCAGAGCTGTCGCCAGGCGGCGCGGTGGGAGTCCCGCAGCGTCTCGAAGCCGGGTGCGCGGCCGACCCGGTCGACGGCGGCGTGCAGGGCGTCGCTGATCGCCGCGTCGCGGGAGGTGTGCAGGGCGATGGTCTTGTCGACGACGACCGGGCTCCCGGGGCGGACCACGAGGCGGAGGCACTGGGTGACGCGGCGGTCGGCGTGGTGGACCGTGAGCGTGGCGTCCTCCGCACCGGCGGTGGTCGTGCGGGCGGCCATGCCGACGCGGATGTCGGAGTTACGCGTACGGCAGCGCAGCCACACCGTGTCGGCGCCGGCGTCGCCCGTGTGCACATGGGTGAGGTGGCGGGAGGCGAGCTGGCGGTAGCGGGCAACGCCGGCGTTGGTGACGTCACCGTCGAGGCCGGCCTCGACGTCCAGCGTGCCCGCCCAGTTCTCGGCGGTGAACTCGGTGCGCAACGCGGCCAGGTGCGGGGCGGCCATGTGGACGATCCGGGTCTGCCGCACCGCCAGTCGCCGTCCGTCGTCGTCCTCGTAGCGGATCAGACGCTCCAGGGTTCCGGCGCGCAGGTCGAGCGTCTGGCGGTGGTCGGTCATCTGGTCGCTGTCGGGTCCCAGCCACGCGCCGGGGGTTTCGGCGGCGTCGATGCGGTAGCGCAGTGGCAGCCAGTTCGGCAGGTTGACCATGTCCTCGTTCTCGACCGTCCGTCCGGCCACGTCGGAGGTGAGGCGGTTGTAGCAGCCCGCCACGTACGTACCGGGGTAGTGGACGCCGTCGGCGGAGTACTCGGTGGCGGCGCCGCGGGTGGCGAAGTAGCCGTTGCCGAGGGTGCACAAGGACTCGCGCAGGCTCTCGGTGGCGGCGGAGTACCCCTCGTACTCCCAGGTCCAGTCCGTCACGACGGCGCTCCTTCGCGGGCGGCCGGGAGCAGCTCCGCCAGGTCGTGTACGACGATGTCGGCGCCCGCGCGGCGCAGCGCGTCCCCCGTTCCGCCGACCGCCGTGCGGTCGACGCCCACGACCAGGCCGAAGCCGCCGCGCCGTCCGGCCTCGACGCCGGCCAGGGCGTCCTCGACGACCGTGCAGTCGGCGGGCGGTACGGCGAGCCGGCGGGCGGCCTCCAGGAAGAGCGCGGGGTCGGGTTTGCCGGGCAGCCTGAGCCGGGCGGCCTCCACGCCGTCGACGCGGACGTCGAACAGGTCCGCCGCCCCGGCCGAGGCGAGGACCTCGCGGGCGTGGCGGGAGGCGGAGACGACGGCGAGCGGGATGCCGGCGCGGCGGAGGGCGCGCAGCAGCCGCACCGCGTCCGGGTAGGCGTCGACGCCGCGCGTCCGGAGCTGCCGGGTGAACAGCCGCTCCTTCTCGGCGGCGACCGCCTCGACCACGTCGGGGGACGGGAGCGGCCCGCGGGCGGCGAGGAAGGCGGCCGCGCCGTCGAGGCGGGACTTCCCGTCGACGTATCGCAGGTAGTCCTCGGTGACGTCGAACGGCCGGCGCCGGGCGGGGTCCTCCGGAGGATGGGCCCGGAGGTGAGCGTCGAAGGCCGCCTTCCAGGCCGCGGCGTGGACCCGGGCGGAGTCGGCGACCACACCGTCGGTGTCGCACACCACGGCACGGGTGGCCCACAGCCCGTGGGCGGGCGCCTGTGGGGTCATGGGCGGGTCCTCCCAGCTCGTCCTGTCGGACCTCGACGGGTTCCCGGCAATGCCCGCCGTACGCGGCGCGCCGCCACCATCCGCACATCGCCCCGCTGGGGCGCGGTCAGGGGGGCGGGGAGGGCGGACTCGGCGGGGGGCGGGCTCGGCGGGCAGTCGGCTCGGCGGCCGGTCACCTCCAGCGGGGGTGCGCTCGCCGGGCGGTCGGCCTCGGCGGGGGGCCTCCGCAGGCGGTCGGCTCCGCGTCGGGCCTCGCCGGGCGGTCGGCTCGGCGGCCGGTCACGGCCGGCCCGTGGTCGGGCTCGGCCGGGGGTCACCTCGCTCGGTGGGCGGTCCCGCTGGGTCTGGGCCCCCTCGGCGGGCCGTCACGCTTGGCGGGTCGGGCTCGGCCGGCCGGTCACCTCTGGCGTGGGCGCCTCGGCCGGCGGGTGGCTCGGAGGGGGGTGGGCTCGGCGGCCGGTCACGGCCGACCCGCAGTCGGGCTCGGCCGGGCGCCTCGGCGGGCCGGCACGGCCGACCTGCGGTCGCCCCCGGCGGGGTCTCGGCGGCTGGTCGTGGTCGGCTCGCGTGGGGCCTCGCCGGGCGGGTGGCTCGGTGAGTGGTCACTCTCGGCGAGTGGTCACGATCCGTCACCCAGAAGTGGAACCTCTCCCGTCTCTTGATCCTCTTCCCTCCCGAAGCGCGCGCAGTCAGCTGAGGAGAACGAGAAGAGAGGGGAGGTCCGTCGTCGATGGCCCACACGCCGTACGGCCCGCGGCCGCCCCTCGCGGAAGGGCACACATGTTCAGCAAGGCTCTCGCGCCGGAGTACCAGGGTGCGCTCAGCGCGCTGTCGGTGAATTCCTCGCTCACGGACGTGCTCGCCGCGGCGACCGAGCAGATGGCCGCCGCCCGACGTGCGGGCGACGCGCACGAGACGGCGCGCGCCGCGCTCGCGGTGGCGGAGGCGCACCGAAGGCTCGGCCATGTCGAGGCGGCGGACCGGGCGTGGAAGTCGAGTTACCGCACGGCGCGTTCGGCCGGTGACGTACCGGCCATGGCGTGGGCGCTGTGGAGCGGCGGAACGCTGGCCCGGCAGCGCGGGGCGCTCGCGCTGGCCTTCCGGCTGCTCCGGTACGCGGCCGACCTGGGCAAACGTGGCGGTGACATCGTCGCCCACGGCTACTCGCTGGCCGGGCTCGCCGAGACGGGACGGATCCAGGGCGACTACGAGGCGGTCGGCGCGCTGCACGACGAGCTGCTCGCGGAGGCGCGCAAGCGGGGCGAGGCCCGGCACACCGTGTGGGCGCTGGAGGGCATCGCCCAGATGCACCGCAACAGCGGCCGGTACGACACGGCGTACGAGCTGTTCGAGGAGGCCGCCGGGATAGCCGCCGCCGCGGACGACCGGCGCGGTCACGCCTGGGCGTTGCGCGGGCTGGCCGACATCGTCTCCGTGCGCGACGGTGACACCGCCCGCGCGCTGGAGCTGCTGGGCCGTGCGGAGGCGGGCTGCCGGGAGATGGACCTGTCGAGCGCGCTGGCCTACAACCACAAGATGCGCGCCAACGTGCTGTACCGGGCGGGCCGGTACGCGGAGGCGCTGGAGACGTACGAGCAGGCGCTGGCCGAGTTCCGCATGATGGACGAGCCGCGTGGCGAGGCCTTGTCCCGCCTGGGCTCGGTCAAGGCCCGCGCCCGGCTGGGCCTCGCCGACCCGGCCCGCACCGCCACCGAACTGGCCGACCTGGCCGGCGTCCTGGACCGGATGGGCCTGCACGCCCGCGCCATGGTCGACCGGGCCCATGCCGAGCTCGGCCTGTCCCCCGAGGAGCCCCGCCGATGACACTCCCCCGCCCCTCCGCGACGAACCCCGCCCGGTCCGCCCCGGACGCTTCGTCGCCCCGCGGCGTCCACGGCACGGGGGGCCACGCGTACGCGTCCGACGGCTGTGGCGCGGCGGCGGCCGAGGCCCCCGCTCTCGACCACCCGTCCACGCCGCCCACCGCGCGGGACGCCGAGGGTACCGAGAGCGCCGAGGCGGTGCTGGCGAGGTGCCGCGCGTTGGTGGAGCCGGTGCTGCGGGCGCGGGTCGCGGGGATGCACGCGTGGCCGGCCGAGATGGCCGGGTACGCCTTCGGGTGGTGGGAGCACGGGGGCGGGCCCCGCACCGGCTCGTCCGGGAAGGGCGTGCGTCAGGCGCTGGCCGTGCTGTGCGCCGAGGCGGCGGGGGCGCCGGCGGAGACCGCGGTCGACGCGGCCGTGGCGGTCGAGCTGGTCCACACGTTCTCCCTCCTCCACGACGACATCATGGACGGCGACGAGACCCGCAGGCAGCGGCCGGCGGCGTGGAAGGCGTACGGGACGGGGCCCGCGGTCCTGGCCGGGGACGCCCTCTTCGCGCTGGCCTTCGAGGTGCTCGCCGGCTCGCCCGGCCCGCACGGCGGGGCGGCGGTGCTGCGCCTGTCGCGGGATCTGTCGGACCTGGTGGACGGGCAGGCGGAGGACCTGTTGTTCGAGGCGCGGCCGTGGGCGGGGCCCGGTGCCGTGCCGGTCGGCGCGTACCTCCGGATGGCCGAGCACAAGACGGGAGCGCTGCTGGGGTGCGCGGCGGCGCTGGGCGCCCTGCTGGCGGGCGCGCCGGCGGTGACGGTGGACGCCCTGTCCACGGCGGGGCGTGAGCTGGGCGTCGCCTTCCAGGTGGTCGACGACGTGCTGGGGCTGTGGGGTGACCCCGCGACGACGGGCAAGCCGGTCCACGGGGATCTGCGGCGGCGCAAGAAGACCCTGCCGGTGCTGGCCGCGCTGGCGGCGGGCACACCGGCGTCCCGGCGGCTGGCCGCCGTCCTCTCCGTACCGGGGCCGTTGGACGAGGCCGCGGTGCGGCGGGCGGCTCTGCTGGTGGAGGAGGCGGGCGGCCGGGAGGCGGCCCTGGGGGAGGCCCGGCTCCGACTGGACCGGGCGCGGGCGTGCCTGCGGGGCGTTCCGCTGGCGCCGGAACCGGCCGGCCGGCTCCTCGCGCTGCTGCCGTACGTGGTGGGCCGCTCGGTGTGACGCCGGGGTGGGGACGGCTCCGGCAAAGTCGGTCGACGCCAGGAAAACGGCCAATTCCCCACCCCGGCAGGCACATCCGTTATGAGGCAATGTCAGCGAATCTGCACACCGAATGTACAGGCGTCACAACGCCTCCCACGGGCCGTCATGACTCCGTCGGGACGTCCCGGCCGTTGATGCCGGAATGTCCCGTTCCGAAACGCCTGGACAACAGGGGGCGGAAAGACGGGCGGCCGGGCGTGTGAAGAAGTCGCCACCAACCCATGGACGCACCTGCACATCGACGTAATCAGGCCTCTGTGAACCGTCGTTACGAGCGCTCACCGGATTGGCTGAGCAACGCACCCCCGTGCTTTGATCCTTCGCACTGCGGCGATCGCACAAAGGCTCGCTCCGTAGTCATTTCGAGTTATCCGTGTGAAGGGAACCTCACCACATGAACCCCCAGATCCAGACCCAGGAGATCTCCGACGCCGACCTGGACGCCGTGTCCGGTGGCCTCCACAGCGCCGTTGCCAGCGGTGTCGTCGGCAGCGCGACCGCCACGCTCGACTCGGTCGCCCCGGTCTCCACGGTCGCCACGTCGGCCGTCGGTGCCGTCGAGTCCTTCGCCGGCCTGAACTCCTCGGCCGTCACCGGCTTCGTCGCCGGCCTCTGAGACGGCATGAGTGAGCCCCGGGACTTCCGCGTTCCGGGGCTCACCTCGCTGTTCTCTTCCTGAACCGGACACATGCAGTCGAGGGAAGAGTTACGTGCAGTTCCGCCAAAAGGCCCTTTCCAAGCTGCAATCTCCCGAGGAAATAGACCTGCCGGTGCGTTTCGCCCGGCCGCAGGGCCTTCTCGTGCTGGCCGTCACCGTCGTCGCGATGGCTGCCGCGGCCGTCTGGGCCGTCACCGGCTCGGTGGCCTCCACGCTCACGGCGCCCGGAATCCTCACCCATGGCAAGGGCAGTTACCTCCTCCAGAGCCCCGTCGCCGGTCAGGTCACCGGTGTACTCGCCGAGGAGGGCGACCACCTGCCCGCCGACGCGCCGCTGCTGAAGGTCCGTACCGCACAGGGCGATTCCGTGGTGCGCACCATCGCCGCCGGGCGTGTGACGGCCCTCGTCGCGACGATCGGGTCCGTGGTCACGACCGGCTCCGACGTCGCGTCCGTGGAACGGGTCGACACGCGGGACGCACCCCTGACGGCGACGGTCTACGTACCGGCCGACCGCGGCGCGACCGTACCCGTGGGTGCCTCCGTGGACCTCACCGTGCAGTCGGTGCCGACGCAGGAGTACGGCGTCCTGCGCGGCCGGGTGACCTCCGTCGGCCGGACCGCCCAGACCCGCCAGCGCATCAGCGCCTTCCTCGGCAACGGCCAGCTGGGCGAACAGTTCTCACGGGCCGGCCAGCCAGTGGCGGTCCTGGTCGAGCTGGAAAGGTCGTCCGCGACGAGGACGGGCTACGCGTGGTCGACGTCGGACGGCCCCGATCACCCCCTCGCCTCCATGACGCTGGTGAACGCCTCCGTGCACCTGGCCTCTCAGGCCCCCGTCGACTGGCTTCTCCCGTGAGCGCGCCGGGCGGCCGCCGCCGCGCCCCCACGCGCGCCGCGCCGAGGAAGAGGCGGCCGAAGGCCGTCCGCACCCCCACCGTCCTCCAGATGGAGGCCGTGGAGTGCGGCGCCGCCTGCCTCGCCATGGTGCTCGCCCACCACGGGCGTCATGTGCCGCTCGAGGAGCTGCGCATCGCGTGCGGCGTCTCCCGCGACGGCTCACGCGCCAGCAACGTCCTCAAAGCCGCCCGCGGTTACGGCCTCCAGGCCAAGGGCATGCAGATGGAGCCGGCGGCGCTCGCCGAAGTGCAGGCCCCGGCCATCCTGTTCTGGGAGTTCAACCACTACGTCGTCTACGACGGCACGGGCCGCCGTTTCGGCCGCCGGGGCGTGCACATCAACGACCCCGACAAGGGACGCCGCTTCGTCTCCCCGGAGGACTTCGACACCAGCTTCACCGGGGTCGCCCTCGTTTTCGAGCCGGGCCCGGACTTCCGCCGGGGCGGCCGCAGACCCGGGGTGCTGAGCGCCGTACCCGCGCGGCTGCGCGGCACGACGGGCACCCTGCTGGCGGCACTCCTCGCGAGCCTCCTGCTCGTCGTGGTCGGCGCGGCGGTGCCCGCGCTGAGCCGGACGTACATCGACATGTTCCTGATCGGGAACCAGACCTCCGTGCTGGGGCCGCTGTTCGCCTCGATGGCGGCGATGGTCGCCCTGACCGCCGTACTGACGGGGCTGCAGCAGGCCAACCTGCTGCGCGGGCGGATCATCTCCTCCACGCTCACCAGCGCGCGCTTCCTCCGGCACCTGATGCGCCTGCCGGTCACGTTCTTCGCCCAGCGAAGTCCCGCCGACCTGGTGCAGCGGCTCCAGTCCAACGACGCGGTCGCCGAGACGCTCGCCCGCGACCTGGCCGCCGCGGGTGTGGACGGCGTCGTCGTCGTCCTCTACGCGCTGCTGCTGTGGACGTACGACCCCCAACTGACCGTGGTGGGGGTGCTGATCGCGCTCCTCAACGTGGTCGCCATGCGGATGGTGATCCGGTTGCGGGCGACGCACACGCAGAAGCTGCGTGCCGACAACGCACGGCTGACGAACACCTCGTACACCGGCCTCCAGCTGATCGAGACGATGAAGGCGACGGGCGGCGAGAGCGGCTACTTCCGCCGTTGGGCGGGGCAGCACGCGACCACCCTGGAGGTGCAGCAGCGCCTCGGGGTGCCGAGCGCCGCGCTGGCCGTCGTCGCGCCCACCCTGGCGACCCTCAACAGCGCGCTGATCCTGTGGATCGGCGGACTGCGGGCCGTGGAGGGGCACATCTCGATCGGTCTGCTCGTCGCCTTCCAGGCCCTGGTGACGCGCTTCACCGCCCCCATCACCCGGCTGAACGGGGTGGCCGGCCGCATCCAGGACTTCGCCGCCGACGTGGCCCGGCTGAAGGACGTGGAGAGCTTCCCCGTCGACGCCCTCTACGCGCGCGTGGAGCCGGACGCGAGTACCCGCCGCCTCAAGGGTCATGTGGAGCTCGAGAACATCACCTTCGGCTACAGCCCGCTGGACAAGCCGTTGCTGAGCGGTTTCTCCCTGACCGTGGGGCCGGGACAACAGGTGGCCCTGGTCGGTGGTTCCGGCAGCGGCAAGTCGACCGTCTCCCGGCTGATCTCGGGCCTCTACGCCCCCTGGGAGGGGACGATCCGGATCGACGGCCGGCGCCTGGAGGACATCCCGCGCGGAGCGCTGGCCGCCTCCGTGTCCTTCGTCGACCAGGACGTGTTCCTCTTCGAGGGAACCGTCCGGGACAACGTCGCCCTGTGGGACCCCTCCATCCCGGACGACGCCGTCGTCGCCGCGCTCAGGGACGCCGCCGTGTACGACGACGTCATCGCGCGCCGCCCCGGCGGCATCCACAGCCGCGTCGAACAGGACGGGCGCAACTTCTCGGGCGGGCAGCGCCAGCGCCTGGAGATCGCCCGTGCGCTGGTGCGGCGGCCCAGCATCCTCGTCCTGGACGAGGTGACGAGCGCGCTGGACGCCCGGACCGAGCAGGTCATCATCGACAACCTGCGGCGGCGCGGCTGCGCGTGCGTGGTCATCGCCCACCGGCTGTCCACGGTCCGCGACAGCGACGAGATCGTGGTCCTGGACCACGGCACGGTCGTCGAGCGGGGCCGACACGAGGAACTGCTCGCCGCCTCCGGCGCGTACGCCGAGCTGGTCAAGGAGCGCTGACATGTCCGTCCACCCGGAGGTCCACCCCCAGGCGGCCGCGGCCGACCCGGTGGTCCACGCCCTGGGCACCCTGGGCTCCCCCGTCCAGGGCGCGGGACTGCGCACCGTACCGCTGGAAGGGCCGCACGTACTGTGGCTCGTCGTCGCGGGCGGGCTCGACCTGTTCGCCGTCGACGCCGCCCAGCAGGGCCACTGGCACTTCCTGGGCCGCCTGGAGGCCGGCAGCCTGCTCCTCGGCCCCGTCGAAGGCCCGCAGCACACCCTGGTGGGCCGGCCCACGCAGGACTGCGCGCTGCGCCGGATCGGGCTGCGGGAGCTGTACGCCGCGTACACCGACCCTTACGGGGGGCAGGACCCGTACGCCGGGCAGGACCCGTACCACCCCTACGGCGAGGCCACACCCCTGGAGCACGCCTTCGCCCTGGGCACCGCCCGCAGCCTGGGCGTGCTGTTCGAGGCGCCCCTCGACGACGGGCGCTCCACGGCGGACGAGACCGTCACCGACGACGACATGCTGTGGATGCCGGTCCCGCCGGGCGGCGTCCGGTACGGCGCCGCGTACGGCGCGGAGGCGGCGGGCGAACTGCTGGTCGACGGCGCGCTGTGGCAGCGGATGGTGAACCAGCAGTACCGGCTGCTGTCCGCCGTGGACCGCTGGATCGAGAAGCTGGAACGCGCCCACGAGGACCGGACTGCCGCCGGCATCAAGGCGGGCGAGACGGTCCGCGCGCGGGCCGACCAGGCGCTGCTGGCGTCGATCGGGCGGCCGGACCGCACGGGCCGGAAGAGGAGCTCGGCGGCGGACGACGACGCCACGTACGCGGTGTGCCGGCAGGTCGCCCGCGCGGCCGGGATCACGCTCGCCGAACCGTCGGCGAGCGGTGTGGCCGACGGGCGGACCGGCGCGGTGGAGCGCATCGCGGTCGCCTCCCGCGTCCGCACGCGCGCGGTGCGGCTGGAGGGGCGCTGGTGGCGCACGGACTCCGGGCCCCTGGTGGGCCACTGGGCGAAGTCGGGAGCCCCGGTGGCGCTGCTGTGGCGGCGCGGCCGGTACGAGGCGGTGAACCCGGCCTCGGGGCTGCGGATACGGATCGGGGCGGAGAAGGCGGCCGAGTTGGAGCCGAGGGCGGTGATGTTCTACCGCCCGCTCCCCGAGCGGCCCATGACGCCGTCACGGCTGCTGCGCTTCAGCCTGCGGGGAGCCGGGGGCGACGTACGCAACCTGGCTCTCGCCGGGCTGGTGACGGTGGGGCTCGGCGCGCTGGTGCCGGTCGCGACCGGCCGGATCCTCGGCGTGTACGTACCGGCCGCGCAGACGAGCCTGATCACACAGGTTGCCGTGGCCGTGATGATCGCGGGAGTGGTCTCCGCCGCGTTCATGCTGATGCAGAACCTGACGGTGCTGCGGATGGAGGGGCGCATCGAGAGCGTGCTCCAGCCGGCGGTGTGGGACCGGCTGCTGCGGCTGCCGACGAAGTTCTTCGCCGAGCGCTCCACGGGGGAGCTGGCGAGCGCGGCCATGGGGATCAGCGCGATACGCCGCGTCCTGACCGGGGTGGGTCCGGTGGCGGTGCAGGCGAGCACGGTGGGTGTGGTGAACCTGGTGCTGCTGCTCTGCTACAGCGTCCCGCTGGCGCTGGCCGCGATGGCGATGCTGCTGGTGATCGCGGTCGTGTTCCTCGGGCTCGGGCTGTGGCAGGTGCGCTGGCAGCGGCGGCTGGTCGAGCTGAACAACAAGCTCAACAACCAGGCCTTCCAGACCCTGCGTGGGCTTCCCAAGCTGCGTGTCGCGGCGGCGGAGAGCTTCGCGTACGCGGCGTGGGCACGGGAGTTCGCCCGCTCCCGCGAGCTGCAGCAGCGGGCGGGCCGGATCCGTAACGTCACCACCGTCCTCGACGCCGTCTACCTCCCGCTCTGTTCCCTCATCATGTTCGTGCTCCTGGCGGGCCCGGCACGCGGCCGCATGACGGCGGGTGAG
Organism: Streptomyces sp. NPDC041796; assembly: GCF_055590785.1. NCBI lineage: Bacteria > Bacillati > Actinomycetota > Actinomycetes > Kitasatosporales > Streptomycetaceae > Streptomyces > Streptomyces sp. NPDC041796. The sequence continues at coordinate 223,805 of NZ_JBVJAH010000003.1, forward strand.
TTCCTCACCTTCAGTACGTCGGTGACGATGCTGCTGACGTCGGTCACGCAGGTCACGGGGGCCCTCGTCTCGGCCGCCGCGGCGCTGCCCCTGTTCGAACAGATCAAGCCGGTCCTGGACGAGGCTCCGGAGGTCCGGGGCTCCACCACGCAGCCCGGTGTCCTGTCCGGCGCCATAGAGGCCCGTAACCTCTCCTTCCGCTACTCCGACGACGCGCCCCTCGTCCTCGACGACGTGTCGCTCCACATCAGGCCGGGCGAGTTCGTGGCGGTCGTCGGCCCCAGCGGCTGCGGCAAGTCGACCCTGCTGCGCCTGCTGATCGGCTTCGACCGGCCGGTGACGGGCAGTGTCCTGTACGACGGCCAGGACCTGACCGCCCTCGACCAGGCGGCCGTGCGCCGCCAGTGCGGTGTCGTCCTGCAGAACGCCCAGCCCCTCACCGGCTCGATCCTGGACTGCATCAGCGGCGCCGAGTCGTTCTCCCAGGAGGAGGTGTGGGCCGCCGCGGAGATGGCGGGTCTCGCGGAGGACATCAAACGGATGCCGATGGGGCTGCACACCATGATCGCGGGCGGTGGGGCGATCTCCGGCGGCCAGCGCCAGCGCCTGATGATCGCGCAGGCCCTGATCCGCCGCCCCCGGATCCTGTTCCTGGACGAGGCGACGAGCGCGCTGGACAACGAGGCGCAGCGCATCGTCATCGACTCCACGCGCCGTATCGACGCCACCCGGCTGGTGATCGCTCACCGCCTGTCGACGGTGCTGGACGCCGACCGGGTGATCGTCATGTCGGCCGGCCGCATCGTCGAGCAGGGCTCCCCTGCCGCGCTCCTCGCCGACCCCGGCGGGCACCTCTACGAGCTGGTACGCCGCCAAATGCGCTGACCGGACATCCTTCGAAAGGGTGGGATCGGCCCTCAGGGGCGCGCCGGTCCCCGAGAACGCGGAACCCCTCCTTACGAACCCCGCCCGGACGGACCGGGCGGCGCGTCCACGGAGGAACACATGCTCAGGAAGGCCTTTGCCTGCACGGCCCTCGTCGCCGCTGCCATGGCGCTCGGCACCGTCCCCGCCGCCGCTCACGGCGACGACGACAAGGACGACCACGGCAACTTCCACGCCTTCGAGTGGGACAAGGGCAAGTTCGCCGCCCTCGAGTCGGCCGGTGGCTCCAAGATCGCCGTAGGCGGCTGGCACAAGGGCGGGGCCATCGGCGCCGAGTGGTAAACGGCCCACCCGTCGAACGACGGCCGCCGGGACGACACGTGGTCGTCCCGGCGGCCGCCGCCGTCCCGGTCAGCCCTTGGGCGTGGCGACCGCACCCGAGTCGGTGAGGACTCCGGCACCCGTGGTGCGGGCCAGTTCCGCCGGCAGGTTCGTGGCGGAGGTCCGAAGTCCGGCGGTGTGGACCGGTGTCCAGCCGACCGCCGTCCCCAGCTTCTTCTTCGCGTTCGCGGCGTTGTGGGCGGCCACGAGGTCGGTCACCGCCCCGTTCACCACATTGCCGCGGCCCGCGACCGCACCCGTACCGTCACCGCTGAGCAACTGCGCCGGCTTCCGGTCGCCGGACAGCGTCCAGGCGTTGTGTTCGAGGACGATCCCCGCCCCGGCGCGGGCGTTGACGCTGTACTGGTGGGCGTAGCCGTTGAGCTTCGTCGTGTCGTAGTGGTTGTTGTAGATGTGGACGCGGCCGATGCGGGCCAGGGGCGCCCGCTGGGTGATGCCCTTCCACACGTTGTGGTGGATGGACACCCGCAGCTTGCCCTTGCTGTCGGAGTCGCTGCTGCCGATCAGCATCGTCTTGTCGTGACTGGTGAACACGTTCCGTTCGACGGTCACCAGGTCCGAGCCGTTGGTGATGTCGAGGGCCCCGTCGTGTACCTGGTACTTGCGCCCGAAGTAGGTCCTGCCCGCGCTGTCGTACGTCGGGGAGTCGGTGAACGTGTTGTGGTCGGCCCACACGTGCGTGGCGCCGCGCAGGCTGACCGAGTCGTAGGCGGAGTTCCACTCGCCCTTCGAGCCGTCGGTCGGGTCCCACTGCGGGAAGCAGTCCTCGGTGGCGCTGAACGTGAGGTTGCGGATGATGACGTTGTCCGCGTCCTGGACGACCACGCTCCCGCCCTTGATCCCGGCGCCGGTACCCGGCACGCCCACGAGGGTGGTGTTCGACGGGACCCGGAAGACGATGTTCTTCGCCTGCTTGGCCTGGGCCGCCCTGCGAGCGTTCTCCTGCGGGCCGGAGGGCATCTTCGACCGGCCCCACACGGCGGGGTCGTACGCCGCGAGGTAGGCGGCCGGTGTGTAGCCGGTGCCGGCCGCGTAATCGGCGCAGCGGCTCTTGTCGTTGGCGTCGATGGTGCCCTTGACGCGGATGATCCGCGGGGTGGTGCCGGAACCGGAGCCGAGTGCCTTCGCCAGTTCGGCGCGGGTGGAGACGGTGTACACATGGGCGTCGGTGGCCCTGGAGCCACCGGTCGTACCGGAGCCGTCGGCCGCCCAGCCGTCGCCCGCGGGCAGTGTCTGGTGCGCCAGGCCGGGGGCCGCGTTCGCGTTCATGACGAGCGGGACGGCGCTGAGACCGGCGGCCGCCACGGCCGCGGTGCAGATCAACGCCGTGCGCCGCCGACGGAAGGACCGGCGATGAGTGGGGGATGCCACAGATGAATCCTTAAGGAGATCGATCGGCGAGCCCCGGTTGTCGGGGCTTGTCACCCCTTGGTTGCCGCAGCGGCCGGAAAGGTTGCCGGCCGGATGATCCTTCGGCGTGAGTGCCCGCCCCAGAAAAAGGCCTCGCTGATTTTTTCGGAGCGTCTGCGCAGCTCCCGAGCGGTCTCCCATGCTGGAGGGGACGCCGTCGCCCCGAGGAGGGTGGTGAACTTCGGCTCCTGGGACGTCTACCTCGGTGAAGCACTGAGTGCGCCCGGACCTCTCGTCCGGTGGACCGGGTTCGTCCGGTCCTACTTGCCAGGACCCCGACAAAGGGGTGGGCAATGCTCCAGGTTCGCTCCCCTAGCACCACCAAGACAGGGCCCGAACCCGCCAACCGCCACGGAACACCGGGGCGGGGCAGCAGGGGACGGCCGAGGCCACGCACGGTCCTCATCGACCGTGCCCCGGGAAGTCCGGCCGCCGCGCTGAACGTTGTTCCGCCGGCGCCCCTTCTGCCGATCGGTGGAGTCCGATGAATGTGGACGATGCCGAGCGGCAGTTCAGTGAGTTCGTACGGACGTATGCCACCCGGCTCCTCGCATTCGCCATCAGGGTCTGTGGGAACCGGATACTCGCGGAAGACGTACTCCAGGAAGCCTTCGCCAGGATGTGGAAGGCGTGGCCGGACAGGAGAATCCAGGGCGAGGCACCCCTCGGCTGGGCGTACACGGTGGTCAGAAGTGCCGCGATCGATCTCCACCGCAAGGACAAGCGCCGCGTGGTGGGGAAGAAGAAGCACCCCCTGACCGAAGTGCCGTGGGACGACGACAAGGGCAACCGGATACCCGACGCGTGCGAAACCGCGGAAGAAGCCGTCTTCCGCGACATGGCGCGCGAACTGTGGGCTGCGGTGGCCACGTTGGACTCCACCCAGCAGGACCTGATTCATCTGATGTATGTCGACCAGATGTCGCTGAACGCCGCACGCCATGTACTGGGGCTTGCGGGGACGACGGCCGGCAGATATCACCAAGCCGCGCTGACTCGCCTGCGCGAGATCATCGGCGACAACGCATGAAAAGGAGGCACCAGGATGCACGACGCTGAAGGGCGTCTGCGCCTGGCCGCCGAATCCCTCAACAGGGAAGCCCTCCGGTTCGACGCCGAAGCCTTCACCCAACGGGTGCTGGACAGGCTCGGTATCGAGCCCTCGCGTGAGGGCTGCGCTGGGGATTCCTCGCTCCGGGCCGGCCGCCCGCCACAGGCCGGCCCGGAACGAGGCGGAAGGCGCAGAGACGGTGACCGCCCCGGTCACGACGAGTTCTTCGACCTGGAGCTAGAGGAACTCGTGCACGACACCACTCTTCATACGCAGCCGCGGACATTGCGCAGGATCGCCGAACTCACGGAGTATCTCGGGCACGGGGCCGAGGCACGTGAGTGGTGGATCCGTGCCGCTGAGGGGGGAGATCCGCTGGCGAAGCTGACCGTTGCGGAGTGGAGGGGACCATCAGGTGGGCCCGGGAGAAGGCAAGCTCGCGGAGGATGAGACGGCGTACGGAACGCCCTCTCCGTCCACATGGTGACCGACGAGGAAAGGAGGCCGGTAAAAGGTATCGCGAGCCGTCCGGGACCACGTTCCCGGCAGCACACCGCGTGCCGGACAACGCTCCGCCGGGGTCGTATCCGGCGAGAAGTCCGTTCCCGTGGCTGAATGGTGCTCGGGGGAGCTCCGATCAGTAACGGGACCACCGGGGGGCATCACCGGAGGGATATGGGTGATGGCCTCCGCGGCCGACGGACAGGAATTGTCCGGGCACGCGTAAGGAGGGCGGTCTTCACCGACAACAGGTCGGTGAAGACCGCCTTTCCCTTTCTCACGCCTACTGACCAGGCACTGGTGAACGCCGGGATGTGCGACGTCTTCCCCAGTAGCACCCGCACATCACCGGCCGACCACCCCAGGGAGGGGACGTGCACAGCCCGCACGGCTTCCAGTTGCTCAACGAGACGGCCCCGAGCGCCGTCCTCACCGGTCACCACCTCGCCGCCCAGGGGGGCGGGGCCACCCCGGTCCTGCTGGGCCTCCTCAGCGCCCTGGTCACCATCGGCGTCGCCGTGACCGGCTGGAAACTGGCCCACCACTGGCGCCGCGTCGACAACCATCGCGCCGATCTGACGGAACTGGCGAAAACCCTGCGCCGCATCCGCGTACACGTCCAGCTCCTCGCCGACCAGGACGCGCTGCTGACGGAGGCGGACTGTCCACGGCTGCGCACGCTGATGTACGAGCTGGCCGGCGCCGACGCCGCGTCCACCTCGACCCCCGAAACGACCCAGGTCGTCACCGAAGTCGTCACCGGGCTGCACGCCCTGCTGAACACCGCGGTACCGACCGCGACAGGCGCCGGTCCCGCCACCCTGACCCAGGCACGAGCACAGGGACGCGCCGTACAGGTCGCCCTCGCCGCCATCACCCGGGCCCAGGGCTCCATCCACCGCTTGCGGGACCGCTGACGGCCGGCACGGAGCGTTCCCTCCAGGCGGGCCGTGGCGGCCGAACAACGCAAAATGCTGGTCGGGAAAATCCCGACCAGCATTCGGTGGTGTCCGAGGGGGGACTTGAACCCCCACGCCCGATAAAGGGCACTAGCACCTCAAGCTAGCGCGTCTGCCATTCCGCCACCCGGACAAGGTGTCTGCCGCTCGCTGGGCTGTTCCCCGCGGCGACATGGATAACTCTACCAGGGGTTCGAGGTGCCCTTCACCCGCATATCCCGTGGTCAGACGGCCGGGGCGGGCCGTCGCCGGGGACGCTCGGGCGACACACACGGAGCGTCCCCAGGAGTGCACCGAGGGTAGGGATAGCGTGCGGGGCGTGAGCTTCGTACCGGAACCGCGCAGACCCCGCATGTTGTCGCCGCTGCGGGAGCATCTGCGGGACACCTTCTGGTTCGCCCCGACCGCGGGGCTGGTGTGCGTGTTCGTGCTCTGGCTGGCGGCGGCCGCGGCCGATGCCGCGATCGTCGACCACCTGCGGGAGCAGCAGGCGTACGACGAGATCGCCGATCTCGCCGCGATCGCCGACGACGCCAAGACGATCGTGGTCACGGTCAGCTCCGCCATGATGACCTTCATCGGCGTCGTCTTCAGCATTTCTCTGGTGGCCCTGCAGATGGCCAGCGGTCAGCTCACCCCCCGAGTGGTACGGATCTTCGTAAGGAGCCGGATCAGCAAGCTGACGCTGTCGGTGTTCCTGTCGACGTTCCTGTTCTCGCTGCTGGTCCTGACCTCGTACGAGAGCGAGACCCGACCGGAGAGGATCACGTCCGTACCGCTGGTGCAGTCGGTGGTCACGCTGCTGCTGGTGGGGCTGAGCCTGCTGCTGTTCATCGCGTACGTGACCACCACGCTGCGTCTGATGCAGGTCGGGCCGGTGGTGGAGCAGATCACCCGGGAGGCGTTGCGGGTGCTGGCGCGGCAGCCGGCCGGAGGGCGGGAGGTGGCGGTGCTGCCGCCCGAGACCGGGCGGGTGGTGCACCGGGCACGGGCCGGGGTGCTGCGCGATGTGGACGTGGCGCGGCTGGTGCGCTGGGCGCGGCGGCACGACGTGGTGCTCCGGCTGATCCCACGCATCGGGGACCATGTGGTGCCGGGCACACCGGTGCTGGCCGTGCACGGCGGGCGGACGACGCCGGTCCCGGGTGTCCTGCGGTCGGCGGTGTCGGTGGGGGTGGAGCGGACATTCCACCAGGACGTGTCGTTCGGGCTGCGGCAGCTGGTGGACATCGCGCTGAGGGCGATGTCGTCGGCGGTGAACGATCCGACGACGGCGGTGCAGTGCCTGGACCGGATCGTGCAGTTCCTGGCGGACGTCGCGCCGCGCCCCCTCGGTACCGTGCGGCACCGCGACCGGCGGGGCGTGGTCCGGCTGGTGCAGGACGTACCGGGGTGGAGCGACCTGGTCGATCTCGCTTTCGCCGAGCTGAGACTGTGCGCGGCGGGCAGCCCGCAGGTCACCCGGCGCATGCTGGCCGGCATCGACGATCTGCTGCTGCTCGCGCCCGGGGAACGCCGGGAGCCTCTGCTGCGCCACCGCTCGCTCCTCCAGCAGGCCGTGGAGGGTACGGTGGCGCAGCCCGCCGACCGGGTGTTCGCGCTGGGCCCCGACCGGCAGGGCATCGGGTAGTGGCCCGGCCGGCGGTCCGGCGGCTCCGTCGGTCCCTGTCGCGGTCCGGCCGGTCGCCCTCGCGTCTGGCGGTCCCTCCTGGGCAGTCCTTCTCGCGTCTAGCAGTCCTTCTCGCGCAGTGAGTGGAGGTGCGCGCTCGACTTGCGGGCGAAGGTGAAGGACTCGACCGGGTTGTCGTGTTCGGCCTGCCAGTGATGGTCGCGCCGGCCGCCGTGGGTGCGGGTGACCGCCGAGATGAAGCGTTGGTAGTCGATGTCTCCGTCCCCGACGTCCACCATCCGGTAGCCGTCGCGGGCGGAGTCGTCGCGTTCACCGTCCTTGACGTGGAAGAGCGGGTAGCGGTCGGGCTGCTTCAGCACGTAGGCGAGCGGGTCGAAGGGCGCGGGCGTGCCGTCGGCGCGCCTGCCGAACCGGAACTGGCCGGCGTACGCCCAGTAGATGTCCATTTCCAGGTAGACGAGGTCGGGGTCGGTCTCGGCGAGGAGGACGTCGTAGAGGCGGACGTCGGGCCGGTCGGTGGCGAAGGAGAACTCCTCGGCGTGGTTGTGCTGGTAGAACTTCATGCCGCGCTTCTTCGCCTCGGCGCCGTAGTGGTTGAACTCCTCGGCGCAGCGCTTCCACCCGTCGACGGTGGCGCCGTAGCGCCATGGGCCGGAGGCGGTGCCGATGTGCTTGAGGCCGAGGGCCTGGGCGTCGTCGAGGACCTTCGTGAGGTTCTGGGCGAAGGTGTAGGCGCCGGGGTCGGAGGAGTAGTAGCCGACGTGGCTGCCGATGGCGCGCAGGCCGTGGTCGCGGGTGAGCCGCCTGAGCCGGTCGAGGGTGAGGGGGCCGGCGGAGCCCTGGCTGTAGCCGGCGTACTCGACCTCGTCGTAGCCGAAGCGGCGGAGCTCCTCGAAGACCTTGGCGAAGCCGAGGGTGGAGACCTTGTCGCGCAGGGAGTACAGCTGGATGCCGAGGCGGCCGGGTGGCAGGACGGGCCGTCCGTGGCCGCCGCCGCTCGTGGCGGTCTCGGTGGCCGACGCGGTGGTCGCGCCGCCGAGCAGGGCGGTGGCCGTGGCGCCGGCGGCGACGCCGAGCATGTTGCGTCTGCTGAGCCTGTGCGCGAGTTCGGGGTCGGTCGTCCTGGTCGTGCGCGGCATGTGGATAACTCCTCGTTGTCGGTGGTGTCTGCTTCACTGGAGATCGCTGGAGATCGCCGGCGATCGCTGAAGATCAGTGGAGCCCGGCGAGCCGGAGCAGCAGCGATTTCACCTCGGTGGCCGCGACGCGGTCCCGGAGTGCGCGGGGGGTGGAGCACACGATGAGCGGACCTTCGTCATCGCTCGTGGGGAGGCGGCCATGGCTGCCACGAATAGGTGAGGGATCGAGGGGCACGACCGCCAGGCGGTAGCGCATGCCCAGTTTCTTGCGGGCGATGGCCGTGGCCGCCTTGAGGCGTACATAGGGGTCGAGGGGGTCCAGGAACAGCTCGACGGGGTCGTAGCCGGGCTTGCGGTGGATCTCGACGAGCTGGGCGAAGTCGGGCGCGTGTGCGTCGTCGAGCCAGTAGTAGTACGTGAACCAGGCGTCGGGTTCGGCGAGGGCGACGAGCTCGCCCGAGCGGGGGTGGTCCAGTCCGTGGGCCTTTTTGCCCTCGTCGTCGAGGAGCGTCTCGATGCCGGGCAGGTCGGCGAGGGCGGCGCGGGCGGCAGCCATGTTCTCGGGGTTCTCGGGGTGCCGCACGTAGACGTGGGCGATCTGGTGGTCGGCGACGGCGAAGGCCCGGGAGGCCATGGGGTCGAGGTATTCCATGCCGTCCTGGGTGTGGACCTCGAGCAGCCCGGCGCGGCGCAGGGCGCGGTTGATGTCGACGTGCCGGTTCACCCGGGTGATGCCGTATTCGGACAGGGCGACGACGGTTCGGCCTTCGGCCGTCGCGTCGTCGAGGAGAGGGGCCATGGCGGCGTCCAGGTCGGTGGCGGCCCGGTGGGAGCGCGGGTCGTCGGGGCCGTATCGCTGGAGGTCGTAGTCGAGGTGCGGGAGGTAGCACAGGGCGAGGTCGGGGGTGCGGGTGCGGATGATGTGGCGGGTGGCGTCGATGATCCACCGGCTGGAGACGATGTCGGCCCCGGGGCCCCAGAAGTGGAAGAGGGGGAAGGTGCCGAACTTCTCGGTGAGTTCGTCGTGGAGGGCCGGCGGACGGGTGTAGCAGTCGGGTTCCTTGCGGCCGTCGGCGTAGTAGACGGGGCGGGGCGTGACGGTGATGTCGGTGTCGGCGCCCATGGCGTACCACCAGCAGATATTGGCGACGGTGTAGCCGGGGTGGGCGCGGCGGGCCGCGTCCCACAGTCTGTCGCCGGAGACGAGGCCGTTGTGCTGGCGCCACAGCAGGACGTCGCCGAGTTCGCGGAAGTACCAGCCGTTGCCGACGATGCCGTGTTCGGCGGGGAGGGTGCCGGTGAGGAAGGTGGACTGGGCGGCGCAGGTGACGGCGGGCAGGACGGTGCCGAGTGGGGCGTGGGAGCCGTTCCGGGCGAGCCTCTTGAGGTGGGGCATGTGGTCGAGGAGCTGGGGGGTGAGGCCGACGACGTCCAGGACCAGGAGGGGGGTGGGCCGGTTCATGGGAGTTCCTTCAGACCGAGGTCGGTGAGGAGGTCGCGGGCGAGGGTGAGTTCGGCGGCGATGCCGTCGGCGAGCCGGCCTCTGGTGCGGGGGTTCCGGCCGGGTGGGAGGGCCTGCCAGGTGTAGGTCTCGACTTCGAGGTGGCGGGTGTGCGGGGCGGGGCCGCCGACGAGCCGCGCCAGGGTCTCGCGGAGCACGGGCAGGGTGGAGGTGAGGGGCGCGGGGGGAGGGCTGTGCAGCGGGACGTGGAAGTGGGCGCGCCACGGGCCGCCGTCGGGGAGCGTCTCGCCGTCGAGGGCCTCGGGGAGGTCGTCGGTGCCGCGCAGGCCCGCGGCGGTGCTGGTGCGGGTCTGGTGGAGGAAACGCGGTTCGGCGAAGGCGGCGAGTGCCTCCCGGACTTCGGGGAGGTGGGGGTGTTCGGCGTGGAGAGCGGCGGAGAGCTGGGCCTTGGGGATGGGGATACGGGCCGCGACGAGGCCGTCGAGAGCGGTGTGCGGATCTTCGAAGGAGGTGGCGAGATGACAGGTGTCGACGCAGATGCCGATGCGGGGGCTCGATACGGCGGTGAGCGGGCCGATCGCGTCGGTGGTGGTCTCGATCACGCAGCCGGGCTCGGGTTCGAGCGCGACGCGGACGGACTTGCCGGTGAGCTCCTCCAGGGCGTCCAGGCGCTGGGCGAGGGTGGTCAGCGCGGTGCGGGCGGTGTCGGCCGCGGCGGTGTCGAAGGAGGTGCGCCAGGCGAGGGGCAGGGTGGAGACGGACCCTTCGGTGACGTCGTCGGGCAGGAGCGCGGCGAGGAGGCGGGCCAGGTCGGTGGTGTGGGCCAGGCGCTCGGGGCGGGTCCAGTCCGGCTGGTACACGCGGTACTTGACCTCGTCGGCGCCGAAGCCTTCGTAGGGGAAGCCGTTGAGGGTGACGACTTCCAGTCCGCGTCGGTCGAGTTCGGCGCGCAGTGCGCGCAGGGCGGACGGGTCGGCGGTCAGGGCGTGTGCGGCGGCTTTGGCGAGCCAGAGGCCGATGCCGAGGCGGTCGCGGCCGAGGCGTCTGCGGACCGGTTCGCAGTGGTCGCGGAGCTGGGCGAGGACTCCGTCGAGTGTTTCGGCGGGGTGGACGTTGGTGCAGTAGGCGAGGTGGATGGTGGAGCCGTCCGGGTGGCGGAAGCGCATGGCCGGGCTCCTCTCATTCCCCGCCGCGGAGGACGGAGTTGCCCTCGTGGAGGGGGTCCGGGGAGGGGAGGTCGAGGTGAAGGCGTCCGCTGAGGCCGTAGAAGGCGACGGGGTTGCGCCACAGGACCCGGTCGACGTCGTCGTCGGTGAACCCGGCGGCGAGCATGGCGTCGCCGACCTTGCGGGTCTTGAGGGGGTCGCTCTTGCCCCAGTCGGCGGCGGAGTTCACCAGGACGCGCTCGATGCCGTAGGTCTTCAGGATGGCGACCATGCGGTCTTCGTCCATCTTGGTGTCGGGGTAGATGGAGAAGCCGAGCCAGGCGCCGCTGTCCGTGGCTTCCTTCACGGTCGTCTCATTGAGGTGGTCGAGCAGGACCCGCTCCGGGGGGAGGTGGGATTCGCGGATGACGTCGATGGTGCGGCGCAGTCCGGCGAGCTTGTCCCGGTGCGGGGTGTGGACGAGTGCGGGGAGGCCGTGGTCGGCGGCGAGCTGGAGCTGGGCGGCGAGGGCGGTGTCCTCGGCGGGGGTCATGGAGTCGTAGCCGATCTCGCCGACGGCGACGACGGAGTCCTTGACGAGATAGCGGGGCAGAGCGTCGAGGACGGGGGTGCAGCGGGGGTCGTTGGCCTCCTTGGGGTTGAGCGCCAGGGTGCAGTGGTGGGCGATGCCGTACTGGGCGGCGCGGAAGGGTTCCCAGCCGAGCAGCGCGTCGAAGTAGTCGTAGAAGCTGGCGGGCGAGGTGCGGGGCTGACCGAGCCAGAAGGAGGGTTCGACGAGGGCGCGGACCCCGGCGTCGTACATCGCCCGGTAGTCGTCCGTGGTGCGGGAGGTCATGTGGATGTGCGGGTCGAAGATGCGCATCAGGACTCCTCCGGAGGGACGGTCAGGGCGAGGACGCGGTGGACATCGGCGGGGACGGCGCGGCCGGCGGCGGTGCGTTCGGCGGCGTGGTCGGCGAGCATCCGGGCCAGTTCGGTGTCACCGTGGGCCCGCCGGGGCAGCTCGGCGACGGCGTCGACGGGGACGCCCGTGAACAGGCACTTGAGGACGGCGTGACGCCAGGAGTGAGGGTCGAGGTGGGCGGCGGCGTAGGGGCCGACGGCGGCTGCGACCAGCCGGGTGTCGTTGGTGCGCAGGGCGTCCTCGACGAGGGGCAGGGCCTCCGGGCCCGGGACGAGCGAGGGGAGGGCGAGCAGGACGGCGCGGCGCTCGGCGGCGGTGCCGTGCCGGTAGAGGCGGGTGAGGGTGTCGGTGCCGGCGCGGGCCGCGTGGAGGAGGAGGGTGCGTACCGAGTCGGCGTGTTCGGGTGCGCAGTGGCGGCCGGCGGAGGCGAACCGCAGTTCCCAGGAGGCCGACACGTAGGGGCTCGTCGGCTCGGGCGGTGCGGCGGCGGCCTGCGCGGCCTCGGCGAGGGCTTCGTCCAGCCAGGCGCGGGCGGCGTCGCCGAGCCGGTCGTCCAGTTCCTTGCGGGTCGTGGTCATGGCGCCGGTGCACCCTTCGTGCCGGTCGAATCGTGGAGGAATTCGATGGACTTGCGGGCGAGTTCGGGGCCCGCGTGGGAGTGGCGGGGCAGTTCGACGACCGTGAGGCCCTGATAGCCGGTGGCGGCGAGGGCGTCGAGGACGGGCGGGAAGTCGATCTCTCCGTCGCCGAACGGGAGGTGTTCGTGGACGCCGCGTCGCATGTCCTCGATCTGGACGTGCCGCAGCCAGGGTGCGGCGTCGCGTACGCAGTCGGCCGGGGGCACGGGCTCCAGGCACTGGCAGTGGCCGATGTCGAGGGTGAGGCCGAGGAGGTCGGTCCCGGGGTCCCCGAGGGTGCGGCGGAGGTGGTGGAAGTCGGCGAGGGTGGCGAGGAGGTGACCGGGTTCCGGTTCGACGGCGAGCGGGATGCCGCTGGTGGCCGCAGCGTCCAGGACGGGGGTGAGGGACTCTTCGAGCCGCGTCCAGGCGGTGGTGGTGTCGGTGGGCGGGATGTCGTCGGGGGCGATGCCGCTGAAGCAGTGCACGGCGTGCGCGCCGAGGTCCGCGGCGACCTGGACGGCACGGACGAGGAGGCGGCTGCGGGCGGCTCGGCCGTCGGGGTCGGGGTCGAGGAGGGAGGGGCCGTGTTTGCGGCGGAGGTCGAGCACATAGCGGGCGCCGGTCTCGACGGTGACGCCCAGGCCCAGGTCGCCCAGTCGGCGGGCCACCCTCGCGGTGCGGGCGGCGAGGTCGGGGGCGAGGGGGTCGAGGTGCATATGGTCGAGGGTCAGGCCGACGCCGTCGTAGCCGAGGTCGGCGAGGAGGACGAGGACGTCGTCGAGCCGGAGGTCGGTGAGGCCGTTGGTGCCGTAGCCGAAACGGAGGGTGGTGGGAGCGGTCATGTGGGGCTCACCTTCCGGGCAAGTGCGCGGGCGAGCGGCACGAGACCCATGAGGGAGAGCCCGGCGCCGACGGCCCCGCTCCGCGCGGCGAGCGTGGCCTGGAGGGGGATCATGGCGCGGATGCCACCGCCGACTGCGCGCTGGGTGAGGGGCGGTGAGGGGTTGAGCGCCGCGTGGAGGAGGGGTACGGCGGCGGTGCGGAGGTAGGTGGCGGCGAGGGCGGCCGTGGTGACGCTCCGCGCCTCTCCCCCACTCGCCACCGCGCCCGGGCCCCGGGACCTGGTGGACGCCGGTGTCGGGTCCGTGGCCCGCGACCCCGCGCGGCCGGTGTGGGGCGCCTTGTGGGCGCGTGCCGCGAGGGCGCTCAGGGCGGCGGTGGCCACGAGGGCGGCCAGCGGAGTCGCCGTCGAACCACCGCGCGCCTCATGCCGGGAGACGGCGGTCACCGCGTAGGTGTGCGCCCCGAGCAGCGCGGCGGACGCCAGGGCCGCCGACGGGCGGACGGCGGGCGCCGACCGGGCGTCGCGGGCCGCCGACAAGCGGCGGGCGGGCGCCGACCGGGCGTTGCGGGGGCCTGACGGACGGGGCGCGGCGGACGCCAGGGCTGCCGACGGGTGGGGGGCGGGGGGCTTGGGCCGCACCGGGCTGCGTGTCGCGCGGGGCGCGGTGCCGGCCGGGGGCGTCGACGGGGCGGTGCTCGGCAGGGACACCGGGGGCGTGGCGGGTGTTGGCCGCGGGAGGCGCGAGGTGGCCGGGGAGGCATGGCGGGGGTGGTCGGTGGACGGGGTGGTGCGCCCTCGGCGCGCTCTTCCGGCCGGGGCCGGGCCGACGGCTGTGGCAGTGGCAGTGGCAGTGGCAGTGGCGCCGAGGAGGAGGTCCAGGGCGCGTGCCGTGGCCATGGCGGCGGGGGCCGCGCGGGTGTGCTTCAGGCGGAGGTCGTACGCCCAGACCGTCGTCGCCAGGGCGGTCGCCACCGTCAGCGGCGTGCGGCCCGCACGGGCGGCGAGTGCGAGGCCCGTGGCCGTGAGGAGCATCGAGGCGGCCAGGGCGGCGGGCGGCGTGACGCGGCCCGAGGGGATGGGGCGGTGCGGGCGGTCGACGGCGTCCTCGTGGCGGTCGGCCCAGTCGTTGAGCGCCATGCCCGCTTCGTACAGGCAGAGGGAGGAGCCGATGGCCAGTACCGTGCGCCGGTTGGGGCGCGCGCCCACGGCCGCGGCGCCCGCGAGGGCGTCACCCGGCACGGAGAACAGGGCGGAGACGCGCAGGAGTTCCGCCCAGGCCCGGAGGCGGGCCCGACGCGGGCGCCCGCCGACCGGCCGCCCGGCCCCATCGGCGTCCGACGGGTCCCCACCCGAGGGGTCCCCGCCCGACAGGTCCGCGCCCGACGGGTCCGCCGTGCCGCCCCGGCGCGTCATCGGGCGTCCCGGAGCCGGGCCGCGAAGGAGAGGAGCGCGGCGTACTGCTCGGAGAGGGCCGCCGGTCCGCCGTCGGGGTCCTTGAAGTAGAAGCCGAGCTCGGGAAGGGCCCCCGAGAGGCCGGCCTCGTGGGCGCGGGCGACGAGACGGGCCAGGTCCAGGACCAGGGGGGCGGCGAGGGCAGAGTCGCAGCCCTGCCAGATGGTCTGGAGAACCATCCGGGAGCCGAGGAAGCCGTCGAAGGCGATGTGGTCCCAGGCGGTCTTCCAGTCTCCGAGGGCCGGGACGTCGTCGATGTGGACGTCGCCTTGCGGCACCGTGCCCAGGGTGTCGGCGAGGACGCGTTCCTTGCCGGCGTTCTTCGCGGCGGCCGCGGCGGGGTCGGCCAGCGCCGCCCCGTCTCCGCCGCCCAGGAGATTGGTGCCGGACCATGCGCGTACGGCCAGGGCGCGTTGCACGAACATCGGGGCGAGTACGGAGCGGAGCAGTGTCTGGCCCGTCTTGCCGTCGCGGCCCGCGTGCGGGAGGCCGGAGGTGGCGACGGCGTCGGCGAGGGCCGGGGTGCGCAGCCCGGTGGAGGGGGTGAAGTTGACGTACGGGCAGCCGGCTCGCAGCGCGGCGGCCGCGTAGAAGGAGCTGGGTGCCGAACGGGGGTCGTCCGGGCCGGGCGCGGGTTCCGTGGAGGCGACGTTGATCACGACGGTACGGGCGAGACCGTGGCGGCGTGTGAAGTCGGTGATGTCGGAGGTGAAGGACGTGATGAGCTCGTCGTCGCTTCGCGTGTCCCCGGCCAGGGGCCCTCCGGGGCGGATCTCGGCGTCGGCCGCGGCGAGTTCACCGTGGACGGCCGTGGCCAGGCCGTGCGGGAGGACGCCCGCCGAGGTGAGCTCCTCCGCGCGTTTGGGCAGCGGGCACGCCACCGTGTCGTGACCGCCGAAGACGAGTGAGGAGAGGGCGGGGAGACCGGATCCGGCGAACGGCGGGGTTTCGGTGACCATGCCCGTCGGCGGGTGCAGCCCGGCGGCTACGGCCGCGCACCCCGTCATGGCGGTCGTGGCGACGGAGCCGCGCGCCCCGACGAACCAGACTCCGACGGCTCCGACGTCTCCGACACGACGTTCGTCGAACATGGCCAGCCTCCCTGGGTGTGGTGCGTTGGAGACGGCGGGCGAGGGGTACGGCGCCTCCCCGCCCGCCGCCGGCTTGTGGCGGGAGCGGCCCTACGAGGGCAGCTCCTTGAGCTGGATGTCACGGAAGGACACCTGGTCGTCGGCACCGTGGTTCTGGATGCCGATGTGGCCGTCCTTCAGGCTGCGGACCGGGTCGGTGTTGGTGAAGTCGTTGATCTTCACTCCGTTGAGGAAGACCTGGAGCCGCTCCCCCTGGACCTTGATCTCGTAACTGTTCCACTGGCCGGGGGGCCGCAGGACCTGGTCACGGGCTTTGACGTTCGCCGACTTGAAGCCGTAGACGGCCCCGGTGGTGCGATCGGCGGCGTCGGTGGCGTCGATCTGGATCTCGTAGCCCTTGTTCACGGCCGACCAGGGGTCGTCGGACGCCGGGAACCCGACGAAGACCCCGGAGTTGTCGTCGCCCGCCATCTTCCAGTCCAGCTTCAGCGAGTACGACGAGAGCTCCTTGGCCTGGTACCAGAGCATCCCCATGCCGCCCTCGGTGCGCAGCTCACCGTCCACGACGGTGAACTTCCCCGGTCCGGCCTGCTTCCAGCCCTCCAGGGTGTGGCCGTTGAAGAGGGAGCGGTAGCCCGTCCGGGGCTCGCAGTCGGCGCGGACCTGTCCGGTGGCATAGCGGAGGCCGCCCAGCAGGTGCTGCCGGAAGGCCGGCTCGGCGTAGGACGCGGCGGTGTGACCGCCTCCGGTGTAGAACGCGCGCCCGCCCTGGTACGCCTGGCACCAGGCGATCGGGTGGTCGCCCTTCATGGTGCCGCCCTGATAGGTGGTTTCGTCGAGGGTGGCGAGGACGCGGGCCTGGCCGCGCGGGTTGGTGCGGTAGTTGTACCACTCGTCGGTGCGTTCCCAGGACGGGCCGAGGTGGGCGGTGGCCGGGTGCTGGTGGTCCTCGACGCGCACGGTGGCGGGCTGGATGTGCGGGTGGGAGGCGAAGTGGGCACCGACGAGGCCGCCGTAGAACTCCCAGTCGTACTCGGTGTCGGCGGCCGCGTGGACACCGACGTAGCCGCCGCCCGTGGCGACGTAGTTCTCGAACGCCTTCTGCTGCTCGGCGTCGAGCACGTCACCGGTGGTCGACAGGAACACCACCGCGTCGTACCGGGCGAGGTTGTTGGTGGTGAACTGGGCCGCGGTCTCGGTCGCGTCGACCGTGATGTTGCTCGACGCCCCCAGTTCCTTCAGGGCGGCGATGCCGGCCGGAATGGAGTCGTGCCGGAAGCCGGCGGTCCTGGAGAAGACCAGGACCCGCTTCGCGGTCCGGTCGACGGGCGTGTTCGACAGCTCGAAGTCGTCGAGGTCGTACAGGGCGCCCGTGCCGCCCTTGAAGACCAGGAAGAGCTGTGTGGTCCGCTTGGGTACGGCCCGCAGCGGGACGTCCACGTCCTGGAAGGTTTCCCACCCGCCGGTCACGGGCACCGGGGCGGAGCCCAGCAGCGGGCCGGTCGCGGAGCCGGTGCGGACCTCCAGGAAGCCGCCCACGCCGCCCGACGAGATCCGGGCGGTCAGCTTGGTGGACCCGGTCAGGTGGTAGGGCGTGAAGGAGATCCAGTCGCCGTTGTCGATGTCACCGACGGTCTTGCCGCCATGCGCGGTGGCCTTGTCGTACGTACGGGTCCCGGTCTGTGCCGAGAAGTGTTCGGCCTGCCGGTGCCGGGGCTGGAGCTGGGCCTGGTCGTGGCTGGTCAGCGCGGCCTGTCCACCGCCTCCGCCGTCGGTGTACTCGGCGTCGAAGACCCCGAAGATGTTGGCGTTCGGATCGTGGCCGCCGTCCGCCGACGTCTTGATGGTGCCCGAGCAGCCGTTCGCCGAGGTCACCGGGTGGCCGTGGCTGTCATGGCCGAGGATGTAGGTGACCTTGACCTTGGCGCAGTCGATGGTGCCGTCCTCCGGGTCGGTGACGGTCACCTTGAACGGGATCTCGTCGCCGAAGCTGAACAGGGCGCCGTCCTTCGGCAGGTCGAGCGTCACCTTGGGCGCGGTGTTGCCGACGACCACGTGCACGCCGGCGGATCCGGTGCGGCCCGAGGTGTCGCGTGCGGTGACGGTCGCGGTGTAGGTGCCGTTCTTGCGGTAGGTGTGCGTCGGGTTCGCGGCCGTCGACGTCCCCGTGCCGTCACCGAAGTCCCAGCTGTAGGTCAGGGTGTCACCGTCGGCGTCCGTGGTGCCCGCCGACGAGAAGGCGACCCGCAGCGGGGCCGTGCCGGACGTCCTGTTCGCCGACGCCTCGGCGACCGGTGAGCGGCCTCCGGTGGCGTTCTCGATCCGGTAGAGGCCGGAGTTCTCGTCGCCGCCGAACCAGGCGGTGCCGTAGTCGAGGACGTACAGCGCCCCGTCCGGGCCGAACGCCATGTCCATCACCTGTGTGCCGGTCCACGGCACCGGGTTGACGGCCCGCACCGCCCCGTCCGGACCGTGTTCGATGCGTTTGATCCAGCGGCGCCCGAACTCGCCGGCGAAGAAGTCGCCGTCGTACGCCTCCGGGAACTTCACCGGGGAGGGGTTCGAGGCGTCGTACCGGTACGCCGGCCCGCCCATCGGCGACTCCGATCCCGAGCCGAACTCGGGCACGGATCCGCCGTCGTACGGGATCCACGCGGGCTCGGCCGGCGGGAGTTCGGTGAGGCCGGTGTTGTGGGGGGAGTCGTTCCTGGGCGCGGCGCAGTCGAAGGAGGCGCCGGAGGTCTTGGTGGCGAAGTCGTAGTCGACGTAAGGGTCGTTGTCGCCGGTGCAGAAGGGCCAGCCGAAGTTGCCCGGCTCGGTCACGCGGGCGAATTCGACCTGTCCGGCCGGGCCGCGCTGGGGGTCGGCGGCGCCCGCGTCGGGCCCGTAGTCGCCGACGTAGAGCACGCCGGTCTTCTTGTCGACGCTGAAGCGGAACGGGTTGCGGAACCCCATCGCGTAGATCTCGGGCCGTGTCTTGGCCGTGCCGGGGGCGAAGAGGTTGCCGGCGGGGACCGTGTAGGAGCCGTCGTCGGCGACCTTGATGCGGAGGATCTTGCCGCGCAGGTCGTTGGTGTTGCCGGAGGTCCGGCGGGCGTCGTAGGCGGGGTTGCGCGTCGGCCTGTCGTCGATCGGGGTGAAGCCGTCGGAGGCGAAGGGGTTGGAGTCGTCGCCCGTCGACAGGTACAGGTTGCCCTGTGCGTCGAAGTCGATGTCACCGCCGACGTGGCAGCAGATGCCGCGCGTCGCGGGGATGTCGATGACCTTCTTCTCGCTGGTGTTGTCGAGGGTCCCGTCCGGCTTGAGCGTGAAGCGGGAGAGCCGGTTGACGCCGTCGTACCGGGCGAAGTCCGCGGCCGTGCCGTCGTTGGGGGCGTCGCCGGCCGGGGTGTCGAGCGGGGGCGCGTAGTACAGGAAGAGGGCGCGGTTCTGTGCGAAGCCGGGGTCGAGGGCGACGCCCTGGAGGCCCTCCTCGTCGTGGGAGTAGACCGGGACGGTGCCGATGACCTTGGTGTTGCCCGCGGCGTCGGTACGCCGTAGTTCACCGTTCCGTGAGGTGTGCAGCACGCTGCGGTCGGGCATCACGGCGAGCGACATCGGTTCGCCGACCTCCTCGCCGCCCTTGGCGAGGGTGACCTGCTGGAACTGCTCATCGGCCGCCGCGGGTACGGGCGCCTCGGCCGCCGTGCCCGGTGGGGCTCCGAGGGCGAACGACGTCATGGCGAGGACGCCGCCGGTGAGGAGGGCGAGCGCGTTGCGTGCTCCGAGCCGTTTTCTGTGCACGAGTGTCCTCCGGAGAAAGGCCGGGGTGCGGGCTGTTGCCTCGATGGGGCGGCCCGGCGGGAAGTGGTGTCCCTGCTGAAGCCGCACCGGGATGTCCGGGGACCGGCGTGCGCCGTCACGCTGGTCGTGGGTCGGGAGTGGGTCCAAGCCTGCTGCGATGTCCTGTACACCTCACAGGGCCGTACACGGGAGGGACGTTAGCCGGGTTGGTCCGGCACCGAAAGCCCTTGTGCGGAAGAGGAGTTGTACTTTTTCCCCGCGCTGGACAAAGCCTTGGCCGGGCAGCCCGGCGCGCCCGGTGGCGGAAACCGCCACCGGGCCGTTGACCTGCCGTTCTCTCCTACTCCGAGCCGCCGAACGCCGCGTCGAAGGAGGCCGTGGGCGGCTCGAAGTCGTACCGCTTCAGCGTGGCAAGCGCTTCCGGTGCGCCGGTCAGCCGGTCCATGCCCGCGTCCTCCCACTCCACGGACACCGGCCCGTCGTACCCGATCGAGCGCAGCATTCGGAAGACGTCCTCCCACGGCACGTCACCGTGCCCGGCCGACACGAAGTCCCAGCCGCGCCGCGGATCGCCCCACGGCAGGTGCGAGCCGAGCCGGCCGTTGCGCCCGTCGAGCCGGCGCCGCGCCTCCTTGCAGTCGACGTGGTAGATCCGGTCCCGGAAGTCGTACAGGAAGCCCACCGGGTCCAGGTCCTGCCACACGAAGTGACTCGGGTCGAAGTTCAGCCCGAAGGCCGGGCGCCGGTCCACCGCCTCCAGGGCCCGCTGTGTGGTCCAGTAGTCGTAGGCGATCTCACTGGGGTGGACCTCGTGGGCGAACCGCACGCCTTCCGCGTCGAACACGTCCAGGATCGGGTTCCAGCGCTCGGCGAAGTCCTCGTATCCGCGCTCGATCATGCGCTCTGGCACCGGCGGGAACATCGCCACCAGGTGCCAGATGGACGACCCGGTGAACCCGATGACCGTGCGTACGCCGAAGGCGGCGGCCGCCCGCGCCGTGTCGGCGAGCTCCCTCGCGGCCCGCCGCCGTACGCCCTCATGGTCGCCGTCGCCCCAGATCCGCGCCGGCACGATGGCCTGGTGCCGCTCGTCGATGGGATGGTCGCAGACCGCCTGGCCGACCAGGTGGTTGGAGATCGCCCAGCACTTCAGGCCGTACTTGTCGAGCAGCGCCCGCCTCCCGTCCAGGTACGAGGGGTCGGCCAGCGCCTTGTCGACCTCGAAGTGGTCGCCCCAGCAGGCGAGTTCGAGGCCGTCGTAACCGAAGTCGCGGGCGAGGCGGCAGACCTCCTCCAGCGGCAGATCGGCCCACTGGCCGGTGAAGAGGGTGAAGGGACGTGGCACGCGGACCTCCTACAGCGACACGGGGGTGTAGACGGCGTTCTTCTCGGCGCTCTCCTCCACGGCCGCCAGTACGCGCTGCACCTGCAGCCCGTCCGCGAAGGACGGCGCCGGCTCGGCGCCCGAGGCGATGGCGTGGACCAGGTCACGCGCCTGGTGGGCGAAGGTGTGCTCGTAGCCGAGGGCGTGGCCGGGCGGCCACCACGCCTCCAGGTACGGGTGGTCGGGCTCGGTGACGAGGATCCGCCGGAAGCCGGCCGATTCGGCCGGGTCACTCCCGTCGTAGAACGAGAGCTCGTTCAGCCGTTCCAGGTCGAAGGCGAGTGAGCCGCGCTGCCCGTTGAGCTCCAGCCGCAGCGCGTTCTTGCGGCCCGCCGCCATCCGCGTCGCCTCGAAGGACACGAGTGTCCCCGACGTCAGCCGCCCCGTGAACACCGCCGCGTCGTCCACCGTCACCGTTCCGCGCTCGGCGCCCCCCGACGCCGAGAGCCCGGCCGACGCCCCGGCAAGCAGCGGCCGCTCGCGCACGAAGGTCTCGGTGAGCGCCGACACCCCCACGAGCGGCTCCCCCGCCAGGTACTGCGCGAGGTCCACGATGTGGGCGCCCAGGTCGCCGAGCGCGCCGGATCCGGCGTGCTTGCGTTCCAGCCGCCAGGTCAGCGGGAAGTCCGGGTCGACGAGCCAGTCCTGGAGGTACGTCACCCGTACGTGGCGCAGCGCGCCCAGCCGCCCGTCGGCGACGAGCTCCCGCGCGTACGCCATGGCGGGCACGCGCCGGTAGTTGAATCCGACCATGGCGGCCTGCCCCCGCGCCCGGCCCCGTTCGGCGGCCGCGGCCATGGCCTCCGCCTCGGCGACCGTGTTCGCGAGGGGCTTCTCGCACAGGACGTGCTTCCCGGCCTCCAGGGCGGCGATGGCGATCTCGGCGTGGCTGTCGCCCGGGGTGCAGATGTCCACCACGTCCACGTCGTCGCGTGCGACGAGGTCACGCCAGTCGGTCTCCGCGTCCGCCCAGCCGTGTCTGTCCGCGGCCGCCCGCACGGCGGCGGCGTCGCGTCCGCAGACGGCGGCGAGCACCGGCCGCAGCGGCAGGTCGAAGACACGGCCCACGGTGCGCCAGCCCTGTGAGTGGGCGGCGCCCATGAACGCGTACCCGACCATGCCGATCCCGATTGTCCGTCCCTGCTGCGCCTGCGCCATACGGGTTCCTCCTCGTCGGTTGCTCGGTAGGGGCGGGCAGAGCCGGTCAGCTGAAGCCCGTCGGCAGGTACTCGTCGACGTTCTCCTTGCTCACCACGGCCGAGTACAGGGTGATCGACGCCGGGATCTCCAGCTCCGACATGCCGCTGACGCCCTTCTTCTGGCCCAGCGCGCGGGCCAGGTCGATGGCGGAGGCGGCCATGGTCGGCGGGTAGAGCACGGTGGCCTTGAGGACGCCGTTGCCGGCCTTGATGGCGTCCATCGCCGACTTGGCGCCCGCCCCGCCGACCATCAGGAAGTCGTCCCGTCCCGCCTGCTGGATGGCGCGCAGGGCGCCCACGCCCTGGTCGTCGTCGTGGTTCCACAGGGCGTCGAACTGCTGCTGGGCCTGGAGAAGCTGGGCCATCTTGGCCTGGCCGGACTCGACGGTGAATTCGGCGGCCTGGCGGGCCACCTTCTTGATGTTGGGGTAGTTCTTCAGGGCGTCGTCGAATCCCTGGGTGCGTTGTTTGGTCAGCTCCAGGTTGTCCATGCCCGCCAGTTCGACGACCTTGGCGTTCGGCTTGTCCTTGAGCTGCTCGCCGATGTAGCGGCCGGCGTTGAGCCCCATGCCGTAGTTGTCACCGCCGATCCAGCAGCGGTACGCCTGCGGCGAGGCGAAGATCCGGTCGAGGTTGATCACCGGGATGCCGGCCCTCATGGCCTGGAGCCCGACCTGGGTGAGGGCCTTGCCGTCGGCCGGGAGGACCACCAGGACGTCGACCTTCTTGTTGATCAGGGTTTGGATCTGGCCGATCTGGGCGGCGGTGTCGTTGGATCCCTCGGTGATCTCCAGGGTCACCTCGGAGTACTTCTCCGCCCGCCGCTTGGCGTTCTCGTTGATGGCGTTGAGCCAGCCGTGGTCGGCCTGCGGTCCGGCGAAGCCGATGGTCACGGGGGTGCCGGGCTTGTCGTCGGCGGCGGGGACGTTGTTGGTGGCGGGGGCCGCGTTCTTGGGTTCGTTGCTGGTGCAGGCGGTCAGCAGGGCGCCGGCGGAGGCGGCGGCGGTGAGGGACAGCAGCCCTCTGCGGCTGGTTCGTGGCATGGCGGTGAAACCCTTCCGGTAGGGCGGTTCTGCGGGATGGCGGAGGTGTTCAGGCCTCGCCGGAGCCGCGGGCCGTGCGGCGCTGGACCAGGACTGCGGCGACGATGATCGCGCCCTTGGCGATCTGCTGGACATCGCTCTGGAGGTTGTTGAGGGCGAAGATGTTGGTGATCGTGGTGAACACCAGGACGCCCAGTACCGATCCGACGATGGTGCCGCGACCGCCGCTCAGCAGTGTGCCGCCGATGATCGCCGCGGCGATCGCGTCGAGTTCGTACAGGTTGCCGTTGGTGTTCTGGCCGGAACCCGCCAGGACGATCAGCAGGAAGGCCGCGATCCCGCAGCACAGTCCGGACAGCAGGTAGAGGTAGAGGCGCTGGCGGCGTACGTCGATCCCGGCGAGCCGGGCCGCCTCCGCGTTGCCGCCGACGGCGACGGTGCGCCGGCCGAAGGTGGTGCGGTTCAGCAGCAGCCAGCCGATGACGGTGACGGCGGCGAAGACGAGGACGAGCGGCGGTATGCCGAGGACGTAGGAGTCGGGCACGCCGAGGTCGAGGACGGACGGAACGGTGACGATCTGGGTCTTGCCGTCGGTGATCTGCAGGGCCAGGCCCCGCGCCGAGGCGAGCATGGCCAGTGTCGCGATGAAGGGGACCACCCCTCCGTACGCGATGAGCACTCCGTTCACGAATCCGCAGCCCAGTCCGACCACCACGGCCGTGAACAAGATGCCCACGAAGCCGTACTCCTGGGTGGCGACCGTGGTCGCCCACACGGACGCCAGGGCGACGATCGCGCCGACCGACAGGTCGATGCCGCCGCTGGTGATGACGAACGTCATCCCGACGGTGACGACCCCGATGACGGACGCCTGGGTGAGCACCAGTTGCAGGTTGGAGGTGTCGAGGAACTGGTCGGGCTTGGTGATGCCGCCGACCGCGATCAGTACGGCGAGCACACCGAGCAGGGAGAGGTTGCGGACGTCGGCCCGCAGCCCCAGGGGCGGACGGCCACCGGCCTTGCCGACGGGTGGTTCGGCGGTCGTGACCGGAGCGGGCTGCGTCATGACGTCGGGCTCCCTTCCATCACCAGGTCGAGTACGCGGTGTTCGTCGAGTTCTTGGGCGGGTGCCGTGTGCACGACATGGCCCTCCCGCAGCACCAGCACGCGGTCGGCGAGGCCCAGCACCTCGGGGACCTCGCTGGAGACGAGGAGCACGGCGAGCCCGTCGTCGGCGAGCCGCCGGATCACGGCGTACAGCTCGGCACGGGCGCCGACGTCGACGCCACGGGTCGGCTCGTCGAGGAGGAGGACTCGGCAGCCGCGCAGCAGCCAGCGTGCGAGGACGGCTTTCTGCTGGTTCCCGCCGGAGAGGGTGCGGACGCGGGCGTCGGGGTTGTCGGGGCGCAGCGACAGTTCGCGGGTGGCGTCGCGGGCAGCCGCGCGCTCGGCCGTGCGGTCGATCCAGCCGGCCCGGGAGAAGCGGGACAGGGACGACACGGAGACGTTGCGGGTGACGGATTCGAGCATCAGCAGGCCCTGCGCCTTGCGTTCCTCGGGGGCGAGCCCGAGCCCGGCGCGGACGGCGGCGCGGACGCTGCCGGGGCGCAGGGGGCGGCCGTCGACGAGGACGCGTCCGGCGGTGGGGCGGCGGGCGCCGTAGATCGTCTCCAGGATCTCGGAGCGTCCGGAGCCGACGAGCCCGGCGAGGCCGACGATCTCGCCGGGCCGCAGTTCCAGGTCGACCGGCGCGAACTCTCCCTGTCTCGCGAGTCCTTCGGCCTTCAGTACGGGGGGCCTGGAGGCGGTGACCGGCCGCTCGGGGCGCTCGGGGAAGACGTACTCGACATTCCGTCCGGTCATCATGGCAACGATGTCGCGCGTCGGTGTGTCCTGGGCGGACAGCCCCCCGGCCACGGCCCGTCCGTCCTTCAGTACGGTCACACGGTCGCCGATGCGGCGGATCTCCTCCAGGCGGTGGGAGATGTACACGACGGCCACCCCGTCGGCGGTGAGGTCGCCGACGATCCGGAACAGGTTGGCGGTCTCGTCGGGGTCGAGGGCGGCGGACGGCTCGTCCATCACGATGAGGCGTACGTCGTGGGAGAGCGCGCGGGCCATGGAGACGATCTGCTGCTGGGCGGCGGACAGGTCGCCGACCGGCCGGGCCGGGTCGATCTCCGGGTGGCCGAGGCGGCGCAGCAGGGCGGCGGTGTCGGCCCGGGCACTGCGGCCGCGTACGACGAAGCCGGCGGTGGTGGGTTCGTGGCCGAGGAAGACGTTCTCGGCCACGGACAGGCCCTCCACCAGGTCCAGTTCCTGGTAGATGGTGGCGATCCCGAGGCGCATGGCGGCGATGGGCGACTTCAGCGTGACCTGTGCCCCGCGCCAGGTGATCGTGCCGTCGTCGGGCTGGTGGGCGCCAGCGAGGACCTTGATGAGGGTGGACTTTCCGGCGCCGTTCTGGCCGAGGAGGCAGTGGACTTCGCCGGACCGGACCTCCAGGTCCACGCCGTCGAGGGCGCGGACGCCGGGGAACGACTTGGTGATGCCGGACATGGTGAGCAGCGGTGGATCGGGTGTTGCCATGACGAATCCCCTCGGCGGGCGCGGTGCGTGCGGTGCGTGCCGTGCGGTGCATGGTGCGTGTGGATGTGCGTGGGTGGGGCGGGCGGGCGGGTGCGTGCCGTGCGTGTGGGTGTGCGGGGCGGGGCGGGCGGGTGCGTGCCGTGCGTGTGGGTGTGCGGGGCGGGGCGAGCGGGTGCGTGCCGTGCGGGTGCAGTGCCGGTGGGCGGGCGCGGCGGGTTGCCGGGTGCGCGTGGTGTGCGGGTGTGCGGGGTGGTGCTGGTCCCGGCCGGCGGGGGGTCAGGCCGGGGAGAACAGGTGGTCGCTGATGAGCCGGGCGGCGCCGATGACTCCGGCGGTCGCGCCCAACTCCCCCAGGACGATGGGGAGGTTGCCGGTGGCCAGGGGCAGGGACGTGCGGTAGACCTGGGTGCGGACGGCCGCGAGCAGGTTGTGGCCGAGGCCGGTCACGCCGCCGCCGATCACGACCAGGCCGGGGTTGAAGAAGCTGACGAGGCCCGCGATGACCTGGCCGACGTGGTTGCCGCCCTCGCGGATCAGGGCGAGCGAGGTGGCGTCACCGGCGGCCGCGCCGGCGGCGACGTCCACGGCGGTGAGCCTCCCGGCCGCGTCCAGGCGCCGGGCGAGCTCGTCGGACTGGCCCGCGCGCGCCGCGTCCTCGGCGTCCCGGGCGAGCGCGGCGCCGCTGAAGTGGGCCTCCAGGCAGCCCCGGTTGCCGCACGCGCAGGCGCGGCCCTCGGGAACGACCTGGATGTGGCCGATGTCGCCGGCGCTGCCGGTCGTACCGCGGTAGACCTCGCCGCCGACGACGATGCCGCAGCCGATGCCGGTACCGATCTTGACGCAGAGGTAGTCGCGCGCGGAGCGGGCGACGCCCGCGTGCTGCTCCCCCATCGCCATCAGGTTCACGTCGTTGTCGACCATGACCGGGCAGCCGAGCTCCTGGCTGAGCGCCTCGCGGACGGGGAAGCCGTCCCAGCCGGGCATGATCGGCGGTGCGACCGGTACGCCCTCGGGGAAGCGAACCGGACCCGGTACGCCTATCCCGGCACCGTCGAAGCCCTCGGCGAGGCCGGACGCCCTGAGCTTGGCCGCCATGGCGAGCACCTGCTCGAACACGGCGACGGGGCCCTCGCGTACGTCCATGGGTTGGTTGAGGTGGCCCAGCACCTCCAGTTCGGCGTTGGTGACGGCCACGTCGATCGAGGTGGCGCCGATGTCGACGCCGAGGAAGCGCAGGCCGGGAGCGAGCCGGATGTTGTGCGACCGCCGCCCGCCCCGGGAGGCGGCGAGCCCGTCGGCCACCACGAGTCCGGTCTCCAGGAGCCGGTCCACCTCGACGGCCAGCTTGGAGCGGGAGAGGTCGACCTGATCGCCGAGCTGCGCCCGGGAGTTGGGCCCGCCGTCGCGCAGCAGCCGCAGCAACCGGGCCTGGTGCGCGTTGGCGGGTCGAGCCGTCATACGTCTCACGCGCCCCTCCCCGCCGTCGGTGTCCGGCCTTGGTGTGCTGCTTTCGAGGGGAACGTAGCAGCGCTTTGCCGCGGGGGGAAGAAGTTGCGCGGCAATCCGTGCCAACTTTCTCCACAGCCAGGACAAAGCCGGTGACGGTGTCCCAACTGGCCTGGGTGGTACGGGCGGTAGGGGCGGTACGGTGCCGGGGAACGGAAGAGAGGGGAGGTACGGGTGAGCCGGCTGATGCGGGCGTTCGGCATCGGGGTACTGGTCCTGGGCGGCGCCGGATACGGAGCGACCGCGTACATCAACAGCACCACCCACGCGGCCACGCCACCCGGCCCCTATGCGTCCGAGCCCCCGCCGGCGGACTGCGCCCGGCCGGGGAGGCACCCCGTCGACTGCCCGCCCCGGGGCGACGGCTGCCCCCCGTCCTCAGACCGCGACGCGCGAGCGGAGGGCCGGGGGCACCCGACGTGGCCGCCCGTTCCCGCGGCGGGCCCGACGGGGCTGTCGTCCGCGCACTCCGGCGACTTCCGGGCGGAGGTCCGTTTGTGCGCCGTGTACGTCCCGGACGACCGGGAGGGGGACTGAGCGGGGAGCCCGGGCGTCAGGGGACGCGGACGACCTGACCGGCGTACGAGAGGTTCCCGCCGAAGCCGAAGAGCAGCGCGGGGGCACCGGAGGCGACCTCGCCCCGCTCGACCAGCTTGCTGAGCGCCATCGGGATGGAGGCGGCCGAGGTGTTGCCGGACTCGGTGACATCGCGGGCGATCACCGCGTTGACCGCCCCGATCTTCTGCGCGACCGGCTCGATGATGCGCAGGTTCGCCTGGTGCAGCACGACCGCCGCCAGGTCCTCGGGCGCGATGCCCGCGCGCTCGCACACCTTGCGGGCGATGGGCGGCAACTGCGTGGTGGCCCACCGGTAGACGGTCTGGCCCTCCTGGGCGAAACGCGGTGGGGTGCCCTCGATGCGGACGGCGTGGCCCATCTCCGGGACGGAGCCCCACAGGACCGGTCCGATACCGGCGTCCGGGGCGGCTTCGACGACCGCCGCGCCGGCGCCGTCGCCGACCAGGACGCAGGTGGTCCGGTCGGTCCAGTCGGTGATCCCGGTCATCTTGTCGGCGCCGATGACCAGGGCGCGGCTCGCCGACCCCGCCCGTACGGCGTGGTCGGCGGTGGCCAGCGCGTGGGTGAAGCCGGCGCACACGACGTTGAGGTCCATGGTGGCGGGCGCCCCCATGCCCAGCCGGGCGGCGACCCGGGCGGCGGTGTTGGGGGACCGGTCGATCGCCGTGGAGGTGGCGACGAGGACCAGGTCCACGTCGGCCGGGGTGAGCCCGGCGGCGGCGAGCGCCTTGGCTCCCGCGTGGGCGGCCATCTCGTCGACGGGCTCGTCGGGGCCGGCGACGTGCCGGGTCCTGATGCCGACCCGGCTGGTGATCCACTCGTCGCTGGTGTCGACCAGTGCGGTCAGGTCGGCGTTGGTGAGGACCTTGGCGGGCTGGTAGTGCCCGAGCGCGGCGATACGAGTGCCCGTCATGCTCGGGACCCCCTTGGCTGGCGATGTACAGGAGCTCCCCAGTCTCGTCAGCAACTGACGAGTAACCGGTCGGGTGACCCGACAGGATTCACGCCCGCCTCTTGGAGAGTCCGTAACATCACCGGTTCCGGACGGGCTTCTGCGCACCTTCCTGCGCCCTCTCCCCCGCTTGTCGCGTCGACCACAGGGGTGCCCCGCGACGCCGGGTCCGCACGTACAGGACAATGAGAGCGCCGAGGTCACCTCGCCGCACCACACCCCGGTGACCACGGCGACCTCTGCATCGACCTTCAGAAGCGGGACTGATCAGCATGGGACGGGTCACCGAGCGCCGCCGCGTCATCCGCATCCGGGACGGAGCCGTCTCGACCCGTCCCGACACCCTGGTCGCCGAGGAGCCGCTCGAGATCCGGCTCAACGGCAGGCCGCTCGCCATCACCATGCGCACACCGGGTGACGACTTCGCGCTGGCGGCCGGCTTCCTCGTCAGCGAGGGCGTGCTGGGCGCGGCGGCCGACGTGCGGAACATCGTGTACTGCGCCGGCGCCAAGGACGACGGGACGAACACGTACAACGTGGTGGACGTACAGCTGGCGCCCGGCGTGGCCGTGCCGGACATCACGCTGGAGCGGAACGTCTACACGACGTCGTCGTGCGGCCTGTGCGGCAAGGCCAGCCTGGACGCCGTACGCACCACCGCCCGCTTCCCGATCGCCGACAGCCCACCGGTCCGGGTCGATCCGGAGCTGCTCGCCGCCCTTCCCGATCGGCTGCGGGCGGCGCAGCGGGTCTTCGACCGGACCGGTGGGCTGCACGCGGCCGCGCTGTTCTCGGAGGGCGGTGAGCTGCTCGACGTGCGGGAGGACGTGGGCCGGCACAACGCGGTGGACAAACTGGTCGGCCGGGCGCTGCGGGAGGACCTGCTGCCGCTGGACCGGGCGATCCTGCTGGTGTCGGGACGGGCGTCGTTCGAGCTGGCGCAGAAGGCGGTGATGGCGGGCATCCCGGTGCTGGCGGCGGTGTCGGCGCCGTCGTCGCTGGCCGTGGACCTGGCCGCCGAGACGGGCCTGACCCTGGTCGGCTTCCTGCGCGGCCGGAACATGAACGTGTACGCGGGTGAGGACCGGATCGCCCTCACGGCGGCCTCCCGGGGCTGACGCCCGGCTCCGTCCGGTGTACGGGCCGGGTCGGCCGGGGGTGGGGCACGCCCCGCGCCGGCCGGTTCCGCGCCCTACTTCTTGTTCGGCGGGTCGATCATCTGCAGCGTGAGCGTGGCCGGGGGTTCCGCGACCCCGGGCCCGCCCGCGTCGACCCACGCGAGGATGTCGTCCAGGCAGTCGTCGTCGAGCGCCCAGCCGATCCAGGCGGCACGGGCGCCCCGCCGCCGGGCCTCGGTGGAGGGCTGGACGACCACGACGTTGGCCTGCCCGCACGGCCCGAGGCAGTCGCTGGTACGGACGGCGAGCCGGCCGCCGGAGGCCGCCGCCGCCTCACGCAACCGGGCCAATTGACCGGCGTGGTCGGTGCCGGGGTGCTTGCGGGCGTCGCCGCAGCAGCAGCCTCGGCAGACGACGAGGGAACAGGGGCGTTGGGCGCCGGGGCGTATCCAGGTGCGGCCGGTCAGGGGTGCGGGCATGGGCGCCACGTTATCGCCGGTGTCGATCATCACCGGTGCCTGGGGGGACGATGCGCCGGGGGCGAGGTGGCCCTGGCCCCGTGACGGGAGCCGTCAGCGGCGTGCGGCCCGAGCCGGTCGCGGTTCCCCCGCGGGCGGCAGCTTCCGCACCGGGTCGTCCGCACGGCGCCTGGCGATGACCGCGCAGACCATCAGCTGCATCTGGTGGAACAGCATCAGCGGGAGCACCGCGAGCGAGGCGTGCGCGCCGAACAGCACGCTCGCCATCGGCAGGCCCGCGGCAAGGCTCTTCTTGGACCCGGCGAACTGGATCGCGATGCGGTCCTCCCGCCCGAAGCCGAGCCGCCCCGCCCCGTACCAGGTGAGCGCCAGCATCACGGTGAGCAGCACCGCCTCGACCCCCAGCAGCGCCGCCAGCCGCACGGGGGTGACCTGGTGCCAGACGCCCTGGACCATGCCCTCGCCGAACGCGGTGTAGACGACGAGCAGGATCGAGCCCCGGTCGACGTACCCGAGCGTCTTCTTGTGCCGGGTGAGGAAGCCGGCCACCCAGCGGCGCAGTAGCTGCCCCGCCACGAACGGCACCAGCAACTGCGCGACGATCTTCACCAGCGAGTCTGCCGAGAAGCCGCCGCCGCCTCCCAGCAGCAGGGCGGCCAGCAGCGGTGTGAGGACGATCCCGGCCAGCGACGAGAAGGAGCCGGCGCAGATCGCGGCGGGCACATTGCCCCGGGCCATCGACGTGAAGGCGATCGACGACTGGATGGTGGACGGCACCAGGCACAGGAACAGCAGCCCGCCGTACAGGGCGGGCGTCAGCACGACCGGGACGAGCCCCTTCGCGGCGAGGCCCAGCAGCGGGAACACCACGAACGTGGCCGCCAGCACGGTCACGTGCAGCCGCCAGTGCCTCAGCCCGTCCAGCGCCTCGCGGGTGGACAGCCGCGCCCCGTACAGGAAGAACAGCAGGGCGATCGCTCCGGTGGAGAGCCCGCCGACCGCCTCGGCGGCCGTGCCGGACGCCGGGAGCAGCGCCGCGAGGGCCACCGTCGCGAGCAGCGCCAGGATGTAGGGGTCGATCGGCGGGCGCGGGGCCAGGGTTCGGCGGCGGCTCATGTGCTCCACGTGCTCTCAGGTTCAGGTCGTGCCCTCTCCATCGTGCCCGCGGACGGGCCGATCGGGAATTCCGTACACCGCTCTGACTGTCATCACGTATCGCGATGACCGCGCTAGCCTTGGAACGGTGTACGAGCCGACCCAGCTGCGCACCTTCCTGGCCGTCGCGCAGACCCTGAGCTTCACCCAGGCCGCCCGCCGCCTCGGGCTGCGCCAGTCGACGGTCAGCCAGCACGTGCGGCGGCTGGAGGAGGCGGTGGGGCGTGCGCTGTTCACCCGGGACACCCACAGCGTGGAGCTCACCGAGGACGGCGAGGCGATGCTCGGCTTCGCGCGGACGATCCTGGCCGCGCACGAGCGGGCGGCGGCGTTCTTCACCGGTACGCGGCTGCGCGGGCGGCTGCGTTTCGGGGTGTCGGAGGACTTCGTGCTCACCCGGCTGCCCGAGGTCCTGGAGTCGTTCCGCCGCGAGCACCCCGAGGTCGACCTGGAGCTGACGGTCGGTCTGTCCGGCACCCTTCACGAGAAACTGGCGGCCGGGCGGCTGGACCTGGTGCTCGCCAAGCGGCGCGGCGGCGACGTCCAGGGCCGGCTGGTATGGCACTCCACCCTGACCTGGATCGGCGCGCCCCGGCTACGGCTGGACCCGGACCGTCCGGTGCCGCTGATCGTCTTCCCGCCGCCGGGCATCACCCGGGCGCGGGCCCTGGAGGCTCTGGAGGCACACGGCCGCCCGTGGCGGATCGTCTGCACGAGTACGAGCCTGAGCGGCCTGATCGCGGCCGCCCGTGCCGGTCTGGGCGTCATGGCCCACACCCGTGGCCTGATCCCCCCGGGCCTCACACCGGTCCCGGCGCGCGCGGGCCTGCCCGAGCTGGGTGACGTGGACTTCGTCCTCCTCCACGGCCGCCCGAAGGGCCCCGCCCAGGAGGCGGCGGACGCCCTGGCTGCGGCCATCCTCGCGGGCGGGGACCGGCTGCACGCCACGGCGGTCAGTCGGTGACGATGCCGCCGGCGAGCTCGATCGCGCGGAGGACGTGCGGTTCGAGGCCGCAGGTGCGGGAGAAGCGGGCGCCGGTGATGTTCTCGTTGACGCTGGTGATCGCGAGCACCTCGCCGGTCGCCGCGTCCCGGCAGGACAGCGGGGCGTGAGTGCGGCGTACAGATTCCGTGGAGATTCCGGCACCCGCTACTGACCGCCGGGTAAGTAGCGTGCGCGTGCCCACCCCCGTGGCCGGGCACTTAGCTTCTGACCTGTGGCGATGCCGTACGGACAGGGTTGACGAAGGCCCTCCCGCGCGGGTCCGGGGTGGGGTACCGTCACCCTCCGCCGTGCGGAGCATCCCCCAAGGAGCAGGCCATTGCGCGAGTTCACTGTCCCCCCCGTGGCGACGGCTCCCCCGGTCGGCGGACTCGCCGATTCCGTATTCGAGCACGCCGTGGACGATCCGGACCGCGTCGTGCTCGGGCGCAAGGACGCGGACGGGCAGTGGGCCGACGTGACGGCGGAGCGGTTCCGGGACGAGGTGCTGGCGCTCGCCAAGGGGCTGCTCGCGGACGGCGTACGGTTCGGGGACCGGGTCGCCATCATGGCGCGCACACGCTACGAGTGGACGCTGTTCGACTTCGCGCTGTGGACGGTCGGTGCCCAGTCCGTGCCCGTCTACCCCACTTCCTCCGCCGATCAGGTCCACTGGATGCTGCACGACGCCGAGGTGACGGCGTGTGTGGTGGAGCACGAGGACCACGCCATGACCATCGGCTCGGTGGTCGACCGGCTGCCCCGGCTGAAACGGCTGTGGCAGCTGGACGCCGGGGCGGTCACCGAACTGATGGAGGCGGGTACGCGCATCGACGAGGAGGTCGTGCAGCGGCACCGGCGGGCGGTGACGCCCGAGTCGATCGCCACGGTGATCTACACGTCGGGGACGACGGGCCGTCCCAAGGGATGCGTGCTGACCCACGCGAACTTCATGTTCGAAGCGGACACCCTGGTCAGCCGCTGGGAGCAGGTCTTCCACTCCAAGCCGGGCGACGAGGCGTCGACGCTGCTCTTCCTGCCGCTGGCGCACGTCTTCGGGCGGATGGTGGAGGTCGCGGCGATCCGCAAGCGGGTCAAGCTCGGTCACCAGCCGCAGCTCGCGGCCGGCCCGCTGCTGGCCGATCTGGCCTCGTTCCGGCCGACGTTCGTGCTGGCCGTCCCGTACATCTTCGAGAAGGTGTTCCAGGCGGCGCGGCGGCGGGCGGAGGCGGAGGGGAGGGCCGGGCCCTTCGACAAGGCCGTCGAGGTGGCGGTGCGGTACGCGGAGGCGCTGGAGACGAAGGCGTTCGGGCTGGGCCCCGGCCCGTCGGCGGCGCTGCGGGTGCAGCACCAGTTCTTCGACAAGCTGGTCTACGGGAAGGTGCGCGAGGCGCTGGGCGGGCGCGTTCGGCACGCGATGTCGGGAGGGTCGGGGATGGCCCGGCGGCTCGGGCTGTTCTTCGAGGGCGCGGGCGTCACCGTGTACGAGGGGTACGGGCTGACGGAGTCGGCGGCGGCGGCCACCGCCAATCCGCCGGAGCGGACCAGGTACGGCACGGTCGGCCCGCCGATCCCGGGGACGACCGTGCACATCGCGGAGGACGGCGAGGTGTGGCTGCGCGGGCCGCACGTCTTCGCCGGCTACCTGGGGGACCACGCCGCCACCGCGGCCGTGCTCCGCGACGGCTGGCTGGCGACCGGCGACCTCGGAGCGCTCGACGAGGACGGCTACCTGACGATCACGGGGCGGAAGAAGGAGATCCTGGTGACGTCGGGCGGCAAGAGCGTGCCGCCGGCCGGCCTGGAGGAGCGGGTACGGTCCCATCCGCTGGTCGCGCAGTGCATCGTGGTCGGCAACGACCGCCCGTACATCGCCGCGCTGGTGACCCTCGACCAGGAGGCGGTCGAGCACTGGCTGGCCATGCAGAACAGGCCGCCCCTGCCGCCCGCCGAGCTGGTGCGGGACCCGGCGCTGGAGACGGAGATACGGAGAGCGGTGGTGGCGGCGAACACCCTGGTGTCGCAGGCGGAGTCGATCCGTACGTTCCGGATACTGGCCCACCCGTTCACGGAGGAACACGGGCTGCTGACGCCGTCGCTGAAGCTGAAGCGGAAGGCGATCGAGGCGGCGTACGCGGCGGAGGTCGAGGCCCTGTACCGGTGACGACGGTCATCGGCGCGCCGGACGGTCCGGGCGGGGGAACACGTCTCAGGATGTGATCGTTGAGCCTGGAGTACCGACCGACCGACGTAAGGATCGACCGCTCGTGAGCATGGTCCCCTCCCTCGCCCTCAACAACGGTGTCTCCATGCCGCAGCTCGGCTTCGGCGTCTGGCAGGTGCCGGACGCCGAGGCGGCGAAGACGGTGGGCACGGCCCTGGAGGCCGGATACCGCAGTATCGACACCGCAGCGATCTACGGGAACGAGCAGGGCACCGGCGAGGCCATCGCCGCCTCCGGGATCCCCCGTGACGAGCTCTTCGTCACCACCAAGCTGTGGAACAGCGCGTCCGTGGCGTGGACGCGCGACGCCGTTCTGCGCGAGTTCGACGCCTCCCTCGACAGGCTCGGCCTGGAGTACGCCGACCTGTACCTGATCCACTGGCCCCGGCCGATGCGGGACGACTTCCTCACCATCTACCGGACGTTCGAGGAGATCGCGGAGTCGGGGCGCGCGAAGGCGATCGGCGTGTCCAACTTCCTGCCCGAGCACCTGAAGCGTCTGCTCGACGAGACGGCCGTGGTCCCGGCGGTGAACCAGATCGAGCTGCACCCGCGGCTCCAGCAGGCGGAGTCCCGGACGTTCCACGCCCAGGCCGGCATCGCCACCGAGGCGTGGTCGCCGCTGGGGCAGGGCAGGGGCCTGCTGGACGTGCCCACGATCGTCGCGATCGCCCGCA
This sequence comes from Streptomyces sp. NPDC041796, assembly GCF_055590785.1. Classification (NCBI taxonomy): domain Bacteria; kingdom Bacillati; phylum Actinomycetota; class Actinomycetes; order Kitasatosporales; family Streptomycetaceae; genus Streptomyces; species Streptomyces sp. NPDC041796. The sequence continues at coordinate 258,991 of NZ_JBVJAH010000003.1, forward strand.
AGCACGGCCGCACCCCGGCCCAGGTGGTGCTGCGCTGGCACCTCCAGCTCGGCAACGTGGTGATCCCGAAGTCCGCGACGCCGTCACGGATCCGCGAGAACATCGACGCGTTCGGCTTCGAGCTGGACGCCGACGACATGGCTGCCTTCGCGGCCCTCGACGAGGGCCGGCGCCTGGGCCCGGACCCGGCGACCTACGACGAGAGCTGACGCCTGCGGCGGGACGCGAGGCCGCGCCGCGCGGAGAGCGGCGTGGCCGTCGTCGTGGGACGGCCGCGCCGTTCCTGGGGGTCAGGTGGTGAGCAGCCGGTTGAAGAAGGACCGGTACTGGCGGAGTGCCTTGCGGAGGTCCTCGGTGTCCACCTCCTCACCGCGGTTCCACTGACCCTCCAGGTCCTTCTTGTGGTCGGCGAACGTCGAGGCGAGCTGCCGCATGACGTCCGCGACGAGGGCGTCGGCCTTGTGCACGGCCTCGCGCGGGTCGTCGACGAACTGGGTCTGGATGTCCTGCCAGCGGTTCCGGAAGCCTTCCTCGTCCTCTTCGGCCAGGAGCTGCGGTGACTCGTCCGGGGCCGGGACGGCGACTTCCGGGGCCGGTTCGGGAGCCGGTTCGGCCGGCTCCGCTCCGGGGGTGCTCGCGACGGTGCTCTCGACGGGGAAGGCGGGGGCTTCGGGCCGCTCGCCGGTCGCTCCGCCCGTGCTGCCCGGCTGGGCGATGTCCTCGGTGGACAGGCCGCTCTCGCCGGGTACGGGTATGTCCTCGCGTTGCATGGTCTCCTCCTCCACCGTGGTCCGGTTCCCCGTGTCCGGGGGCCCGGCCGGACGGGTCAGGCCGAGGCGCGGTGGGACTGGCCGCCGTCGGACAGCAGCTCGTCGAAGAGGGCGCGGTAGTGCACCATCGCTCCGCGGAGCTGCTCGGTCGTGGCCTGGTGTTTCATGCTGAGCCTGTTGACCTCGTGGGCGGCGCGGTAGTGCTCGACGGTGCGGCCGTGTTCGACCGAGAGGTCCTTCAGCCGCTGGTCGAGGTCCTCGGTCGGGTAGCCGCGCTCCCGCATCAGTGAGGTCACCAGGAGGTCGGCGTCCTGCACGGCGTCCTCCGGGCGGTCCACGAACTCTCCCTGGACGTCGGTCCAGTTCCGGGTGTAGCGGTCCCGGACCTCGCCCGGCAGTGGCCGGATGTCCAAAGTGTCGTGACGTTTCTCGCGGGCGCTGAGGTCGCGCTCGGCCGCGCGCCGGCTTCCGGTGTCCTGGACGGTCCTCTCGTACTCCGGTCCGAACCGCTCACGCAGGCGCCGGCTGCGGAGGCCGAGGAAGGCGACCACGGCCAGGGCGGCAAGGATCACCGCGACGGGAATGACGATCGCCAGGAGGGTTCCAGTCGACATGGCCCGACCCCCTCATTCGAGTCCGATATGCCCCATTCAGGGTATCGCTCGCCCGACTGCCGGGAAACGCCGGGACCCGGAGGTGAGAGGAGGGTGAAATGATTGTCATTCGCTGCTGCGGCTAGGGTGTGGCCCCATGAACCGAGCCGCATCCGCGCGGGAGCGTCCCCCCGGCGCGATACCGCCGTCCGTCGCCCTCACCGGAGCCGTATCGCTTCTGCTCGTCGTCGGCCTGGCGCTGCCCGTGCTGGACCACCCCGGCTTCCGGGCATGGCAGACCGTCTGCGTGGCGCTCACCGTGCAGGCGCTGCCCTTCCTGCTGTTCGGCACCGTCGTCTCCGGAGCGGTCAACGCCTTCGTACCGGCACGGGTGTTCAGCAAGGCGCTCCCGCGCAACCCGGCGCTCGCCGTGCCCGTCGCCGGTGCCGCCGGTGTGGTGCTGCCCGGCTGCGAGTGCGCTTCCGTGCCGGTCGCGGGGAGCCTGATCCGGCGCGGGGTCACCCCCGCCGCGGCGTTCGCGTTCCTGCTCTCCGCCCCCGCGGTCAACCCCGTCGTGCTGGTCTCGACCGCGGTCGCCTTCCCCGGACAGCCGGGCATGGTCGCCGCCCGGCTCGTCGCCTCGCTTGCGACGGCGGCCACCATGGGCTGGCTGTGGCTGAAGTGGGGCCGGGCGGAGTGGCTGAAGATGCCTGCGCGGCACACCGGCCACCGGGCCGGACACAGCCGCTGGGAGGAGTTCCGGCTCGGGTTCCAGCACGACTTCCTGCACGCGGGCGGCTTCCTGGTGGTCGGCGCGATGGCGGCGGCCACCTTCAACGTCCTCGTCCCGCGCTCGGTGCTGGACGTCTTCGCCGACTCCCCCTGGCTGTCGGTGCTGTTCCTCGCCGCGCTCGCCGTCGTGCTCGCCGTCTGCTCCGAGGCCGACGCCTTCGTCGCCGCCTCGCTCACCGGCTTCTCCCCCACCGCGCGGCTGACGTTCATGGTGGTGGGCCCGATGGTCGACGTGAAGCTGATCGCCCTTCAGGCCGGTACGTTCGGCCGGGCCTTCGCCGTGCGCTTCTCGGCGGCGACCGCGGTGGTCGCCGTGACATGCGCCTGCCTGACCGGGTGGTGGCTGCTGTGAGACGGCACGTCCAGGCGGCCCTGCTGCTGCTCCTCGGCTCCGCCGTGCTGCACATCTCCCTGCTGAGCCAGGTCTACCTGCGGTACGTGAAGGAGGGCTTGCGGCCCTTCCTCGTCGCGTCCGCCGTGCTCCTGCTCGCGCTGGGGCTGATCGGCGCCGTACGGGACGGGCTGCCGTTCGCACCCCGGCGCGGCACGGACGGGGAGGCGGACGAGAAGGCGGACGACGGCCACGGACACGACGGCGGGCCGCGCGTCGCCTGGGTGCTGTTCCTGCCCGTCCTCGCCCTTCTGCTGTACGCCCCTCCCGCACTCGGCTCCTACACGGCGGCGCGGGAGACCGACAACACGGTCGCCGAGGTGTCGGAGTTCGACGCGCTGCCGGACACCGACCCGGCCCCGCTCGCCCTGTCCGGGTTCATCGCGCGGGTCCAGCAGGACCGCGACCGGAGCCTCGCCGGGCGCACGGTCCTGATGACCGGGTTCGTCACGCCCGCGCGGGACCGGTCCGGCACCTGGTACCTCACCCGGCTGGTCGTGAGCTGCTGCGCCGCCGACTCCAGGTCGCTGCGCGTCCGTGTGTACGGCAGGCCCGCGCCCCCCGCCGACACCTGGGTGACCGTGACGGGCACCTGGCACCCAGGCGGTGGCGGTGCGCTGGGGACGGCGACGGCCGCGGTGGCGCTCGACGCCCGGACGGTGGAGCGGGTGCCCGAGCCGGTCAACCCGTACCAGGACACCACGCCCCTGCTGCCCTGACGGCCCCGGCGGCTCAGCCGCGGCGGGCCGTGTACACCGTGCGGGCGGTCAGCATGAACAGGTCCGGGCGGTGGTGCAGGCCCCGCGGCTCGGCCGGGTCCAGCAGCCGGTCCAGCGTGGCCCGGTCCTCGGCCGCGAGACGCTCGCCGAGTGCCTCGCGGTGCCGGGCGAACCCGGCCACGATCTGCCGGCGCACGGCGTCGGTGACGGGCGCCGGCACGTCATGGAGGAAGGAGCGCGTCCCGCTCGGCACCAGGCCCGCGTCGGAGAGCAGGGACCGCCAGTCGTCGGTGTCCTCCTTAGCGCCGGGCAGCTCCGCCCGCATCTCGGTGAACCACTCGGCGTGCACGGCGTCCATCCGGGTCTCCAGCCCCGGGCGCCCGATGCCGATGTCCCGGGGCAGACGCCGGGTCGGCAGCCCGCCCTCCACCACGGCCAGCAGACCGCCCGGGCGCAGCAGGCCCGCCAGGTCGGCCACGGCCGCACGCTGATCGCCCAGGTGGTGGAGGAAGTCGGCCGCCCAGATGAGGTCGGCTCCGCCGAGCGCGGCGATCCCGTCCGGCAGTTCGGCGTGGCGCGTGGTGACCCGGTCCCCGAGGTGCGCGGCACGGGCACGCTCGCGGGCGCGTTCCAGGAGCTCGGGCGTGGCGTCGACGGCGACGACCTCCGCGTACGGGAACGCCTCGGCGAGCAGGCACGACAGCACCCCCGGGCCGCTGCCGACGTCAAGGATCCGGCGCACTCCGGCCGTGGGCACCAGTTCGCCGAGCCAGGCCGCGGCCTGCCGGTACAGCGGGCTCTGGAGTTCCGCGCCGTTCTCCAGCAGCGGCAGCATCTCGGTCCAGTCCATCTGGGTGTGGTCGTGGTGACCGTGGTGGTGTTGGCTCATGCCGCCAGGGTGGCGGTGGAGGTGCTGTCAGGGCGAGCTTTGTTGCTGCTTCGGCAAAGTCCCCCGGTCCCGCGTGCGGTGTTCCCGGGGGCTTGTGCCCCGTACCCGTTTGAAGGCCGCGCTCAGGGCGAACGAGCCGCTGTAGCCGACCTGCCTGGCCACCGCTTCGACGGTGGCGTCCGTCCCGCGCAGCAGGTCGGCGGCGAGGGCGAGCCGCCAGCCCGTCAGGTACGTCATCGGCGGCTCCCCCACCAGTTCGGTGAAGCGGCGCGCCAGCCCGGCCCGTGACACACCGGTCTCGGCGGCGAGCGAGGCGACCGTCCAGGGGCGGGCCGGGTCGTTGTGCATCAGCCGCAGCACCGAGCCGACCACCGGATCGCCCATCGCCCGGTACCAGCCCGGTGCCGCTGCCTCGGGGCGGGAGAACCAGGACCGGAGTACGGCGATCAGCAGCAGGTCGAGGATCCGGTCGAGGACGACGCTCTGGCCGGGCTCGTCCCGGGCGATCTCCTCCTCCATGAGCGGCAGGACGGGGCAGTTCCACTGTCCGGCGGCCAGGTGCAGCACCGGCGGCAGGGCGTCCAGGAGGCGGCGGCCGACCTCGCCTTCCATGCTGTACGTGCCGATCAGCAGGGTGTTCCGGCCGTCGGGCGCGTTGCCCCAGGTGCGTACGCCCAGGCGCATGGCCTGCTCCAGCGGCTCGCCCCGGAGGGTGTGGCAGGTGCCGCCCGGGCCGATGCGGGCGAGCGGGGTGGTGCCGGGAGCGTCGGCGACGGTGTAGGGGTCGGGGCCCCGGGCGATCGCGACGTCGCCGGGACGCAGGCACATGGGCTCGCCCCGGCCGCTGTCCGGGACGATCCACGCCTCGCCCTCGCTGACGCACATCAGGCACAGGGGCGCGCGGTCCTCGATGCGTACGGACCACGGCGGGTCCATGACCATCCTGAGGAGGAAGGCCCCACGTGCCCGTGGCCCGTCGAGCAGTCCGGCGAGTGCGTCCATGGGGTGAGCGTAGACGCGGACACGGGCTGGACGTACGCGTATGCGATTGAGGCTTTCACGCATGGGAAGTCCAGGCGCGGCCCGGGAACCTTGAGGCATGACAAAGGACTTGAGCGAGGTACTGGTGACGGCGGCGACCGGCAAGACCGGCCGCCGGGTGGTGGAGCGGCTCGTGGCACGCGGGCTGCGGGTGCGGGCGGGTTCCCGTACGGGGGCGGCCGGCGCGACGCTCTTCGACTGGGCGGAGCCGGGGACGTGGGCGGACGCGCTGCGCGGTGTGGACGCCGCGTACGTGGCGTACTACCCGGACCTGGCGGCGCCCGGCGCGGTGGAGGCTATGGGTGACTTCGGGCGGCTCGCGGCAGAGGCGGGCGTGCGGCGGACGGTGCTGCTGTCGGGGCGCGGGGAACCGGAGGCCGTCCGCGCGGAGGACGCGCTGCGCAAGGGGTGGGGCGGTGAACTCACGGTGGTACGAGCGTCGTTCTTCGCGCAGAACTTCAGCGAGGGCGCCCTGGCCGAGGGCGTGGCGGCCGGGGTGGTCGCCTTCCCGGCGGGTGGGACGGCCGAGCCGTTCATCGACGCCGACGACCTCGCGGACGTGATCGTCGCGACGCTGACGGAGGAGGGGCACATGGGGCGGGTGCACGAGGTGACGGGTCCCGCGCCGCTGACCTTCACGGAGGTGGCGGCCGAGATTTCCCGCGCGGCGGGGCGCGAGGTGCGCTATGTGCCGGTGACGGAGGAGGAGTACGCGGGGATGCTGAGGGAGTACGGGTTGCCGGCCCCGGAAGCGGCCTGGGTGGCGGGGTTGTTCGCGACCCTGCTGGACGGGCACAACGCGTCGGCGACGGACGGGGTCGAGCGATTGCTGGGGCGTGCGCCGCGGGACTTCGCCGGGTTCGCCCGGGAGGCGTTCGCCGGCTAGGGCGTGCCGGCCGGTGTCGCGCCGGTCGCCGTGGGCCCCTCCGGGGGGCGGGCCGTGGGACGGCGCGCCCCGCGGAGGGGGGAGGGGGGTCACCCCGCCGGCAGGGAAAGGTTCCAGAAGGCGGCGTAGCGGCGGCCGCGGCGCAGCAGTTCGTCGTGGCGGCCCTCCTCGACGACGCGCCCGGCGTCGAGGAAGACGATGCGGTCGGCGTGCTGGACGGTTCGCATCCGGTGGGCCACCATCACGACGGTGCGGCCCGCCATCAGGCGTTCGATGCCGGCGTGGACGGCGGCCTCGTTGACGGGGTCCAGTGCGGAGGTGACCTCGTCCAGCAGCACGATCGGCGCGTCCTTCAGCAGTGCCCGGGCGATCGAGACGCGCTGGCGCTCGCCGCCCGACAGGCGTGCGCCGCCCTCGCCGACGTGGGTCGCCCAGCCGTCGGGCAGGCGCTCGACCACCTCGTCCAGTCGCGCCGCGGCCGCGGCCGCCCGTACCTCGGCCGCGGTGGCGTCGGGGCGGCCCAGGCGTACGTTGTCCTCGATGGTGCCGTCGAAGAGGTAGACGTCCTGGAAGACGATGGCGAACTGCGCCATCAGTGTCGCCGTGCCGATCGCGCGTACGTCGGCGCCGCCGACGCGCACCGCGCCCGCGTCCACGTCGTGGAACCGTGCGAGCAGGTGCAGCAGGGTGCTCTTGCCCGCGCCCGACGGCCCCACCACCGCCAGCCTCTGCCCCTGGGGAACGGACAGCGACAGGCCGTCGAAGACCGTGCGCCCGCCGTGCCGGAAGGTGACCGAAGCGAACTCCACTCCGTGGCCGCCCGGTTCGACCGGATCAGGGGCCTGTGGCAGCGGCTCCGTACGCAGCACCGCGTCGATCCTGCCCAGTTCACCGCGCGCGGCGCGCAGTTTGCCACCGAGGTCGGCCAGCGACAGCAGCGGGTCCGCGCAGCGGGCGGCCAGCACCAGGATCGTCAGCAGCTCCGCGGCCCCGACGCGCCCGCCGAGCGCGAGGTACGCCCCCAGGACCAGCATGGCGGTGAACACCGCCTGCACCGTCAGCGTCAGCCCCAGCGCGCCGGGCAGCGCGGACAGCGTGGAGCGGCGGGAGGCACGCTGGACCTGCCGCAGGGCGTCGTCCAGCAGCCGGAAGCGTTCGGTGGTCCGGCCGCCGGCGCGCAGCACCGGCTGAGCCCGGAGGTATTCGACGACCCTGGCGGTGGCCTCGCGGTCGCGTGCGGCGCGCTCCGCGTCCTCGGTGGCCGTCGAACGTCCGGTCAGGATCTGGATCGCCATCACGACGGGCGCGGCGGCCAGCGCGGCCAGGCCGAGCTGCCAGTCGAGGGCGAGGATCACGGCGACGATCGTCAGCGGTGTCACGGCGGCGGAGACGAACGGTGCCAGCAGGTGCGCGATCACGCTCATCGCCCGCAGGACGCCCTGACCGGCCAGGACGGACACCTCTCCCACCCGGGCGGCGCCGTACCAGCCGAGCGGCAGCCGGGCCAGGTGGTCGCCGAGGCGGTGGTACACACCGCGCAGCAGCGCGGTCCCGACACGGAACCCCGACAGGTCGCTGAGGTAGCGCAGCACCGCGTAGGCCAGCACGGCGGCCCCGAACGCGCCCAGCCAGGGCCGGGCGTCGCCGGGCGCGCCCCCGAGCAGCGCCCGCAGCACGGGAACCAGCAGGGCGTAGGACAGGCCCTCGACGACCGCGGTCGTCGTCATCAGGGCGAGGGTGCGGCGCATCGGGGTCGCGTACTGGTGGCCCAGCACACGCAGCAGCATGCGGATCATCGTGGGTCGTCTCCTTGCCGTGTGCCGTCGGCCGGACGGGGGCCCGCCGCGTTCCGGGACCGCCACAGCGCGGCGAACCGTCCGTCCGCGTCCAGCAGTTCGGAGGGGCGGCCCCGCTCGACGATCACTCCGTCCTCCAGGACCGCGACGGTGTCGGCGCCGGTGACGGTTTCCAGGCGGTGGGCGATGACCAGGACCGTCCGGTCGGCCCGCCGCGTCTCCAGGGCGCGGCGCACCGCCCGCTCGGTGTGCGGGTCGGCGAAGGAGGTCGCCTCGTCGAGCACCAGGACGGGGGTGTCGGCCAGCAGCGCGCGGGCGAGCGCGATCCGTTGGGCCTCACCGCCGGACAGCCGGGCGTCCTCGCCGATCACCGTGTCGTATCCGCGCGGGAGTTCGAGGACGCGGTCGTGGATGTTCGCCAGCCGGGCGGCGCGCATCACCTCCTCCGGGCCGGCGTCCGGGACCGCCAGCGCGATGTTGTCCGCGACCGAGGCGCGCAGCAGGCGGACGTCCTGGAAGACGAAGGAGACCCGCCGGTACAGCTCCCGGCTGCCCAGCTCGCGCAGGTCGACGCCGCCGAGGCGGACGGAGCCGCTCGTCGGGTCGACGAACCGCGGCAGCAGCCGGACCAGCGTGGACTTGCCGCTTCCCGACGGTCCGACCAGTGCGGTGACCGTGCCCGGCTCCAGTACCAGGTCGATGCCGCGCAGTACGTCGCGGCCGGGTTCGTAGCCGAAGCGGACGCCGCGCAGCTCCACCCGGTGGCCGTGCGGCGCGACCGGGTGCGCCGGCTCCGGCAGCGGCGGCACGGCGAGCACGTCGCGGATCCGGCCGGCCGCGCGGCGTGCGGCCTGCAGCTCGTCGAAGCCGTGCCCGAGCGCCGCCACCGGGGCGGTGAGTCCCAGTCCCAGCAGCAGGAACGGCAGGAGATCGGCCGGGGCCATTCCGCCGCCGGTGATCAGCGCCGTGCCGCCGGTCAGTACGACCAGCAGCACGAACGGGGGTGACAGCGCCAGCTGCATCCCCGCGGCGATCGGGGAGATTCCGTGGACCCAGCGGCGGAAGGTGGCGACGAAGTCGTCGGCCGCGGTGCGGAATTCGCGGTGGGCGCGCTCGCCCCCGCCGAAGGCCTTGACCACGGCGATGCCCTGGACGAACTCGACGACGGAACTCGCGATGCGGGTCATCGCCGTGTCGAAGTCGGCCTGCTCGCGCAGCCGGGCGGGCGTCATCATCAGCGGGACCAGCGCCACCGCCGCGCCCACCGGGATCAGGGTGATCAGTGTCAGGCGCCAGTCGACGGTGAAGAGGTAGGCCAGTGACACGAGCGGCACGACGAAGGCGGAGGCCAGCTCGCCGGGGGTGTGCGCGATGAATGGATGCACGGCGCCGACGTCGTCGCCCACCAGCTTGGCCAGTTCGCCACTGCGGCGGCGGGAGAGCCAGCCGAGCGGCACCCGCCCCAGCCGCGCGGCCAGCCGCCGCCGGAGAGCCAACTGCACCCGCCCGTCGAGCAGGTGACCGATCCCGGCCGCGGCGGCGGTGAACAGCAGCCGGACGAACAGCCCGGCCGCGCCCGCGAGCACGATGAACCGGACGTGGCCGGGGTCGGCCGGGCCGGGCGCGAGAAGCGTACGGCCCAGTTCGACGACCGCCAGCAGCGGCGCCAGGCCCGCCATCGAGCCGAGTGTCTGCAGAACGATCACGGCGGCGAAGCCCCCCGCGTACGGACGCAGCAGCCCGGCCGTGCCGCGCCCTTCCGAGGAGACTTCCGGCGCGGGCCCGGCGTCGTCGGGCGGCCGGGGGGTCGGTGTCCTCGTCCCGTCGAGTTCTCTGGTGGTCATCGCCCTCTCGTTCTCGTCGGTCCCCCGCTCACACCGGGGGATTCTTACGATGTAAGGCTGGAGCTCGACGCTATACTTACGCCGTAAGAATGGTCAACCGGTCATGGGGCGGCCGGCACGGAAGGAGAGGCACCATGGGGGCCAACAGGGCCCGCGGGCAGCGCGCGGGGCTCACGCGGCAGGCCGTCCTGGAGGCGGCCGTCCGGCTCGTCGACCGGGAGGGGCTCAAGGCCCTCTCGATGCGCCGGCTCGGTGCCGAACTGGGCGTGGAGGCGATGACCCTCTACCACCATGTCCCCAGCAAGACCGCCCTGCTGGACGGGATGATCGAGCAGGTCGTCGCCGAGGCCGTACCCCCCGCGTTCGGCGCCGCCACCTGGCGGGAGGACCTGCGCGCCTACGCCCACGCCCTCATGGCGGCGCTCGGCTCCCATCCGCACGCCGTGCCGCTGCTGCTGTCCCGGCCCGCCCTGACGCCCCGCAACCTGCGGACGCTGGAGGCGGTGGTGGGAATGCTGTACGAGGCGGGCTTCCCCCTGCCCAGGACGCTGGACGTCCTCTACTCCCTGACCAGTTTCGTCGTCGGTCACGCCGCCGCGCTGGCGGGCAATGTCGACGGCGGGGCCGACGGCCTGGCCACGCTGGACGCGGACGCCTACCCGCTGCTGGTCCGCGCCGCCCGGGAGGCGGGCGAGGACGCGGCCGAGGCACGCTTCGACTTCGCGCTCGACGCCCTGCTGTCCGGCTTCGCCAGGGAACTCGCGGACACCTGACGGCTCATGTACCGCCGTCGGCGTACCGGTCCGCCAGCGTGCGGACCGTCTCGGCCAGGCGGGTACGCAGCTCGGGCGGGGCGAGCACCTCCACGTCCGCGCCCAGCGCCAGGAACTGGTCATGGGCGCGGTCCGGCGACTCGACGGGCAGCCGGGCGCGCGTCCAGCCGCCGGGTTCGGGGGCGCCGGTGGCGGCGGCCCGGGCGGCGGCGCCCGTGAGCCGGGCGACACCGCGCGGCGAGAGGCGGACGAGGGCCTCGCCCTGGTGCAGGCGGGCGTGGAAGTCCCGCTGGTACGCCTGCCAGTACGCGGCCAGGTCGAAGTCCTCCGGCACGTCGAACTCGTCCCCGGTGACCGTGAGCCGGAGGATCTGGTCGACCCGGTACGTACGTGGCCCCGACCCGCCGGGGCGCGCCGCCACGACGTACCAGCGGCCCGCCTTGAGAACCAGCCCGTACGGCTCCAGACGGCGGTCGACGTCGGTCGGCTCGGTCCAGCGGCGGTAGCGGACGGCGAGGACCCTGCCGCGCCACACCGCGTCGGCGACGGCGGGCAGGAACGGTACGTCGTCGTCCGGCGCGTACCAGCCGGGCGCGTCCAGGTGGAACCGGCGGCTCATCCGGTCGGCCTGCGCCCGCAGTTCGGGCGACAGGGCGGCACGCAGCTTCAGCCTGGCGGCCGCGAGCGCCGGGCCGAGCCCGAGGTCGGCGGCCGGGCCGGGGAGCGCGGTCAGGAACAGGGCCTCGGCCTCACCCACGGACAGGCCGGTCAGACGGGTCCGGTAGCCGGCGAGCAGCTCGTAGCCACCACGGTGTCCGGCGTCCCCGTACAGCGGGACGCCCGCCGTGTGCAGGGCCTCGACGTCCCGGTAGACGGTGCGGACCGACACCTCCAGTTCGGCGGCGAGCTGGGCGGCGGTCATCCGGCCCCGGGTCTGGAGCAGGAGCAGTATCGACAGGAGCCGGCTGGACTTCACCGACGCAGGGTGCCAGCGAAGCGCTCGTACGGTCCAGCCACGGCCCGCCCGCCGTGCGGTGGGGCCGGGGCACGCGCGCGTGAACGGCTTCGGCTCCCTCGACGGACGCCGGGGCGCCACCGCCACGCGCGCGTGGGCCGTCAGTTCGCGCCGTGGGAGGGCGCGATCTCCTCGACGCGGGCGGCGAGGGAGAAGTCCTTCTCCGTGATCGCACCACCCGCGTCATGGGTGTTCACCGTGAGGCCGACCGTGTTGTAGCCGAGGGTGAGGTCGGAGTGGTGGTTCAGCTCCTCCTGGATCTGGGCGACGTGCACGACCATCGCGGTCGCGGCGAAGTGCGTGCCGAGGCGGTAGGTGCGGGCGATGCGGTCGCCCTCCTGGGACCAGCCGGGAAGTTCGCGCAGCCGGTCCTCGATCTCCTTCTGCGACAACGGCTCAGTGGGCATGTCCCGTGCTCCCCTTCGGGTCGGTGCGGACGATGACGACGTGACCGTGACGATACGGTCCGACGGCCCGGGTCGGCGGTCAACACGTGGGTTACCGTCTGCGGTATGACAACTGTCGCGTCCGGTACCGGAGTAGGGCCCCTGCTGCGCGGCTGGCGCGAGCGGCGACGGCTGAGCCAGCTGGAGCTGGCGCTGCGCGCCGACTCGTCGGCCCGGCACATCTCGTTCGTCGAGACGGGCCGGTCCCGCCCCAGCGAGGAGATGATCCTGCGCCTGGCCGAGCACCTGGAGGTGCCGGTACGGGAACGCAACGCCCTGCTGCTGGCCGCGGGTTACGCCCCTCGGTACGCCGAGACGTCGCTGGGCGACCCGTCGCTGGACACACTGCGGGCGGGCATCGAGCAACTGCTGACCGGGTACGACCCGTATCCGGCGCTCGTCGTCGACGGCTCGTACACGGTGGTGGCGGCGAACCGGGGCATCACCACACTGCTGGACGGACTGCCCGAGCACCTGCTGACGCCGCCGCTGAACGCCATGCGGATCACCCTGCACCCGGAGGGCCTGGCCCCGAGGATCCGCAACCTGCCGGAGTGGCGCGGGCACCTGCTGGCACAGATGGAGCGCCAGATCGCGCTGGCACGCTCGGAGCCGCTGCGGCGGCTGTACGAGGAGGTCGCCGCCTACCCGCTGCCCGAGTCGGCGAGCGCGGACCCGGAGGACCGGCGGGACCCGGATCCTCACCCGTACTTCGCGCTGCCGCTGCGGATCGAGCACGACGGGCACGTGTTGTCCTTCGTGTCGTCGATCTCGACGTTCAACACCCCCATGGACGTGACGGTCGCCGAGCTGGCCATCGAGACGCTCCTCCCGGCCGACCCGGCGACGGTCAAGTACCTCCGGTCCCTCTAGCGGCCCACCGCCCGCAGGGCGGACCACTGCAGGGCGGCGAAGCCGGCGACGGTGGTGGCCTGTGCCGGGATCCACAGGGTCCCGGCCGTGCTGGGCGACAGCCAGGCGACGAGCGCGACGACACTGAGCACCGCCCAGATCACATTGGCGTCGACGACCAGCCTGACGGCCGTGGCCGGCGGCTCCGCCCGGGAGGCGAGGTGGCCCACACCGGCGGCGAACGCGGTCAGGAACAGGCCCAGTTCGAGCAGGAGCGTGGCGTCGACCCCGAGCAGCCGCCCGAGGGGCCCGGAGGCGAGTACGTACGCCAGCCCGTTGGCACCGGTCACAACGGCGTCCAGGGCGAGGAAGCGGCGCAGCATGGTCTGCGGCTCGGTGGTGCGGGCGATGCCTGCGAGCAGGGCCTGGGACATGGCGATCAGCCTCCGTCGAAGTCGTAGGGTCCCGGAGCCCGGCCGGAGTGCGAGACCGCCCGGGATCCGGTACCGCAACCATGCCGGGGCGGGCCGGTGACGGTCGATTACCGCAGGGGTAATGCGGGAGTCGGCGGGGGGCCACTGAGGGCTGTCTGCCGTGCAAGGCGGGGGCGGTTGTTGTCCGTGTCCGTCCACCGTGGGCCGGCAGGTGCTGCCCCGGGTGGCTCCCCGTTTGGCTCCCCAGCCGGGGGCGTACAGGCTCTCGCGCACAGCTCCGGAGGGCTTGTGCTGCACACGCTCTGACAGGTACGCGGCTTAGACGATTCCTGCCTTTAGGCTATGGCGGCGGTACGGTCGGCGGCATCCTGTGCAGACGGGGTCAGCCGACAACCCTCCAGACGAACATCAAGCCACGACCACGCACACGCCGAAGAGGCACAATCCATACAGGGCGATGACAAGGTGCAGAATCACCCACAGTCTATGAAGGCGAATCCGATGCAGCCGAGGAAAACGACGGTAATGATCGGCTCTCGCGCGTACCAGCCCTTCATCGGAGCCCAGCACACCTAGCTCCATCAGGTCCTTGGTCAAGGCCCGCGCCTGAGAGAGGTGGTAGGAAGCCCGTTCGAAGTACTTGGAGACTGCCACCGCCCCGTATCCTCCGATAATCGCCACGAAAAGACACAGAGGCATGACGTACGTCGAGAACTTCTGCTGGACAATGAGAGCACTCAAGGCAGCCGTGATGACGAGCAGGAGGTTGGTCAGCGCCGAGCGCTGTGTCTCACACTGTCGTAGCTGCTCCCGGTGTTCCTTCCAGTAGGCGCGTATCGCCTCTTCTGAGACATCAGCCATGAAGAAACCCCCGCATCGCAGGCACTCACCGGTCATCCGGTTCGTTTCAACGAACCCCTCAGCAGTGGAGACACCATAGCGTGAGAATCTTCATCAGCAGCGTCCGCAAGGGACTGGAAGAGGAGCGCGATGCGCTGCCTGGTCTCATCCGTGCGCTGGGGCACACCCCGGTCCTGTTCGAGGACTTCACCGCGCAGACCACGCCCAGCCGACAGGCGTGTCTCTCAGCTCTCGACTCTGCGGATGTCTGCGTCTTCCTGCTCGGACCTTCCTACGGTCACGTGTTCCCCGAGACAGGGCAGTCGGCAACACACGACGAGTGGGTCGCGGCCAAAACAGCGGGCAAGCCACGCTTGGTCTATCGCAAGCTGGGCGTCACATTCGAGGACACTCAGCAGGATTTCGCCCGGACTGTCGAGGCCTACGCCACCGGGGTGTTCCGTGACTCCTTCCAAGACACCGCCGAGCTGATGACCAAAGTGGTGCGCAAGGTGAAGGAACTGGAGTCAGGCCTGTCCCCACTGTCCTTCGCGCCCCTGGCGCAGCCCGCTCCGCTACGTTGGAGCCTCGACGAGACTTCCGTCGAAGGCGGCGTCAACCTCCCTCTACTGGAACTACATGTTTTTCCGGTGGGGTTCACCGGCTACTCGGCTAGGGAACTGGAGGAGGTCGGCACCTCGCTGGCAGACCGGATCCGTCGGACCAGGGAAGTCAGAAACGATGTTGCCCTGCTGTCGTCCAGTTCCCACGAGCATGCAATCGTTAGCATCCCCGTCAGCCAGCCCCCTTCGTGGGATGCGCCTCGGCCTGGGGAACTGGTGGAAGTCCGTTTGCACAAATCGGGGCAGGTCTCCTTGCGGGCCACACTCCCCCGAGACAGCATGGGCTCCATCCTCGATCACGATGCGCTGCCTCAGCAAGTCACCTCCTTGTTGAGGTTCAGCGGCGCACTGGATTTGATCCAGCATGAACGGATCGTCGTGGCGATCGGCGTGTCAGACCCCACACTGACCCAAGTCGACAGATTCAATCCGAATCACTCACGTACGCGTGCCGAACTCGGCGCCTATATGCGCACGTTCACACTGCGAACTGAGCCGGATGAGTCCACCAGCCTGGCCGCGCTGGACGCGGGTGCCGAGGAAGTCGCTGGCATCCTGTCGCGAGCCCTGATCAAACAACACCCCTCAGCCTCCTAAAAATTCATCTCATTTAGTTCGGGAAGCTTTGCTCCAGCCACTGGCGAACAGCAGCAACGGTTGTACGGCCGTCCTGGCGCAGCGCTTCGATGATGTCCCGACCACCGACGAGCACGATCGGATGACCATCCTCATGGACCTCTTCTTGGACCTGCTTGTGGAAGTAGGACGTGGTCACCAGGACGCCGAAGTTGCGGTGCCTGATCCGGGAAATCAGGCGCGAGACTTCTCGGACGCCCACGGAGCTGCCTGACCCGTAGCACTTTGCTTCGAGGGCGAAGTCGATCGCAATGCGGCTGGAGGCCGGGCCGAGACCATACGTCCCCACAGCATCACGTCCCCCATCACGGCTGGGGCGCGTGACGTCTACCGGCCCGGTGTTCCGCGCGATCAGTCGCCAGATAGCCACCGCACAGCTCTCGAAATCATGCTCCCGGCCCCGAAAGTACTCCCTGATCTCTTCCAGCATGGCCGTTCCCGCGGCGTCGGCCGGGAGCTGATCCGCCTTGGATCGAATGACCGTAGTCACCGGAGCCAGCAGCGGGCGGTACACGCGGCCTTCCACCCAAGCTCGCCACGCTTCAGGACACTCACCGTCCAGCGGATCACCACCAGCAAGGAGGTGCTGGATCCACGCGCGCGGGACTCTGTCGTGGTCGAGGACGGTGAAGTGGGACCGGTAGTTCTGGAACCGGAGCCCTGCTGTCGCGCGCCAGATAGCAGCGAGTTCGTCGTCCGACGTGAGGGTGGGACCACCCGGTGCCAAAAGCCCGCGGAAGCGCACGGCCCGTCCTGAGGATCCTGCCTTCTCGAACAGCAAGAACGGAGGAACCTTCGCCCGGTCACGGGCGGTGCCGTGGGATGCGGCGAAGACGTCCCGTAGCAGGACGTTGCCAGCTCGCGGGGTGTCGTGGAGACCCTGACCCGGCTTCTTGTTGTCGCCGTAGTACGTGAAGGTGCCCGTTTCAATGTCTAGGTGGTCGGGCCAGTCGACGTCGCTGCCGCTCGTGTAGAGCACGGCCAGCTTCACGGTTCCCTTGGCTGGTGAACCGGAGTACCGGAAGCCGCCCTGGTTGCCAACCCCCCTTATGAGCTTCGAGATGGGGTCGTCGCTGGTGTTGCCACTGGAGCCTCCGGCGTAGAGGGCATCGACGATGAGATCGGCGGAGCCTAGGTCTGCGAACGCGACGTGGGGCTGAGAATCGACAGGGAGGGTCATGAGCACAAGATCTACCAGCAGGCACTGACACACAGGGGCGATCAAGGGGGCTGGCCCCGCCTCCGCGGGCGTGCAGGTGGGTGAGTGTCAGTGGTGCCGCATAGGATCCGCTCCACTGGCGTGAGTGATCTCGGGGGAGTGCTGATGGAGCCGCTGCGTGTAATGGATCTCTTCGCTGGCTGCGGAGGCTTCGCTGAAGGCTTCCGCTCCTACGCTTACAACAGCACCGCTGTCGCCTCCGCGTTCGAAAGCGTCGCGGCGGTGGACATCGATCGCGCCGCTCTTGCTACGTTCGAGGCCAACCATCCGTCAGCCGATGCTATGTGTCTCGACATCGAACAGTTCGACCCCACGCTCTTCGCGGGCCGCGTTGATGTCATCACCGGTGGACCGCCCTGCCAGGGATTCTCAGGGTTGAACAAGAGGCACTGGGATGACCCCCGCAACTCTCTCTGGCGGGAGTACACCCGCGTCGTCAGCACAGTGCAGCCGAGGGTCTTCGTCATGGAGAACGTTGACCGCTTCCAGAAGTCATTCGAGTACGCCGGCCTGTTGGAGGCGGCAGAGCCGGGCGGATGCCTGTCCGATTACACCCTCACCGCGGGAGTGCTCAACGCGGCCGACTACGGGGTAGCACAGGCTCGGAAGCGGACGATCTTGATCGGCACACACCGAGATCTCGGGACACCCGTGCCGCTGCCCACGCCAACGCACACACGGGATGCGAGCCGGTCGCCTCAGGGCTTGGTGCTGTTTGACCAAGATCCAATCTTGCAGCCCTGGGTCCCCGTCGATACAGTCTTCGACTGCTCTGCTCGGCTGCCGATCGAGGGGACAGAGCTCCCCAGAAGATTCAGCGCCGCTGGAGTGCCCGGCCCCTACCGTACGAGTGAACTGCACACCGGCCGGACGCCTACTGCGTTGTCGCTCGCTCGGTACCGGGCGATCCCACCAGGGGGCAATCGGAAGGACCTACGCGGGAAGTGGGTACAGATCGGCGGCAGTAAGCATTACCTCAGCACTGAAAGCTGGGATAAGCACCAGACTGGGTCGGCAGACGTCATGGGGCGCCTCTGGCTCGGTCGCCCCTCCGTCACCATACGCACAGAGTTCTTCAAGCCGGAAAAGGGCCGCTATCTGCATCCCGTAGAGCATCGACCGATCACTCATTACGAGGCCGCACTCATCCAGGGGTTCCCTGAGGACTACCTGTGGCACGGTACGAAGATCGAGATCGCGAAGCAGATCGGTAATGCCGTTCCCATCGGCCTCGCACGGGCGATAGCCGGTGTCGTTCACGAGAAACTTGAACTTGGAACCGGAGATCTCGCTCGGGAAGCGGCTCGCTAGCTGGCACTTAAGCCTTCCCAATGCACCACGAGCTTGGTAATCAACGGACTTCTGCGTCCTGCCCGGCCCCTATCAGCACTAACAGGTGGCAGGGTGAACTGGGGCTTCTGCTGGCACCCGCTGTTGACTGTGGCTTACCGACCCGTCGGGCACGGATCCGGCACGCCCTGCGCATCGTCTACTCCGCACCCGCAGTTGCGCTGCCTCCCTCATCGGTGGGACTGTCGGCATGCCTATTGCGGCCCTCGCCCCAGCGACCGGGCGAGTACCAAAACTCCTTGAGTGCGTCCACCGTTTCCAGCCCGAATTTACTGGCTACGCACGAGTCGAAGTATCCAACGATTTTCATCGCGTTCTTCGTGGCGCTGAGGTAGTCCTCTCGCGATACGGTGTAGAGATCTCCCTTTTTAAGGGTCTGGTCTCCAACTTGCCGCTTGAATCGCTCATCAATGATTCCGCGGCGGTGCACCACTAGATTTCTGATGGCTACGGCCCTCTGTAGGTGACCCCAGGACAATTCATCATCACAGAGCTTCAGGCCTAGGCGCTTCTCAAAGTACTGACCTATCTCATCCAAACCCTTATACGAAAGGCGGAGCACGCGCTGCTCTGCTGCCCACTGGGCGAATTCTGTCAGAGACTGATGACGTAGCACGTCTTCGAGAGTCACCTGCTCCTGACTTTTTAGAAGTTCTGGGCGGGCGACGAGTGCCTCGGTTAGGACGTCGGAGATGTAAGTCAAGTAGCTGTCAATACTCCGTGTGAGTCCGAACTCCCAGCGTACAGGAATGGTGTCGTCAATCATTTTTCTTACATTGCGGCGATCTCGGTAAAACTCAGGAAACATACCCTCCCCGCCCCCAGGGGAAAGGTGGCCGAAGGTTTCTCCTAGCGCATCTATGAGGTGTGCGTACTTTTTAAAGATAACTTCGGCCGATGCGATATGCGCTAGGTCTCTGGCCTGCTGAGCATAGAACCTGGCGGCAGATCTCGTCGTCCGCTTAGGAGTCCAAGTCAAGTGATCCTTTGTCAAGGCGTGCCCCTTGCGTGTGACGCTGGTTATCCCACTAAAAGGCTATCGGCGATTAAATGGTGCTGCATCAGTTTTCGGGACGTTGGCCCGCAGAGGTCGGTGGAGCGGGTTTGGCCGGTGGCCTGCCCGGTTCGGGGCTGAGCATGATCAGGGGGCCGTACGCAACTCGGCCAGGCTTTGGACCTGCCCGTAATGAGCACGAGTGGCCCCCTGGTCATGCTCGGCGCGGGACCCGGACCGGGGAGGTGACTAAAGCCGTGGAGCCGACCGCCCCAGCCACAGCGGCTTTCTCCCGCCAGCCACCCTGAGCAGACCGGCGTGCGGCCGGCGGCCGGGCCGGAGCGGGGCCTAGACAGGAGCGTCGGCCCGGGCGACGGGCCGCGCGCGCCGCGCTGTGCGCGGCGGGTGCCTTGATGAGGTAAGGAAGGTTCTGCCGCGGGAGTCGGCCCCGGTCAAGGCTGTGGAGCCCGGTGGAAGCATGCGAGGCTAGACCGCGACGACCACTCAGAAAGGGGAGAGCGAGTGTCGCAGCCGGCCAGTCCTCGGGGGACCTTTCTCAAGATCGCCGACGCGCTGAAGGTAGAGATCGACTCCAACCCCGCCATGTCGGAGTTGCCCTCGGCCGCCGAGCTGATGCGAGACCACGGGGTATCGCGGGGTGTCGCTCTGCGTGTCTTTGGGGTGCTGGAACGGGAGGGTCATGCGGAGTCCGTACCCGGCGGCCGGTGGCGTGTGGTCCGCGAAGGTCAAGAACGGGATCGGCGGCCTTTGACTGAGCAGATCGCCGAAGTGATCAGGGCCGATGGGCTCGAAGTGGGTGCGAAGTTTCCCAGCACAGGTTCTCTGGCCGAGCGCTTCGGCGTCTCGCGGCCGACCGTCGCAAAGGCACTCGACAAGCTCGAAGCCGCCGGGCTTCTGTCTGCAAGCCAGCAGGGGAAGCAGCGGACTGTACTGGCCCTTCCGGGCCGAGAGGAGCGTTCCTAGCGTGACCACCATGGGACTGACCGAGTGGGCTTACCCGCTCGCCGAGTCACTGCTGGCCGAGCCACTGCCGCGCCGTTGGGCACACTCGCAGGGGGTCGCCGAACGAGCGCGGGTCATCGCCCCCATTCTCGGCCACGACGCCGAGTTGCTGGAGGCAGCGGCGGTGCTCCATGACATCGGATACTCCCCCGACCTGGCCAAGACCGGCTTCCACCCACTCGACGGGGCTCGGTATCTGCGGGACGTCGCCGACGCGGACGAGCGGGTCATTCGGCTCGTCGCACATCACTCGTGCGCATGGATGGAAGCTGAGGCGCGTGGCCTCCGCGACGAGCTGGAGAGCGAGTTCCCCAAGGAGCAGGCTCACCTGAACGACGCGCTCTGCTTCTGCGACATGAACACCACCCCCGACGGGACGCCCACGAACCCCGTCGACCGCGTGAACGAGATCGCTGGGCGGTACGGTCCCGACAGCCTGATTGGCATGTTCATCCGCCGGGCAGAACCGGAGATCCTGGCCTGTACGGCTCGCGTCCTGGAGCGCCTCGCTGCCGTGAAGCGTCAGCCGATGTAGGGCGTGACCCGCGTGCGGTCCATCGCGTGATCGATGCGCAGCCGCATCGTCTGGTGGATATCCAGCTCGGCCAGGTCCGCAGGGGCGACCCAGCGGACCTGAGTCGTTTCGTCGCTCGTACGAACCTCACCGCCGACCGGTCGGGCACGGAAGCAGATGGAGAACTGCTGCCTCGCCTCGCCGTCGTCGTACAGCATCACGTGTCCGGGGTCTGTGTAGATCCCGGACATGTCGATGACCTCGGCTTTGATTCCGGTCTCTTCCCAGACCTCCCGCACCACGGTGTCGCTGATGGACTCGCCGACATCGTGGCCACCGCCAGGAAGTGCCCACCGGCCGTTGTCGGACCGCTGAATCATCAGGACACGCCCTGAGTCGTCCTGGACGAACGCAACGACAGAAGGCACGACCGAGTTGGCCGGCGGAGCGTCGGGGTCGTGCAGGTAGTCGATGCGTCCCATGCTCAGTCTCCCGTGAGGTCGTGTTTCGTCACCTGGCGCGCGCCTCCCCAGGTCTGTTCGATGCTATTCGCGTACGTGTCGAAGAGACCGCCGCCCGGCAGACGGCGCAGGTGGAGGACCGGGGCCAAGTAGGCGCCGATGCCGTACACGTGGGTGTTCACCAGCATCTCGTCGTCCGCCCGGAACAGCGAGTTGTACAGCGTCGAGTCGTGGAGCCTGAACCCGATGTCGGGGTGACTTGTGAAGAGCGGCCGGTAGTTCATCAGTGCGTTCCGGATCTTGCCATCCATGATCCGATGACCTTCGTCTATGCCGCGCTGCTTCACCGCAGGGCAATCCGGGTCGCCCAGCAGGATGCGAACTTGGATGCTGCTGGACTTCGCCCTGAGAATGTCCAGGAACGCAGGGTCTTCCGACAGCCACAAGCCGGAGTACACGAGCACATCGAGGCGCCGTTCCGCTCGCGCGTACAGCTGGCGCCACAGCCCGGCCGGGACCATGTGCCGGTGTGGGTAGACGGTCAGAATCTCCGCCTTGCTCAGGTCAGCCGCGCTCTCCACTGCGCGTGAGTCGTTCCAGAGCGTTGTCACGTCCACCTGGAGGAAAGACGCTGCGGCGTACTGATGACGCCGGTACGGGATCTTCCCCTGAGTGATCCAGCGCTCGACCGTCTTCGGGTTGACCTCGATGGCGTCTGCCAAGTCCTGAACAGTCGCTCCCCGCGCTAAGAGAGCCGACCGCAGACGCTCGTTGGACATCTCCACCCCCGTTGGGACGTCTTGGGAGCTCTTGACGGTAGCGAGATGGCCCCCAGCTGTCCATGGATGAGGTAACCAACGCCCCTCACCTGGGGCGATTCTGATTGTGCGCCAGGAAGTCCCTGGCGAGAGCCAGGAAGCTCCGCGAGCAGGCTTGACGCAGCCCAATGCAGTACCTGTAATAGAGGTACTGCATTGGCTTCGCAGCCCACAACGGCGGAGCCGATCGGCCGGGGCGCCCGTACGGGCTGCTTCGAACGCCCGGAGGGCTCCGCATAGGCGGGTCGGCTCGAAGGAAGCGACTGCTCATTGACAACTGAATGGGGATAACGCCGCCTCTCCTCGGCCAAGTAGGCGGCCACGCGGACTCCGCGTGATGTACAGCGCGACCCCGACCACTCCGCGGTGCTGATGTGCTGCGGCCGGTTGCCTCCTCTGTCCGTCCGGCCGGTTGGCCGTACGGGCGGGGCCGAGGGGAGCCGGATTCCTGGTTCCGACGGCGCGCCCCCGGTGCTCGAACACCGGGGGCGCTGTTCGGGCCGTTCCCACCTGTGAGAGGAACACGACCCAATGAGCCACATCGTCACTGTTCAGGAGGCTGTTACCGCGTTCGCCGACTGGATCGAGCCGACGAACGCGGAGCTGGACGCGATCGAGCTGGAGATGCCCGCGATCCTCGCGGACGTGGACCTGATCGACGCGCAGATCGTCACGCTGGACCGCACGCCGTGCGAGCTGGACGCCCGCCGGATCCGCCGGGCCCGCCGCCGGGTGCTCGCGGAGCGGCTGGCGTTGGCCAACCGCACCGCCGCAGTACTGCCTGGGGGTGTCGCGTGAGCACCATCGACCGGAACCTGATGGCCGCGCACGCCGAGGTGAAGGCGGAGATCGCGCGGACCGACACGAAAACCGCGCTGCTGCTGGCGTTCGTCGGCGCGGTGCTCGTCGGCGCGTGGTCGCTTGCTCGCGACCTGCCCATGAACCCGGCCGCCTACGTTGTGGGCGGGTTCGGGTTGGGGCTGTTGGTGGCGGCGGCCGGGCTGCTGTTGCGGTCGACGCGGCCGAACCTGAGAGGTCGGCACGGCTTCCCTCTGTGGGCAACTCTCACTCCCGAGGAGGTCACCGCCGCTGTGGCGGTGGACCTGGCTGCCGACGTCGCCGGCCTGTCCCGGCTGGCGGTCGCCAAGTTCACCGGTCTGCGCCGCGCGGTGGACCTGACCTGCGCCGGTGGGGCGCTGCTCATCGTGGCTGTCCTGCTCGCCGTGGGCGGTGCGGTATGAAGGCGAAGACTGTGCTGCCCGCTGTGGCGATGACGGCCGTGTCCATGGTCCTGACCCTGGCCGTGGTCGTGATGTGGCTGGGGGCAGCGGTGCCCTGGCCCATCGCGCTGGTCGTCGGTCTGGGCATCGACGGGGGATGGCTGGCCACCCTCGCCTACGAACGCCGCCTAGCCGCCCAAGGCGACCACAACCCTGCGGTGACCGGTGTCGGCTGGTGCTTCGGCCTCATCGCAGCCGCCGTCCTGTTCGCTCACGCGCTGACATCCGAGGAGTCGGCCGGGGCGTGGCTGGCTGTGGCGTGGCTGCCGGTGGCGGCCAAGGCCCTGTGGCTGGTGCACGGCCTGTGGGAGCGGACCGCGCTCACCCCCGGCGCGCTCGGCGCGATCCGGGGGATTCAGCAGGAGGCGCGGGATGAGGCGGCTGTGGCCCGCGCCCGGCTGCGGGCTGAAGCTGTCACGGAGGAGACGCGGTTGACGGCCGTCACGGCGGCCGGGGCGCGGGTCGCACGCGTCCAGGCCAAGACCGCCCGGACTCTGTCCAGGGCGTGGTCGACGCTGGAGACGGCACGGCAGGGCGAGGGGGCGCTGACCAGCGTGACGAACCGCGTCACGCCCGGGGTCACACCCCGCTGGGAGCTCCCCGTCTGGGGCCCCACCGAGCCCGTCCCGGCCCTGGAGTCGGCCCCCGCCCTCACCGACACCGAGCTCGACACGCTGGTCGACCGGATCCGACACAGCGAGACACCGGCCCTGTCCTACCGGGAGATGGCCACCCGCTTCCGGGCCGCCGGTCACTCCGCCTCTGAAGTCCGGCTGCGGGCCGCGTGGAAGCGCGTGGCGGCCTGATGGGGGCGCTGCCGGTCTTCCGGTGGCGCCTGGCCCCGGACGGCTACGCCACCCGCCGCCAACTCCGCACCCGAAGTCTGCGGCCCGGCGGTCAGGACGTGGCGGCTCAACTCGAACGGCCACGCCGCCGCCGTGAACCGCTCATCGCCTACCTGTACCGCGTCGACCTGGCCAAGCCGGTCCGGCCGATGACACCGGCGAAATGGGCGGCACTGGCCAAGGCCAACACCGCCCGCCGCACCTGCCCCGAATGCGAGCGCGACGCCGGATACGTCATCCCGCCCTCGCTCGGCATGTGCCCCACGTGCGCCTACCCGGACCAGGCCGCTGCCTGACCTTCAAGGAGTCCGCCATGGAATCTCTGTCTGAGCTGCCTCGTGTGGTGCAGCTCCCGGATGGCCGCTACGTCTACGCCGATGCGGCCAGCATCCTCCCCCCTCAGCAGGCCGGCCCGCAGATCGTGCACCAGCACATTCACCAGGCGCCGCCGGACCGCACGGTGCAGCGGGTCGCGCTCGGCTCCGGTGTCGGTGCCGGTGCGGTGGCCGCCGGGGTCTACTTCGGCCCGCTGCTGGTCGGCGCACTCACCGCCATCGCCGCCAATCTGGCGATCCTCGCCTTCCTCGCTGTCGCGCTGACCTGGGGGGTCGTGAACGTCGTCCGGTCGGTCGGCGGCGCCGATGGGGCCAGGGCGGCGAAGAGCGTGCGTCGGGGGCGCCGTCGGCGTTGACGGCTGCCTGTCCACCCGGGCCAAAAGCCGGGGCGGGTGGGGAGCCGGACAGACCGGCCCCAGAAGGGACCCGTCATGGGCCTGTTCACCAAGAAGCCCGAACCCGGTGCCGCACGTCAGTCCGCCGCCTTCGGCATGCACCGGGCTGGCGAGAAGGTCGCCGGCTGTACCGGCGTCAAGCTCGCCAACGCCCTGTCGGACCTGCTCTTGGGCGGCCACTGGGAGGTACGTGACGGCTGCCCCGACTACGACGACCAGACCAGGAAGGGCTGACCGCCCATGAGTGACCCGAAGCTCACCGCCGCTGAAAAGGCCAAGGTCGCGTACTACGTGGCCCGGATGTGCAAGCGCAGCATCGCCGGCGAGGCCGTCCACCAGGCCGACCTGAAGCGCAAGGTCGACCGCGTCATCGACGGCGCCCGCAAGCGCGAGGCGAAGAACCGCAGCAAGTGACCCGACCCGAAGGGACCACTCCCCATGCCGAACATCTTCCGCATCAAGCACCGCATCGCCGTGGACGGCACCTACGGCAACTACACCGGCTGGCGCTGCACCTGTGGCGTGCGGGGCCGCGCTTACGGCGGCGCGTACGAGGCCAAGCGGCGCGGTGAGGAGCACGCGCGCAAGTACCGCGCCTGACTTCGCCCCGGGGCGGCCGTCACCCGGCCAAGGAAGCCGGCCGCCCCGGGTCCATCCCCGTCCAGCACCAGGCCAGACAGGAGTACCCCCAGCTTGACCGACCCCTCCCGCCCTACGCACCTGCACCCGGTGCCCGACGTCGACGACGACGCCCCGGCCGTCCCGGTACCGGTGGACAACCCGAACCTTCCCGAGCCGAAGGTGACCGTTGAGAAGCGCAAGCCGGTGCTCGCCGGGTGGCTGACCAACCGGCGTGACTTCCTGGCCACCGCCCGCCACGCCGGCGCCAATCTCGGCTACGCCAGCCTGTATCACGGCGTGCGCTTGCCGGTGTATGCCGGACGCCTGGCCCTGATGTCCCCGCGGGGCGCGTGCCGGTTCATCGCCTCCACCAACCGGTGGGTGTGGGACCGGGAAGCCGCGCCCTTGCGGGAGTTCGCCGTCCGTACCGAGGACGTTGAGGAGTACATGCGCCTGGCCCGGCTGCGGGCCGGCCGTATCCGGTTGCGCGGCCTGGTCACCCTGGTGGCGGCCGTGTTCGGGCTCGGGTTCGCCCTGTGGCTCTACGTCCTCGCGCCCGCCTACCTGTACGCGTTCGCCGCGGGCGGCGTACTGCTGCTGGGGTTCGCCGGCCAGCAGCCCGACGCGCCGGTTGTCGGCCCCGCCGTGCTGAAGACCGAAGTCCAGAAGCTCACCGGCAGCATCGTGCTGCGGGGGCTGGACTCGATCGGCAACGCGAAGATCTCCGCCGCCATCAAGAAAGGCGGCGACATGAACGGTCTGCGGTTCGTCTCCGAAATCGTCCGGGACGGGCCCGGCTACCGCGCCGACCTCGACCTGCCGTACGGGGTGACGCCGGAGGACATCATGGAGGCCCGCAAGCCCCTGGCCTCCGGTCTGCGCCGGAAGGTCGGCTGCGTATGGCCCTCGCCCGACCCGACCGAGCATGAGGGGCGGCTGATCCTGTGGGTGGGGGACAAGCCGATGAACGAGACGACGAAACCGGCGTGGCCGCTGCTGAAGTCGGGGCAGGTCGACCTGTTCAAGCCGGTCGTATTCGGCAACGACCAGCGCATGCGCGACGTCGCGGTGACGCTGATGTTCGCGGCCGTCGTCGTCGGCTCCATCCCCCGCATGGGCAAGACCTTCCTCATGCGGCTCCTCCTCCTGATCGCCGCACTCGACCCGCGCGCCGAGCTGCACGCGTTCGACTTCAAGGGCACCGGCGACTTCGGCGCCCTGGAACCGGTCTGCCACCGCTACCGCGCCGGCGAAGACCCCGAGGACATCACCTACGTCCTGGACGCCCTGCGGGAACTGAAAGAGGAACTGCGCCGGCGGGCGAAGGTGATCCGGGAGCTCCCGCGCACGCGCTGCCCGGAGTCGAAGGTCACGCCCGAGCTGGCGAGTGACAAGAGCCTGGGGCTGCACCCGATCGTGGTCGGGCTGGACGAATGCCAGGTCGCCTTCGAGCACGACGAGCACGGAGATGAGATCGAGGCCATCTGCACCGACCTGGTCAAGCGCGGCCCCGCGCTCGGCATCGTCGCCATGTTCGGCACCCAGCGCCCCGACGCCAAGTCCCTGCCCACCGGCATCAGCGCGAACGCGGTCCTGCGGTTCTGCCTCAAGGTCATGGGCCAGCCCGCCAACGACATGGTGCTGGGCACCTCGATGTACAAGGCGGGATACCGGGCCACCATGTTCTCCCGCTCCGACCGGGGCATCTGCTGGATGGCCGGCGAAGGCGACGACCCGCGCATCGTTGCCTCCGCGTTCGTCGACGCGGTCGCCGCCGCCCAGGTCGTCGCCCGGGCGCGGAAACTGCGCGAGGAGTACGGCAACGTCACCGGCCACGCCATCGGCAAGGGCCCGGAGAAGACCACCAGCACCGACATCCTCGCCGACGTCCTGGACGTCATCCCCGCCAGCGAGAAGGCCGTGTGGTGCGAGCGGATCGCCACCCGTCTCGCCGCGCTGCGGCCCGAGACGTACGCGGGCTGGAAGGGCGAGAACGTCACCGCCGCACTCAAGCCCTGGGGCATCAAGCCCGGACAGGTCTGGGGCCAGACCGACACCGGCGAGGGCAAGAACCGGCGCGGCATCGAACGCACCGCGATCACCACCGCCATCACACGCCGTGACGCCGACCGGGCCGCCGCCTGACCCGAGCAGCGCTGCTAGACCTAGCACCCACGACTGCTAGGTCTAGCAGCCCCGCTAGCAACCGAAACAGCCACTGATCAGCCAACTAGCGTCTAGCGGCCCACCTGCAACCACCCCCGAAAACCACCCTGGAAGGGGAGGTCACCCCGTCATGCTCACCACTAGCGCCCTCATCCTCGCCACGCTCGCCGGTTACGCACTGTTGTGTGCCGTCAAGCCGTTCGGACCGTGCCGCAAGTGCCAGGGCACCGGCATCCGGGAGGTCCGCAAGGGCATCAAGGCCTGCCGCCGCTGCCACGGCGACCGCTACCGGCTGCGCGTCGGCCGCCGGCTGCTCAACGCCAGTCGCGAGATCCACCGCACCGGCAACCGCTGATCAATGTCATGGGACCGGTGATCACCCGCCTAACGGCAGCCTCGCCGTGCAAGGGCTCGCCAGCGCAACCACCGGTCCGTGTCCCCAAGCTTGCGAGCACCCGGGGCCCGCGCAGCCTACCCAGCCGCCTCACCCAGCCGTCAAAGGAGTTACGGCATGGCCGTGACCGTCTCGCTCGTCGCCCTCTTCGGACTCGTCATGTTCTTCCTGCTGCGCTCCCACAGCCTCAGCGCCGGCAGCGCCTTCACCGCAGCCGGATTCGGCTTCTTCCTCGCGGCGCGGCCGAACCCATCAACCGGCTCGTCGCCGCACTCGTCGACGCCATCCCGGACATCTGAGGCACCGACTACCAGCAACGCCAAGGGCGGCCCGCTTCTCGCCAAAGTCCCGGGCCGCCCTGCTCTCCAGTCCACGAGTAGACCTATGGAGGTCTCCAGCATGACTCATCCCATCCCCATCCGGCGAGACGGCGCCCGGCCGCGTCTGCTGGACGCGTTCTGCTGCCAGGGCGGCGCCGGCATGGGCTACCACCTTGCCGGGTTCGACGTGACCGGCATCGACACCAGCCCCCAGCCCCGCTACCCCTTCACCTTTGTCCAGGGTGACGCGGTCGACTTCATCCGTGAGCACGGCGCGGAGTTCGACTTCATCCACGCCTCCCCGCCCTGCCAGTTCTACAGCGACACCCAGCGCCTGATGGGCAACGCTCACCCGGACCTGATCGCCCCCACCCGGGCTGCCCTGGAGTCCACGGGCCGCCCGTACGTCATCGAGAACGTACGGGGCGCTGTGCCTCACCTGAAGGCGCCGGTCATGCTGTGCGGCGGCATGTTCGGCATGGCGACCTACCGGCACCGCTGGTTCGAGGCCGGGCTGTGGACGCTCACCATCCCCGAGCACCCGGTGCATGCCGCGCCGGTCGCCAAGATGGGGCGCCCCATCCCGCCCGGCCACTTCGGGCAGTTCGTCGGCAACTTCTCCGGAGTCGCCCACGCCCGCCGCGTCATGGGCGTGGAGTGGATGAACCGCGACGGCATCCGCGAGTGCATCCCCCCGGCCTACACCCAGCACATCGGCGCTCAGTTCCTCGCCCGCATCCACGTGGCGGTGGCAGCGTGAACGACCTGCTGAACGCCGCCATGGACGCAGCCTCACGCGGCTGGCACGTCTTTCCACTCCGTCCCGCCGGCAAGCGACCTGCCCTCCACGGCGAGGACAACTGCCCCCGCACAGGGCAGTGCGCTGACGGCCACAGCAAGTGGGAACAGCGCGCCACCACCGACCCCCACCGCATCCACCAGGCGTGGGACAACCGGCCGTTCAACATCGGGATCGCCACCGGCCCCAGCAGACTGCTGGTCGTCGACCTCGACATGCCCAAGGCAGAAGACAAGAGCAGTACGGACACGCCTAGCGGCGTGACGACCTTCGAGGCGCTCTGCGAGCGCACCGGGCAGGCCATCCCCACCACCCGCACCGTGCGGACTGCGAGCGGCGGCAGGCATCTCTACTTCGCCGCCCCGCCCGGGGTTCGGCTGACGAACACGGCGGGCGCCCTCGCCCCGCTGGTCGACACCCGAGCCTGGGGCGGGTACGTCGTCGCCCCGGGCAGCATCACACCCACGGGCGCCTACGACGTCCTGGACCCCGCGCCGGTAGCTCAAGCCCCGGGATGGCTGCTGGAGGCCCTCAAGCCCACACAGCGCCCCGCACCACCCCTCTCCCTCCCCGTGCCCGGATGTGCCACCCGCCGAGCCCAAGTCGTCCTCGAACGCGAGACGGCGGCCGTCGCATCGGCTCAAAAGGGCAGGCGTGAGGCGGAGTTGTTCCGGGCGGCACGCGCCATGGGGCGGTTCGTCGCGTGGGGCGACATCCCCCGCCACGTGGTCGAGGAGGCCTTTCAGGCAGCGGGGGCGGCAGCCGGACTCAAGCCGTACGAGTGCCGCTCCACCCTCCGCAGCGCCCTGAACTGGTCCATCCGCACCTGCCGGCCCCGGGAGGCAGCATGACCACCCCCGGCCGCCCCAGCCTGAAAAGCCACACCAGGTCCAGCGACCAGCCGCACACCGCCACCCCGCCCGCGCTCCACACGGCTGTGGGCGGCCGAAAGAGCGTCACCGAAGGCGTCCCTTCTGCTCTTCGCCCTGACCCGCACCCGGACGACGGACGGCGGCCGGTCGGCTGGCTCCACATCACCGCACCCGGACGCGGCGCCATCCCTTCCGCCCGCTCCTGGTGCGCATGCGGCCGCGACCGCTTCACCACCGGACAGCAGCGTGTCTTGGCCCTGATCGCCGACCACACCACCCACCGCACCCACTGCCCCCAGCACACGGCCAGCCAGGAAGGACAGGCAGCATGACCAACCCGACACTGCCCACCAACGGGCCCGCCCTGCTCGCCGAGGTGGAAGCCTTCCACCGCCGGTTCAACGTCTTCCCTCGCGAAGCCGCCTACGTCGCCGTCGCCCTGTGGGACGCCCACACCCACCTCCTGGACGCGTTCGACTCCACCCCGCGTCTCGCGTTCCTGTCCCCCGAACCGGGGTCAGGCAAGTCGCGGGCCCTCGAGGTCGTGGAAACCCTCGTCCCGCGCCCGATGCTGGCGGTGAACGCCCGTGCCGCCGCGCTGTTCCGGTCCGTCTCCGACCCGGCCGGCAGGCCCACGATCCTCTTCGACGAAATCGACACCGTCTTTGGTCCCAAGGCCGGGGACAACGAGGAACTGCGCGGCTTCCTCAACGCCGGCCACCGCCGCTCCGGGGTCACCTACCGGTGCATCGGGGACGGCGGGAACCAGACCGTGGTGGAGTTCCCCTCCTACACCGCCGTCGCCGTTGCCGGACTCGGATACCTCCCCGACACCATCACCACCCGCTCGATCATCATCCGCATGCGCCGCCGCGCCAGGAACGAGAAGGTCGAGCCGTTCCGGGCCCGGCTGCACGAGGCGGAAGGCAACAAGCTGCGCGACCAGCTCGCCCAGTGGGCCGACCAGGTCCGCGATGACGTGACGGGCCGGTGGCCCGAGATGCCCGAAGGCGTCACCGACCGCCCCGCCGACGTGTGGGAACCGCTTCTCGCCGTCGCGGACGCCGCCGGCGGTGCTTGGCCCGAGCGCGCCCGCCAGGCGTGCGTGGAGCTGGTCAACGCCTCCCGAGCGGACGACAAGGGCAGCCTCGGTATCCGGTTGCTCACCGATCTGCGAGACCACGTCCTGGGCGGCATCGACCGCCTGCCGACCGTCGCCGTCCTGGACCGGCTGTGCGCACTGGACGAAGCACCATGGGCAGACATGAGCGGCCGGCCGCTGGACTCCCGCACCCTGGCCAAGATGCTCGCCGAGTACATGACCAGCGACAACACCCCCATCAAGGCCCGCAACATCAAGACCGCCGGGACCGTCCTGAAGGGCTACTACGCGACCGATCTGCACGACGCCTGGCAGCGGTACTGCCCCCCACCCCCCTCCAGGGCCGCTACCTCCGCTACCTCCGCTACCTCCCAGGTCAGCGAGCCGGAAACGGTAGCGGAAGGGCTCTTCACGTCTGCTACCTGAGCGCTACCGGCCCCGCGCCCGCAACGGCCGGGGCCGGTAGCGGCTGCATCCGCTACCGCTACCCCCATCCGCTACCTCAATCCTGCCCTTGACCAGGGCGGTAGCGGAGGTAGCGGAGGTAGCGGACCTGACAGCAAGGGGCCTACCCCTCCGTTTACGACGAAGGAGACACAGGCATGGACACGCCACCGGCCTCCGCGGCACAGCGCCGCCTCCACCGCGTCGAAGCCGCCGCCGAGCTCCTGGGAGTGAAGCGGTCTACGGCATACGAAGAGATCCGTCTCGGACGGCTCCGTACCGTCCGCATCGGGCGGCGCCGCCTCGTACCGACCGAATACATCAACGACTACGTCGAACTGCTCAAGTCCGAGGCTGAGTCAGCGGCATAACAGCAGCAGAACGTCAGCGGAGTCACGCCAACGCACCGGCGTGACTCCGCTGTTCTTTGGAAGGCACATATGACCGAGGAGACCGCGCGTTCCCGCAAGGCGGCAAACGGAGAAGACTCGATCTACTGGGACAAGTCCAAGAACAGGTACATCGGCGCCGTATCACTCGGATACACACCCTCCGGAAAACGCAACCGCGTGAAGGTTTCCGGCAAGACGAAGACTGAGGTTCGGCAGAAGCTGCGAGAGGTCAAGAGAGAGCTCGAAGTCGGAGTCAGGAGGCCAGCCAACTACACGGTGGAGTTGGCAGTCCAAGACTGGCTGACCCGAGGGTTGCGAGGCCGGGACGTCGAGAGCCTGAAGACCTATCGCAGCCTGGCAAAGAACCACGTCATCGCTGACCTAGGCAGGGCCAAGCTACGTGACCTACAGGCGGAAGACCTCGACGACTGGCTACAGGGGAAGGCCCAGGTACTTTCTCATCAATCGTTGAGGATGGTTCGCTCGATCCTCCGTCGTTCCATTAAGCGTGCTCAGCAGACGGGCAAGGTCACACGCAACGTCGCCGAACTCGTCGAACTGCCTGAAGGCCGGCCCGGGCGACCGAGCAAGTCACTGACGCTGGAGCAGGCTGAGAGAGTCCTCCGCGCGAAGGAAGGAACGTGGATCCACACCTACGTCGTGCTGGCTCTACTAGTCGGCATCCGCACAGAAGAGGAGCGGGCGCTGACCTGGCCGCACGTGCACACTTCAACGGAGGATGGGACGCGGCCGCACCTGGATGTGTGGCGATCAGTACGTCGCAGAGGTGAGACAAAGACCAGGCTCAGCCGTCGCTCGCTCGCCATGCCCCAGCAAGCAGCGGCCGTGCTCGATGCCCATCGAACCCGACAGCAGCAGGCGTGTGCCGCTGCCGGCATCGACTGGCCCAAGGATGGGCTGGTCTTCCCAGACGACAACGGTGAGCAGCGGACGTCGCCGAACGTACTGCACCACCTGAGATTGCTTCTGAAGGAGGCCGGATGCGAGAACCCGAGGCACTGGACGACCAGAGAGCTGCGAACCAGCTTCGTCTCCCTACTCTCGGACCATGGCATGCCGATCGAGGTCATCGCGCGCGTCGTCGGCCATAGCGGCACAATGACGACCGAACGCGTCTACAGGAAGCAACTGCGCCCGGTCATCACCCAGGGAGCGGAGGCCATGGACGACATCTTCGGCCCAGGCGTGTCCGACGAGGGAGAGCGCGACCACGGGGCCTGATTTCCGGTGCCGTGGCTCCCTGTTTGGCTCCCGACTTCATAGTGGCTCCCGTGCCCACCGGCTCTGAGCTGCACGAAAGCCGCTGTGGGCGGGAGCCATGCCGTTACCGCAGGGGTAATGCGGCAGGCCCGCCGACGGCCGGGCGCCACCGATCCGCGGCGGTGGCCGGTCCACCGGAGCGAGGCGTTACGGCGGTCGGCGTCGTCCACGATCTTGGCGATGCCGACTTCACCGTCCCGATCGACGATGAAGTGATCCGGCACAGGGACTTCCAGCTGTTCGCCGAGCAGGTGACCACGCCCGCCGAGCTCCAGTCGGCCTGCTACCGGTTCGCCGCGGCACTCCACCGGGCCCCGCCGTAGCGGCCTGATCAGCTTCCGAGCAGGTCCCGGACGCTGCGCTCGGTCCAGTGGCCCGCCGCTCCGGGGCAGGCGGCGAGGTACGCGGCGACGGTGGCGGCGTCCCAGGCGCCCGCCGCGAGGAGGCCGGCGGCGAGGTGGCGGAGGTAGTCGGCGGAGGGGCTGTTCCACTCGACGTCGTGCATGCTCCAGGGGGCGGTGAAGGTGAGCATGGGCAGCCCGTCGAGGGTGCCGGGGCGGACGAGGGTTTCGTAGCGGCCGTCGCCCAGCACCGCCCGGCCGTCATGGAGGACGTCGGTCAGGTCGAGGTCGGTGTCCGGGCCGGGCTCGCGGTACATCTCCTGGGCGGCGATGTCGGAGAACTGCTCCGCGGTGATCCGGTGCGCCCGGGCCAGGACGCGGCCCTCGGCGTCCGGGTCGTAGAACGCCCGGCCGCCGGTCCACACCGGGGACTCGGTGGCGAAGTACAGGGCCCCCTCCAGCTCCACGGGGACGGACGCGGTCGGCAGGCGGCGGTCGCGGCAGCCGGGGTAGGTGCGGGCCCCGCCCGGGGGTGTACCGCCGACGATGTAGTGGGCCAGGCGGTCGACGTGCGTGTTGGAGCCGTAGGACGTGTACCAGACCTCCGTCGTCATGCGTCGAACGTAGCGGGCGCGGCGCGTGAAGCTGCGCTGTTGACCCGCTTAAGAAAACCTCGATGGACGCGGCGGGCGCGGGTCGGCAGATTGGTGCGCGTTCACGATCTCCACCGAACCCTGCCGCCTGGAGCCGCACTCATGAAGGCACTCGTCAAGCACAAGGCCGAGCCCGGTCTCTGGCTCATGGACGTCCCGGAGCCCGAGACCGGCCCCGGTGACGTGCTGATCAGGGTGCTGCGCACCGGGATCTGCGGTACGGACCTGCACATCCGCTCCTGGGACGGCTGGGCCCGGCAGGCGGTGTCGACGCCGCTGGTGCTGGGGCACGAGTTCGTCGGTGAGGTCGCGCACGTCGGTGCCGACGTGTCGGACATCGCGGTCGGCGATCTGGTCAGCGGTGAGGGACACCTGGTGTGCGGCAAGTGCCGCAACTGCCTGGCGGGCCGCCGGCACCTGTGCCGGGCGACGATCGGCCTGGGCGTCGGGCGGGACGGCGCGTTCGCCGAGTACGTGGCGCTGCCCGCGTCCAACGTGTGGGTGCACCGCACGAAGGTCGACCTGGACGTCGCCGCGATCTTCGACCCGTTCGGCAACGCGGTGCACACCGCGCTGTCCTTCCCGCTCGTCGGCGAGGACGTCCTGATCACGGGCGCCGGCCCGATCGGGATCATGGCGGCGGCGGTCGCCCGGCACGCGGGTGCCCGCAATGTGGTGATCACCGATGTGAGCGACTCGCGGCTGGAGCTGGCCCGCAAGGTGGGCGCGACGCTCGCCGTGAACGTGGCGGAGAGCAGCATCGGCGAGGCGCAGCGGCAGCTCGGCCTGCGCGAGGGCTTCGACATCGGCCTGGAGATGTCCGGCCGGCCGGAGGCGATGCGGGACATGGTCGCCAACATGACGCACGGCGGCCGGATCGCGATGCTGGGCCTGCCCGCCGAGGAGTTCGCCGTCGACTGGTCGAAGATCGTCACCTCGATGATCACGGTCAAGGGCATCTACGGCCGGGAGATGTTCGAGACGTGGTACGCGATGACCGTGCTGCTGGAGGGTGGTCTCGACCTCAGCCCGGTGATCACCGGCAGCTACGGCTACCAGGACTTCGACGCCGCGTTCGACGAGGCGGCCACCGCCCGCAGCGGCAAGATCATCCTCGACTGGACCGTCTGACCCTCTTTAGGAGCTATCCCTTATGTACGCGTCCGTCCGCGACGAGCTGCGCGCCACCCTCGACGAGATCCGCGACGCCGGTCTCTACAAGCCGGAGCGGGTCATCGGCACCCCGCAGAGCGCCAAGGTGTCCGTCCCCTCCGGTGACGTGCTGAACTTCTGCGCCAACAACTACCTGGGCCTGGCCGACCACCCCGAGGTGATCGCCGCGGCCAAGGAGGCACTGGACCGCTGGGGCTACGGCATGGCGTCCGTGCGGTTCATCTGCGGTACGCAGGACGTGCACAAGGAGCTGGAGCGGAGGCTGTCGGCGTTCCTCGGGCAGGAGGACACGATCCTGTACTCCTCCTGCTTCGACGCCAACGGCGGTGTCTTCGAGACGCTGCTCGGCCCGGAGGACGCGGTGATCTCCGACGCCCTCAACCACGCCTCCATCATCGACGGCATCCGGCTGTCCAAGGCCCGCCGCCACCGGTACGCCAACCGTGACATGGCCGACCTGGAGAAGCAGCTCAAGGAGACGCGGGACGCCCGGCGGCGCCTGATCGTCACCGACGGCGTGTTCTCGATGGACGGCTATGTGGCGCCGCTGCGGGAGATCTGCGACCTCGCCGACCGGTACGACGCGATGGTCATGGTCGACGACTCCCACGCGGTCGGGTTCGTGGGCCCGGGCGGGCGGGGCACCCCGGAGCTGCACGACGTGATGGACCGCGTCGACATCATCACCGGCACCCTCGGCAAGGCGCTCGGCGGCGCGTCCGGCGGCTACGTGGCGGCGCGCGTGGAGATCGTCGCGCTGCTGCGCCAGCGGTCGCGCCCGTACCTGTTCTCCAACTCCCTCGCCCCGGTGATCGCCGCCGCGTCGCTGAAGGTCCTGGACCTGCTGGAGTCCGCCGGTGACCTGCGGGAGAAGCTGGAGGCCAACACCAAGCTGTTCCGTACGGAAATGACGGAGGCGGGCTTCGAGATCCTGCCCGGTGACCACGCGATCGCCCCGGTGATGATCGGTGACGCGGCCGAGGCGGGCCGGATGGCCGAGCTGCTGCTGGAGCGGGGCGTGTACGTGATCGGCTTCTCGTACCCGGTGGTGCCGATGGGGCAGGCCCGCATCCGGGTGCAGCTGTCGGCGGCGCACTCGACCGAGGACGTTCGGCGGGCGGTGGCGGCGTTCGTCGACGCGCGGGCCGCGATGGCCGGCTGACGGCTGAGGGACAATGGCTGGGTGATCGACCCCCGGCGACTGCGCGTCCTGCGGGCCGCGGCGGACCACCGTACGGTGACCGCCGCGGCCGCGGCGCTGTACCTGACCCCGTCCGCCGTCTCGCAGCAGCTCGCCGCGCTGGAGCAGGAGACGGGGCACGTGCTGCTGACCCGCAGCGGCAAGGGCGTACGGCTGACGGCGGCCGGCGAGATCCTGCTGGAGCACGCGAACGAGGTCCTCGCGCAGCTGGAGCGGGCGGAGGCGGAGCTCGCGGCGTACGCGAGCGGAAGCACGGGCGAGGTGACGGTCGCCGCGTTCGCGACCGGGATCGCGGAAGTGCTGGCGCCCGCGATCGGGCGGCTGGCCGAGGCGCACCCCGGCATCCGGGTGCGGGTGCGGGACGCGGAGGGCGACGAGTCGCTGCCTCTGGTGCTGGACGGCGAGGCCGACGTGGCCGTGGCGGTGGAGTACCGGGGCGCGCCCCGCGAGGGTGACCGGCGCCTCGCGCGCGTGCCGCTGTACGCGGAGCCGTTCGACGCGGTGCTGCACGCGGGGCATCCGCTGGGGCAGGAACCGGAAGTGGCGCTGGCGTCGCTCGCGGACGCGGACTGGATCGCGCCCTACCCGGGCAACCCGTGCCACGACATGGTGCTCCTCGCCTGTGAGCTGGCCGGCTTCGACCCCCGGCTGGTCCACTCCTCGGACGACTTCCGCGCGGTGGTCGCCCTGGCCGGCGCGGGCGCCGGTGTGGCGCTGGTGCCGCGCTCGGCTCTGCGGGGCATCGAGCTGAAGGACGTGGTGGTCCGCCCGGTCGCGGGCCCGGCGGCGTTCCGGCGCGTGTTCGCGGCGGTGCGGCGGGGCGCGGAGGACCACCCGCTGATCCGGCCGGTGCTGGACGCGCTGGCGGGCGCGGCGCGGGGGTTGTCGACACGGGGCGGGTGACGGGCGCGGCCCGGCGTGCGGTGACGGCGAGCCCGGTCATGCGGGTCGGGGGCGTTCCTTGGCCGTGACCGGGCGTGCGGTGCCCCTCCGGCCCGAGAACCCTTCAGCGGAGCCGGAACACCGGGCCCTGCGCGGTGAACGGCAGCCTCGCGCCGTCCGGGACGAGATAGGCGTGCTCGCGGCGGACGCGGAGCGTGTCGCAGTACCCGTCGGTGATGATCAGCACGGGTGCCGTGGGCGGGAAGTCCTCGGCGCGGTGGATCAGGTCCACGCCCGGCTGGAGGACCGTGCCTCCGCGGCCCCGGACCCGTACCCGCCCGGCGATTTCGGTGGGCGGCAGGTATCCGGCGTCATAGGGGGCCGCGTCGCAGAACACCACCCGCGCCGCCGGTACGTCCCGGGCCTCCGCGTACGAGGCGATCGCGCCGAGCGCCTTGCCCAGCAGCCGCCGGTCCATGGAGCCGGACGTGTCGAGGACGACGCCGAAGGTGCACCGAGCGATCTCCTCGGGCGGGAAGTACCGCCCGGCGCGCGGGATGTCGGGCGTGGACGCCTGGCGGCGGGCCGGCCGGGCGTAGCTGCGCACCGGCTCGGGGCGGGGCACGAACTCGTCGAACCAGCGCGCCAGTCGGGCGTCCCACGGCACGGGCGGGTGCGACAGTGCCCGGATCTCCTCCACGAGGCCGGCGGGCAGCAGCCCGCGCTCACCGTCCACGTGCAGGTCGAAGCCCTGCACCAGGCCACGCCGGTAGAACTCGTCCAGGTCGACGTAGTCGCGGACGCGCCCGCCGAGCGACTCGCCCAGCACGTCGCCCACGCCCTTGCCGCGCAGCGTGGCCAGGCGCCGCGTCCGGCGGGCGTCGGTGACGATCCGGTCGTACACCTCCTCCGCGGACAGGCCCTTGAGGTCCGGGTCGTACAACAGCCCTTCGGGCATGGTGCCGACGCGCATCTCGACGAGCCAGCCGTTGATGACGTAGTCGGCGGCGACATTGAACAGGTACGGGTCGCGGGCGCCGCGCCGGTCACCGTGACGCAGCGCGGCGTGGAGCATCTCGTGCGCGAGGACGAACCGCCACTCCTCGTCGTCGTACCGCCGCAGCGGGTTGAGGTAGATCTCGCCGAGCGTGGGGTCGACGGCGGCGATCGCGATGCCGTGGGCGCGGGCGAGTTCGGCGTCGGCGACCAGGGTCATACCGGCCGCGATGCCGCCGAGCAGCGGGTAGGAGGAGACGAACCAGCTCAGTGCCCGGTCCCAGGGCTGCTTCGGCCGGATCTCGCCGGTGAGCGCGTCGCGCCGGCCGCCCGCGACGTCCATCGCGGCGGAGACGGTACGGGTCAGGGCGTGCGCGAAGGCGAGCTGCCAGTCGGGCGGGGTGTGCCAGGTCGCCCACGGGACGAGGACCTGGTCCGGCTGGTCGCCCGCCGTCCCGTGCCGGGCGAATGCGTCGGGGACGCCGCTCTTGCGCCATCGCGCGGCGAGCTGCTCCTCGTCGCCGTCGGGGTAGCTCGTGGGCAGGTCCTCGGGTGCGCGGCCGACGTGGAGGGTGAGCAGGAAGCGGTTGACGACGGTGCAACGGGCGGCGAGGTCACAGCGGTCCGGCTGCTCGCGCCGCCTGGCACGGTCGGCGGGCACGTGGCCGAAGCCGAGGTGGAGGAGGCAGTGGGCGAGGGCCCAGGCCCAGTCGGCCGGGTCGGCGCGGCGGTCGGGGTGGGCGTGGACGCGGCCGTTGGAGTCGACGGCGGCCAGGCCGTGGCGGGGGCCGAGGTCGCAGTCGCGGCTGCGGCAGATGTCGGCGTCCAGTGCGGCGAGCGCCGGGTTGCGTTTGACGACGGCGAGCCCGGCGAGGAAGGCCTCGGCGGCCGGGTCGTTGCGCTTCTTCTTGGCGGACGGCGCGGGAGTCACCGGCGGGCCTCGACCAGCCGCGGCATGTCCCGGGCGGCCTCGACGAGGAACCACGCGGGCAGCACGGGCTGTCCGTCGGCGTCGTCGGCGATGACGGTCTGGGCGACCTCGACGGAGATCTCGGCGAGCTGCACGAGCAGCGACTTCGCACGGTGCGCGGCCTGCCGGAGGGCGGGCGGGACGTGGCTCTTGTCGGCGGGGAGTTCCTTGATGAGGCGGCCGCGGAAGGCGTCGGCCAGGTAGTAGAGGAGGTCGCGGTCC
Organism: Streptomyces sp. NPDC041796; assembly: GCF_055590785.1. Classification (NCBI taxonomy): domain Bacteria; kingdom Bacillati; phylum Actinomycetota; class Actinomycetes; order Kitasatosporales; family Streptomycetaceae; genus Streptomyces; species Streptomyces sp. NPDC041796. The sequence goes on from NZ_JBVJAH010000003.1 coordinate 298,394, forward strand.
TCGACGCGGTTCGGCCAGGAAGCGTCGCCCTTGATGATGGCGTCGATGCCGTACGCGTGCCGCACGATCTTGGCGTATCCGCAGAAGGAGACGGCGTGCGCGGGCGTGAGGGTGCCGTGCGCGACGATCTTCAGCGTGTCCTCGTCCAGCGTGGGCCCGAAGGAGTGCAGCGCGTCGGAGAGCATGTGCCAGGAGCGGGGGGTGGAGAACGGCTCCTCGGTCTTGGGCGGCTGCGACCAGAGGTGGTGGGGGCGGTCCGTGAGGTAGTCGGTGACCCACGGGTGGATGCCGCTCTCGCCCGCCCACACGAGCCAGTCGGCGGCGGACGCCCGCAGGTGGACGTGGGTGAGACGGTTGACGAGCGCGGAGGCGATGGGGCGGGCCAGCGCGTTGTCGGTGGCGCGGTTGCCGGCGCCGATGACGATGGACCCGGCGGGCAGCTCGTAGTTCCCGATGCGCCGGTCGAGGATGAGCGAGTAGAACGCCTTCTGCACGTCGGGGGTGGCGGCGTTCAGCTCGTCGAGGAAGAGGCAGTAGGGCTCGTCGCGCGCGATGGCCTCGGGCGGGCAGAACACGGACTTGCCGTCGCGGATCTGCGGGACGCCGATGAGGTCCTCGGGCGCGAGCTGGGTGCCGAGCAGGCTGACGCACTCCAGGCCGAGGGACTCCGCGAACTTCCGCACGAGGGACGACTTGCCGATGCCGGGCGCGCCCCACAGGAACACGGGGCGTACGGTCGCGAGGCCGAGCAGCAGCTCGGGGATCCGGGCGGGCGTGACGGTGACGGCGGCCTGCAGGGTGTGCTCCTGGGTGGGCGGGGTCCGGTGCGTTGCCCGACCGGATTGCCGGGCCCGCCCAGTGTGGGCGCCCGCCCCCGCCCGGCGCAGCCGATTTTCCGGTGGGCGGCGCCGAGGCCCACCCGCCCGCGGCGGGCTTGCCGGGGTTACGCGCGGTGTTTGCGGGCGGACATCCAGGCGTAGACCAGTACGCCCGCGAAGAGGAACAGCACACCCTGGTAGACGGCCGCGTAGCCGGAGCCGGCGACCAGCCACATGGAGAACGCGAAGGCGACGATCGCGAGGACGGCGTCGCGGACGAGGCGGGGCCGGTGGACGCGGTCGGACCGGCCGGAGGCGAGGAAGTAGATCTGCGCGGCGGTCGACAGCAGGTAGGGCACCGTGGCGGTGAAGGTGGTGACGAGGACCAGGATCTCGAAGACGCCCTCGGAGCCGGCCGTGTAGTTGTAGACGGTCAGCAGGGAGGCGAGGACGACGGTGACGAGGACGCCGTACGTGGGGACGCCGCGCCGCTTGTGCGTGAACATCGTCGGGAACAGGCCGTCCTTGGCCGCCGCGTACGGGGTCTGGGCGCTGAGCAGGGTCCAGCCGTTGAGGGCGCCGACCATGGAGACGAGGGCCATGCAGGCGACGGCCGTTCCGCCCCAGGAGCCGCCGAACATGGTGTTGACGGCGGCGGAGAAGGGCGCGCTGGACTCGACGAGCCGGTCGTGGGCGACCAGGCCGAAGACGGAGAGGGTGCCCAGCAGGTAGATGACGGCGGCGCCGAGCGTGCCGAGGATGGTGGCGCGGCCGACGTTGCGCTGCGGGTCGCGGACCTCGCCGGCGCTGACGGCGGCCGACTCCACGCCCAGGTAGCTGAAGAGCAGGATGGCGGCGGACGCGGACACCGCGCCGACGGCGCTGGAGTCGCTCGCCTGGAAGGGCCCGAGGTTGGCGGAGTCGAAGAAGAACAGGCCGCCGACGGCCACCAGCAGGAGCGGGACGAACTTCAGCACGGTCGCGACGATTTGGACGGCGCCGACGTATCGCGTGCCGGCCAGGTTCGCGAGGGCGGGCAGCCACTGGAGGGCCAGTGCGGCGGCGATGGTCGCGGCCGTGGAGTCCTGCACGGGGACGAGGACGTCGAGGTAGCCGACGGCGGCGACGGCGAGTGCCGCGTTGGAGACCCAGGTGGTGATCCAGTACGACCAGGCGGAGAGGAAGCCGGCGAAGTCGCCGAAGGCCTCGCGGGCGTAGATGTAGGGGCCGCCGGTGAGGGGGTGCCGCCGGGCGAGCCGGCCGAAGACGAGCGCGAGGGCGATGGCGCCGACGGTGAGGACGGCGAAGGCCACGAGGCTGATGGTGCCGTAGGGGGCCACGGAGGCGGGGAGGAGGAAGATCCCCCCACCGATGATGTTGCCCATGACCAGGGCTGTCGCGATGGGCAGTCCGAAGCTGCGGGCGTGCTTGGACCGCTCGTCGGGGGTGGGGTCGGTGATCATGGGGGTGGTGCTCATGGGGGGTGGTGCGCCTTTCGCCGTACAAACCTGAACATGGTCAGGTACGGCGAACGCTGCACCAAATCACCCGTGTTTGTCCGGCACGACGCGGTCCACAACCGGAAATGCTTCTTCCGGCTGGGGGTGCGACGGGGATTCCTGCACGGGTATCTGCGGGCCGTGGGCCTCCCGCAGCCAGCGCCTCAGTACCCGGTGGACCTCTTCCGCACCCGTGGGCGGGGTGCCGTCGGGGGACGGCGCGGACAGGGTGACCGGCCAGAGGAGGAACGCCTCCGACTGCTCCCCGCCGAGGCCGCCGTGGGAGCCGATCTGCTCCTCGAAGGCGTGCACGGTGCCGGTCCGGGGGTCGTACCGGGAGTTGACCATGATGTCGGCGACGTGCGGGAAGGAATCGGTGCGCCGGACGGCGTCGGCGGCACCCGGGCCGTACGGGGCCAGCGGGCCGTCGTCGGTGAGGTCGTCGACCGGGACCTCGGCCCCGTCCGGGCCGAGCACCACCGAGCCGTGCCGCTCGCTGCGTACCAGCAGGAAGCCGATGCCCGGGTGGTCCGCGAGGGTGCGCAGCAGGCCGGGGTGGCGGCGCTCGATCTCCTCGCGGGACATGCGGTAGGGCACGTCGGGGAACGAGATCAGGCCCAGGTTGCCGGAGGCCAGCACGATCGGGCCGGAGGTACGGGCCGGGCGCTCCTCACCGCCCTCCTCCACCGGCAGGTGCACGGCGCTGCGCAGGGCGTCCCGTGCCTCCGCACCGCTCGGGCTGTGCCGGGCGCGGCGGGGTACGGGCAGTCCGCAGCCGGCCCGGACCAGGTCGCGCAGGGTCAGCCCGTAGGCCGATGCGAAGGTCTCGCCGGGGCTCTGGCCGTGGTCGGAGAGCAGCACGATCCGGTAGGGGCGCGGGGCGTGTTCGGCGACCGTGGCGATCAGGGCGAGGGACCGGTCGAGCCGTTCGAGCACCTTGAGCGCGTCGCGGCTGTGCGGACCGGAGTGGTGGGCCACTTCGTCGTACGCGACGAGGTCGGCGTACACGGCGGTGCGGCCGCCCAGGATGTCGCCCATGACGGCCGAGACGACCACGTCCCGCTCGACGACGGTCGCGAAGGCCCTGATGAAGGGGTACAGCCCGCCCCGGCCGACCCGTGGGGTCTCCTTCGCCAGGCGGGACCGGGTGGACTGGCCGATTTCCCGGCCCACCTCGGCGACGAAGGAGATGGCGGTGCGGACGGCGTTGGCGGGGTCGCGGAAGTAGGCGAAGTACCCGGCGCGGGAGCGGTTGCGGCGGCCCCGGCGTGCGGAGACCGACAGCACCAGGGCGAGCTGCTCGGCGCCGCCGCTGAACAGGTTGCCGCGGCTGGCGCCGTCGAGGGTGAGCAGCCCGCCGTCGCCGGTGCGTTCTATGGCGCGGCGCTGCAGTTCGACGGCGCCGGCGGGCCGGTTGCTGACCATGAGCCGGCCGGTGTCCTTCTCGTACCAGCGGAAGGCGGGTACGTCGTGGTTGGAGCCGTGCAGGATGGCAAGCTGGCTGGCGCCGGTCTGGCTGGACCAGTCGGTGCGCCAGGGCGTGAGGCGGTGGCTGGAGCCCAGCCAGGCGGCGACGGTCGGCATGACCCCGTCGGCGACGGCGTCCCGCAGCACCCGGTACCCGACGCCGTCGAGCTGGAGGAACACCGTGCCCGGCGGGCTGACCGGGCCGGGCGCCGGGGGCCCGGACCGCCGCCGCCCCGTGAGCCGGTACAGGCGCCGCCGGTAGGCGTTGTCGTCGCGTACGGCCAGGGCGGTGGAGGTGGCGGACGCGACGGCGGACATCACGGCGGCCACCACGACGGCGTTCTCCGGGTCGGCCTCGCCGCGCCCGTCGGGGATGATCCAGAGCGCGATCAGCAGCAGCGAGCCGTTGAGGAAGAAGGCGAGGAAGCCGAGGACCAGGGCGGGCACGAGCAGCAGGGCCCGGACGACCAGGGGCCACACCAGGGCGCTCAGCAGGCCGAACGCGCCCGCGGCCCAGGCGGCCGTGACGGCGGTGCGGGTGATGCTGTCACCGTCGTCGGACTGGAGCTGGAAGTCGGGCAGGAGACCGGCGAGCGCGAGCATCGTGAGGGTGGACACCGCCCACACCACGACGACCCGCAGCAGCGCACCGCCCGCCGTACGCCATCCGCCCTGGACCACGCCGCTCGCTCCCGCCGTCTCAGCAGCCGTCGTAGCCCGCCGTCGGCATGGAGAGCCGGCGGTGCACATGGGCCTTCATCTCCGCGTCGTACGCGGGTTCGTCGAGCCCGGCCGTCTCCAGGCGCACACCCCGGCGCTCGCACTCGGCCGTGAAGTCCCGCGCGGACGTCAGCGCCCGGTCCAGGACCCGTTCGTTCGGCGCGACGAACAGGTCGACCGCCCCGGCCTCGATGTCGGCCCACAGCATCCGGTGGTCCGGCCGCATCCCGTAGAACAGGAGTTGCCGGCTGACGACGTAGCCCTTGTCGGCCGCCCACCGCTCGCACATGGCGTGCTGGCTGCGGGTGTCGACCAGGAAGGGGTCGCTGTCGAGCTCCTCGAGCGGCGTCAGGCTGGCGATCGCCGCCACGCGTACGTCGTCCATACCGCCGACCCTACTCCGATCCCCTCCGGCCGAGGAGGCGCGCATTTACGCTCGTAAGAGCTCGTACGGGCACTACGGGAGCGAGGAGGGCGGGCGTGCCGGTGGAGGTCACGTGGTGGGGTCATGCCACCTGTACGGTCCAGGACTCGGGAGTGCGGGTGCTGACCGACCCGCTGTTCGCGCGCCGCCTCGCCCATCTGCGGCGGCGGCGCGGCGCGCTGCCGCCGGCGGCGGCCGCGCGGGCGGAGGTGGTGCTGATCTCGCACCTGCACTCCGACCATCTGCACCTTCCGTCGCTGGCCCGGCTCGCTCCGGGTACGCGGTTGATCGTGCCGCGCGGCGCGCCCCGCGCGGTGCCCGCGCTGCGGAGGCTGAGCTCGGTGGTCGGGCTGCGGATCACGGAGGTGGCCGCCGGGGACGAGGTGAAGGTGGAGGAGCTGGTCGTCCGGGCGGTGCCGGCGCGTCACGACGGGCGGCGGCTGCCGGTGGGGCCGCACCTCTCCCCCGCGCTCGGGTATGTGATCTGCGGTGCGGCGCGTACGTACTTCGCCGGGGACACCGGTCTGTTCGAGGGGATGGCGGCGGCCGTGGGAGAGGTGGACGTGGCGCTGCTGCCGGTCGGCGGGTGGGGGCCGTTCCTGGGGCACGGGCACCTGGACGCGGGCCGGGCGGCCCAGGCGTTGGCGGCGCTGGCGCCGCGCGCGGCCGTTCCGGTGCACTACGGCACGTACTGGCCGATCGGGCTGGACGGGGTGCGGCCGCACGAGTTCCACGCGCCGGGCGACGAGTTCGTGCGGCACGCGGCACGGCTGGCGCCGGGGGTGGCCGTGCACCGGCTGGGGCACGGCGAGAGTGTCCGGCCGGAGGTGTCCGGATGATCGACGCCTTGGTGGGTCAGCTGCCGGCCGAGTCGACCCAGCAGGCGGTCGGCTATCCGGCGTTGTTCCTGCTGGTGGCGTTGGGGGCGCTGGTGCCGGTGATCCCGACGGGGGCGATCGTCAGCTCGGCGGCGGTGGTGGCGTTCCATCAGACGTCGCCGGGTGCGCTGCTGGTGGTGTTCCTGCTGGCGGCGGGGGCGGCGTTCCTGGGTGACGTGGCGCTGTACTGGCTGGGGCGGCGGGGGGTGCGGTCGAAGAACGGTTCGCGGTGGCTGGAGGCGCTGCGGGGGCGGGCGGCGCCGGACCGGCTGGAGCAGGCGCAGGCCAAGCTGCGGGAGCACCGGGTGTCGGTGCTGGTGCTGTCCCGGCTGGTCCCGGCCGGGCGGATACCGGTGATGCTGGCGTGCCTGCTGGCCCGGATGCCGCTGCGCCGTTTCGTCCGCGGCAACCTCCCGGCGTGCCTGGCGTGGGCGCTGACGTACCAGCTCATCGGCATCCTGGGCGGCTCGCTGTTCGCCCGTCCCTGGCAGGGCGTCCTGGCGGCGGTCGCGCTGACGGTGCTCGTCGGGGCGGTGCCGTCGGTGTGGCGGTGGGCGCGGCGGGTGCGGCAGGTGCGGCGGGCCTAGGTCGTGTCGTTCGGATCCCGCCGGGCGGAGCCGGCCGGGAGGACACGCCCTAGAGCAGCCGCGAGGCGCCGACCGGGAGGTCCCACAGGTGTTCGCGGGGCAGACCCGCCTTCTGCCAGGCGGCGCGGACGCGGGTGAGGGGTTCCATGACCGGTTCGGAGGAGAGGACGAACGTGGCCCAGTGCATGGGGGCCATGATCCGGGCGCCGAGGTCCTGGAAGGCCTGGACGGCCTCCTCCGGGTCGGTGTGGACGTCGCGCAGCCACCAGCGGGGATCGTAGGCGCCGATGGGGAGGAGGGCGAGGTCGATGCCGGGACGGCGGCGGCCGATCTCCTTGAACCAGTGGCCGTAGCCGGTGTCGCCGGCGAAGTACACGCGGTGTCCGTGGGGGTCGCCGATCACCCAGCCGCCCCACAGGGAGCGGCAGGTGTCGGTGAGGGTGCGCTTGGACCAGTGGTGGGAGGGGACGAAGTCGAAGCGCACGCCCCGCAGTTCGGCGGTCTCCCACCAGTCGAGTTCGGTGACGCGGGTGAAGCGGCGGCGCCGGAACCAGCGGCCGAGGCCGGCGGGGACGAAGACGGGGGTGTCGCGGGGCAGCCTTCTGATGGTGGGTGCGTCGAGGTGGTCGTAGTGGTTGTGGCTGATGACGACGGCGTCGACCGGCGGCAGGTCCTCCCACCGGACGCCGACGGGTGTGATGCGGGCGGGCGTGCCGAGGATGCGGCGCGACCACACGGGGTCGGTGAGGACGGTGAGCCCGCCGATGCGGACGATCCAGCTGGCGTGGCCCGCCCAGGTGACGGCGACGGTGTCCGGCTCCACGGCGGGCAGCGGCTCGGGGGCGAACGGCAGGTGCGGGATGTCCCGGAGCCCCTCGGCGCTCGGCCGCACCGCCCCCTCGCGCGCGAGCCTGGCCATGGCACGTACGCCGGGGAGCGGAGCGGTCAGCCGGTCGGCGAAGGATCTCGGCCAGGTGCGGGGCCGGCCGAGGGGGCGTGGGCCGCCGGCCGCGGTGTGCTCGGGGCCGTCGGTGCGGCCGGCCGGGTCCTGGTGCCGGTCCCGGTCCCGGTCCCGGTCCCGGTCCCGGTCCACGGGAGGCTGCTCGGTGGGTGCCGTTCGTTCCGTCATCTGCCAGCTCCGTTCACCGTGGTTCGTACGGTTCGTGCAGTTCGTGAAAAGCAGCGGCGAACCTCTTCAACGCTTGTGCCACATGCGGCGATTCCAGCGGCTCCGCCGCCGTGAGGGACTCCGCGCGCTCCTCGGGGGTTGCTCCGAGCAGGGGCCGGGTCTGCAGGCGTACCCGCAGCGCGCCGAGCTCGTCGCCGAACCGGTGGCCTCCGGGGACGAGGGCGCCCAGGCGGTCCGTCAGGTATTCCTCCAGTTCCATGGAGTCGGTCACGCCGCGCTCGGCGAGGTGGCCGCGCAGCGGGCCGAGGTCGGCGTACAGGTGCCGCCCCGCGCGGGGCGGGAGGGCGAGCGCCCCGGCGGTCAGCAGCGCGTGGTGCGCGGCGGCGGCCACGCGCGCGTGCAGGGCGGCGGCCGCCGACGCGCGGGTGGTGACCGGTTCGGGTTCGCCGAGGGCATGGGCGGCGGCCGCCGCGACGGGGGCGGCGACCTGGGCGCCGAGCGCCGTCAGCCGGTCCAGGGTGCGGGCGCGGCGCTCGGGGCCGGGCCCGGTGTGCGGGAAGCGGGCGATGGCGGCGGGCCAGGCGGCGGGGGTGAGGGAGCCGGCGAGGTCGCACAGGACGGTGACGTCGTCGGGGCACATCTCGGCGGGGCTGACGAGCACGGTGTCGTGCGGGTCGTGCAGGGTGTCGCGCCAGGTCTCGTCGCTGATGATGTGCAGGCCCTCGCCGACGGCCGCCTCGCACGCCTCGCGCACCACCTCGGGCGGGGCGACGGTGGCGGTGGGGTCGTCGGCCACGGAGAGCAGCAGCACCGCCGGGTGGCCGCCTTCGGCACGGACGCGCCGTACGGTCTCCAGGAGCGCGAACGGGTCGGGGACGCCACCGCACTCCGCGGGTGTCGGCACGTGGTAGGCGGGGCGTCCCAGGAGCCTGGCCTGTGGGGTCCACCAGGCGGGGCAGGGCCGGGGCATGAGGACGTCGCCGCCGTGGGCGGCCATGAGCGCGGACAGCAGCGGCCGCGCGCCGGGCGCGGCGGCGAGGTCCTCGGGGTGGCAGCGCAGTCCCCGCCGCCACCAGTAGCCGCAGGCGGCGTCGCGCAGCACCGCGCCACCGCCGGGCGGTTCGGGTTCGGTGCGGCCGGCGGCGGCCGCGAGGACGGCGGCCAGCTCGGGTAGCACGGGGAGGCCGGATTCCGGCGCGAGCGGCCCGTAGCGGACGGGCCCGCGCCCTCGCGTGTCCGGCTGATGCATGCCCTCACCTCCGCCGCTGGAGCTCCGCCGCTGGTGGTCCGGGGACATGTGCCCAGCCCTACAGCCCTTTATACGGAGGTTCCACACAAATCGCCGCTCCTGGCCGGAGCGCTCATCGGTCGCCCGTGCCCAGTGCCAGCCGGGCGAACTCTTTCTCCAGGCCGCGTCCCCGGGTGCGGACGACGCCCGCGGCGACGTCCGCCAGCTTGCGGTTGGTGCGCTGCGAGAGGTGCCGCAGCACGCCGTACGCCTCGTCGGCGTCGCAGCCGAGGGCGTGCATGACGATCCCGCCCGCCTGGTCGATCACGGGCCGGGAGCGCAGGGCCGTGGCGAGCTGGCCAACCTCGGTGAGGGCGGCGCGGTACCGGCGGTCGCGGGCGAGGCCCGCCGTGATCTCCTCGCCGAGGGCGGCGACGCAGCCGTGCGTGGCGTGCTGGAGGGAGCGCGGGCGGAAGCCGTACAGGTTGAGGGTGATGTCCAGGCCGGCCCGGTGGAAGGGGAGCGTGACGCTGGCGCGTACGCCGGAGCCGAGTGCCATCGCCCGGTAGTCCGGCCAGCGTTCCTCGGTGAGCAGGTCCTCCGCGTCGACCGGTTCGCCGCTGTCGAGGGCGGTGGGGATGGGGCCGTCGCCGGAGTCGAGCTGAACGGCCACCAGGGCCGCGAGGTCGGGGTGGGTGGCGCTGGTGCGGCGTTCGGCGGCACCGTCGCCGTCGCTGAGGGTCGCGACGGCGCCGCAGCAGGCGGGTTCGGAGCGTACGCACTGTTCGGCCAGCTTCTGCAGTCTGCGTACGGTGGAGGCCGGTTCCGGGCCTTCGCATTCCGCTTCGGGAAACATCGGCGCGCTCTCCTCTCTGGCTGCGGCTGCCCCGTGCCGGGGGCGGGAAACAGCCGTACCCGCCTGCTCCGCGCTCCGGTTACGGTGCATTCATGACGCAGACGGACGAATTCGGCGAGGATCTCGCGGATTTTGTACGGCGGGTCGCCGAGCTGCGCTCCGCCCGCGCTCTGCCGCCCGGCGAGCAGCAGGGCGTTCTGGACGCGGCGCTCTTCGAACTCCAGCATGCGGCAGAGTCGCTCTGGCCGCGCTACGAGCGGCTCGCGGCCCGTGCCCCGCACGGCACGTCGGCCGACCGGCAGGAGCGGCAGTTGCTCAGGACGCTGTTCCAGCGGCTGCCGCTGCCGGTCGTGCTGGTCGACCGGGACACGGTCGTACGGCGGATGAACTTCGCCGCGACGGGGCTGACCGGTGTGCGGGCCGGTTACGCGACCGGCCGCCCGCTGGCCGGGCTGCTGGCCTCCGGCGACCGGGGCCCGCTGCGGACGCAGGCGGCGGCGACGGCACGCGGCGAGGGCTCCCGGAGCCTGACCGTACGGCTCCAGCAGCGGCCGCACGAGCCGGTGCGGGCCTCGCTGGTGGCCCTGCCGCTGCCGGGTGAGCCGCAGCCCACCGTGCTGGTGGTGCTGCAGCCGGGTGTGGCGGGGACGGCGGCGCCGACGGCCGCCGGGGCGGTGGGGCGCCGGCTGCTGCCGCCCGACCTGGCGGAGGCCACGCAGCGCGCCGCGGTGATGGACCTGGTGGACGCGATGGCGTGCGCCCTGCTCGCGTGCCCGCCGGGGGACGTCGACGCGGTGCTGCGGGCGGCCGGGCGGGTCCTGCACGGCCGGTTCGCGGACTGGGTGGTGGCCGACACGGCCGGGTCGGGGCCGCCGCGCCGGGCGCTGGTGCTGGGACCCGCGGGTGAGGCGTACGCGCCGCTGGTGGCGGCGGTGGCTGAGCAGGACCCGGAGGGCTGCCCGCTGGTGGTGGACGTCGCCCGGGGCGGCTCCGCCTCCCTGCAGGTGCGGCCCGAGGACATCCTCGCGTTCGGCGAGGACGCCTCGGGCGCGTCGGTCCTGGTGCGGGCCGAGGTCAGCTCGCTGCTGTGCCTGCCGCTGGTGCGGGAGGACGGCAAGGTGCTCGGTGTGCTGACGCTGCTGCGTACGGGCGCGAGGCGGGCGTTCTCGATGGCCGAGGGGCAGGCCGCCGATGTGATGTCCCGCCACATCGCGCTCGCTATGCGGCGACGTCCCGCATGATGTCCTCCCGCATCTGCGTGCAGCAGCGGCTGATCAACCGGGACACGTGCATCTGGGAGATGCCGAGGTCCTCGGCGATCCGGCTCTGGGTCATGTCGCGGAAGAACCGCATGTAGAGGATCTTCTGCTCGCGTTCGGGCAGGTCACGCAGGCGCGGCTTGACCGATTCGCGGTCGATGACGACGTCGAGGGCCGGGTCGGGGCCGCCGAGCGCGTCGACGAGGGTGTACCCGTCCTCGGTGCCGGGCAGCTCCGCGTCCAGGGAGAGGGCGGTGAAGCTGTCCAGGGCCTCCAGGCCGGCCATGGCCTCTTCCTCGGTCATGCCGGCCTTCTTGGCGATCTCGGACACGGTGGGAGCGCGGCCTCCGACCGAGTGCGAGAGTTCCTGGTAGGCGGCGCGGACGCGGCCTCGCAGGTCCTGGACGCGGCGCGGGACGTGGAGGGTCCACATGTGGTCGCGGAAGTGGCGCTTGATCTCGCCGGTGATGGTGGGGACGGCGAAACTCTCGAAGGCCGCGCCGCGTTCGGGGTCGTACCGGTCCACGGCTTTGACCAGACCGAGCGCGGCCACCTGCTTGAGGTCCTCCAGGGACTCGCCACGGTTCCTGAACCGGCCGGCAAGCCGGTCCGCCATGGGGAGCCAGGCCCGGACGATGTCCTGCCGGACGGCTTCCCGTTCCTCACCCTCGGGCAGGGTGGCCAGGCGCTGGAACGCCTCGGCGGTGTCGGGGGCGTCGTCGTGCGGATGCTTCGTGTGAGCGAGGGTACGCATTGCTTTTCAGCTCCCTGAACGGTGCTGACGGTTGGCTGTCACCCCGAGGAGAGCTCCTTTCTCCGGGCAGGGGACACGCCCGGAACGGATCGCCGCTCCAACGGACGTGCCTCCGGTCCGAAGCACGAGATGCGCATGCCCGGGGCGGACCCCGGCAAACTCCTGATTCCATGCTGGCCGCCTTCCGGCGTTTTCGCTCTTCGGGGGCGCGGTACCCGGGCCCGTACTGCCGGAAAGCGAGACGACTACCGACCGGTAAGAACCGGTCGGAGGCCAGGAGGACAGCAGATGAGCAAGGATGTCGCCGACCAGATTCTCGCGCGGCTGCGCGACTGGGACGTCGAGTACGTGTTCGGCTATCCGGGTGACGGGATCAATGGGCTGATCGCCGCCTGGGGCCGCGCCGAGAACCAGCCCCGCTTCATCCAGGCCCGGCACGAGGAGATGGCCGCGTTCGAGGCGGTCGGGTACGCCAAGTTCGGGCACCGGCTCGGGGTGTGCGTGGCGACCTCGGGGCCGGGCGCCATCCATCTGCTGAACGGCCTGTACGACGCGAAGCTCGACCACGTCCCGGTGGTGGCGATCGTCGGCCAGACCGCCCGGAGCGCCATGGGCGGCTCGTACCAGCAGGAGGTCGACCTCCACTCGCTGTTCAAGGACGTCGCCTCCGACTTCATCGCCACGGTGAACGTGCCCGAGCAGCTCCCGAACGTCCTGGACCGGGCGATCCGCACGGCGTACGCCCGCCGCTGCCCCACCGTGGTGATCGTGCCGGGCGATGTGCAGGAGCTCGAATACAGCCCGCCCACCCACGAGTTCAAGATGGTGCCCTCCAGCCTGGACCGCAGCGCCTGGACGGCCGTGCCCGCCGACGACGCCCTGGAGCGGGCCGCCGAGGTCCTGAACTCCGGCGAGAAGCCCGCCATCCTGATCGGCCAGGGCGCGGCGGCGGCCCGCGCCGAGGTCGAGGAGGTCGCCGAGCTGCTGGGCGCGGGCGTCGCCAAGGCGCTGCTCGGCAAGGACGCCCTGTCCGACGAACTGCCCTACGTCACCGGGTCGATCGGGCTCCTGGGCACCCGCCCCTCCTGGGAGCTGATGCAGGGCTGCGACACCCTGCTGACGATCGGCTCCAGCTTCCCCTACAGCCAGTTCCTGCCGGAGTACGGGCAGGCGCGCGCGGTCCAGATCGACATCGACCCGCACATGGCCGGGATGCGCTACCCGTACGAGGTGAACCTCATCGGCGACTCTCGCGCCACGCTGCGCCGCCTGATCCCGCTCCTGCGGCGGAACAGGAAGCGCGGCTGGCGGGAGAAGATCGAGAAGTCGGTGCGGCGCTGGGAGGAGGTCATGGAGCGGCGGGCGGCGGTGAGCGCCGAGCCGCTGAACCCGGAGCACGTCGCGCGGGCGCTGTCGCCACTGCTGCCGGAGCGGACGCTGCTGACGTCCGACTCCGGTTCGGTCGCGAACTGGTACGCGCGGCACATCGCCATGCGCGGCGACATGCGCGGCTCGCTGTCCGGGACGCTGGCCACGATGGGGTGCGGTGTGCCGTACGGGATCGGCGCGAAGTTCGCGCACCCGGACCGGCCGGTGGTGGCGCTGGTGGGGGACGGGGCGATGCAGATGAACGGGCTGGCCGAGCTGATCACGGCCGCCAAGTACCGGCATCAGTGGGACGATCCGCGGCTGGTGATCGGCGTGTGGAACAACCGGGACCTCAACCAGGTGACCTGGGAGCTGCGTGCCATGGGCAACGCACCGTCGTTCCTGCCCTCCCAGGAGCTGCCGGACGTCCCCTACGCGCTGTTCGCCGAGTCCATCGGACTGACCGGCCTCCGGGTGGAGAAGCCCGACGAGGTGGAGAGCGCCTGGCGGATGGCGCTGGCGGCGGACGGCCCGGCGGTCGTCGAGTTCGTCACCGACCCGTCCGTACCGCCGATCCCGCCGCATGCGACCTGGCAGCAGCTCGAGTCGACCGTCGCGGCGCTCGCGAAGGGCGACGCCGAGCGTGCCGCGGTCGTGAAGCAGGGGCTGAAGGCGAAGGTGCAGGAATTCCTGCCGGGCGGGAAGCCGGGCCGGAAGTCGTGACGGTGCCGGTCGTCTCCCCCGGGACCTCGGGCCCGGGCTCCGGCCCCGGCAGCATGAGTTCCTCGTAGCGCCCCATCACCACGATGACGCCCAGCATCGCGGGCGGCAGCAGCAGGGGAAACAGTACGGATAGCAGTCCCATCGGCCCGGTCCTTCCGTCAGGGGCCGGGTCTCCCCCGTGACGGAAGACAAACCCAGGGTCAGGGGGCGGCCCCACGCGGAGTGCGGTGGGTCGCGGGCGCCTGCCATGGGGCCGGGCCCGTGCCGGGGATGGCGGGGCGCCGTGCCACGGATGAGGGGCGCCGTGCCACGGATGGCGGGGCGCCGTGGAAAGCCTTCGGGCACGGACCGCCGTCCGCGCCCGAGACCCTTTTTCCTCCCCTGTCACCCCTGGCCGCTCGGCCTCAGCCGGAGTCCCCCGCTCCCCCACCCCCAAACCCGGGTTTGCCTCGGCCCCGCCGGGTACCCGCCCGGCGACCGCACACGCAAGATCGTGGAGGGCGCCATGCAGCGAGGCAGCGACCGGCTCAGCCGCCGCCAGGACGATGAGATGAAGCACCAGCTCAAGGGGCTGCTCAGGTCCGGGCACCCGACGAGGACCGAGGAGTGGCACGACCCGGAGCCGGTTGCCGAGGACGACCCGGAACTGGCACCGCCCCGGGTCCACACCGACCCGTTCGAGGCGCTGCGCCTGGAACTGGGCCGGCATCTGGCCCGTACCCCGTTCCCCGCACACCGCGGTGACCTGCTGCGGATCCTGCGGGAGCGGCACGCGCCCGATCCGCTCATGGAACGGGTGGCGGAGCTGCCCGGCGACCACACCTACCGCAGCGTGCAGGACGTGGCCGTGGCACTGGAGCGGCCACCGCACCCCGCGTAACCGGGCATGAAGGAGCCCGGGCACGGGTACCCCGGGCGGCGTCGCACGAAGGGAAGAAGCGGGAAGAGGCAGGAGGACGGACGGTCATGGCACAGCGGGTGAGGGACGTCATGACGCCCGGCGTGGCGGCGGTGCGCCCAGACGCGTCGCTCGTCGAGGCGGCGCAGCTCATGCGCGCCCAGGACATCGGAGACGTCCTGGTGGCGGACGGCGACCGGCTCATGGGCGTGGTCACCGACCGCGACATCGCGCTCCGCGCGGTCGCCGACGGCGCCGACCCCCTCACCGTCGACGCCGCCTCGGTGTGCACGCCGGACCCGGTGTGCGTCGCCCCCGACGACGAGGTCACCGACGCCGTCGACCTCATGCGGCGCCACGCCGTCCGCCGGCTGCCCGTCGTGGAGGGCGGCCGCCCCCTCGGCATGGTCAGCCTGGGGGACCTGGCCGTGTCGCGGGACCCGCGCTCCGCGCTCGCGGACATCAGCCGGGCGGAGCCGAACACCGACACCCGTCCCGGATGACAGCCAGAAAGGAACCACTGTGCAGATCGCGTTTCTCGTGGCGCCCGAAGGCGTCGAACAGGTAGAGCTCACCGACCCCTGGCAGGCGGTGAAGGACGCCGGTGACACACCCGTCCTCGTCTCCACCGAACCCGGCAAGATCCAGGCGTACAACCACCTCGACAAGGCGGACACCTTCCCCGTCGACCGCGCCGTCGCCGACACCTCGGTCGGGGACTACGGCGGCCTGGTCCTGCCCGGTGGCGTCGCCAATCCGGACTTCCTCCGGATGGACGAGGACGCCGTCGCGTTCGTCCGGGGCTTCTTCGAGGCCGGCAAGCCGGTCGCGGCGATCTGTCACGGGCCGTGGACGCTGGTGGAGGCCGATGTGGTGCGCGGCCGCACGCTCACGTCCTGGCCGAGCCTGCGGACCGACATCCGCAACGCCGGAGGCGAGTGGGTCGACGAGCAGGTGAAGGTGTGCACGGCGCGGCCCGCCACCCTGATCACCAGTCGCAAGCCGGACGACCTCAAGGCGTTCTGCGAGGCCTTCACGTCGGAGTTCGCCAAGACCCCGGGCTGAGTCGTACGCCCGGACCGGCTCCTCGTCCCGCGCGGCGGACGAGGAGCCTGGTCGTGCGTGGGCCCTCGTTACGCGGCCCGGTCGTGCGTGGGCCCTCGTTACGCCTCGCGTCCGACCATCGCCAGCAGCTTCGTCTGCTCGTCGGCGCCGGGCGGCGGCTTCAGCCGCGCGCCGAACAGGCCGCTCCCTGCCAGGCTGTCGGCGTACGGGGACACCTCCCGTACGGTGAAGTCGACGAGGTCCCGGGGCAGCCGCTCGTCCGCGCCGATCGCCCGCGACAGGTCCCAGGCGTGGATCACCAGGTCCGAGATCATCTGCGAGCAGTACGCGGTCGCCGGCGTCGGCCCGTACGAGAGGTGGACCGTCCGGTCGAGGGCCCCCTTGTCCAGGAACGCCTCCCGGGCCTCGGCCGCCGACCGGTCCCAGACGGAGACCGGGTCGTCGCCCAGGACGTCGCCGTCGAAGGCGTCACCGATCTGCTCGATGGTGCGCCGCTCCCGTACCAGCGGCACCACCCAGAGCTGTTCGGCGGTGAGGTGGTTGACCAGATCGCGTACCGACCACTCGGTGCAGGGCGTGGGGGCGTCCCACTGGTCGGCGCGGATGGCGTGCACCCGCTCGCCGAACAGGTCGAGCGCCTCGCCGTGCCGGGCGAGGAGCGTGCTGGGCACATGGGGGTTCGGCACCGGGGGTCACCTCCGTGGATCCACTGCTGTCACCCGCTCCACTCTTCCCGGCCCTGGCGGCAGACGCCACGCGAGTGAGCTGTGTGGCCGATGGTGTGTCGGGTACCCGTCGGTGACGCACATTCCGGCCTCCGGGAGGGAGCCATGCAACTCGCCTTTCTGACCAGCCTCTTCGACCGCCCCGGGCCGTGGGCCAGCGTCTATCTGGATACGTCCAGGGTCGACGAGTCCACCCGGGAGCGACTGGAGCTCCAGGCCAGGGACGCCTGCCGGTCGCTGACCGCCCAGGGCTGCGATCCGGCCACCGAACGGGCCGTGTACGAGGCGCTGACCGACTGGCCTCGGCCGCCGGGCGAGGCCGGGCGTGCGGTGTTCGCGACGCACGGCGAGGTCGTCCTCGACCCTCCGCTGACGCGCCGCCCCCTCGCGCCCGCCGACGTGACGTGGGCCGCGCTGCCCCGGCTGACCCCGCTGCTGGACCTGGCGGCCCAGGAGCCGGTCTGCCTGGTCGCGTACATCGACCGCACGGGCGCCGACCTGGAGCTGCGCAGCCCCCTGGGCGGCAGGCCGGCCGGGCATGTGGAGGGGCGCGACTGGCCCATGCACCGCACCGGTTCGGCCGACTGGTCCGAGCGTCATTTCCAGCTCAGCGTGGAGAACACCTGGGAGGAGAACGCGGAGCGGATCGCCGAGGCCCTCGCCGAGTGCGAGGAGGAGACCGGCGCGGATCTGATCGTGCTCGCCGGTGACGTCCGCGAACGGCACTCCGTGCACGAGCGGCTGCCCGCCGAGGTCCGGCCCCTGGCCGTGGAGAGCGAGCACGGTGGCCGTGCCGCGGGTTCGGGCGTGAAGCTGCTCGACGAGGACGTCGAAGCGGCCCGGCAGGAGCACCTGCGGCGGCTGACCGAGCAGGAACTGGACCGGTTCCGCGCGGCCCGCTCCACCGGCGGCGGCGCCCCGTCCGCCGCCGAGGGCGTGCCCGCGCTGGTCGAGGCGGCCCGCGAGCACCGGATCGCCGAGCTGCTCATCCGGTCCGAGGGGCCCGACGCGCACCGTGAGGTGTGGGTGGGCGCCGAACCCGACCAGATCGCGCTGCGCCGCAGCGACACGCACTACCTCGGCGAACGGGAGCCCCTGCCCGCCCGCGCCGACGACGCGCTGCTCCGCTCGGCCGTCATGACGGGCGCGGAGGTGCTGCGCGTGCGCCCCGAGACGGAGGACGACGTCCCCGTCGGCGGCCTCGGCGCGCTGCTCCGCTGGCCGTACGCGGAGAAGGAACGCGAGAGGGAGGCGGAACCCGCCTGAGCACCGCGGCAAAGGGCCGCCCGTCCCGCCCCTGCGGGACGGGCGGCCACCGTGCGCCCGCGTGCCGCCCTCAAGGGCGCGGCGGGTGCGTTCCCGGGCAGGCGCATTTCCGCACGGGGCGCCGAACGCGGGTCCCCGGGCGGGCGGACCTCGGGCACGCGGCGCCGGTGCGGAGGCCGGGCGCCGAACGCGGATCCCGGGCAGGCGGACCTCGGGCACGCGGCGCCGGTCCGGAGGCCGGGCGCGCGCACCGCGCGGGGGCACCGCCAGGTGGGTGATTCCGCCGGGCGCCGGACCCCGCGTGCCGCGGGCCGGCGTGCGGGTCACCGGGTCGGGGACGCGTGGGGCGGGGCTCGGAGGGGTACGCGCGGGGCATGTCCGATTCCCACGGCGTGCAGCCGGCCGAGACCGTCCGTGACCGTGTGACCGCCCGGTTCAGCGCCTGGGACCGGGAGGTCTTCCATCGGGTCGCCACCCGGCACTGGCCGGGGGGCGACCAGGTGCTGCCCCGGCTGAGCCACGCGGCGAACCACGGGGTGCTGTGGTTCGGCGCGGCGGCCGGGATGGCCGTCCTCGGGCGGGGCTCCCGGTCGCGGCGCGCCGCCGTGCGCGGTGTGGCGTCGCTGGCACTGGCGTCCGCCGCCATCAACACGATCGGGAAACGGTCCGTGCGCCGCGCCCGGCCGGTGCGGGACGCCGTTCCGATGGTGCGGCAGCTGAAGAGGCAGCCGTTCACCACGTCCTTCCCGTCCGGCCACTCCGCCTCCGCCGCGGCCTTCGCGACGGGGGTCCTGCTGGAGTCCAGGGGCTGGGGCGCCGCCGTGGCGCCGGTCGCCGCGGCCGTGGCGCTGTCCCGGGTCTACACGGGCGTCCACTACCCGAGCGACGTGCTCGTCGGCGCGGCGCTCGGGGTGGGCGCGGCCTTCGCGCTGCGCGGGGTCGTGCCGACCCGGTCGCAGTTGCCCGCGCCGGGCCGCCCGCACGCCGACGCGCCCGCCCTGCGTGGCGGCGAGGACCTCGTGGTGGTCGCCAACCGGGGCTCCGGCTCGGGGGACATGACCGCCCTCGTGCGGAACGCGCTGCCGCTTGCCGAGGTATTGGAGTGCGAACCGGACGAGATACCGCACGTGCTGGAGAAGGCCGCGGAGTCCGGGCGGTGCCGGGCGCTGGGCGTCCTGGGCGGGGACGGCACCGTCAACGAGGCCGCGGCGGTGGCCGCCCGGTACCGCCTGCCGCTCGCGGTGTTCCCGGGCGGCACGCTCAACCACTTCGCGTACGGCCTCGGCATCGAGTCGGTCCACGACACCTGTCGCGCGCTGGCGTCGGGCGACGCGGTCCGCGTCGATCTGGGGCGGTTCGCCCCGGGCCCGGACGGCGCGCCGTACGGGTACTTCGTCAACACCTTCAGTCTGGGCGTGTACCCCGAGCTGGTACGGCTCCGGGAACGCTGGTCGCCCCGCATCGGCGGCTGGCCCGCCGGGGTCCTGGCGGCGCTGGAGGTGCTGCGCGGTGAGCATCCGCTGGAGGCGGAGGTGCACGGCCGGCGGCGCCCCTTGTGGCTGCTGTTCGCCGGGAACTGCGTCTACCGGCGCATGGGGCCCACACCGGGCCGTCGTCACGACCTGGCGGACGGTCTGCTGGACGTCCGGGTGGTGCACGCGGGCCGGTTCCCGGGACTGCGGCTGCTGGCCGCCGCGCTCGCCGGGCCGCTCAGCCGGTCGCCGGTGCACGCGGCCGGACAGCTGCGGCGTGTGCGGGTCTCGGGTCTGGCGCCGGGGACACCGCTGGCGTACGACGGTGAGGTGACCGAGGCTCCGCCGGAGTTGTTCATCGACAAGGACGACGAGGCGCTGACGGTCTACCGCCCCACGCCCGCTCTCTGACCCGGCCGGGTCACCGGCCGAGCGTCCCCACGTCCCCCATCACGATCACCGGTTTCTTCGCCGGGTCCAGGGCGAGCAGCAACTGCCGCATGTCGTCCCGCCGGAGGGAGATGCAGGCGCGGGTCGGTCCGCCGTGGTCGACGTGGATCCAGACGCCGCCGCCCTTGCCGAGCCCGAGCGGGCGGACCTTGTTCAGCGGTGACGTGCCGGGGACGCGGTTGTAGTCGATGGCCACGACGTGGTCGAAGGAGCCCTCCAGCGGCTCGCCCAGGAAGCCCGTGCCGGACAGGTTGAACTCCTGGCTCTCGTCGTAGGGCAGCCGGGTGCCGGGGTCGGGCAGGGCTCCTCCGGCGTCCCCGAGGGCGAACACCCCGATGGGTGTGCGCAGGTCGCCGGCACGGTGGTGGGCCGTCCAGCCGCGCAGCGCGTTGTGTGCGGGCCACGGCTGGCTGACCGCCTTCCACCCGGTCGCCGGATCGCGCTCGTACAGGACGGCGGTCGACTCGTGGGAGTGCGGCCCGTCGCCCTTGACGACGAGTGCCTGGCTGCTGGTGCCGGGGATGTGCGAACGAGTGGCGGGCCCGAGGCCGGGGATCACGGCGGGTGCGACGGACGCGGGTGCTCCTGGGGCGGGGGCCGCGGCCGCCGCCGTCTTCTTCGCCTCGCCGGCAGGTCCCTGGGCCGCCCGGGGGCCCCCGCAGCCCACGAGGAGGAGTCCGGCGCACACCGCGCCGGTGAGCAGGCGGCGTCCTGCGTTGTTGACGACGGGCATGTCGGAGCCTTTCCGTTCATCGCCGGCGGCCGGGCGGCGTGGACTTCGACCACATGGCCGATGATCTGCTGATCCGGCCGCCCTGGCGCGGCGGTGACGGGGCGACGCGCGCGAAGTTCCCCCGGTCCACCTAGCGCCGGCGGGTCACAGCAGGGGTCCGAGCGGTCCGAGGTCGAGGTTGAGGTCCTCGGGTTCGAGGCCGAACCGTGTGCGCAGGAGCTCCATGCGGTCCTCGAGCAGCATCAGCGTCAGGCCGATCCGCTCCTCCTGCTCCTCGGTGAGGTCACCGCCCTCCACCCGCCGGAGCGCCTGGCGCTCCATGAGCTGCCGGAGCAGTTCCACGACGGTCAGCACGAGCCGGGCCAGGTCGCGTTCCACGGTGTCGGGGTCGAGCTCCACCTTGCGGCGCGACGCGGTCACGGGCTCACCTCGCGGGCCGTCTCCCACGGTGAGGGGACGTCCTCGCTCACCGAACTGATGAGGGCCTTGAGGTCGACGCGTACGAGATCGACGTCGGCGATCCGGAGGGTGAGGTCGCCGGTGAGCACCACGCCGCCCGCCAGGAGCCGGTCCAGCAGGTCGACCAGTGCGATACGGCGCTCGGCGAGGGGCTGCGGGGTGGCGGGGGCTGCCGGGACGGTCATCGCGCGGCCTCCCGGGTCTCGTGGACTTCTTCCTCCGCGATGCCGGCGAAGGAGTACGGGGCCCAGGGTCCGGTGAGTTCGACGCGTACGCCCGGCTCGGACACGGCGTCGACCAGCTCCACGAACTGCTGGCTGCGGGTGCGGTCCACCAGGTAGGCGGCGTTGAGCACGTTGACGCCGGCGGCGCCGGAGAGCCGGGCGTCCTGGGGCGGGTGGACGGTGCCGGCCTCCGCGTGCCGGGAGAGTTCGCCGTGCAGGCGGCGGCAGACGGCGTCGGCACGCTGCCAGTCGCCCTCGCGGCTGCGGCGGGCGTGCAGCCGTCGGCGGAGGTAGTCCCGGCCGCTCGCCCCGGTCCCGGGGGACGCCGGTTCGGCCTCCTCGGCCGCCTGGGGCTCGGCGTACACCTTGACGCCCCACTCGACCCGGCCGTCGAGCCGTTCCAGGGCCCGTACGAAGCGGTCCCGGCCGTCCTCCAGGAGGCGCCGCACGCCGCTGTCGTCGCGGCACACGGTCGCGAGCCGCAGCGGGAGGGGGCAGGTCACCGTGGAGAGGGCGGCGACGACGGCGTCGTGGGCGCGTGCGGTGTCGGCCAGCCAGTCGAGGTCCTCCAGCCGGGCGCGCAACGGCGCCTCGTCGAAGTCCTCGGCCGGGACGGCACCGGTGACGGCGACCAGGTCGCCGTGGCGCAGGAGGCGGGGCGGTTCGCCGCCGATGCCGTGGGCCCCCTCGGGCAGGACGCCGTCGAACGGTCGCGTGACGGCGTAGACGTAACGCAGCCGGTCGGTGGTGCTCATGCGGTGCGTCCCTCCAGTTCGGCGATGCGGCGCTGCAGTTCGGCGTTCTCGCGGGCGAGTTCGCTGCCCCGGGCGCGGGAGGAGAGCGCCGGGTCGCTCTCCCACCAGTCGATGCCCATCTCCTTGGCGCGGTCGACGGACGCGACCACGAGGCGCAGCTTGATGGTCAGCAGCTCGATGTCCAGCAGGTTGATCTTGATGTCGCCGGCGATGACGACGCCCTTGTCGAGGACGCGTTCCAGGATGTCGGCGAGGTTGGCGCTGCTGCCGTCGGAGGCGTACGGACTGGGCAGACCGCTGGGTCGTGGGGTGCTCATGTCTGTCTCGGGCCCTTCTCCAGGCGGTCGAGGAGCTCGTCCTCCCGGCGGTCGAATTCCTCTTCGTCGATCTCGCCCGCCTCCAGCAGTTGGTTGAGGCGGGCGAGTTCGCGTTGTACGGCGGCGGGGTCGTAGTACTGCCGCTCGGCCTCCGCCACCACCTGGCGCAGCACCCAGGCGGTGCCGCGCAGGGGCGCCGCCGGCAGGAGCAGCAGTTCTCCCAGCAGGCCCATGCTCGGTCCCTCCTCTATTCGACGAAGCTGTAGGGCGGCAGCGGGCCGTTCACCTGCAGCACGAGGTGGTGGTGTGTCTGCTGGAACTTGTCGATCGCGGCGACGAAGCCGTCGGCGCGGTCCCGTTCCACCAGGAACGAGATGTTCGCCAGCCAGCCGCCGCTCTCGGGTCCGGGCCGGATGTCCGTGGCCTCGGTCTGCAGCGACTCCTGGATGAGCACCGCGTCGCTCGCCTCGCGCTGCTGGACGGCGGCGGCTACGCGTTCGCCGAGAGCCAGCTTCTGTTCGTAGGTGCCGCCGCCCGCGGCACGGTTGGCCTCGCTGAGCTTGCGCAGCTCGGGGTTGTCGGCGAGCACCCGGTGGAGGACGGCTTCTTCGTCGTGGCTGGCCTTCACGTTGTACTCGACCTTGTCGTCGAGGGCGCGCAGCCGCTCCAGGTAGTGCTCCTCGCGTTCGCCGAGGACGGCGAGCACGGCATCGTCGTCGGGCGAGACGCCGCCGAAGCGCATGGGGAGGACCGCGCCGGCCGCGCCCGCCTCGGCGAGCACGTTCTGGTGGGCCATCAGGTCGCGCCGCTTGGGCCTGAGGTCCTCGGGCGCGTCGCTGACGAGCGCGGCGAGGGCGCCGTGCTTGAGGACGCGGACGGCCTGCGGCGGGTCGCCGATGCCGCCCATCTGGTCGGGGAGTCCTGGGTGTGAGCTCCGCGCGATTCCGTAGACGTACGTGCTCACTCCTGCTCCTCCTTCTTACGGGACGACGAGCGGCCGGACGAGCCGCTGGACGAGCCGCCGGACGAGCCCTTCAGGGCGTCGGAGATGGTCTCGGCGGCGCCGGAGAGTGCCCCCTTGGACTTGCCGCGGGCGCCGGACTCGGTCAACTCACCGACCAGGTCGGGCAGACCCGGGTTCTTGCGGGGGCCCGCTTCCAGGTCGAGGCGGTTGCACGCCTCGGCGAAGCGGAGGTAGGTGTCGACGCTGGCGACGACGACCCGGACGTCGATTTTGAGGATCTCGATGCCGACCAGGGACACGCGGACGAACGCGTCGATGACGAGTCCGCGGTCCAGGACGAGTTCGAGGACGTCGTACAGGCCGCTGGTGCCGCCGCTTCCGCCTTGCTGTGCCGGAACAACGGTCATGGTGGGGTGCCTCCCTCCCTAGGAACGGTCCGACCGGCCGCGCTCGTAGCGGCGGACTCGCCGGTAGCCGCTGAGCTCGCCGTTGGCGTCGAGTTCGACCTCGTACGAGGCGAGCAGGCTCATCGTGTCGGGGACACGGGCCAGTTCGAGGACCTCGACGTTGAGGGTCCAGCCGTCCTCGGTGCGTTCGAACGAGGACACGGACTCGGCTTCCATGCCGGTGAGTTCGGCGAGCTGTGCGCATGCGCCGCGCAGCACCTGCATGGGGCTCGGCGACTGTTCCTGGGGCTGTTGTTGTGCCCGGGCGCTTTTCGCCCGGGCGTTGCTGTCGTTCTGGGTGTTCTCGGATGTGTTCGCCATGAATGCCTCGCTCTTCGGGTTGCCGTGACTCGGGTCCGCAAACCCTTGGCCCTGGCTGTGTGGTCGTCAGCTCAGTGCGTCGAGGCGCCGACGGGCCGGGCCGAGGGCGCGGGGACGGGCCGCGGAACCGTCCCAGGGGGTACTGCGGGCCTGTTCGAGTACGGTGGCGACGGTCCAGCGGCGGGCGTGCGTGGCCGGGTCGTCGAGTTGCTCCCACCGCAAGGGTGTGGCGACGGGGGCGCCGGGCCTGGCGCGTACGGAGTAGGGCGCGACGGCCGTCTGCGCGTACCCGTTGCGCTGGACGTCGAGGTAGAGGCGGTCGCCGCGGGCCTGTTTGCGCGGGGCGGTGGTGAGTTCGTCCGGGTGGGCGGCCGCGAGCGCCTCGGCGACGTCGTGCGCGAAGGCGCGTACCTCGTCGAACCCGCTGTGTCCGTCGAGCGGGACGATGACGTGCAGGCCCTTGGATCCGGTCGTCATGAGGGTGGAGGGCAGCCTGAGCGCGTCGAGGAGTTCGCCGAGGAGGTGGGCCGCTCGGCGCACGGCGTCGAAGTCGTCCTCGGGCGGGTCGAGGTCGAACACCATGCGGTCGGGCCGGTCCGGCCGGTCGGCCTTCGACTGCCAGCGGTGCAGCGTGACGCACGCCTGGTCGGCGAGGTGGACGAGGGTGGCGGTGTCGTCGCACACGGTGTGGGTGACGGTGCCGCCCTCCTTGCGGACCTCGACGCGGTGGACCCAGTCGGGGTAGCCGGCGGGTGTGTCCTTCTGCATGAAGCGGGGTCCGTCGATGCCGTCGGGGAGCCGTTCGAGCATCAGGGGCCTGCCGCGCAGGTGCGGCAGCATGAAAGGCGCGACGGAGCGGTAGTAGTCGGCCAGTTGGGCCTTGGTGATCCCGTCGTCGGGGAACAGGACCTTGTCGGGGCGGTGGATGTCGACGGTCCGGCGGCCGGCTCGTACGGCCCTGGTGCTGCTCGTACTCATCGTGAGCGCATACCCGGACGGTTCGTGGCCACACCCGGAATTCCGTTGCGCGGCGGCGGGCGCGGCCGCAGGATCCGGTGCCATGAGTGTGTTCCTGGAAACACCCCGGCTGGTGCTGCGGACGGTCACCGAGCAGGACCTCGACGAGGTGGTGGCGCTGGACAACGACCCCGAGGTCATGCGGTACATCAACGGCGGCCGGCCCGTGTCGCGCGACGAGGTGCGGGACGGGGCGCTGCGGCGGCTGATGGGGCGGGGGTTCTGGGCCGCGGAGGCGCGCGGTTCGGGTGAGTGGCTGGGCTGGTTCTCGCTGGAACCGCTGGCATCCGCCTTCGGGGAAGGGGCGGTGGAGCTGGGGTACCGGCTGCGCCGCTCGGCGTGGGGCCGGGGCTACGCGACCGAGGGCTCCCGGGCGCTGGTCGACAAGGGGTTCGGTGAGCTGGGCGTGCGGCGGGTGGTCGCGCGGACGATGACGGTCAACTCCGGGTCGCGGCGGGTGATGGAGAAGTGCGGGCTGACGTATGTCCGGACGTTCTTCGAGGAGTGGCCGGACGTGATCGACGGGTCCGAGCAGGGGGACGTGGAGTACGCCCTGACCCGGGACGTGTGGCTGAAGGGGCGTGACGTGCACTCGGCCGAGTGACGTCGGTGCGCATCGCCACGTGCCCGGCCCGGCGGCGGGAGGGACGTCATCGAACCCGCGCTCATCGGTCGGGAATGGCGCGGGGCCTCGGGATGCTCGTCGTGCACGGAACGTGCTGGGACTCGGACAGCACGCCGGGCTGCCGGCCGTGGACGCGGGCGATCCGCAGGCGCACATGGGAAGGCCCCGGTCCGCCGCCTGTGAGGCGTACAGGCCCGGGGCCCGCGTTTCCGTGCCCGCGCTCACCTCACGGGGTCACGACCCGCTCCACCAGCAGTTGCACGGCCGCCACGATCGCCTCGGCGTCGATGCCGGCCTTCCGCAGCTGTTCCTCGGGGGTCGCCGACGCCGGCATGTCCCGTACCGCGAGGCGTGCCATGCGCGGCGCGGGCCGGCCGTCGGAGAAGGCCTCGGCGACCGCGTCGCCCAGGCCGCCCTCGGGGTGGTGGTCCTCCACGGTGAGGAGGCAACCGGTGGCACCGGCCGCTTCGTCGAGCGTGTCGGTGTCGACCGGCTTGACCGAGTACAGGTCGATCACCCGCACGGGGATGCCGTATTCGTCGAGCAGGTCGGCGGCCTTCAGCGCCTCGTGCACCGTGACGCCGGCCGCGACGATCGTGGCCCTGTCGTCGTCGCCGTGGCTGCGCAGCACCTTGCTGCCGCCCACCGGGAAGGTGTCGTCGGGCCCGTACAGGACCGGCAGGTCGCCGCGCGAGGTGCGCAGGTAGCGCACGCCCTTCAGGTCGGCCATCGTGGCCACCAGCTTGGCGGTCTGGTTGGCGTCACACGGGTACAGCACGGTGCTGCCGTGCACCGAGCGGAACATCGCCAGGTCCTCCAGGCCCATCTGGGAGGGCCCGTCCTGGCCGATGGCGACACCCGCGTGGGAGCCGACCAGGTTGATCCCGGCGCGGCTGACCGCCGCCATGCGGACGAAGTCGTACGCCCGGGTGAGGAAGGCGGCGAAGGTCGACGCGTAGGGGACGTATCCGCGCGTCTGGAGGCCCACGGCGGCGGCGACGAGCTGCTGTTCGGCGATGTAGCACTCGAAGTACCGGTCGGGGTGGGCCTTGGCGAAGAACTCCGTACGGGTGGAGTCGCTGACCTCCGCGTCCAGCGCGACGATGTCGGCGCGTGCCGAGCCGAGCGCCTCCAGGGCGTGTCCGTAGGCGGTGCGGGTGGCGACGGTGTCACCGATGTCGAAGCGCGGAAGCTCGGGCCCGTGCGGCTCGCCGTCGCCGTTCGCGCCGGTCACGGCGGTCTTGCGGCCACCGCCCTCCGACGGCTTCTGGACGTCGACGTGGAGGGAGCGCGGGCCGCCGAGTTCCGCGACGGCGGCCTCGGCGTCCTTGACGGGCTTGCCGTGGAAGCCCTCCAGGTCCTCGACGGCGGCGACGCCCCGCCCCTTGTGGGTGGCGGCGAGGATCGCCGTGGGCTGCCGGATGGTGGAGCGGGCCTCGGCGAAGGCGCGGTCGAGGGCTTGCACGTCGTGGCCGTCGACCTCGATGGTGTGCCACCCGAAGGCGTGCAGCCGCCGTTCGTACGCGGCCAGGTTGTGCTCGTGCCGGGTCGGGCCGCGCTGCCCGAGCCGGTTGACGTCGACGATCAGGGTGAGGTTGTCGAGGTGGTTGTACGCGGCGTGCTCGACGGCCTCCCACACCGAGCCCTCCGCCATCTCGCTGTCGCCGGACAGGACGTACACGCGGTACGGGGCCTCGTCGAGGCGCTTGCCGGCCAGGGCGATGCCGACGCCGACGGGCAGGCCCTGGCCGAGGGAGCCGGTGGCGACGTCCACCCAGGGCAGCCGGGGGGTGGGGTGCCCTTCGAGGCGGCTGCCGAGCTTGCGGAAGGTGAGCAGCTCGTCGTCGTCGACCGCCCCGGCGGCCTTGTACATGGCGTAGAGCAGCGGGGAGGCGTGTCCCTTGGAGAGCACGAACCGGTCGTTGCCGGGATGCTCGGGGTGGCCGAAGTCGAAGCGCAGGTGGTGGGCGAGGAGGACGGCCGCGATGTCGGCCGCCGACATGGACGAGGTGGGGTGCCCGGAGCCGGCGGCGTCGGCGGCGCGTACCGCGTCGACGCGCAACTGCTGCCCCAGGGTGGCCAGTTGTTCGTGGTGCATGTCACTCCTTGCCGTTTCCGTCCCCGCGTGCGGGTCCGGCCGGGATGCGGGCCAGTTCGGGCGAGGCGGTGTCGAGGGGCACCTGCCAGGAGCGGAGCAGGCCGAGCTGCACGGCCTGGCGTGGCAGGGCGGCGTCCAGCAGCCAGTCGGCGGCGACCCGTACCCGGTTGCCGGGCATGGCGGCCAGGTGGTAGCCGCGGGTGACGGCACCGGCGACCGGGCCGGACAGCTTCACCCCCATCGGGTTGGCGGCCGCCTTGACCCCGCCGAGGTCCACGGCGAAGCCCAGGTCGTGGTGCCGGTACGGAACGGATTCGCCGTACCCGAGGGACGCGGCGACGTTGCGGGCGGCGACCTTGCCCTGGCGGGACGCGTGCTGCGCCGTCATGGGTGTGAACTCGCCGGGCCGGGTCAGGTCGGGTACGGCGGCGGCGTCACCGCACGCGAACACGTCGGGGTGGCCGGGTACGCCGAGTTGCGGGGTCACCACGAGACGGCCGCGTTCGACGGGGAGCCCCAGCTGGGAGACGAGCGGGTCGGGGCGTACGCCGACGCACCAGATCAGCGACCGGGTCTCCACGAACTCGCCGTCGTCCAGCAGGACTCCGTCGGCCGTGGACTCCTTGACGGAGGTCTTGGTGCGCACGTCGACGCCCCGGCCGCGGAGCACTTCGTCGGCGGTGCGGGACAGCTTCTCGTCGAGGCCGGGCAGGACGCGGTCGGCGACGTCGAGGAGCATCCAGCGGGGCCGCACTCCGGCGGGCCAGGCGGGCTGTTTGCGTACGAGCGCGTCGGTGAACATCTTGCCGTGCGCGGCCAGTTCCGTGCCGGTGTAGCCGGCCCCGACGACCACGAAGGTGCAGCGGGAGGTGCATTCGGCGGGGTTGCCGGAGGCCGAGGCGAGCTCGATCTGCCGGGTGATGTGGTCGCGCAGGTAGAGCGCCTCGGGCAGGCCGCGGAAGCCGGTGGCGTTCTCGGCGACGCCCGGGATGGGCAGCAGTTTGCTGACGCTGCCGACGGCGAGGACGAGCCGGTCGTAGGTGAGGGTGCCCTCGGTGCCTTCGGGGTCGGTGTAGTGGACCGCGCGCCCGTCGAGGTCGACGTGGTCGGCCTGGCCGAGCACCAGCCGTACGTGGCGGAGCGTACCGGGCAGGGACACGGTGATCCGGCGTGGTTCCAGGACCCCCGCGGTGACCTGGGGCAGCAACGGGAGGTAGAGGAAGTAGTCGGTCGGGTTCAGCAGCACGATCTCGGCGCGCCCGCGCAAGCTGCGGGAGAGGTTGCGGGCGGTCTGGTATCCGGCGAAGCCGGCTCCGACGATCACGACGCGCGGCAGGGCGCGCGATCCGCCGGGTTGGCCGGAGGGGCCGGGAAGCGGGCCGGACGGGCTGACGGACGGGGTCACAGGGCCTCCAGCGTCATGTCTGCGTAACGGCACGGCCGCGTGTAGCGGACGGACCTTCCCGGTGCCCCGGAGCCTGCCTGCCAAACGCGGCATTGCGGTCATCACGGGGCCGCCCGGCGGCGCCGTCGGGTGGCATTGCGGTCATCGCGGGGACGCCCGGCGTCGCCTTCGCAGCACCGCCGCGGCCGCGGCACCGGCAGCCAGGGCCCCGGCGGCCAGCGCGGCGGGGTGGCGCAGCAGCACGGTGTCGGCGTACAGGTCGTGGGACGTGTCGTCGAAGCGGCCGTGGGCGCCGAAGTCCCGGCCGAGGGCGCCGTCGACCGGTGCCCAGAGGTTGCTGGGCGCCGGTTCGTCGGCTGCGGCGCCGCCCTCCCGCTCCTCGGTCTGGGCGGCGTACATCGTCCGGGCGAGGTAGCGGTCGAGCAGGCCGGGCGCGAGGGCGTTCGCGACGAGGGTGGCGGCCGTGGCGGCGCCCACCCGGTACTCGCGGCGGCCCGGGTGGCCGGCGGCGTGGACGACGGCCCGGGCGGCGACCTCCGGCTGGTAGACGGGGGCGACGGGCCGGGGGCGGCCGGGCAGCCGGGAGAGCACCCAGTCGAACTGCGGCGTGTTGAGGGCCGGAAGCTGGACCATGGTGGTGCGCACGTTGCTCCCGGCGTGCAGCAGCTCGCAGCGGACGGACTCGTTCCATCCCTGGATGGCGTGTTTGGCACCGCAGTACGCGGACTGGAGCGGGATGCCGCGGTAGGCGAGGCTGGAGCCGACCTGGACGACGGTCCCGCTGTCGCGGGGGACCATACGGCGCAGGGCGGCGCGGGTGCCGTTGACGTACCCGAGGTAGGTGACCTCGGTGACACGGCGGAATTCGTCGGCGCCGATCTCGGTGAAGGGCGCGAACACGCCGATGAAGGCGTTGTTGACCCAGACGTCGATGGGGCCGAGTTCCGTCTCGACGCGTTCGGCGGCACGCTCGACGGCGTCGGGGTCGGCGACGTCGACCGGTACGGGGAGCGCTTCACCGCCCGCGTCCCTCACCTCGGCCGCCGCGCCCGCGAGACCCTTCTCACCGCGCCCGAGCAGGGCCACGCGGTCGCCGCGCGCCGCGAAGGCGCGGGCGGTCGCCCTGCCCATGCCTCCGCCGGCTCCGGTGATGACGACGGTGCGCGGCTGCCGGAGGTTCACGTCCATGGGGCGGCGGGTACCCGGCGGCCCGCCGGTGTAACGCCCGCGCCGGGGTGCCGCGAACCCTGGCGTGTATCACTATTCGAGAAGCGCGTATCAGCATGCGACACGTCGGCGTACGGTGGTGCCACCAACCACCCGGCAGACAAAGGGAGTACGGCGATGGCCGACGCTGTCTACACGCATGGGCACCACGAGTCAGTACTGCGCTCGCACCGCTGGCGGACGGCCGCCAACTCCGCGGCGTACCTGGTGGGCGAGCTGCGGCCGGGCCTGGACGTCCTGGACGTGGGCTGCGGCCCGGGAACCATCACGGCGGACCTGGCCGCCCTCGTGACCCCGGGCGGCCGTGTGACGGCGGTCGACTCGGCCGGCGACGTGTTGGAGCAGGCCCGTACGACGGTCGGCGAACGGGGCCTGGACAACGTCCACTTCGCGGTCGCCGACGTCCACGCCCTGGACTTCCCGGACGACTCGTTCGACGTCGTCCACGCCCACCAGGTGCTCCAGCACGTGGGCGACCCGGTGCGGGCGCTGCGCGAGATGCGCAGGGTGTGCCGGCCCGGCGGTGTGGTGGCGGCACGCGACAGCGACTACGCGGCGTTCGCCTGGTTCCCGGAGCTCCCGGTGCTGGACGAGTGGCAGCGGCTGTACCAGCGGGTGGCGCGCGCCAACGGCGGCGAACCGAACGCGGGCCGCCGACTGCTGTCCTGGGCCCGGCAGGCCGGGTTCACCGACATCACCGCCACCGCCGGCACCTGGTGTTACGCCACACCCGAGGAGCGGGTCTGGTGGAGCGGGCTGTGGGCGGACCGTACGACCGCTTCGGTGTACGCGAGACTCGCGATGGACGGCGGACACGCGACCGAGAGGCAACTGGCGGCGATCGCCGACGGCTGGCGGGAGTGGGGACGGCAGGAGGACGGGTGGTTCCTGGTGCCGCACGGCGAGGTGTTGTGCCGGGTGTGACACCCGGGCGTTCACACCGAGCCCGACCGGCCACGGGGCCGGACAGGGGTCCGGACAGGGGTCCGGCTCGGCCGGCCACGGACCCGGACGAGGGGCCGGTTCGGCCGGTCACGGGCCCGGACCAGGAGCCGGTTCGGCCGGTCACGGACCCGGACCAGGAGCCGGATCGGCCGGTCACGGACCAGGACCAGGGGCGGCCGTCGGCGCCGGCCGACCACTGCGGGCGAATGGATCTCGCTCCCCCGCACCGTCAACTACCCTCACCGGTATGGAGATCCTCGGCACCACGCTGCGCGTCTGCGTCGACGACCTGGAGACCTCGGTGGTCTTCTACGAACGGCTCACCGGCAGCCGCGCGCTCCGGTTCGAGCGCGGCGGCGTGTCGGTGGCCGCCATCGGCTGCTTCCTGCTGATGAGCGGCCCCGAGCCCGAGCTGGAGATCCTGCGCAAGGTGGCGGCGACGATCGCGGTCGAGGACGTGGACGCCGCCCACACCACCCTCACCGAGGCGGGCGCGAAGGTGCTCGCGGGCCCCGTACCGACGCCCGTGGGCCGCAATCTGATCGCGGTCCACCCCGACGGATCGGTCTTCGAGTACGTCGACCAGCGCCGCTGACACCGCTCGACCCGGGACACCTTCCGTCCGTCCTATATGATTGCTTCAATGTGTTATGGCACCTATGTCCGTTATGACGGCAGGTGAGTATCAGGTATGCCTTCGGAACGACAGGGCGACGGACCACGACGCGAACCCCGCGGTGGCGGGGACGGTCGCCCGCGCCGGATGTCCGCACCGAAGGCCATGCGCTCCGCCGCCCAGCAGTTGGAAGAGCTGCTGGGCAGGCCCCCGGAGTCGATTTCCGCGCTCCGGCCCACCGATGACGGATGGGAGGCCGAGGTGGAAGTGCTCGAGCTCGAGCGGATCCCCGAGACGACCAGTGTGCTGGCCAGCTACCGGGTGACGCTCGACGCGGAGGGAGAACTCATGGCGTACGAACGAATCCGGCGCTACACGCGCGGGCAGATCGACCGGCGCGCCTGAGGCCTATCCGGACCGCCGATCAGGCGTCCGTGAGAGGAGGCACCATGACGGTGGTGCCACAAGGAGGCGGAGGCCCTGTCGCCCGAGGGGGAGGCGGCGGATCCTCATCATCGTTGTACGACGTACTGGAACTGATCCTCGACCGCGGACTCGTCATCGACGTCTTCGTCCGCGTGTCGCTGGTGGGCATCGAGATCCTCAAGGTCGACGCCCGGATCGTGGTGGCGAGCGTGGACACCTACCTGCGCTTCGCAGAGGCGTGCAACCGGCTCGACCTCGAAAGCGGGCGCAAGGCCCCGACGCAGCTGCCCGAACTGGTGGGGGAGATGACGGAGGGCGGGGCGAAAGGGAAGAGCAAGGGAGCGCTCACGGGGGCGGTGGAGGCCTTCTCCGACTCGTTCCGCAAGGGGCGTGACGACGAGGACGAGGAAGAACCCGAACCGGTAGAGGAGCGGGAGAGGTCACGGCCGCGCCGTCCTCCCCGGCGCCGGGAAGAGTGAGCAGCCATGGCGGTCTACGTGTACGCGATCACGCCCTCGACCCATCCCCTGCGTCTGGACGGGGTCACGGGTGTCGGTGAGCCGGCGGAGGAGCTGCGTGTGGTGACGGAGGGCGATCTCGCCGCCGTCGTCAGTGACGCCCCCGACGGCCTGCGGGCGAAGCGCCGTGACGTCCTCGCGCACCAGACGGTGCTGCAGGAACTCCTGGGACAGGCGGGTGTACTGCCCCTGCGGTTCGGCGCCCTCGCGCCCGACGACGACGCGGTGCGCGACGCCCTCAAGGAACGCGCCGACAACTACCGCGACCGGCTGACGGCCCTGGACGGCTGCGCGGAGTTCCACCTGAAGGCGTCCTGCGACGAGGACGTCCTGCTGCGTGACGTACTGCGGCAGTCGGAGGAGGCGCGGCGCATGAACGAGGAGGTTCGCAGCGGGCGCGGGGGGCAGGACCTGAAGATCTCGCTCGGCGAACTGGTCGCGGCCGAGGTCGCCGCCCGCCGGGAGGCCCTGGCCGCCCCCGTCATCGACGCCCTGCGCCCCCTGGCGCGGGAGATCCGGGAGTCGGAGGCGGGCGGTGACGACTTCGTGAGCGTCTCCTTCCTCGTCGAGCGGACCCGGCAGAACGCGTTCCTGGAACGGGAGGCGGACCTCGTCGAGGAGTACGGCGACGACTTCTCCTTCCGGCTGCACGGGCCGCTGCCGCCCTACAGCTTCGTCTAGGGGGCGCATGGATCATGGGTCTCTTCACCCAACTGGTCACCCTCCCTCTCGCCCCCGTCCGGGGGGTCGGATGGGTCGTACAGAGAGTCACCGAAGCCGCGGAACAGGAGTACTACGACGCCCGGCCGGTCGTGCGGGCGCTCGCGGATCTGGAACAGGAACTCACATCCGGACGGATCGATCAGGAGACCTTCGACCGGCGCGAGGACGAGCTGCTGGACCGGCTCGAGGAGATCCAGCGCTTCTGGGAAGGCCGCGAACCATGATGTGCGAGGAGGACCTCCCCCGATGAACAACGCGACGACCGGTGCGGCGCTGCTGAGCGGATACGTTCTGGGCCGGACCAAGAAAGGCAAGCTCGCCATCGCCGCGGCGACGTGGATGCTCCGGAAGAAGATCAACGCCAAGGAGATCACTTCGGCGGTCACCGGATCGCCGGCCATCGACGCGCTCGGCAAGCAGATCCGCAACGAACTCGTCACGGCCGGCAAGGAGGCCGCGGCCACGGCCGTCGCCGCCCGGGCCGACCGGCTGGCCGACTCGCTGCACTCACGGACCGCCGGCCTCCGCGAAGACCTGCCCTCCGCGACGGGCGAGGAAGGCGAGGAAGGCGAGGACACCGGCAAGGACAAGGGCGAGAGCAAGAGCAAGGGCAAGGGCAGGAGCAAGGCCGAGGAGGGCCCCGAGGACGAAGACCGGCAGGAGGACGAGGACCAGCAGGAGGACGAGGACCAGCAGAAGGGCGAGGACGAGGACCGGCACGAGGACGAGGACGGGGACGGGGACGCCGAGGAGGAAGAGCGCCCGAAGCCGCGGAAGCGATCGACGAAGGCCAGGTCGGACCGGCCACGCCGTACGTCCTCGGACAAGGAAGCCGGCGCCGCGCGCGAGAAGAAGGCCACGAGCACGGCGAGGAGGTCACGGGCATGACCGACGGCAACGGCAAGGACATGGCGGCCGGTAACGGCAAGGACATGGCGGCCGGTGCGACCGACCGGCTCAAGGAAGAGCTGCGCGGTTACCTGGAGGCCCGTGCCGAGCGGGCGGTCAGCTCGCTGGGCGAGCGCCTCGGGGAGGCCACGAAGCAGCTGGGCGACCCGGGCAATTCCCTGGGCGGTGCCCTCGGCACGCTCGCCAAGGGCGGTGAGGCACTGGGGAAGGGCAAATCGCCCGGCAGCGCCGCGAGGTCGATGGCGCTCCACCACGCGGTCGGAGGCGTGAAGGACAAGGTCTCCGGACTGGTCGGCAAGATCACTGGAAAGGGAGGCAAGGGCGGCAAGGGGGAAACGCGCGGGAAGAGCGTCGTCATCATCGAGGACGTCGACGTGGGCGTCCCCGTGCGCCAGGCGTACGACCAGTGGACGCAGTACCAGGAGTTCTCGCGCTTCGCCAAGGGCGTGGTGAACGTCGAACAGGACGACGAGACCACGACCTCCTGGCAGACGAAGGTCGCCAAGTCCAATCGCAGCTGGAAGGCGAAGGTGGTCGAGCAGGTCGCCGACGAGCGCATCGCCTGGACCTCGGAGGGCCCCAAGGGCACCACGAAGGGTGTGGTGACCTTCCACTCCCTGGACGACAACCTCACCAAGGTGCTGCTGGTCCTGGAGTACTTCCCCAAGGGCCTGTTCGAGAAGACCGGCAACATCTGGCGCGCGCAGGGCAGGCGCGCCCGCCTGGACCTGAAGCTGTTCCGCAAGTTCGTCACGATGCAGGGTGAGCCCGCCGAGGGCTGGCGCGGCGAGATCCGCGACGGCGAGGTGGTCCGTGACCACGACGAGGCCGTGAAGGAAGAGGAGGAGAAGAAGGACCAGGAGGGGGAGGACGGAGACGAGGGTGGTGAGGACGAGGACCGGGACGAGGACGGATACCACCAGGAAGGCGACTACGAGGAAGACGGGGACGAGGACCGGGACGAGGACGAGGACCGGGGTCCCTCGAAGGGCCGGAGCCGTCGCGACCGGTACGAGGACGACGACGAGGGCTACGAGCGGGAGCACGACGCGGACGAGGAGGACGAGGACGACTGGGACGAGGAGGACGACGAGACCCGGCAGAACGAGGAAGACGGCTGGGACGACGGGGAGGACGAAGGGACCTACGAAGAGGAACGCCCACGCCGCCGGGCCGGCGCCCGGGGCTGACCGACGCCGAATCGAGGTCGACCGACCGTGTCCGAACCCGTCTCCAACAGTCTCGGCTCGTTCCCGTCCCGGGCGGCGCCCTCGTACGGTCAGGGCTCGTCGGCGAATCTCGCCGACATCCTGGAACGCGTACTCGACAAGGGCATCGTCATCGCCGGCGACATCCAGATCAACCTCCTCGACATCGAACTGCTGACCATCAAGCTGCGGCTGCTGGTGGCTTCGGTGGACAAGGCGAAGGAGATGGGCATCGACTGGTGGGAACACGACCCGTCGCTGTCGTCCAGGGCCGATGACCGTCCCAGCCTGGCGGAGGAGAACCGGCGCCTGCGGGAGGAGATCGAGACCCTGCGCGGCACCCGTGCTCTGGACCGGGCCGAGCGCGCCGATGAACCGGCGGAGCGCCGGCGCCGGGCCGATGAACCGGCGGAGGGCCGGCGGCGTACGTCGTCCCGCCCGGCTCCCGGCCGCCGGCGGCCCCCCGAGGACGACCGATGACCGGGCACGTCACCTACCTGTACGGCGTCGCGGAGGCGGCACCGGTCCTGGACGACGCGGTGCGGGACCTCCGGGGCGTCGCCGGCGCGCCGGTGCGCGTCGTGTCGCGGGAGGACGTGGCGGCGGTCGTGAGCAGCGTGCCCGCCGCCGACTTCGAGGAGCGGCCGCTGGCGGCCCACCTCGAGGACCTGGACTGGCTGGAGGCCGTCGCCCGGGCCCACCACGGGGTCGTCGACGCCGTGGCGGCCGGCGTCACCGTTCTCCCGCTGCGTCTGGCGACCATCTACCGGGACGACGAGGGCGTGCGGGCCATGCTCCTGGCCGGTGGCGCCGCGTTCCGCTCCCGCCTCTCCCGGCTCGCCGGCCACGTCGAGTGGGGGGTCAAGATCTACGCGGAGCCCTCGGCGGCGGCGGTCCCGCCCGCGGGCGGGGCGGGCGGCGACTCCGGGGAGGCGCCGTCGCTGAGCCCTGGGCGGGCCTACCTGCGCGGCCGCCGGCAGGAACGCAGCGCCAGGGACGAGGCGCACCGGGCGGCCGCCGACGCCGCGCGGCGCATCCACGAGGCGGCCCGCGCCCATGCCGTCGACCACGTGCGGCACCGGGTGCAGCAGGGCCCGCTGGCGCGCGGCTCGTCCGAGAACGTCAGCAATGACGCATACCTGGTGCCGTCCGCGAGGTCCGAGGCCTTCCTGGCGGCGGTCCGGGGGGCGGCCGGAGGCGGGGTGCCGGTGCGGGTGGAGATCACCGGGCCGTGGGCGCCCTACTCGTTCGCCACGGGCGCGGCGACGGAACCCGACCCGGAGGGGGCGACCTCGGGATGACCATGGACGTCCCGCCCCCGGAGCCCGGCTCCCCCTCCGCCGGCTCCCCCTCCCCCGACCTGCCGCAGCGCCAGGTCGCCCTGATCGACCTGCTGGACCGCCTGCTGACCGGGGGTGTCGTCCTCACGGGCGATGTCGTCCTGTCGATCGCCGACATCGACCTCGTACGGATCTCGTTGCGCGCGCTGATCGTGTCCATCAGTGCCGAGAACCCCGCCCCCTGGGGCGGTGCCGGTACCACCGCCGCGCGGGACCGCCATGTCGCCTGACGCGGACCGCTACGGGGAGTTCGCCGACCGCTACCAGGAGGTCGCCGACGCGGCCGCCCGCGCCTTCCGGCTGCTGCCGGCCGCCCCCGGCGAGCTTCCCCGCCCCGGAGGCACCCGGCAGCAGCATCCGGCGCGGCGGATCAACGCCGACCCGGACACGGTGGAGCGGGACCTGATGAAGCTGGTGCTGACCCTGGTCGAACTGCTGCGGCAGCTCATGGAGCGGCAGGCCCTGCACCGGGTGGACGCCGGGGACCTCACCGAGGAGGAGGAAGAGCGCCTCGGGGCGACGCTGATGCTTCTGCACGAGCGGATGACCGTTCTGTGCGCGCGGTACGGCCTCACCATGGAGGACCTCAACCTGGATCTCGGCCCGCTGGGAACGTTGCTTCCGCCCATCGAGCCCTCTTAGCCGTACACATAGCCGTACAAACCAGCTGTACATACCTACAGTTTGTGCCGTTTATCCGCTTGATTCGCCACCCTCCGGGTAGAGGGCGGTCATGGGGCGTGTTCCGCGGCGGCGCCCCGCCGTTGCGCGCGACCGCCCGGGAGGTGACGCACATGGCCACGGGCAAGAAGGCCAAGAACGTTGCGCGGACCACCAAGGGCAAGGCCAAGGAGGCCACCGGACGGGCGGTCGGCAACGAGAGCCTCGAGGCGAAGGGGCGCGCCGAACAGATGAAGAGCGACGCCAAGCAGACGGTGGAGAAGGGCAAGGACACGTTCAAGCACTGACAGCGGTTTTCGACCGGCGGTTCGGCGGCCGGCGGGTGACACGGTCGCCCGTCGGCCGCGACACGTCACACAGGCCGGGACTCAGTACCCGGAGGGGGCGTCGACGGCCACCATGTCGGACGTGATCGCCCAGCGTTCGTGGTCGCGCCAGGCGCCGTCGACGAAGATGAACGCCGGGGAGAAGCCCTCCAGCCGGAAGCCAACACGGCGCACGAGGGCGATCGAGGCGTGGTTGAGCGGCTGGACGTTGGCCTCCAGCCGGTGCAGGCCGAGCGGGCCGAAGGCATGACGGAGGACGAGGCCGAGCCCTTCGCTCATCAGGCCGCGCCCGGCCGCATGGGTGAAGGCGCCGTAGCCGAGGGTGCCGCTGAGGAAGCCGCCGCGGACGATGTTGTTGATGTTGATGTACCCGGCGATCGCGCCGCCCGCCCCCCGCTCGCAGACCAGGAGGGGCTCGGTGGCCGGGCTCTCGATGCGGGGACGCGCGTAGGCGGCGTAGGCCTGGGCGGTCTCCGGCGGGAAGAGCCATGGCCGGTGCAGGTCCCTGCTCTCGCGCGCCCGCGCGGTGAACTCGTCGGCGTCCTCGTCGGTGAAGTGGCGGATGCCTACGCGCGGGCCCTGAGCGAGGTAGGGGGGTCGGGCGGCGTTCTCGGACATCGGGTCAGGGTAGCGAGGGCGTCGGCGGGGTGTGCTCCGGGCGGGCCGCCCGGCTCCTCCGCGGGCACTGCTCGCCCTTCTTCATCACGTTCACGGAGAGTGTGCGGCCGTCGAGGTCCGTGCCGGGGGCGGGGTGCTGGGAGCAGACCTTCCAGTTCGACGGCCAGAGCACCGTACGGTCGTAGCCGCTGGCGTCGCGCACCTCGACCTTGGTGCGGTAATCCATGGTGGTGAAGACGGTCATGAGCCCTCTGCCGGTGAAGTCCGGCAGCGGTGGGCCGGCGGCCGCCGCCGTCGCCGTCCCGCCCAGCACCGTCCCGCCCATCGCCGTCAGAGCCAGGGCCATCCCCGCCGTCACCGTGGCCGCACGTCTCACTGTCGCCTCCTGAGGTGGAAGAACGCCTGCCGCCCCCGGCAACCAGGATGTGCAGATCCTGGTCGCGCGGGGGCGGTGGGACGAGCCGTACGGGTGATCAGTGGGTAGCGGCGATCAGTGGTGGGTGACGACCAGCTGCGGCTCGTCGGCGTCCGCGGTGTCGGCCGGGTCGGGGCGCTGGATGAGCAGCGCGGTGACGACACCGATGCCGAGCAGGGCGAGGGCGGTGTACATCGCGTGCTGGTAGCCGGCCTCGGTGACGCCCTGGGCGTCGCTGCCCGCGCTGATCATGGCGGAGGCGAGGGCGATACCGAGGGACGCGCCGATCCCGAAGCAGGCGCCGTTGAGGCCGGAGAGCGACCCGGGCTTGTCCTTGGGCGCGGTGGTGACGGCGAGGCCGTTGAGGCCGGTGAGCATGAAACCGCCGTACGTGACACCGAGCGCGGCGAGCGCGGTGACCAGGATCCACTCGCTGTGCAGGAAGAGCGTGGCGAAGACGAAGATCGCGAAGTTGGCGACGGCACCGACGACCACGATCTTGCGCCAGCCGACCTTGGGGCCGAGACGGCCGGTCAGCGGTGCCGAGATCACACCGATCAGCTGGATCGGGGTGAGGAAGAGGATCGCGGCGGTGACGGCGCTCAGACCGAGGCCGACGCGGGCGTCCTGGGAGAACAGCGGGATGGTCAGCGCGATCGCGCCGAAGGCGCCGCCGAGGGTGCAGACGGTGGTCAGCAGCAGCGGCCAGGCGCGGCGGGAGGCGAGGACGTCGAGGTCGATGACCGGGTTGGGGGCGCTCTTCTGCGAGACGACGAAGAAGACGAGGGAGGCCAGGCCGCCGAGCAGGAAGCCGAGGGTGAGCAGGGAGGTCCAGCCCCAGGCGCCGCCCTGGGCGAGGCCGACGAGGATGCCGGTGAGGCCGAGGGCGAGGGCGGCGATGCCCCGGGAGTCGAAGCGGGCGTCGGCGCCGGTGGTGGGCGGGACGTCGGGCACGTACCGGCGGACCCCGATCAGACCGGCGACGGCGATCAGGGTGGAGCAGACGAAGATGCCGCGGAAGCCGATGGTGTCGGCGATCTGTCCACCGGCGATGGCGTCGACACCGGCGAGGCCGCCGTTGACGGCGGTGATGATGCCGGCCGCCTTGCCGAAGCCGGCCGGGGTGAGCAGCTGGTTCAGGGTGAGGAAGGCGAGGGTGAACATCGCGGCGGAGATGCCCTGGAGGATGCGGCCGGCGATGAAGACCTCGATGGTGGGCGCGAAGACGCAGAGCAGGTTGCCGAAGATCAGCACGATCGCGCAGACGATCATCATCGGCTTGCGCCCGCGCTGGTCGCTGAGGCGGGCCAGCGTGACCTGGCCGATGGCGGCCATCAGGAAGAACAGCGTCTGCGACAGGCCGGCGGCGGCCGTGGTGGTACCGAGGCGTTCGATGACATCGGGCAGCGCGGGGCTGAGCATGGTCGCGTTGATCTGGTAGCCCAGCACGGCCAGGACCATCGCCAGCAGCATGGGGCCGCGGCCCGCGAGGTCGGATTCGGCTCCGGAACGTGTCCGGCCGAGCGAGATGGACATGTCGGCCCCTTTGCCTTGGATGTCATGTCGAGACGGATGAACGCACACCGCTTGCCCTTGTCAGACAAGTGCTGCTGAGTCAGATTGGAATCTACGCGCGTAAACGTCAATACCTTACGGTCAAGTTTTCGAGTTTTCGCAGCTCAGTGCCGCTGAATCGAGACCGAACGCCATTGCCGTGGCAACCCGCGGGGGCATAACTTGCAGACAAGTCCATCGAGGGAGGGCAGTGGTGGTCAGCAGCACGGAGCAGCGGAGACCGGTGGTGGTGCTGTACGAGCGGATCGTCGACGCCATCCACGCCGGCACCTATCCGCCCGGCTCGACGCTTCCCTCCGAGCCAAGGCTCGCGGCCGAGCTGGGCGTGAGCCGCCCCGCCCTGCGCGAGGCGCTGCTGCTCCTCCAGGAGGACGGTCTGCTGTCGGTACGCCGCGGGGTCGGCCGGACCGTCGCCGACCGCCCGCCGCGCCGCGGCTTCGAGCACATCCAGCCCCTGGAGGAGCTGATCGGCGCGGGTGCTCCCGTGCGCGTGCGCGCCCTGCTGCGGGCGGTCGAGGAACCGACGGACTTCACCACCCAGCACCTGCTCGCAGCCGCCCGCGCCCGGCTGCGGTTCTGGGAGTCGCTGCTGACCGCGGACGGTACGGCGGCGGCGCTCAGCCAGGAGTGGGCGGCCGCCGAGGACGTCCTGGAGGCCGCGCACCCGGCCTTCGCGCGGGCCCTGGAGGCCACCGCGGGTGCGCCGGACGCCGCGCGCACATCGATGCTCGCCGTCCTGACCGGTGCCTCGCGCGGGGTGCCGCTGAGCGCGCACAGCAGCGTGACGGCGACGCTGGTGGGGCAGCGGCGCGGCGAACAGCTCGGCCGGCCGGCCGACACCCCCGCCGTACTGATCACCCAGGTCGTCCGCGCCGGGGACACCCCGGTCCTGGCGGCCAAGCACATGCTCCCCACGGGCGCGGCGGCCCTCCCGGTCCTCCAGTCGAACTGACCCGCCATCGGCCCCGGGGCGCCCGCCGGTGCGGCTCCGCGGCGCCGGCCCGGTGGCCGCTCCGAGGGCGCCGGCCCCGCGCTGTCGGCTGCGTCACGGCGCCGCCCTACGGCGTCACGTACACTCCCGCACCATGCACTTGTCTGACAACGTCTCCGCCGCCCCTGCCGCCGACTGGATCCGCCGCGCCCCCAAGGCGGTCCTCCACGACCACCTGGACGGTGGCCTCCGTCCCGCCACGATCATCGAGCTGGCCCGCGAGTGCGGCTACACCGGCCTGCCGACCCAGGACCCGGCCGCGCTCGGCGAGTGGTTCCGCGACGCCGCCGACTCGGGCTCGCTGGAGCGCTACCTGGAGACGTTCGCCCACACCTGCGCGGTGATGCAGACCCGCGAGGCGCTGTTCCGCGTCGCGGCCGAGTGCGCCGAGGACCTGGCGGCGGACGGTGTCGTCTACGCCGAGGTGCGCTACGCCCCCGAGCAGCACCTGGCGGCAGGGCTGACCCTCGACGAGGTCGTCGAGGCAGTGAACGACGGCTTCCGCGAGGGCGAGCGCCGCGCCGGCGGGCGGATCACCGTCGGCACGCTGCTCACCGGGATGCGCCACACGGACCGTTCGCTGGAGATAGCCGAGCTGACCGTCGCCCACCGCGAGCGCGGCGTGGCCGGATTCGACATCGCGGGCGGTGAGATCGGCAACCCGCCGGCCCGCCACCTCCCGGCCTTCCAGCACCTCAAGCGGCACAACTGCCACTTCACCATCCACGCGGGCGAGGCCGTCGGCGCCGAGTCGATCCACGAGGCCGTCCAGGTCTGTGGCGCCGAGCGGATCGGCCACGGCGTGAGGATCACCGACGACATCGCCGAGGACGGCACGCTCGGCCACCTGGCCGCGTATGTCCGTGACAACGGCATCGCGCTGGAGGTCTGCCCGACCTCCAACCTCCAGACGGGCGCCGCCAAGGACTACGCGACCCACCCGATCGACCAGCTGCGCCGCCTCGGCTTCCGCATCACTCTGAACACCGACAACCGTCTGGTGTCCGGCACCACCATGAGCCAGGAGTTCCAGCACATGGTGGACGCCTTCGGCTACGGCCCCGAGGTGTTCGAGGAGTTCACGGTCGCCGCCGTCGAGGCCGCGTTCCTGCCGCTGCCCGAGCGCCGCCGGATCATCGACGAGGTCGTCCGCCCGGGTTACGCCGCCCTGACGCGGTAGCCCCGGCCCTGCTTCCCGCCGGGGGCGGGAAGCAGGAGCACACCGGTGTGCCGTACGCCCTTGCTCTCGTTGGCGCTGGAGCCTCTGTCAGCGCTGGTGCCGTGGTCAGCGCAGGGCGGGCTCGTCCAGGGTCACGGTGCCGGCGTCCGCGTCCAGGGTGGCGAGGACACCGAGGGGCATGGTCAGGGCGGTCGGGCTGTGGCCGAAGCCCAGTTGTTCGACGACCGGTACGCCGAGGGGGGCCAGCCGGTCCAGGAGGGTGGCGCGGACCTCGGCGTACGGGCCGCACTCCTCCCAGGAGCCGAGGGCGATGCCGCTGACGCCCTCCAACCTGCCGGCCCGCAGGAGTTGGGTGAGGATGCGGTCGAGGCGGTACGGCTCCTCGCCGACGTCCTCCAGCAGGAGCAGACCGCCGCGCAGGGACGAGCGGGCGTGCGGGGTGGCGAGCTCGGCGGCGAGCAGCGCCAGGCAGCCGCCGAGGGTGACACCCCGGGCCCGCCCGGGGACCACCGGACCGGCGCCGCCCAGGCCAAGAACGCGGACCGACTCGGGCTCGAAGAGCGTGGCCCTCAGCGACTCCTGAGTGGGGGCGTCCTTCAGGAACGTGACCGCCCCCGCCATCGGCCCGTGCAGCGTGGCCAGCCCCATCCGTACGGCGAACGCCTCGTGCAGCGCCGTCACATCGCTGTAGCCGATGAACACCTTGGGCCCGGCAGCCCTCATCGCCGGCCAGTCGAGCAGGTCGACCATGCGCTGCGCCCCGTACCCGCCGCGGGCGCACATGACCGCGGAGACGGACGGGTCGCACCACGCCCGGGTGAGGTCGCGGGCGCGGTCCTCGTCCGCTCCGGCGAGATACGGCAGCTCCGGGTGCACGTCCAGGACGTGCGGCATCACCAGCGGGTCGAGCCCCCAGCCGCGCAGGACGTCCAGCCCGGCCCGTAGGCGGTCCTCGGGAACGGGGCCGCTCGGCGACACGACCGCCACCCGGTCACCCGGCCGCAGGCGCTCGGGCCTCGTCAGGGGCGTGAGGGTCACTTCCTCAGCTCCAGCGGCGGAACGTCGAGCCGGGTGATGCCGAACACCTGGACGTACAGGGAGAGTTCCGCCTCCAGCGCCCGCACCACGGTGTCGGCCCGCCGGAAGCCG
Organism: Streptomyces sp. NPDC041796; assembly: GCF_055590785.1. NCBI lineage: Bacteria > Bacillati > Actinomycetota > Actinomycetes > Kitasatosporales > Streptomycetaceae > Streptomyces > Streptomyces sp. NPDC041796. The sequence goes on from NZ_JBVJAH010000003.1 coordinate 342,191, forward strand.
TGCCCCTCCCCTTCGAAGGCGATGTAGGCGTGCGGGATGCCGCGCCCCGCCATCGCCGCCAGGAACCGCTCGCTCTGCGCGGGCGGGCAGATCACGTCGTCGAGCCCCTGCAGCAGGAGGAACGGCGAGGTGATCCGCTCGACCTGGGCGAGCGGCGCGCGCTCCCGGTAGCGGCCGGGGACGTCCTCGGGCGGCCCGATCAGCGACTCCAGGTAACGGGACTCGAAGTCGTGCGTCTCCTCCGCCCATCCGGTCAGGTCGAGGACCGGGTAGAGCAGTGTGCCGCAGGCGTACACATCGGTGGCGGCCAGCGACGCCGCGGCGGTCCAGCCGCCCGCGCTGTCCCCCCGGATCGCGAGCCGGGCCGGGTCGGCGGTGCCCTCGGCGGCGAGCGCCTCAGCGACGGCGGCGCAGTCCTCGACGTCGACGACGCCCCACTGCTCCCGCAGCCGGTCGCGGTAGGGCCGGCCGTACCCGGTGGAGCCGCCGTAATTGACCTCGGCGACGCCGATGCCCCGCGAAGTGAAGTACGCGATCGCCAGGTCCAGGACGAGCGGGACGTGTCCGGTGGGGCCGCCGTGCGCCCACACCACATAGGGCGGCAGTTCGTCGTCGGGCGCGATCCGGTCGGGGTTGTGCGGCGGGTAGATGTGGGCGTGGATCTCCCGGTTGTCCGGCCCCGTGAAGGTGCGGATCTGCGGCTCGGGGTAGTACGCCGGGTCCACGGAGTCGTCATGGGCGGATCCGACGACCCGTGTCCGGCCGGTGCTGGTGTCCAGCTCCACGACTTCGTAGGCGCTGCGCGGGCTGGCCGCCACGCCGATGACGCGCGTCCCGTGCCCGGCGAGGGTGGAGGCCCACTCGGTCCAGGGCCCGGGGGCGTCGACCACCTGGCCGGTCTCAGGGTCGAGTATGCCGAGGCTGGTGGCGCCCTTGCCGTGGATGACGGCGATGGTCCCGTCGTCCAGCGGCTGGAACCACTTCAGACCGATTTTCCACAGCGGCCCGCCGAACTCCTCCGACCGGCCGGTGCACAGGCCGGCCGGCGGCGCGCCCGGCCGCATCCGGTGCAGCTCCCACCACCCGCAGGCGTCGGAGACGAACAGCAGTGAGCCGTCCGGCGCCCAGTCGGCCTGGCAGACCGACTCCTCCGGGCCGCCGGCGACCGTGCGGACATCGGTGAACGGTCCGCCGTCCGTGACGTCACCGGTCATCACGACCGTGCCGTCCCACGGCATCCGCGGGTGGTCCCAGGCGAGCCACACGGCCCGCCCGCCGTCCGGCGAGAGGCGCGGCCCTGTGACGAAGCGGTGCCGGTCGTCGGTCAGTTCCCGCACGGCGCCCCGGTCGTTGGCCGCCGATCCGTCGAGCGGCACGGCGGCGATGAGGCGCCGTACGTCTCCGGGTCCGGGGCCGGTGAACTCCTCCAGGACGCACCACACCTCGCCCCGGTCCAGGTGGATGACCGGGTCCACCCAGCGAAGCCCACCACCGACGCCGGACACCGGGGTGAGTGGTGTCGGGTCGCCGTCACCGTCCGGCTCGTACGCGTACAGCCGCTGGTCGGGGAAGTGGCTGAAGACGACGAGCGGCCCGGCGGCCTCCTCCCGCGCGGCCCCGGCCCACGGCCGGCCGCCGTACTCGACGACCCTGCTGCGGACGTTCCACGGAGCGGGCAGCACCGGTTCCTCGGTGCCGTCCGGGCGCAGACGCACCAGGGCGCGTCTGCCGCCCTCGGCGGGCCGCGGCTCGGTCCACCACACCTCGTCGCCCACCACGCCGACGAAGTCGGGACGCCCGTCGTGCGCGGCGGCGGTACGCGCGTCGATCGGCGACGGCCATGTTCCGTAAGCCCCCGTGGGCACCATCCGGATTTCCCCCTAGGCGGTTTGCAGGTAGTGGTCGAGGACGCGGATGCCGAAGTGCAGCGCCTCGACCGGGACGCGCTCGTCGACGCCGTGGAACAGCGCCTGGTAGTCGAAACCGATGGGCAGCCGCAGTGGCGAGAAGCCGTAGCCGGTGATGCCCAGCCGGGCGAAGTGCTTGGCGTCGGTTCCGCCCGACATGCAGAACGGGATGACGTGTGCGTCCGGCTCGAAGTGCTCCAGCGCGGCACGCAGCTTGGCGTACGTCGGTGAGTCGACGGGCGCCTGGAGGGCGATCTCCTGGTGCTGGAACTCCCAGTCGACGTCCGGCCCGGTCAACATGTCCATGGTCTCGGCGAACTCGAGGTCCGCGCCGGGCAGCACCCGTCCGTCGATGTGGGCGGTGGCGACGCCGGGGATCACGTTCACCTTGTAACCGGCGTGCAGCATGGTCGGGTTGGAGCTGTTGCGGACGGTCGGCTCGACGAGGGCGGCGGCACGGCCGAGTTTCGCCATCAGGGCGTCGGCGTCGAAGTCCTCCGCGTCGAGGTCGGGCTGGAGGCCGTGGAGCGCCGCCAGTTCGGCGAGCGCGGCACGCACGGTCGGCGTCAGAAGCACCGGCCACTCGTGCCGGCCGATACGGGCGACGGCCTCGGCCAGGCGGCTGACCGCGTTCTCCCGATTGACCTTCGAGCCGTGGCCCGCCCGTCCCTCGGCGGTCAGCTTGAGCCAGGCGGTGCCGCGCTCCCCCGCCCCGATCGGGTAGATCTCCAGGTCGGGTCCGGCGTGGAAGGTGTAGGCGCCGGACTCTCCGATGCCTTCCGTGCAGCCCTCGAAGAGGTCGCGGTGGTGGCGCACCAGATAGGCGGCGCCGTCGGCGGCGCTGGCCTCCTCGTCGGCGGTGTAGGCGATGACGATGTCGCGTCGGGGCCGGATGCCGTGGCGGGCCCACTCGCGGACGACCGCCAGGATCATCGCGTCCATGTTCTTCATGTCGACCGCGCCCCGGCCCCACACCAGCCCGTCGCGCACCTCCCCGGAGAAGGGGTGCACGTCCCAGTCGTCGGGGTCGGCCGGTACGACGTCGAGGTGGCCGTGGACGAGCAGCGCTTCGGCGGAGGGGTCGGTGCCCTCGATGCGCGCGACGACATTGGTGCGGCCCGGTGTGCGTTCCAGCAGTGCCGGTTCCAGTCCGGCCTCGGTGAGCCGCTCGGCCACGTACTCGGCGGCGGGCCGCTCTCGGCAGTCGCCGCTGCCGTGGTTGGTGGTGTCGATGCGGATGAGCTCGGAGGTGAAGGTCACCACCTCGTCGAGCGCCTGCGAGTCCGTGTCGAACGGTGTCGTCACGTCAGCCATACTGCTCCTCCACTGCGGCCGAGACGATCGTGGTGACCGCCTTGAAGGCGCGAATGGCCTCGTACATCGTCTCGCTGGTGTACGCCACGCGGCGTTCCCCGCTGGTCGCCACGCCCGGCACGACGGTGGCGGCCGCCGCGAGATGCTCCGCGTCGAACTCCAGCTCCACGGTGAACGGCCCGCCGCGCACCGGTTCGTACCGTACGGCGAGAGCGGTCGCGTCCTTGGCTGCGGCGCGGATGTCGGCGGCCGTCCGGGTGGGGGTGCGGCACACCGCCGCGTAGCGGGACACGTAGTCCTTCACGGCGACCTTGCGCGCCTCCGGGGCGTACGCGAGGGCGTCCTCGCAGGTCAGGTCGTCGCCGGTGACGAGGATGACGGGAACTCCGTACTCGGCGACGACATGGGCGTTGAGCATGCCCTCGCTCGCCCGCACCCCGTTGAGCCAGACGCCGGTGATGGAGTTGGCGAGATAGGTGTGGGCGAGGACCCCTTCGCTGCCCGCGCCCGTGTGGTACCCGACGAACGCGATGCCGTCCACGTCGCCGCGCTGGACGCCTTCCACCATGGAGAGGGACTTGTGCCGGCCGGTGAGCATCTCGGCGCGCTCGTCGAGCTGTTCCAGCAGCAGGTTGCGCATGGTCCAGTGCGCTTCGTTGATGAGAACCTCGTCCGCGCCGCCGTCGAGGAAGCCCAGCACAGCCGCGTTCACGTCGGACGTGAACAGGGACCGGCACCGCTCCCACTGGGGGGTGCCGGGCAGCACGTCGGCCGGCCAGGTCACACCGGTGGCGCCTTCCATGTCGGCGCTGACAAGGATCTTCATGCCTCGAAACCGTACGCGGATCTGCCCCGCCTGCCCAGGCCTGTGGATAACTGTCGGCCGGGGCCGGCCGCCGTCCGCCGGTCGGCGCGGGGGCGCCACGGCGGGCCACGTGCGACCGTGCGCCGGGTGCGCGCCGACCGTGCGCCGGATGTACGCCGCATGCGCCCCGTAGCCGGGTCGGACGTACCGCCGGACGCCCCGGACGCACACCGGCGCGGGCAGGGGCGCGGGCGGGGCGCGGACCGGTAACCAGCCGGACGGGGGCCGGGGCGCGGGCCGGACGCACATCGGCGCGGGCCGGACGTGCACCGGACGCAGGCGGGGGCGTACCGCCGGATGCGGACTTTCCGTCGCCACCGGACCATGGATCCATGGACGACCTGGCCAATGACAGGACCGCGACGCACACCGCCCCGGTCGCCACCGCCCACGAGGCGCTGCTGTCGAGGGGCGCGTACGTGATGCCACCGGCGGCCGTCTCGGAGTGTGTCGGGGCGGACGAACACGACTGGGCAGCCTTCGCCGCCCACTGGGAGGACCTGGCCCCGGACGCGTACGCAGCCGAGCGGGGAACACGCCGGCTGCGCCGTTACGGGCACTTCACCCTCTCCCGTACCGGGGAGCTGACCCTGCTGCCGCACCTCGCCTTCGTACAGCCGGAGGACACCAACCCGCTCTACGTCGACGTGGACCGGCACTTCGAGCCGCTGACCGACGCCTTCGTCACCGATCCGCTGCTGACACCGCTGCTGAGGATGCTGGGCGACGTGGCGGGCTGCCTGGTCGACGCGGCCGAATGGAGCGTGAAGGTCCATCCCTTCCGGGTCGTCGCCTCGGACGACAGCCAGGGCGCTCCCACCCCGGAGGGGAGGCACCGTGACGGGGTCACCCTGGTGACGTCCCTGCTGATCGGCAGGGAGAACGCCACCGGCGGCGAGAGCTCCGTGTACGGCCCGGACGGCGGGGAACTGCTGACGACCACGCTCGCCGAGCGGGGAACCCTGCTCCTGGGCGACGACCGCTCGACCCTGCACGGCGTGTCGCCGGTCCGACCCCTCGACCCCACCAGGCCCGCCCACCGGGACGTCCTGGTCACCACCCTCACCGCACGCTGACGCAGTCGGTGGCGCGCACCAGGGCGTCCACCACCCCGGCCGGCCCCGTCTCGCCGCGGGCCCAGGCGCGCTGCCGTTCGGCGCCGGTCCCCCGGGCCGCGAGCCGCCGCAGGAACGCCGACACCTCGCCCATGTCCCCGTACGCCTCCAGCACCGGCCGCACATGCCGTACGAGCCGCTCCGCCTGCTCCGGGGCGGTCATGACGCGCCCGCTCAGGGCGTCCACCCCGCTGCCGGGCCAGCCGTCCCGGGCGGCGCGCCAGTAGGCGGCGCGCAGCAGTTCGGCGCACCCGCGAGGCCCCGGATCACCGCGTACGACCTGGTCCGCGGCCGTCACCACGAGGGCCCTGATCAGTGCCGCCAGGGCGACCGTGTCGTCGATGTCGGCGAGGACGTCCATGGAGCGGACCTCCAGCGTCGGCAGGCGCGGGTTGGGCCGGAGGTCCCAGAACGGCATGCCGGGCTCCAGCATCGCCTCCGAGTCGGCCATGGCGGTGGCGAGCCGCTCGTGCTCGTCCAGCGACTCCGCGTACGGCGGTGGCCCCAGGCACGGGAAGCGGCTCCTGATGACGGACCGCCAACTGGCGTAACCCGTGTCGTGCCCCTCGTGGAACGGCGAATTCGCGCTCAGCGCCACGAGGAGGGGCAGCCACGGCCGGAGGTGGTTACCCACCAGGACGGCGAGTTCCTTGTCCGGCAGGTGCACATGGACGTGGCAGGCGCTGATGGCGAAGTCGTCGAGCATGGCGCGGTACTGGTCGGCCCCGGCGCGGTAGCGGGGGTGGTCGCCGATGTCGGCCCTGCGGGAGACGCCGAGGACCGGCGTACCGGACGCGCAGAGGCGCAGGCCCTCGGCACGCGTGGCCGCCACGGCCGCCGCCCGCACCCGGTGCAGCTCCTTGCGCAGCTCCTCGGTCCCCGGGCACGGAGGGGTCTTCCCCTCGATCTGGTACTCGGTGAACTCGCCCGACACGAGGTCTCCGACCGTGGCGGAGGCCCGGGCCACGACCTGCGCACCGGCCGGTTCCACGGCACGGGTGACGGGGTGGACGAGGAAGTACTCCTCCTCGACTCCGAGCGTGGGCGGCGCGTTGTTCTCCCAACCGTTCACCGCTTCAGCATCACGCGTCGGAGGGGCCGTGTCGCGTGGAACGGCGGCGCCGGTCGGAACGGCGGCGCCGTATGGGAGAGCGGCGCCGCACGGAACGGCGGCGCCGCACCGAACGGCAGTGCCACTCGGGACGGCGCCGGAGCGGGAGCCGGTGCCGAAGCCGGCGGCCGGGTTCAGCTCGTGAGCGGCGCCGGTCCGATGGCGAGCCGGTCGAGGAGCTGGTCGCGGTGCAGCTCCGCTATGGGCGCCAGAAGGTCCGGGTGGCGCAGCAGCGTGGCGGCCCGCCGGTCGTGCTCGTCGGGGTCCACCAGGCGCCGGAACTGGACCGGCGTGCCGGCCGTGTGCGCCGACCCGGAGAGCGCCTCCATGGCGGCGGCGGCCAGCTCCGGTTCGCTGAGCAGGGACGCGGCCCAGCTGGCGACCACCTCGTCGACCCAGGTACGCCACGCCTCCGCGTCGTCCCCGTCACCGGTCCCGGCGGCGTCGGCGCCCGTGACCCCGTCGAGCCGCCCGGAGCCGCCCGGCCCCGCCACGGCGACCAGCGCGGCGTCCATCGCGGTCGGGTAGCGCAACCACGCCGCGACCGTGACGGCCTGCCGTGCCTGCGCCTCGGCCAGGGCCTGGGCGAGCGCGCCGCCGCCCGGCGGATAGGCGCGTGTCATCCACTGCGCGGTCGCCGCTATGAGCGGGGAGAGCGAGAAATCTGCGGGCACGGCTGATCCATCCGAATTCATGGGGGACGGGAGGCGGACGGAAAAGGTACCCCTGGATTCCGGGGACGGAAATGACGCAGCTCACGCCCGGCCGCGTGGCGGACGACACGCTGAGCGCATCGCAATACGCCGGGCAGGGGCACGGCGGCGTTTCATTGGAGAAATCAGGAAAACCCGCGCGGAGGAGCAACGGCATGGGACACGGCGGAGATGTCGTCACCGAATTGAGCAATGATCACGAGGAAGTGGAGGAACTCTTCACCACCATCGAGGAACTGCCGTCCGGCGACAGCCGGCGCAAGCAGTGCGCCGACCAGGTCACCATGGAGCTGGTCCGCCACTCGGTCGCGGAGGAGGCCTACCTCTACCCGGCGGTGCGGGAGCATGTTCCCGGCGGTGACGCGCTGGCCGAGAAGGAGCTGCGCGATCACGCGGCCGCCGAGCGCATCATGAAGGAGCTGGAGGCGTGCGACGCCGGAAATCCCCAGTTCGACGTGCTGATCAACCGGCTCATGACGGAAATCCGGTCGCACATCACCGACGAGGAGAACAATCTCTTCCCGCGCCTGCGTGAGGCGTGCTCCGCCGATGTGCTCGCCGATCTCGGCGACAAGGTCCGCCAGGCCAAGAAAACAGCCCCGACCCGCCCCCACCCCTCGGCCCCGGACAAGCCCCCGGCCAACAAGCTGCTCGCCCCCAGCGTCGGGCTCGTCGACCGCCTCCGCGACGCGATGACGGGCCGCGGCAAGGAATCCTGACCCCCGCCCAGGTGAACGTCCTGCCACCCGGGCGGTCCGCGTCACGGCACCCGCCGCAACGGCATCATGCGCCGCGGCCGGTCACCCACCACGTCGACGGCAGGGTGAGCCGCCTCCCGTCCGGGGTGGACTCCGTCGTGTGCAGGGGCATCCGGCCCGAAGCGAGTACGGCGAGGCCTGCCGTGCGGAAGTACTCCGGCACCTCCGCGTCGACGACCGTGGCGGGTGCGATCCCGTGCCGGAGGACCGGGCGGAGCTTGGGGGGCGGGCCCGAGGGGCTCGCGACGAGGCCGCCGAGGGCCCTGCCCGCCGCCTCGGCGAGCTCGACGACGAACGCACGGCCCCGCTCCCCGACCAGGGTGGCGATCGTGTCGGCCAGGGCCTGGCGGTGCCCCGGCTCGACCTGGTGCAGGACACCGCGCATGTACACGTTGGCGTCGCCCAGCTCGGCGTGCAGCTCGCGCACGGCCTCCGTGTCCACGGCGTCGAGCACCCGGAACTCGGCGGCCACGCCCGTCCGCCCGTCCCGGCGCCGCGCGTGCTCGATCGCCGCGGCCGCCACGTCGACGCCCACCACGCGCGCGTACCGGCCGGCGAGGAACAGAGTCTGGGTGCCGTTGCCGCACCCCAGGTCGACGAGTGGCAGGCCGGGTGCCGTCAGGTGCGGTGCGAGGAGGTCGGCGTGGGGGCCCGCCGTCAAGGACGGCTCCGCGTCCCAGAGGACGGCGCCCTCCTCGCCGGGCGCCTCCTTCCAGAAGCCCTCCCAGGCGTCCTTGTGGCGACGGGTCGCACTCACGGCCTGCTCCTTCCCGGCGGCCCACCCGACGGCTCTCCCGGCGGCCCGCCCGACGGCTCTCCCGGCGGCATACGCGACGGCGTACCCGACGGCTCTCCCGGAAGCGACAGCTCGAACCACACCGACGTCCCCTCCCCCGCCCGGCTCGCGCCCCACTCGGCGGCCAAGGCGCTCACCACCCTCAGCCCCCGCCCGTACTCGTCGGCGGATCCGGTGTCGAGCAGTGTCGGCAGTGTGTGCCCGTCATCCGTGACCTCGCAAAGCAGGACGTCGGTCCGGACCAGCCGCACCTCGATCCGGCGCGCCCCCTCGGCATGGAGCACGGCGTTGGTGACCAGTTCGCTGACGAGCAGCCGTACGGTCTCCGCCGCCTCGTCCAGTCCCCACTCGGTCAGCCGCTCCCGCACCAGCCGACGCGCCCGGGCCACCTCGCGCGGCTCCGGGGCCAGCTCCCACCGGGCGACGTCCTCGGGGGCGATGCCGCTCAGCCTGGCCATCAGCAGGGCGACGTCGTCCTTGCGGCCGCCGCGGGCGCCCAGCGCCCGGATGATCGCGTCACAGGCGTCGTCCATGGAGGCCGCCGGATGGGCGGCCGACTCGCAGAGCGTGGCGAGGCCCACGCCGATGTCCTCGCCCCGCATCTCGACCAGCCCGTCGGTGCACATCACGAGCCGGTCGCCGGGCGCGACCGGTACCCGTACGGTCTCGAACGGCACCCCTCCGACGCCGATCGGGGCGCCCGTCGGCAGTTCCAGCAGGTCGCTCCGCCCGTCCTCGGCGCGGACGATCACCGGCGGCACATGGCCGGCGTTCGCCATGAGCAGCTCCCCGGCGACGGGGTCGTACACGGCGTACAGGCAGGTCGCCAGGTAGTGCTCGCCGAGCCGCTGCGCCAGGTCGTCGAGGTTGCGCAGCAGCCGGGCGGGCGGCAGGTCGAGCCCCGCCATGGTCTGTACGGCGGTCCGCAACTGGCCCATCATGGCGGCCGAGTTCAGCCCGTGCCCCATGACGTCGCCGACGACGAGGGCGGTGCGGGAACCGGGGAGCTTGATCGAGTCGAACCAGTCGCCGCCCACCCGCCCCAGCAGCGTGCCGGGAAGGTAGCGCGTGGCGGTGTCGCACCCCGCCAGGCGCGCGGGGACCTGCGGCAGCATCGCGTCCTGCAGCAGCTCCGCGACGCTCTCCTGGTAGGTGTACATGCGGGCGTTGTCGAGGACGAGCCCTGCGCGCGCGGCCAGTTCCGCGCCGGTCACCCGGTCCATGTCGTCGAAGAGGGCCCGCCCGGGGTGGCGCAGCAGGATCATGAACCCCAGCACCACGTCACGGGCCTTGAGGGGGACGACCAGCATGGACCGGCCGGTGATCAGCGGCCGGATGTCGCGCTTCTCGAACTGCGAGGCGATGGCGGTGCCCATGTCCTCGCTGATCCTCGGCACGAGGACGGGCTCGCCGGTCGTCATGCACTGGAAGAACGGGGTCTGCACGGGGAACGGCATCGACTCCCCGACCGGTACGACGTCGTCCCAGCGGCCGGGTTCGTCGACGTGCTCGACGGCGACCCGGTGCCACAGGGTGGTGGCGTCCGGCGGCCCGTCCGGGAAGCCCTCGCCGGCGACGACCTGTTCGCGCAGGTAGGTCCCGGCGACGTCGGTGAAGCGCGGTACCACGGCCGCGCTGACCTCCTGGATCGTACGGGCCAGGTCGAGGGAGGAGCCGATGCGGCCGCTGACCTCGTTGAGGAACTCCAGCCGCTCGCGCACGGCCGCGTACTCGAGGTCCTGCCCCACGTCGTGCGCCGGGTTCCGCTTCTGGTCGTTTCCGTCGGCACGCGCGCGTGCGGCGCGTTCCGCGCGCCGGGGCACACCCCAGTCGGGTGTGACGGGCACGCGGTCGTGGTGGCTGAATTCAAGGACGGGGTAGCCCAGTTCGAGGACCTGGGAGACGATCCGGGTGGCCTGCCGGACGCTCATGCTCGGCAGGATCTCGGGGAGCCGGCGGGCCAGCTCGTCGGAGCCGGGGAAGTCGGTGTGCAGGGCGAAGCCGGGAGCGATGCGCTCGAAGTGCTCCTGGTCCGCGGTGTCGCCCCGGAACTGGGCCGCGTCCGCCGCGAGGACCAGCAGCCGTTCGGGGCCGGGGCCGACCAGGGGGTAGGCCCACCACAGGACGTCCACGCGCTCCCGTCCCGGTTCGGAGAGCCGGGCGCGGCCGGCTGTCGGGTAGGACGTGAGCCCGCCGCGGGAGGCGTCCAGCGCGGCATCCAGGGCCGGCCCCGGGTCGTGGTCCGGTGAGTAGGGGTCGTCCCGGTCAGGGGCGCCGTCGTCCGCCGCGTACGGACCGTCCCGGTCCAGGACGCTGTCGTCCGCCGCGTACGGACCGTCCCGGTCAAGGGATCCGTCGTCCGCCGAGAAAGGACCGTCCCGGTCCAGGGCTCCGGAGACGGGGAGCAGCTCGACGGCGTGCCGGCCCACCGCGGCGTCCTTGGCGTGGCCGAACAGCCTACGCGCGCCGGTCGACCAGTGGGACACCAGGCCGTCCCCGTCGACGACGACCACAGCAAGCGGAATCCGGCCCGCCGCGCCCGCCGCGTCCCTCGCGCCCGCGGGACCCGGCGCGGGCCTCGGCTGCGGAACGCCACTGTCCATGGTGGAAGGCTCCTTCCCGGCGCGCCGCGAACCCGCGGCCGTGTCCCCACGGTACGGCCCGTGCGCCGTTGTGCGCCGGGCATCCACGGAACTGACCCGTCGTCAATCCTCGTGGCCCAGACGGAGATCGCGCTCGGCGTGCCCGCCTCCCGCGACCCGCAGCACGGTGGCCACCGGCGGGTATCCGGCCGCGATCACGGTGTACTCGCCGGATGGGAGGTCCCCGAAGCGGAATGTGCCGTCGGGGCCCGTGGTGAGGGTGTCGACGACGTTTCCGGCCGCGTCGAGCAGGGTCACGCGCGCGTCCTCCACGGACCTGCCGTCGGGTGCCCGTACCGTCCCGCGCAGCACCGCTCCGCCGGCCAGCTCGATGTCCTGGCGGGTCTCGCGTGCCGCCTGGACGCTCACGGGCAGCGCGACGGGCCGGTAGACGGGGGCGCTCGCGGCCAGGGTGTACTCCCCCGCGACGAGCGCGTCGAGGACGTAGCTCCCGTCCCGTCCGGTACGGGTACCGGCGACGACCTCCCCGCGTACGTCGGTCAGGGTGACCGCGGCATCGCGTACGGGAGTGCCGTCGGCGGTGTGGACGGTCCCGGCGAGGCGGCCGGCGCCGCCGAGTACGACATCGATCTCGACCGGTCGTTCGCCGACCGTGACGGGGACGGCCTGGGGCTGGTGGCCGCCGGCCGCCGCGATCATCACGTACGAACCGCCGCCGGGGACGCTGAGCGTGTACCGCCCGTCGTCGCCGCTCGCCCCGCGTCCGACCTGCTGTCCTCGCACGTCGATGAGGGTGAGGGCGGCACGCGGCACGCGGGCCCCGTCGAGGTGCCGGACGGTGCCGCGGACCGGGACTCCGGCGCTGAGCCCCGACGCGGTGCGGGGCGCGGGTACGGCGGTGCGAGCGTCGTGGGTCACCAGCGGTTTCTCCTTGAGGAAGAAGGCGATGAGCAGGCCGAGCCCCAGGACCGGCACCAGGTGGAGGAGGGTCCGCGGCATGGTCTCGGCGTACGCCTCGATGTAGGCGTCCCGAAGTGCGGGCGGCAGCGCCTCGACGGCGTGCGGGGTGACGGACCACGGGCCCGGCAGCTCGGCACCGCTGGGGAGGCGGCTGCCGAGGGCGTGGTCGAGGCGATGGGTGAAGAGCGCCCCGAGGGCGGCGGCGCCGGCACAGCCGCCGATCCACCGGACATGGGTGTGGGCACTGGTGGCGGCGCCCAGGGCGGCGGGGGGTGCGGCGTTCTGGACGGCGAGGACGAGGGCGGGCAGGACGAGGCCGATGCCGACACCGAGCACGGCCTGCCAGACGCTGTGCGTCACGCGTGGTGTGTCCGGCTCCAGCCGGGACATCAGCCACATGCCGACCACCGACACGGCGCCGCCGAGCACCGGGTGGACCGTGTAGCGGCCGGTCCGGCCGATGAGGTGTCCGGAGAGGAGGGAGCCGGTGACGATGCCGGCCGCCATCGGCAGCATCAGCAGCCCGGCCTCGGCGGCGTCCGCGCCACCGGTCAGCCGGAAGAAGGCGGGCAGGCAGTCGGCGACGACGAAGAGCGCGACGCCGGCGGTGGTGCCGACGAGGCCGCCGACCACGAAGGTGGAGTCGCGGAACAGCCGGAGCGGGACGAGGGGGTCCGGCGCGTAGTGCTCCACCACGACGAACAGCAGAATGGTCCCCGCCGCGCCGCAGGCCAGGCCCAGGACGACGCGGGAGTCCCAGGCGTACTCCGTACCGCCCCAACCGGCGAGGAGCACCAGGAAGGTGGAGGCGGCCGCGAGCAGGAGCGCGCCGAGGACGTCCGGGCGTCGCCGGGCTGCGGACTTCGGCGGAGCGAGCCGTGGGAGTGCCGCCCCGACGACGAGCAGCGCGAGCAGGCCCGGCGGGACGGTGGCCCAGAAGCACCAGCGCCAGGACAGATGTTCGGTGACGAGCCCGCCGAGGAGCGGACCGGACAGCGTGGCGAGGCCCAGGGCGGCGCCCAGGAGGCCCAGGAAGCGGCCGCGCCGGCGGGCGGGGACGAGGTCGGCGGTGATCGCCTGCGCGCCGGCCAGCAGACCGCCGGCGCCGACGCCCTGGACGGCGCGGAACGCAACGAGCTGGTCCATGTCGCGCGACCAGCCCGCCAGCGCCGAACCGGCCAGGAACACGACCAGGGCGAACTGGAAGACGGCTTTGCGCCCGTAGAGGTCACCGAGCTTGCCGTGGACGGGGAGGGTGACGGTGACGGCGAGGAGGTAGGCGGTCACCGCCCAGGCAGCCCGGCCCCGCCCGTGGAGTTCGGCGCCGATGGCCGGAAGAGCGGTGGCGGTGATCAATTGCTCCAGCACGGCGAGCAGCAGGGCGAGGACGAGCCCGAAGAAAACGAGCCGTACGCGCGCGGGGCCGAGGAGGGTGGCGCCCCCGCCACCTGACGCCCCGTCCGACGTGGCACCTCCGCCGGACGTGACGCTCCTGCCCGACCTGGCGCCTCCGCCCGCCCCAGCGCCTCCGCCGGACATGGCGCCTCCGCCCAGCCCGGCGCCCCCGCCCGCCCCGGTTTCAAGGCCGTCCCGCCCGGTACCCTTCGCCGACGCCGGACCATGCGCGGCAACCGGCACCGCGTCGGAGACAGCCCCCGGCACCGCGTCCGGGACCGGTACCGCGCCCGGGGCCGCCTCCGAGGCCATCCCTGGAGCTGCCTCCGGGGCCACCACCCAAGGGGCGGTTTCAGGGCCGCGCCCATGGGCGTGCCGTTGGCCGCCGTCCTGTGCGGGCGGTTGTGCACCGCCCGCCGACGGCCAGTGGGAGGCGGCGCCGCGCCCCCGGTCGGCCGGCCCCGGAGCGGCCTCGGAGGCCCTGCCCGAGACGGGACGAGGGCCCGCCCCCCGGGCGGGTGTTCCGGACTGCCCCCAGGCAGGCGGTGTGTGGCCGTCGTTCGCCAGCCTGCTCCCACCCACGAACCTGCTCCCCTCAGTCGCGCCGACGCGGCGCGCCATTCTTCGCATTGCGCGCCGAGGGGGAGCAAGCGGGGCATTACGGGGTTACGGGTGGGGGCGGGCGCCGGGCACGCGGAGCGTCGCGGCGCTCATCAGGCGCTTTCCCCCGACCCTTCGCGCGCCGGGGCGTACACGCGCGCCGGGGACCGGGAGGGAAGACCACCCGAACCGGTGACCATGACGCGTTACTTCTCGACCTCGGCGGCGAGGTTGGCGAGCACCTGGTCGTAGATGCGGCCGAGCCCCTTGGGGGCGAAGGCCCTCTCGAAGAAGCCGCCGATCCCGCCCGCACCGTTCCACACGGTGGAAACGACGGCCTTCGAGCGGCCCTCACCGGCCGGAGTGACGGTCCATGTGGTGACCATGGAGGAGTTGCGGTCCTTCTCGACGAGCCGGCCGTCGCTCGGCTCCGTGACCTCCAGCAGGCAGTCCCGGATGCGCTTGCTGGTGGCCTGGAGCTTCCAGTGGACGAGAGTGCCCTCGCCGTCGCCGCCCTCGCGCACCTCGTACTCGCTGAAGTGCTCGGGCAGCAGCTTCCCGCGGGTCTCCTTGTAGTCGGCCAGCGCGTCGAACACCGTCTCCGCGTCCGCCGAGATGACCCGCTCCGTCGTGGCCTCGACCTGCGCCATGCCATGTCCTCCAGCACTCGATACCTAAGGGGAGGCACAAGCCAACCACCTGCCGGGTGGGCGCCCAAATCCGGGAGGCCCGCCCGAGGCAATCATGGGAACATGTGTTCTATTGTGGGGGCAGTGCTACCCGAGGAGGCGTCCATGCGCTGGGACAACCTGAGTGAGACCCCCACCGGGGACACCGTGCTGTTCGGAACGGACGCCGTGACCACACGCACGTTCGACACCCCGGAGTTCCGGGGGATCACCTTCCACGAGGTGCGGGCCCGGTCGATCGTGAACCGGGTGCCAGGTGCCTCGCGCATGCCGTTCGAGTGGACCGTCAACCCGTACCGGGGCTGCACGCACGCGTGCGTGTACTGCTTCGCCCGCAGGACGCACAGCTATCTGGACCTCGACACCGGCCTCGGGTTCGACTCGCAGATCGTGGTGAAGATCAACGCGCCGGAGCTGCTGCGCAAGCAGCTCGCCTCACCGCGCTGGCAGGGCGCGCACATCGCCATGGGCACGAACGTCGACTGCTACCAGCGCGCCGAGGGCCGCTACCGGCTGATGCCCGGCATCATCTCCGCGCTGCGGGACCACGCGAACCCCTTCTCCATCCTCACCAAGGGGACGCTGATCCTCCGGGACCTGGACCTGCTGCTCCAGGCCGCCGAGGTCACCGACGTCGGCATCTCCGTCTCCGTGGGCTTCACCGACCACGAACTGTGGAGGACCGTCGAGCCCGGCACCCCCGCCCCGGAGCGCCGCCTCGACGTCGTCCGCACGCTGACCGACCACGGCATCGGCTGCGGGGTGCTGATGGCCCCCGTGATCCCCTTCCTCGGCGACCACCCCGATCAGCTGCGCGCCACCGTGCGCGCCATCGCCGCCTCCGGGGCTACGTCGGTCACCCCCCTCGTCCTGCACCTGCGGCCGGGGGCGCGGGAGTGGTTCATGGCGTGGCTGAACCGGCTCCACCCCCACCTGGTGCGGCGCTACGAGCGGCTGTACGCGGACGGGGCCTACGCCCCGAAGTGGTACCAGCGCCGGATCACCCGTCAGGTGCACGAACTGGCGGACGAGTTCGGCATAGGCCCCGCGCGACGGGGGGCTTCCCGGCGTGTCACGACGCCGCCCGTCACGCCGGGACGGCAGCCGTCGGAACCGGGGCCCACGCAGCTCACCCTCCTCTGATCGGGTCAAGTCTGCCCCGGGCGTGCCCGTCCGGGCCGGAATGCGGGGACGATCCGCCGAGGGCCGCATGCCCTGGCGGCCCGTCGTCGCGGCGCATCGTCGCGACCCGTCGTTCCGCTCGCCCGGGAGGCCCGTATGCAGAAACGCGCAGGAGTGCTGATCGCCGCCGGGGCGTTGGTGGCGGGGGCGGTCACCGCCGTGCCTTCGGCGGCGCAGCCGGTCGCCAAGGAGCCGACGAGCCCGCTCGTGTGGGAGGGGTGCGCCACCAAGCAGTACCCGAGGCTGCAGTGCGCGACGCTACGGGTGCCGTTGGACCACGGTGACCCGGGCGGCGAGCGGATCACCCTCGCGCTCTCCCGCGTCCCGCACACCGCCAGGACCTTCCAGGGGCCCCTGCTCGTCAATCCCGGCGGCCCGGGCGCCGCCGGACGCTCCATGGCCGGATTCGTGGCGGCGTCGTTGCCGGAGAAGGTGGCGGCGCAGTACGACGTCATCGGCTTCGACCCGCGGGGCGTGGGCGCGAGCAGGCCGGCGCTCGACTGCAAGCCCGGCTACTTCACACCCGTCCGGCCGGACTCGGTGCCGCGCGACCAGCGCGACGAGCGGGTCAACCTGGCGAGGGCGGCGTCGTTCGCCAGGGCGTGCGGCGACAAGCACGGCGACCTGCTGCGGCACATGAGCACGGTGGACGTGGCCCGGGACCTCGATGTCGTACGGCAGGCACTCGGCGCGAAGAGGATCAACTTCTTCGGCTACTCGTACGGGACCTACCTCGGCACCGTCTACGCCAAGCTGTTCCCGCAGCGTCTGCGCAGGATGGTGCTGGACTCGGTGGTCGACCCGCACGGGGTCTGGTACCGCCTCAACCTCGCGCAGGACATGGCCTTCGACGCCCGCCACAAGGCGTTCATGGCATGGGTGGCCAAGCACCACAGGACCTACCGGCTGGGCACCGACCCGGCGAAGGTCGAGGCGCGCTGGTACGCGATGCGGGAGGCGCTGCGGAAGAAGCCGGCGGGCCGCAAGGTCGGCCCGGCCGAACTGGAGGACACCTTCCTGCCGGGCGGATACTTCAACGGCTTCTGGCCCACGCTCGCCGAGGCGTTCTCGGCGTACGTGAACGACGGGGACACGGACCCGCTCGTCGCCGCCCACAAGACGCTGGCGGCGTCCGACGCGGCGGACGACAACAGCTACTCGGTCTACGCGGCCGTGCAGTGCCGTGACGCCCACTGGCCCAGGGACTGGGGGGTCTGGCACCGGGACAACTGGGGCGTGTACGGCAAGGCGCCCTTCTCCACCTGGAACAACGCCTGGTACAACGCGCCCTGCGCCTTCTGGCCGGTCGCGTCCATGACGGCCCCCGACCTCACGAACGACGCCGTGCCGCCCGTGCTGCTGTTCCAGGCGACGGAGGACGCCGCCACTCCGTACGAGGGCGGCGTCGCCGTCCACCGGAAGCTGCGCGGCTCGCGCCTGGTCGTGGAGCGGGGCGGTGGCAACCACGCGATCACGCTGGGCGGCAACGCCTGCCTGGACCGGCACCTGGTGCGGTACCTGGAGACGGGCGAGGTGCCCCGGGTCGGCGGGCAGGGGGCCGAGGCGGACGCGGTGTGCGCGGCGGTGCCCGATCCGCAGCCTGCCAGGACGGGAGCCGCGGGGCCGGCGGGCCGGACCGGTGGCGCGGCGCTGCACGGACTGCTGGGACACCGGGGGTGACGGCCGACTGTCAGTGGCGTGCGCGAGGATGAGACCCATGAGCGATCACCTCACGCATGTGCACGCCCCTGACGGGGTCGCCCCCGGCTCCGGATACAGCCATGTCGTCTGGGGCAGCGGCCGGTTCATCGCGATATCCGGCCAGTGCGCCTTCGACGCGGACGGCCGGGTGGTCGGCGAGGGCGACGCGGGCGCCCAGGCTCGCCAGGTCTTCGAGAACCTGCGGCGGTGCCTGGCCGCGGCGGGCGCGGGTTTCGACGACGTGGTGAAGCTGACGTACTTCGTCACGGACGTGGCCCACCTCCCGGCGGTGCGGGCCGCCCGGGACGAGGTGATCGACACGGCGCGCCCGCCGGCGAGCTCGGCGGTGCAGGTCTCGGCGCTGTTCCGGCCCGAACTGCTCGTGGAGATAGAGGCGTTCGCGGTCCTTCCCGAGGGGCCCCGGCCATGACGGAGACCGCCGTCCGGGTCCGGGACATGGTGGAGGGCGACTGCGAGGCCGTCGCCGAGGTCCGGGTGCGGGGCTGGCTGTTCGCCTACGACGGTCTGATACCGGCGTGGTACCTGCGCGCGATGAGCGTCGAGGCGGACGCGGAGACCCGCCGCAAGCACTTCACCGAGGACGGCACCCGTCATGTCAATGTGGTGGCGGAACGCGCCGGTTCGGTGGTCGGCTGGGCGTGCTACGGGCCGAACCGGGACGGGTCGGCTACGGGGGACGGCGAGCTGTACGCGCTGTACGCGCGGCCGGACCAGCTCTCGACCGGCGTGGGACGTGCCCTCATGGAGGAGACGGTGGCCCGCGCGGCAGCCGACGGGTACGGGGCGCTGCGGCTGTGGGTGGTGAGGGACAACGCCCGCGCGCGGCGCTTCTACGAGAAGGCCGGGTTCGCACCGGACGGCGCGGAGGAGCCCTGGCACGTGGCGGGCGTCACGGTGTCGGAGCTCCGGTACGTCCGCCGCCTCTCCGCCTGAGCGCCCGTCAGGACGGTGGCTGCTCCGTCCGACGGGGCAGGCGCCGCAGGGCGGCCACGGCCGCCGCGGCGAGGCGGGGGTGGGCACAGGCGGCTTCGAGCACCGGGCGGGCGCTGGGGTCGCCCAGGGCGCCGAGCCCTTCCGCGCAGGCCACGCCCACCCGCCAGTAGGGGTCACCAGGGGCCAGGCGGCGCTCCAGGACGGTGACGAGCGCGGGCACGGACTCGGGTGCGCGCAGTTGTGTGAGCAGCCGCACCGGCAGCAGGGCGTAGGCCACGCGCAGCTCGTTGGTGGCGAGCGCGGCCGCGGCCCTCGGCGTGCGCGGGTCGCCGAGCCGGGCCAGGGCGTACGCGGCGGAGACACAGCGCTCCGGGTCCCGGTGGTTGAGGAGGAGGACCAGCGCCTCGAAGGCGCGCCGGTCACCGGCGAGGCCGAGCCGGAAGGCCGCGATCTCGCGGGCCCACAACGGCTGCCCCGGCCGGACGAGGACGGCGGCGAGCTCGTCCGGATCCCGGGCGCCGACGAGCCGTTCGTACGCGGGCGAGCCACCGGCCTCGTCCCGCAGCCGGTGCATGAGCGACCTGAACTCCTCGTCCACGCCCTCCGCCGCCTCGCTGCCGTCCCCGGTATCGGCAGCACCCACGGCCCCCGCACCACCCGTCGGCACGGCCGCCCCCACCAGCACCGCCACCTCCCCACCACCCGTCGGCACGGCCGCCCCCACCGGCACCGCCGTCCCCGCATCGCCCGCCGCCCCACCACCTGCCGCCCCACCACCTGCCGCCTCCGCACCACCCGCCACGTCCGCGCCACCCGTCGGCACGGCCGCCCCCGCACCATCCGCCGACACCACCACCCCCGCCGCACCCACCGCCCCCGCGCCATCAGCCGACACCGCAGCGCCCGCCGCCCCCGCGTCATCAGCCGACACTTCCGCCCCCGCCGCCCCCACGCCCTCCGCAGCCTCCACGGCCCCCGCCGCTCCGGCCGGAGTCGCCCGCTCCGCGCCATCCGTCGGCGGCGGGCCGCACCTCCTGGCGCGGCGCACCGGTGCCGCGTCGCCCTCCCGCTCCACGCCGTCGACGGGCCCCGCCGCGTCCCTCGCATCCATGGCGTCCATGGCTGTCAGTATCCGGCCCCACCGCGATCCACATCACACATTCGACCCACTTCCCAGGACTGGCGCGCTCGTTACTGGCCGGTTAACCTCAGGTGAGCGGGACACACCCGCACCCCTCACGGCGGCCTGGTGACGCAGCCGCCGCGAGTGCCTTGTCGGTTCGGCACCTTGTACGACGTGACTCCGGGACAGAGTCCGTCGGTCCTCCCTCACCGCGACAGCACGCCCTGCGCTGCCTTCCGCACGCACCCGCGTACGCCGCCTCCCGGTCGTACCCCTGCGCGCGCCCCTCATCAGTCGTCACTCATCCCTGGAGTCCCGTGATGGACACCCCTCTCACCATCGCCGTCGTCGGTCTCGGCACCATGGGCACCGGTATAGCCGAGGTCCTGGCCCGGGCCGGGCGCGAAGTCATCGGTATCGACATCAGCGAGGCCGCCGCCGCCCGCGCGATCACCACCCTGGAGACCGCCACCGCCCGCTCCGTGGCGCGGGAGCGGATCACCGAGGAGGAGCGGCGCGACATCCTCGCCCGGTTCCGTACCTTCTCCGACCTCCAGGCGGCGGCCGACGCCGACCTCGTCATCGAGGTGGTGCCCGAGTCGTACGAGGTCAAGCAGCAGGTCATCCGTGCGCTGGACTCCATCGTCCGACCCGACGCGATCGTCGCCACCGGTACGAACGCCCTGTCCGTGACCCGCCTGGCCGCCGACTCCGCGCGTCCCGAGCGGGTGCTCGGCCTGCACTTCTTCAACCCGGCCCCGGCGATGAAGCTGGTCGAGGTGGTCTCCTCGGTGCTGACCGCCCCGCAGGCCGTCGCCGCAGTCACCGACCTCGCCCACCAGCTCGGCAAGGAGCCGGTCGCGGTCGGCGACCGGCCCGGTTTCGTCGCGGACGGCCTCCTGTTCGGCTACCTGAACCAGGCCGCCGCGATGTACGAGGCCAAGTACGCCTCCCGCGAGGACATCGACGCCGCGATGAAGCTGGGCTGCGGCCTGCCGATGGGTCCGCTCGCCCTGCTGGACCTGATCGGCATCGACACCGCCCGTACCGTTCTGGACGCCATGTACGCCGAGTCCCGCGACCGGCTGCACGCTCCCGCGCCGATCCTGAAGCAGCTCAGCGAGGCGGGTCTCACCGGCCGCAAGTCCGGGCGCGGCTTCTACACCTATGAGGCGCCGGGCAGCGGTGTCGTGGTGCGGGACGCGCTGACCCCGCTGGAGACCGCCGGCACGGGCCCGGCCCGCGAGGTCCGCTCCGTCGGTGTCGCCGGCTCGGGCACCATGGCGAGCGGTATCGCCGAGGTGTTCGCGAAGGCCGGGTACGACGTGGTGCTCGCCGCCCGCTCCCTCGAGAAGGCCGAGACCGCCAAGGCCCGGATCGCCAAGTCCCTGGCCCGCTCGGTCGACAAGGGCCGGATGACGGCCGAGGCGCGGGACGAGACGCTGGCCCGTGTCAGCCCCGCCGGCTCGCTGGACTCCTTCGCCGACGTGGACCTGGCGGTGGAGGCGGTCGCCGAGGACCTGGAGATCAAGCAGCAGCTGTTCGCGACCCTGGACAAGGTGTGCAAGCCGGGCGCGGTGCTGGCCACCACGACGTCTTCCCTCCCCGTCGTCGCCTGCGCCCGCGCCACCTCGCGCCCGCAGGACGTGATCGGGATGCACTTCTTCAACCCGGCCCCGGCCATGAAGCTGGTCGAGGTGGTCCGTACGGTCCTGACCGCCGACGACGTCCACGCCACCGTCCGCGAGGTCACGGCGAAGATCCGCAAGCACGCGGTGGACTGCGGCGACCGGGCCGGTTTCATCGTGAACGCTCTGCTCTTCCCGTACCTGAACAACGCGATCAAGATGGTCGAGCAGCACTACGCCTCGCTCGACGACATCGACGCCGCGATGAAGCTGGGCGGCGGTTACCCGATGGGGCCCTTCGAGCTCCTCGACGTGGTCGGGCTCGATGTCTCGCTGGCGATCGAGAAGGTCCTGCACCGCGAGTTCCGCGACCCGGGCCTGGCGCCCGCGCCGCTCCTGGAGCACCTGGTGGCGGCGGGCTGCCTCGGCCGCAAGACGGGGCGTGGCTTCCGCGAATATGCCCGGCGCTGAGCCGTACGGGGAGTGGGGCGGGTTGCTCGACCGGGCCGGTGGCCCGGCGGGCGACCCCGCCCCACAGGCGCGGTCTCCTGCACAGATGCAGTACGTTCAGGTCATGTCCCAGCCCGCCAAGTCACCCCGTGCCACCGCCACGCCCGATGCCCCCGAGAGTGCCGCGGGCAGCCGCGCCGCCGCCCAGCGACTCAAGATGCGCCGCGAGCTGGCGGCTGCGGCCATGGAACTCTTCGCGACGAAGGGGTACGAAGCGACGACGGTCGACGAGATCGCCGCCGCGGCCGGGGTCGCCCGGCGCACCTTCTTCCGCCACTTCCGCTCCAAGGAAGAGGCGATCTTCCCCGACCACGACGACACCCTGGTGCGGGCGGAGGCGGTACTGAACGCCGCCCCCGCGCACGAGCACCCGCTGGACACGGTCTGCCGTGGCATCAAGGAAGTCATGAAGATGTACGCGGCGTCCCCGGCGGTCTCGGTGGAGCGCTACCGCCTCACTCGCGAGGTGCCCACCCTCCGGGAGCGGGAGATCGCCTCGGTGGCCCGTTACGAGCGGCTGTTCACCCGCTATCTGCTGGGCCACTTCGACGAGCGGGACCACCATGACGGCAATGACGACCCGCTGCTGGCGGAGGTGGCGGCGTCGGCGGTCGTCACGGCGCACAACCACGTGCTGCGCCGCTGGCTGCGGGCGGGCGGCCAGGGGGACGTGGAGGCGCAGCTCGACCATGCCTTCGCCATCGTCCGGGACACGTTCGGCACCGGGATAGGCGCGGGGCGCGCCGCCGGCGCGACGAACCCCACCAAGCCCCCGGCCGCGACGGCGAGCACCACTGGCGACGTACTGGTCACGGTGGCCCGCACGGACACGCCGCTGGACGAGATCATGCGAACCATCGAGCGGACCCTCAAGACTCGCTGAGCGCCTTCCGCTCCCCCACTCCGGTGGTCTTACGCCCGCCGGGCCCGACGCTTCCGTCGGGCTCGGCGGGCGTTTTGTCGTACCTGCGGCCCGCCGGAGGGCCTAGAGTCGATCGATCATCGCTCATCTGTGAACGGTGGATTGCATCTGAGAGAAATTGTTGGCACTCAGTGCCTTGCGGCCTGGCACACGGTGTCATACGTTGTCGTTGTCCGGGCGGCCGGCGTGCAGAGACATCTCGTACGCCGGCTGTCCCCGCAAGGCCATCGCGCCTCGCGCGCCCGGACGCCTGCGTCACAGGCAACTTCTGCGCACCACCCAGCGCTGCCAGCACCACCCGGCCGAACCGACGGCACACCTCCACAGCAGCAATTCCCCGACGTTCCCCTCAACGTCTCCCCTCAAAGACGTTCTTCGCCGGAGGCAACACCGTGAAGGAAATCCTGGACGCGATTCAGTCGTCGGACACCACGTCCGCGGACTTCGCCGCTCTGCCCCTCCCCGAGTCCTACCGCGCGGTGACCGTGCACAAGGACGAGACCGAGATGTTCGCCGGTCTCACCACGCGCGAGAAGGACCCGCGCAAGTCGCTGCACGTCGACAACGTGCCGCTGCCCGAGCTGGGCCCGGGCGAGGCGCTGGTGGCCGTCATGGCGTCCTCGGTCAACTACAACTCCGTGTGGACCTCCATCTTCGAGCCGGTCTCCACCTTCAGCTTCCTGGAGCGGTACGGCAGGCTCTCCGAGCTCACCAAGCGCCACGACCTGCCCTACCACATCATCGGCTCCGACCTGGCGGGCGTCGTCCTGCGCACCGGCCCCGGCGTCAACGCCTGGCAGCCCGGCGACGAGGTCGTCGCGCACTGCCTGTCCGTCGAGCTGGAGTCCAGTGACGGCCACAACGACACGATGCTCGACCCCGAGCAGCGCATCTGGGGCTTCGAGACCAACTTCGGCGGCCTCGCGGAGATCGCGCTCGTCAAGTCCAACCAGCTCATGCCCAAGCCCGACCACCTGAGCTGGGAGGAGGCGGCGGCCCCGGGCCTGGTGAACTCCACCGCCTACCGCCAGCTCGTCTCCCGCAACGGCGCCGGGATGAAGCAGGGCGACAACGTGCTCATCTGGGGCGCGAGCGGCGGCCTCGGGTCGTACGCCACCCAGTTCGCCCTCGCCGGTGGCGCCAACCCGATCTGTGTGGTCTCCAGCGAGCAGAAGGCGGACATCTGCCGCGCGATGGGCGCCGAGGCGATCATCGACCGCAGCGCCGAGGGCTACAAGTTCTGGAAGGACGAGCGCACCCAGGACCCCAAGGAGTGGAAGCGCTTCGGCAAGCGCATCCGCGAGTTCACCGGCGGCGAGGACATCGACATCGTCTTCGAGCACCCGGGCCGCGAGACCTTCGGCGCGTCCGTCTACGTCACCCGCAAGGGCGGCACCATCACCACCTGCGCCTCGACCTCGGGCTACATGCACGAGTACGACAACCGCTACCTGTGGATGTCGCTGAAGCGCATCATCGGCTCGCACTTCGCGAACTACCGCGAGGCGTGGGAGGCCAACCGCCTGATCGCCAAGGGCAAGATCCACCCGACGCTGTCGAAGACGTACGCGCTGGAGGACACCGGCCAGGCCGCGTACGACGTCCACCGCAACCTCCACCAGGGCAAGGTCGGCGTCCTGTGCCTGGCCCCCGAGGAGGGCATGGGCGTGAAGAACCAGGAGATGCGGGACAAGCACATCGACGCCATCAACCGCTTCCGGAACATCTGATGACGGAACGGAAGAAGGACCGCCCCTGGCTCATGCGGACGTACGCCGGTCACTCGACCGCCGAGGCGTCCAACGAGCTGTACCGGCGCAACCTCGCCAAGGGCCAGACCGGTCTGTCGGTCGCCTTCGACCTGCCGACGCAGACCGGCTACGACCCGGACCACATCCTCGCCCGCGGGGAGGTGGGCCGGGTCGGGGTCCCGGTCTCGCACCTCGGTGACATGCGCCGGCTGTTCCAGGACATCCCCCTGGAGCAGATGAACACCTCCATGACCATCAATGCCACCGCCATGTGGCTGCTGGCGCTGTACCAGGTGGTCGCGGAGGAGCAGGGCGCGGACATCACCAAGCTCCAGGGGACGACGCAGAACGACATCGTCAAGGAGTACCTGTCGCGCGGGACGCACGTCTTCCCGCCCGGTCCGTCGCTGCGGCTGACCACCGACATGATCACCTACACGGTGAACCACATCCCCAAGTGGAACCCGATCAACATCTGCAGTTACCACCTGCAGGAGGCGGGCGCCACGCCGGTCCAGGAGATCTCGTACGCCATGTCGACGGCGATCGCCGTCCTCGACGCGGTGTTCGCCTCCGGGCAGGTGCCGGAGGAGCGCAAGGGCGATGTGGTCGCGCGCATCTCCTTCTTCGTGAACGCGGGCGTCCGGTTCGTCGAGGAGATGTGCAAGATGCGCGCCTTCGGCCGCATCTGGGACAAGATCACGCGTGAGCGGTACGGCATCGAGGACCCCAAGCACCGCCGATTCCGCTACGGCGTGCAGGTCAACTCGCTCGGCCTGACCGAGGCGCAACCGGAGAACAACGTCCAGCGCATCGTCCTGGAGATGCTCGCCGTGACGCTGTCGAAGGACGCACGCGCGCGTGCCGTCCAGCTCCCGGCCTGGAACGAGGCCCTGGGCCTGCCCCGGCCGTGGGACCAGCAGTGGAGCTTGCGCATCCAGCAGGTGCTGGCGCACGAGAGCGACCTGCTGGAGTACGAGGACATCTTCGCGGGCTCGCACGTCATCGAGGCCAAGGTGGACGCCCTGGTCGAGGAGTGCCTGGCGGAGATCGACCGGATCCAGGAGATGGGCGGCGCGATGGCAGCCGTCGAGTCGGGCTACCTCAAGTCGCAGCTGGTGTCCTCGCACGCCGAGCGGCGGGCCCGGATCGAGGCCGGCGAGGAGAAGATCGTCGGCGTCAACATCTTCGAGACGACCGAGCCCAACCCGCTCACCGCCGACCTGGACACCGCCATCATGACGGTGGACCCGGCCAACGAGGCGCGGGTCGTGGCGAAGCTCCACGAGTGGCGCGACAACCGGGACGAGACCCGCGCCCAGGAGGCGCTGGCCCGTCTGAAGGCCACCGCGGCCGGGGACGCCAACCTGTTCGAGGCCACCTTGGAGTGCGCCCGCGCGGGTGTCACCACCGGCGAGTGGTCGTGGGCGCTGCGGGACGTCTTCGGCGAGTTCCGGGCGCCGACGGGCGTGTCGTCCGCGCCGGTCGCGATCGCCGCCGAGGAGGGCACCCCGCTCGCCGCCGTGCGCGCGAAGGTGACGCGGACGGCGGACGAGCTGGGCGCCGGGCGGCTGCGGCTGCTGGTGGGCAAGCCGGGCCTGGACGGGCACTCCAACGGCGCCGAGCAGATCGCGGTACGCGCGCGTGACGCCGGTTTCGAGGTGGTCTACCAGGGCATCCGGCTGACCCCCGAGCAGATCGTGAACGCCGCGCTCGCGGAGGACGTGCACTGCGTCGGTCTGTCGATCCTGTCCGGTTCGCACGCCGAGCTGGTGCCGGACGTGCTGGCCCGGCTGCGCGAGGCGGGCGCCTCCGACATTCCGGTCATCGTCGGCGGGATCATCCCGAGTGCCGACGCCGCCGAACTGAAGCGTGCGGGAGTCGCCGCCGTCTTCACACCGAAGGACTTCGGTATCACGGAGATCATCGGCCGTATCGTCGACGAGATCCGTAAAGCGAACAAGCTCGACCCTGTGGAGGTCCCCGCATGACGACCGTCAACCGTCTCCGCCCGCGCCGCTCCTGCCTGGCGGTCCCCGGTTCCAACCCGCGCTTCCTGGAGAAGGCCCAGGGCCTCCCCGCCGACCAGGTCTTCCTGGACCTGGAGGACGCGTGCGCGCCGCTGGCCAAGCCGGAGGCCCGGCACACCATCGTCAAGTTCCTCAACGAGGGTGACTGGACGGGCAAGACCAGGGTCGTGCGGGTCAACGACTGGACCACGGAGTGGACGTACCGCGACGTCGTCACCGTCGTCGAGGGCGCGGGCCCGAACCTGGACTGCATCATGCTGCCCAAGGTCCAGAACGCGGAGCAGGTCGTGGCGCTGGACCTGCTGCTGACCCAGATCGAGAAGACGATGGGCTTCGAGGTCGGCCGGATCGGCATCGAGGCGCAGATCGAGAACGCCCAGGGCCTCAACAACGTCAACGCGATCGCGCAGGCCTCGCCGCGCATCGAGACGATCATCTTCGGCCCGGCCGACTTCATGGCGTCCATCAACATGAAGTCGCTGGTCGTCGGCGAGCAGCCGCCCGGTTACCCGGCCGACGCGTACCACTACATCCTGATGAAGATCCTGATGGCGGCCCGTGCCAACGACCTCCAGGCGATCGACGGCCCGTACCTGCAGATCAAGAACGTGGACGGCTTCCGTGAGGTGGCCGGCCGTGCCGCGGCGCTGGGCTTCGACGGCAAGTGGGTGCTGCACCCCGGTCAGGTCGACGCGGCCAACGAGGTGTTCTCGCCCTCCCAGGAGGACTTCGACCACGCCGAGCTGATCCTGGACGCGTACGACTACTACACGTCCGAGGCGGGCGGCAAGAAGGGCTCGGCGATGCTCGGCGACGAGATGATCGACGAGGCCAGCCGCAAGATGGCGCTCGTCATCTCCGGCAAGGGGCGGGCCGCCGGCATGACCCGCACCTCGAAGTTCGAAGCCCCCTCCGCCTGACGGCGGCATGACCGGACGGGCCGCTCCGTCCCCGGTGCGCCGGGGCGGGACCGGCCCCCGGCCACTCCCCGTCACGATCCACCCGACGCACCCGGAAGGGCAGCTCCCATGCAATTCGGCCGCACCTACGAAGAGTTCGAAGTCGGCGCCGTGTACAAGCACTGGCCCGGAAAGACGGTCACCGAGTACGACGACCACCTCTTCTGCCTGCTCACCATGAACCACCACCCCCTCCACATGGACACCAACTATGCGGAGAAGACGACGGACTTCGGCAGGAACGTCGTCGTGGGCAACTACATCTACTCCCTCCTGCTGGGCATGTCCGTGCCGGACGTCTCCGGCAAGGCGATCGCCAACCTGGAGATCGAGTCGCTGCGCCACGTGGCGCCGACCTTCCACGGCGACACCATCTACGGCCAGACCACCGTCCTCGACAAGACCCCGTCGAAGTCCAAGAACGACCGCGGGATCGTGTACGTCGAGACCAAGGGCTACAAGCAGGACGGCACGCTGGTCTGCGTGTTCCGCCGCAAGGTGATGGTCCCCACCGAGACGTACATCAAGGAGCGCGGCGGCGAGCAGCCCGGCCGCCCGGAACTCAAGGCGCAGGAGAAGTAGTCATGGCCCGACTCGCACAGACCCACGGTCTGACCGAGGTCCAGCAGGAGATCCTGTCCACGGTCCGGGACTTCGTCGACAAGGAGATCATCCCGGTCGCGACGGAGCTGGAGCACCGCGACGAGTACCCGCAGGAGATCGTCGACGGGCTGAAGGAGCTGGGTGTCTTCGGCCTGATGATCCCGGAGGAGTACGGGGGTCTGGGCGAGTCCCTGCTCACGTACGCGCTGTGCGTGGAGGAGATCGCGCGCGGCTGGATGTCCGTGTCGGGCATCATCAACACCCACTTCATCGTCGCGTACATGCTCAAGCAGCACGGCACCCAGGAGCAGAAGGACACCTTCCTGCCCCGGATGGCGGCCGGCGAGGTGCGGGGCGCGTTCTCGATGTCGGAGCCGGCCCTCGGTTCGGATGTGTCGGCGATCACGTCCAAGGCGGTCAAGGACGGCGACGAGTACGTCCTGAACGGCCAGAAGATGTGGCTGACGAACGGCGGGACGTCCACGCTCGTCGCCGTTCTCGTACGGAGTGACGAAGGACACCCCGAGGGCACCGCCCCCCACAAGTCGATGACGACCTTCCTCGTGGAGAAGGAGCCCGGCTTCGGAGAGGTCCGCCCCGGCCTCACCATCCCGGGGAAGATCGACAAGATGGGCTACAAGGGGGTCGACACCACCGAGCTCATCATGGACGGACTGCGCATTCCGGCCAATCGTGTCCTCGGCGGGGCCACCGGCCGAGGGTTTTACCAAATGATGGACGGCGTCGAGGTCGGCCGCGTGAACGTAGCGGCACGTGGTTGCGGTGTGGCGCAGCGTGCATTTGAACTGGGTGTCTCGTATGCCCAGCAACGTCAGACTTTCGGCAAGCCGATCGCCCAGCACCAGGCGATCCAGTTCAAGCTGGCCGAAATGGCTACCAAGGTCGAGGCTGCTCATGCCATGATGGTCAACGCAGCACGCAAAAAGGACTCCGGGGAGCGAAACGACCTCGAAGCAGGGATGGCGAAGTACCTCGCCTCCGAATACTGCAAGGAGGTCGTCGAGGACGCGTTCCGTATCCATGGTGGCTACGGGTTCTCGAAGGAGTACGAGATCGAGCGTCTCTACCGAGAGGCACCCATGCTGCTCATCGGCGAAGGTACCGCCGAGATCCAGAAAATGATCATTGGGCGTCGGTTGCTCGAGGAGTACCGATTCCAGGGGTGATTGTCGCTTTTGAGCCGGTTTGGCCGCGAAGAAGATCACACCCTGTCATCGTCTTCCGGCCGCCGACTCGGCTTCTGGCTTGCCCAGTTGCGGCCCGCAACCGATAGCATCGCCAAAAAGCCGCCGTCCCCCGCACTCGCGCGGCATCACCGCTACGAAGGTCATCCATGCCCCACAGCCAAACCTCTGCACCTCGCGGCCGTGTCCGCATCGCACGCGGAGCATCGCCGTGGCTTCTGCCGACCGTCGCCACCGCTGCACTCAGTCTTGCCCGCGCGCGCCGTTCCAAGCGCGCCGCGGCCATCGCTGTGCCCACCACCGCTCTCGCGGCGGGCATGCTGTGGTTCTTCCGCGACCCCGAGCGCGAGATCGCGCCGGGCAGGGTCATCTCGCCCGCAGACGGGGTGGTGCAGAGCATCATGCCGTGGAAGGACGGACGGACCCGGGTCGCCATCTTCATGAGCCCGCTGAACGTCCACGTCAACCGCGCCCCGCTGGCGGGCACGGTGACGTCCGTCGAGCACGTCCCGGGTGGGTTCGTGCCGGCGTTCAACAAGGAGAGCGAGAACAACGAGCGCGTTGTCTGGCACTTCGACACCGAGCTCGGCGACATCGAGATGGTGCAGATCGCGGGTGCGGTCGCCCGTCGCATCGTGCCGTACATCCCGCAGGGGACCAAGGTCGAGCAGGGCGAGCGCATCGGTCTGATCCGCTTCGGATCGCGCGTTGACATCTACCTTCCGGAAGGTGTCGACGTCGCTGTCGAGGTCGGTCAGACCACGACCGCGGGGGTGACTCGAATTGACCGTGATTGATCCCGACACACGGGCCGACTGGGTCGCCGACGCCGAGGCGGACATCGCCGAGGAAGCCGAGGAGATGCCGCTGTCGCTGCGTCTCTCAATAGCGGACACGCTCACGCTGGGTAACGCCACGTGCGGCTTCATGGCGGTGTACTTCACCACCACCGGCATCCTGATCCCGCACCTCACGGGGAGCCAGGAGACCGGCATGGCGCGGCACAGTGCCGCCACGGCCGTGATCCTGATGCTCCTCGCGGCCATCTTCGACCTCTTCGACGGGCTCGTGGCGCGCAAGCTGCGCAGCTCGCCGATGGGCGCGGAGCTGGACAACCTGTCGGACCTGATCAGCTTCGGGCTCGCCCCGGCGTACTTCGTACTCGTGTACGGGATGGTCGCGGACGACGCCCACCAGAAGGTCTCGGCCGTGGCCGCGATCGTGGTGCTGCTGGCGGTGGTGCTGCGGCTCGCCAGATTCAGCTGCGTGGCCATGAAGGACGGCATGTTCCAGGGCATGCCGAGCCCCTTCGGCGCGCTGACGATCGTCTCGATCGTGCTGCTGGAGCTGCCGTTCATCCCGACGCTGCTGGCGATCATCGGCACGGCGTGGCTGATGGTGAGCCGCGTCGAGTACCCCAAGCCGCGGGGCATCCTCGCGGTGGCGATGCTCAGCTGGATCATCGGGGCGATGGCCCTGCTGGCGGCGTGGGCGTTCGACGCCCCGGGCGGCCAGCTGCTCCTCCAGACCGGCTGCGCGCTGCAGGTGGTGCTGGGCGCCGTGATCCCCCTCTTCGCGACGGCCCGGCGAGTGAACACCTTCCGCGGCAACCGGCGCGAGAGCCGGGAGGCGCGGGCGGCACAGCTGCCGTAGCCTCACGGCAGGCATGGATGTGTGAAGGGCCCGGGTGCGGAAAACGCACCCGGGCCCTTCGGCGTCCCCCGCCCCGGGGGCCCGCCAGCGGACCGGGCGCCGGCGCGGGGCCCGGGCATGGGCGGAAGCCCGGGCGGACGCGGCGCGGGGCCGGGCGCGGGCGGGCGCGGCTGGTGGCGCGGGCGCGGCCCCGGGCGCGACTGCCGCTCGGTGCCCGGCCGGGCGCGGCGCGGGGGCGGGACACGGGGGTGCCCGGCCGGGCGCGGCGCGGGGGCGGGACGCGGGGGTGCCCGGCCGGGCGCGGGACGGGTCGGCGCGGGCGCGGGCGCAGTGCTGGACGCCGACTGCCGCTCGGGTGCCCGGGCGGGCGCGGGGCGGGGGCGGGACACGGGGGGTACCCGGCCGGGCGCGGGGCGGGGCCGGCGCGGGCGCGGTGCCGGGACGGGCGTCGTGCCGAAATGGGCGCGACGCCCGGACGCGGCGCGGGGCGGGGCCGAAATTCGGTCGGGTGCCGGGGCGGACAGCGGCGAGGGCGGGACACGGGCGGCTGTCTGGGCGGGCGCGAGGCCTGGGCGGGCGCGGTGCCGGGGGTGGGGGTCAGGGAGCGGTCAGGCGCTTGTAGTAGTACGTCGTGGCGTGCGGGACGCCGGAGGGGGTCAGGGCGTAGTGCGGGATCGTGCCCGCCCGGGTCCAGCCCGCCTTGCGGTACAGGCCTTCGGCGGCGCTGCCGGTCTCGGTGTCCAGAACCAGCAGCGTGAGGCCCTCCGCGGCCGCCGCCTCCTCGGCCGCCGCGAGCAGCCGGGAGCCCAGGCCGCGGCCGCGGGCGTCGCGGCGGACCAGGAGCTTGGCGATGTCACCGCGGTGGGGCTGGTTCGGCATCGTCGCGCGGACGAGGGTGATCACACCCGAGACGCCGCCGTCGGGCCCGTACGCCGCCCAGACGCTCCGTACGCCGCGCGCCGCCTGCTCGGCGACATCACGCCACCAGGCGGCCGCCTCGGCGCCGTCCAGCGGCGCCAGGAAGCCCACGGAGGCACCGCCTTCGACGGCGTCCCTCAGCAACAGGGCGAGCCCCTCAGCCGCCTGGTCGTGGATCCTCCAGGCGGTGAGGGGCTCGATCCGGTACTCGGTGCGAAGGTCATCGCTCATGATCAGAGCTTCACACGGCGGGGTTTCGGCCCGGTGACGGGGGCCTCCCGCCCCGTCAGGCGCCGGGTGTGAAGGCCTTCGCGGCGTCCGAGATCCCGGGCTGGCGCACCACGCGTGCGCCTCCGGGGACGGACTTGGCGGGCTGGATGATGGCGCTCTGCCGCGACGAGGGCGCCTTGGGGTCGGAGAAGTCGTGCGTCATGCCGAAGCCCGCGTCGTGGGCGTTCAGCGTCAGCAGCGCCTTCCCGACACCCTCACGGGTCAGGTCCTTGTCCGCGCACGCCTTCTTCAGCGCCTCGCCGAAGACCTGGGCGGCCGACCAGCCGGCCACGACGCCGTTGTCGAGGGTGTCCTTGGGGTAGGCCGCCTTGTAGTCGGCGACCAGCTTCTTGGCGGCCGGGGTGTCGGCGCCGATGGGCAAGCTGGGCGAGGCCACGTAGTACATCTTCTCCAGCGCCGGACCGGCCTGGGTGGCCAGCAGCTGCGGGGCGAAGGCCGAGTTGTTGCCGATGACCGGGACGGTGAGCTTCACCGCCGCCGCCACGCCGACGAGCGAGGCCGCCTGGCGCGGACCGGCGCTCAGCACGATCGCCTTGACCCCGGCCTGCTTGAGGGCGGCGACCTGCGCCGACATGTCGTTGTCGGTCGGCTTGATCTTCTGCTCGACGACCGTCAGCCCGGCCTTCCCGGCCGCGTACTTCGAGCCCTTGAGCGCGTTCTCGCCGTAGTCGCCCTCGAAGTAGACGTGGCCGAGCTTGTCGCCCTTCTTCAGGCCCTTCTCCTTGAGCAGGAAGTCCACCGCGTTGATGGTCTCGATGTCGTAGGTGGAGCCGATCACCCGGATGTGCTTGCTGCCCAGCAGGGACGCCGACCAGGCCTGGGGCAGGACGAGGCCCTTGTCCTGGCCGTCGATGCGCTGCTTGACCGCCGCCACGAAGGGCGAGCCGATGAACTGCGGGAAGCCCAGCACCTTGGGCTCCAGTTCGGTGTAGCCGGCGAGCGCCTTCTGCGGGTCGTAGCCGTGGTCGCGGACGGTCAGCTCCACCTTGCGGCCGCAGACGCCGCCGGCGGCGTTGAGCTGCTTGACGTAAAGCTGCTGGGCCTGGGTGACGCTCTTGCCGAGCGTGGCGTACACGCCGGTCATGTCGGTGAGGACACCCAGCTGGATCGTCTTGTCGTCGACGCCCTTGCCGGTCTTCACCCCGTCGGCGCCCTGCCCGCCGGAGTCGTCGGTCTTGGCCTTGGAGCTGCAGCCCGCGGCCGCCGTCAGTGCGACGAGCGCCGTGAGGGTGGCGGCGAGCCGCCGGTGTCTGCGCATGGTCATCGTTCCTCCGCTGTGGTACTTGAGGGTTGTGCGGGACGCCGGGCGACCGACCGGACCAGGCCGCCGGGCAGGAAGAGCACGACGGCCACGACGGCGGCGCCGTACAGGTAGCGCGACGCCTCGCCCGGTGCGATGCCGCCCGTGCCGGGGGCGGACACCAGGGGCAGCGCGTCGCTGTACCGGGTGAGGATCTGCGGCAGCAGGGAGACGAAGACGCCTCCGATCACCGCGCCCGCCACCGAGCCCAGACCGCCGATGACGATCATGGCGAGGTACTCGAGGGAGAGCAGCATGCCGAAGTACTCCGGCACCGTCCGCTGGAACACCAGGGCCAGCAGGACGCCGGCGAGACCCGCGTACATCGACGAGAGCACGAAGGCGGCGGCGCGGTAGCGGGTCACCGGGATGCCCAGGACGCCCGCCGCGATGCGGTGGTCGCGGATGGCGTTGAGCGCGCGGCCGGGCCGGCCGCGCAGCACGCCCCGCGCGAAGAGCGCGGAGCCGACGAGGAGGGCCAGGCCCAGGTACCAGAGCTTCTCGGCGGATCCGAACGGCACCTGGGCGATCAGCAGTTCGCTCTCGTCGAAGGTGACGCCGAGCAGGCTCAGCGGCGGTACGGCGCGGCCGTTGAAGCCGCCGGTCAGGTCGTGGGCGTTGAAGAGCACGTGCTGGCCGATGAAGATCAGCGCGAGGGTGGCGATGCCGAGGTACGCGCCGCGCAGCCGGCCCGCGATCGGGCTGAACACGCCGCCCGCCGCGCCCGCCAGCGCCACCGCGCCCACGGCGGCGAGCCAGCCGGGCAGCCCCAGGCCGGTCAGTCCGTCGCTCCCGTCGCCGGCGAACGCGCAGTAGCCGTAGGCGCCGACGGCGAGGAAGAAGGCGTGCCCCATGGAGAGCTGGCCGGTGGCGCCGGTGAGCAGGTTGATGCCGATCGCGCCGATGGCGGCGGCCATGGCGAACAGTCCGGCCTGGAGCCAGAAGCGCTCCAGGTAGAAGGGCAGGGCGAGGAGGAGGACCGTGCCGAGGGCCCACAGGTAGGTACGGGGTCGGGTGAAGGTCTCAGACACGGGCGAGCTCCTTGGTGCCGAAGAGCCCGGCGGGGCGGATCAGCAGGACCGCGACCATGACCAGGTAGGGCGCCAGGTCGCCGATGCCGCGGCCGAGGAAGGTGAGGTCGCCCTGGTAGCCGGTGGCGAGGGACTCGGTGATGCCGACGAGCAGTCCGCCGACGAGTGCGCCGGTGGTGGAGTCGAGTCCGCCGAGGATGGCGGCGGGGAAGGCCTTGAGGGCGGCGAGGGAGGTGGAGCGTTCCAGTCCGGGGGTCGGGAAGACGGTGAGGAAGAGGGCCGCGACGGCGGCGAGACCGCCCGCGACGGCCCAGGCGCCGAGGGAGACCCTGCCGAGCCGGACGCCCATCAGGGCGGCGGTGGACGGGCTCTCGGCCGCCGCCCGCATGGCGACGCCCCAGGAGGTGAACCGGAAGGCGAGCAGGAACGCGGTGATCAGGAGCCCGGCGGCGAGGAACGCGGCGATGCGCGTCTGGGCGATGGTGACGGAGCCGATGGTGACGACCGCGTCGCCCCAGGGGTCGCCGAGGGAGAGCACATCGGTGCCGATGCGGCGGGTGAGTTCGGTGGTGAGCAGGATGTCCACGCCGATCGTCACGATGGCGAGCACGCTGTGGTCCCGGCCCCGGTAGCGGCGCATGACCAGGAATTCGACGGCCGCGCCGACGAGCGCGGCTCCCGCGATCCCGACGGCGAGCGCCGGCCAGAAGCCGATGTCGTCGTGGAGGACGGCGGTGACGTACCCGCCCGCGAGGAGGAGGGACGCGTGGGCGAAGTTGACGACTTCCGTGGCGCGGAAGATGACGACGAAGCCGAGGGCGATGAGGGCGTAGACGGACCCGAGGGCCACTCCGCCCAGGAGGAGTTCGGCGAAGGTGGTCACTCGGCGGTCTCCTGTCCGAGGTAGGCGCGGACGACGGCCGGGTCGTTCTGTACGTCGGCGGGGGCGCCGTCGGCGATACGGCGGCCGAAGTCGAGGACGGTGACGGAGTCGGCGAGCCGCATCACCACGCCCATGTCGTGTTCGACGAGGACGACGGAGATGCCGAGGCTCTCGCGGACGCCCGCGATGACGGCGGCGGTGCGGCGGCGTTCGTCGCCGGTCATGCCGGCGACCGGTTCGTCGAGCAGCAGCAGCTTGGGCTCCATGCACAGGGCGCGGGCCAGTTCGGCGAGCTTCTGCTGCCCGTAGGGCAGGGAGGCCGCCGGATGGTCCAGCTTGTCGGCGAGGCCCACGAAGTCGGCGATCTCCTTGACACGGGCGCGGTGGCGGGCCTCCTCGCGGGCGGCGGACGGCAGGCGCAGTCCGGTGGCGAGGAAGCCGGCCCGGGTGAGGCGGTGGCGGCCCAGCATCAGCGCCTCGGCGACGGTGGCGTACGGCGGCAGGGCGAGGTTCTGGAAGATCCGGGCGACGCCGAGGGCGGCGATGCGGTGCGGGGGCAGGCCGGTCAGCTCGTGGCCGTCGAACCGGACGCTGCCGGAGGTGGCGCGGTAGACGCCGGACAGCACGTTGAAGGTGGTGGACTTGCCCGCTCCGTTGGGGCCGATGACGGCGTGGACGGTTCCGGGGTTCACGGTGAAGCTCACGTCGTCGAGGGCGGTGAGGCCGGCGAAGCGGACGGTGAGGTCGCGGACTTCGAGGGTCGTCATGCGTCCTCCCAGCGGGCAAGGTGCGGGACCCGGGCGGGCGCGGTGTCGGCGGCGGCCTGTTCGTCGACGACGCCGAGGTAGCGACGGCGTACCTCGTCGGAGGCGGCGAGTTCGTCGGCGGGGCCCTCGGTGGCGACCTCGCCGACTTCCAGGACGTACGCGTGGGAGGCGAGGCGCAGCGCGAGGGCGGCGTTCTGCTCCACGAGCAGCACGGAGGTGCCCTGGGTGTTGATCTCCCGGATGGTGTCGGCGATCCGGGCGGCCATCAGCGGGGCGAGGCCGAGGGACGGCTCGTCGAGCAGCAGCAGGCGCGGGGAGGCCATCAGGGCTCGGGCGACGGCGAGCATCTGCTGTTCGCCGCCGGAGAGGAGGCCGGCGCGCTGGCGGGCGCGTTCGGCGAGGACGGGGAACAGCTCGTGGACGCGGGCCAGGGCGGCGGTCCTCCCGGTGCGGGCGGCGGTGAGCGCGCCCGCGCGGAGGTTGTCCTCGACCGTCATGCGGGCGAACACCTGGCGGCCCTCGGGGACGTGGCACAGTCCGGCCGCGACGACCCGGTCGGGCGGCAGGCCGTGCAGCGGGCGGTCGGCGAAGGTGACAGTACCGGCGGTGGTGGCGCCGCCGTGGAAGGCGAGCGTGCGCGAGAGGGCGCGCAGGAGTGTGGACTTGCCGGCGCCGTTGCCGCCGAGGACGGCGACGCAGGCGCCCTCCGGTACGTCCAGCGAAACGTCACGCAGGGCGGTCACCGGACCGTACCCGGCTGTCAGCCCCCGCACGTGCAGGGCGGCAGCGCTCATGGATTTCCCCTCGTCTGTGTGTTCGGTGGCGCTCACCCCAACACCGGGTCCGGCCGCCCGTCCACGTTCGTGGCGGAAATGGCTGCCAGTGCCCAGCGGGCGTGGTGGCGGGTTGTGCACGCGCACAACACCGCGTGTCAGGGGCATGCCGGATGGGGTGCGGAGGTGGCATCCTCCGGGCCATGGGAGCCCGCAGACCACGTACAGGGGACGACTGGAAGCTGCTCGCTCAGGCGTGTGCGGCGCTGTTGGAGCGGCTGCCGGAGCTGGTGGACGAGCACCTGCGGGAGTTGCACGAGCACTCCCCCGCCTACGGGCGGGTCATCGGCTACGACCAGCACTGGCAGGAGGCGCGGGAGGCGATGCGGATCGGCATCGAGATGATCTCGGCGCCGAAGTCGGCACCGCGCCGCGACCTGGAGCACGCGGAGTGGCTGGGTCGGCGGCGGGCCGAGCAGGGGCTGCCGCTGGAGCTGATGGTGCACGCCTACCGGCTCGCCGGGCACCTGGTGTGGGACGCCCTGCTGGAGGACGCGGCGGCGGACGCGCGGCGGCTGACCGTGCTGATGAAGGCGGCGACGATGGTGTGGTCGGCGGTGGACGCGCAGACCGACACGGCCTCGGAGGCGTACCGGGTGACCGAGCTGGAGCTGCGGCGCCGTACCGACGAGCAGCTCCAGGCGCTGCTCGACGCGCTGTTGGAGGGCGGCCGGTCGCCGGAGGTCGCGGCGCGGGCGGCGGCTGGGCTGAACCTGCCGGAGCGGGGGCGGTACGCGGTGGTGGTGCTGCGCACGACGCGGCGGGACCTGACGCACCGGCGCCTGGAGGCGGAGGGGCTGCGGTTCGTGTGGCGGATGCGGACGGACTGCGAGGTGGGGGTGGTGTCGCTGGACACGGACACAGGGCTCGACGCGCTGGCGGAACTGATGGAGGGGCGGTGCCCGGGCCCGGGCGGGATCAGCCCGGTGGTGGCGGGCCTGACGGAGCTGGGACGGGCGCGGCGCCTGGCGGAGCTGGCGCTGCGTACGTGTCCGGCGGACGCGCCCGCGATCGTCCGCCTGGACCGGCGGATGCCCGGCGCGCTGGTGGTGAGCCAGCCGGAGCTGTCGTCCCTGCTGGTGTCGGAGGTGCTCGGCGCGCTGCTGGACCTGGACCCGGCGGACCGGGCGGTGCTGCTGGAGACACTGGACGTCTGGCTCGACTGCGAGGGCTCGGCGGGCCGGGCGGCGGGCCGCCTGTACTGCCACCGCAACACGGTCTTCAACCGGCTGCGCCGCCTGGAGCAGCTCACCTCGCGTTCGCTGTCCCGGCCCCGGGACCTGACGGAGATGACGCTGGCTCTGGACGCCTTCCGGCTGTCACCGGGGTGAGCGCGCCGGGTCCGGTGCGCGGCCCGGTACCGGGTCCCGTGCGGAGTCCGTGCGGGGTCCCGTGCGGGGCAGGAGGGACGCCGGCAGGAGGCCGAGCGCCGCGCACCCGCACAGGAGCAGCAGGGTCGGCCCGGCGGCCGTGAGCAGCGGCATACCCGCGGCGACGGCGATGCCCAGCGTCGGTCCGACGTTCATCGCGGTCTGCTTGAGTCCGCCGACGACCCCGGCGTATCCGGGTGGCGCGTCCCCGACGACCGTCCCGGTGGCGGTGACCATCACGGTGGTGAAGCCCGCGCCCAGGACGGCGAAGGCCGTGCCGATGCCGGCCGCGGTCGCGGCCTCGTCGAGCCGGGACAGGCCCGCGATGCCGAGGACGACGAGGAGGGAGCCGGTGAGCGCGGTGCGGCGGGGGCCGTACCGGCGCAGAGCGGCGGTCGCGACGGGGGCGCCGAGGACCATGAGCGCGGTCATCGGCAGCACCCGCAGACCGGTGGCGAGCGGGTCGAGCCCCAGGACGTCCTGGAGGACGAAGGTGGCCGTGAACAGGGTCCCGAACAGCGCCGCGGTGGTCACCAGCAGGAGCGCCATCGACGCGGTCACGGGCACCGACCGGGCCACGGCGGGCGGCACGACCGGGTGGGCGGAGCGGCGCTGCTGTACGGCGAGGGCGACCCCCGCGCACATGACGGTGAGGAACCCCAGGAGTGTCGGCGCGGCGGTCCAGCCGTGCGCCTCCACCCCGGTCAGCGTGTACACGAGGGCGGCCAGCCCGGACGCGAGCAGGGCCGGACCGGCGAATCCGGGCCCGTGAGCGCCCGTACCGGGCGGTGTCGGCACCCGCACGGCGAGGGTGAGCGCGGCGATGGCGAGGGCCACCGGCACGTTGACGACGAACACGGCCCGCCACCCCAGGTGGGCGACCAGCGCGCCGCCGAGGAGCGGGCCGGCCGCGGCGGCGATACCGATGGCGCTGGTACGGAGGGCGATCGGCGTACCGAGCCGGTCCGGTGGATACGCGAGCCGCAGCAGCGCCAGCGTGGCGGGCTGGAGCAGCGCGCCGAACACGCCCTGGGCGGCGCGCAGGGCGATCACCCAGCCGGCTCCGGGGGCGAGGGCGATACCGGCCGAGGCGGCTCCGAAGCCCAGGACGCCGACGAGGAACAGCCGCCGGTGCCCGTACGTGTCGCCGAGGCGTCCGGCGACGACGAGCAGCGCGGCCACCGCCAACAGGTAGGCGGTGCTGGTCCACTGGACCTGCGCGACGCTCGCCCCGAGGTCGTGCTGCAGGCTGGGCTGCGCGACGATCAGCACGGTGCCGTCGAGTGCGACGATCATCGCGCCGGCCACGCTGACCAGGAGGGCGAGGCGTCGGCGTACGGTCCCGGTCACGTCTCCGCCCCCAGATGGGCGTCCAGAGCGGCGGTGATGAGCCGGTCGAGCCGTTCCTGGCCCTGCTCCGCGTCGCCCATCGCCAGGGGCAGGCTGCCCCAGGCCCAGAGCTGGGCGATGCCGTGCAGGTTCGCCCAGAGGGCGGCGGCCGTCACGGCCGGTGGGGAGCCGGGGCGTTCGGGGCCGGCCCGGTCGACCAGGTCGACCAGCAGGCCGAACATCGGCAGGGTGGCCTCCCGCAGCCGCGGACCGGCGGACGGGTCCTGCCCCTCGCTGTCCAGCAGGTCGTGACGGAACATCAGCTCGAACATGCCGCGGTGCTCCAGCGCGTACCCGACGTAGGCCCGCGCGAGGGACCGTACCCGCTCGCGCGGTGGTGCGGCGGTGTCCGTCACGGTCGTGAACCGGGCGGCGAGGTCCTCGAAGCCGCGTCGGGCGATCGCGGAGAGCAGCGCGTGGTGGGTGGGGAAGTACCGGCGCGGGGCGCCGTGCGAGACCCCTGCCCTGCGGGCGATCTCGCGGAGGCCGAGCGTGCTGGTGCCCTCGTTGAGCACCAGTTCCACGCCGACGTCGATCAGGCGGTCCCGAAGGGATCTCTCATGGTCCATGGACAGTGTCTACCAAGATCGAGTAGACACTGTCTACCCCCGTACCCCGGCGGCACATGGGAAAACCCCCCGCACCTCGGGTGCGGGGGGTTCGAGAAGGGAGGCCTACGACAGGAAGTCGCGTGCGATGTTCGCCGCCTGCCGCTCCAGCAGGGGGCCCGCCTCCGCCATGCACTTCGCCGGGTCCGGCTCCAGCTCCAGCAGCGGGTAGGCACGCCGGATGCCCGCCTTCCCCAGCGCCTCCGGCGGCAGGGCGAGGCGGCCGCAGACCGCGACCACCTCGATGCCCGCCGCGCGGGCCGCCGCCGCGACACCGGCCGGGGCCTTGCCGTGCAGGGTCTGCTCGTCGAGGGAGCCCTCGCCGGTGATGACCAGCGTCGCGCGGGACAGCGCGGGGCCGAAGCCGAGGACGTCCAGCATGACCTCGATGCCCGGGCGGAAGCCGGCACCGAGGGCGACCAGCGCCCCGTAGCCGATGCCGCCCGCCGCACCGGCACCCGGCGACTCGGCCAGCTCCGTGGCCCTCGGGCCGATCGCGTCGGCGAGGACGGACGCGAAGTGGGCCAGCGCGGCGTCCAGCTCCGCGACGTCCTCCGGCGAGGCGCCCTTCTGCGGCCCGTACACCGCGGGCGCGCCCTTCGGACCGGTCAGCGGGTTGTCGACGTCACTGGCGAGGACCAGTTCCACCTCCGCGAAGCGGGCGTCGAGGCCCGACAGGTCGGCGGTGGCGAGGTCCCTGAGGCCGCCGCCGCCCGGCCCGACGGGCTCGCCGTCCTTGTCCAGGAAGCGGGCACCCAGCGCGGCCAGCATGCCGGCCCCGCCGTCCGTGGTGGCACTGCCGCCCACGCCGAAGACGATGGTGCGCGCGCCCGCGTCCAGCGCGGCCCTCAGCAGCTCGCCGGAGCCGTACGTGGTCGACGTCAGCGGCGCGAAGACGCCCTCGGGGAGCAGCTGGAGACCCGACGCCTCCGCCATCTCGACCACGGCCGTCCCGTCGCGCAGCGCGTACGCGGCGGTCACCGTCGCGCCGAGCGGGCCGGTGACCCGCACCTCACGCCGTTCGAACCCGGCCGCCACCGCGGCGGCGACCGTGCCGTCACCGCCGTCGGCCACGGGCAGGGTCTCCACATCGAGCCCTGGGACGACGTGCCGGAGCCCGGCCGTCACCCGCTCCGCGACCTGTACGGCCGTGAGCGAACCCTTGAACTTGTCAGCCGCGACGAGCACGCGCGCGGCCTCAGTTACTGCTCCGTCCGTCACCCTTGTATCCCTTGCTTTCGAACAGGCAGTCGCGCCGAGGCCGACCCTATCCGGAGGGTGAGACGCTGTGCCACCCCTGTCCGGCGGGCGGACCCGCTGGTCAGGCCGCCGACCAGGGCCAGTCCGCCGCCTGCCCGGCCTCCAGCAGCGGCACCATCCGGAACGCCGCGTCCGTCAGGCCGCCGAAGGTGTGCCGGTTGCCCGCGCCGGAGGGGGCGTGGCCCGGCCGGTAGCCCGCGAGGTTCCAGGTGTAGACCGGCACGTGCGCCGGGACCTGCGCGGTCGGGTCGCCGTAGTGGCTGTAGGAAGCCTGCTCGTCGGTGACGATCAGCACCCGGTCGTGGCGGCGGTAGTGGGTGCGTACCGCCTCGGTGGTGTTGGTGCCGCCCATACTGTGGAAGCGGTCGAGGACCTTCAGCACCGACTCCCC
The DNA here is from genome assembly GCF_055590785.1 of Streptomyces sp. NPDC041796. Lineage (NCBI taxonomy): Bacteria > Bacillati > Actinomycetota > Actinomycetes > Kitasatosporales > Streptomycetaceae > Streptomyces > Streptomyces sp. NPDC041796. The sequence continues at coordinate 384,279 of NZ_JBVJAH010000003.1, forward strand.
CGAGCGGTACGGCACGGGCGCGCTGCTCGTGCCGAACTCGACCAGGTCGGCGTCGGCGGCGCGCAGGGCCAGCGCCGCGCCGAAGACGGCCGCCGCGTCGGCGCGGTTCAGCTGGGAGCGCTGCGACAGCGGCGCCCACATGGAACCCGAGCGGTCGACCAGGACCAGGGTGCGGCCCGGCAGCCGGGGGACGTTCGCCAGCGAGTGGCCGAGGGCCTGCTCCAGCGGGTACGACCAGCGCAGCGAGGGCGCGTGCTGGTACGCGGCCAGGTAGCGGAACGGGAACTGGCGCGATGCGGAGACTTCCTCCGGGTCCGAGATCCTCGCCGCGACCCGGGCAGCGACCTCGTCGCCCACGCCCGCCTCGTCGAAGTTCCGCAGGTTGCGCAGGAGCGCCATCACGCCCATGGAGGGGATGACCGCCTCCCAGGCGGCCGCGTCCAGCGGACCCTGGAGCCAGCCCGCCAGGGCCTCCCAGGTCATACCCGCCTCCGCCAGCCGCGCGGCCCCGTCCGCACCGGTGACCACGGCACGCCGCTCGGTGACCGGCAGCTCCATGAGTGCCCGGTGGGCGGTGAGCATCCGGTCGGAGGCGGGCGGCAGCGCGGTCTCGGGGTGGTGACGGCGGTCCAGGGCGTACTGGAACAGCGCGCCCTGCCAGGGCTTGTCCGGGTCGGGCGCCGCGTGCACCAGGTTGAGGATGTCACCGAACCGGTAGCCCTTGCCGGCCGTGTCGTACTTCAGCAGCGACCGGGCGTTGTAGAGGCGCCGGACGGCGTCCGCGATGCCCCGCTTGACGGGCTTGGGCACATTGCGGCCGTAGCGCGAGGTCCAGTAGCCCAGCAGCTCACCGGGCTCGTCCGCGCGCCGCAGCACGGACGCGACGACCTGCCGGCCCGTGGGACCGTCGGTGGCGGAGGCCTCAAGGCGGGCCTTGACGTACTCGGCGGCGCCGACGATCGAGGCGGTCCGCATGTTGCCCTCGCCGCGCAGCCAGCGCAGCAGGCCGGCGGTCCACTCGGGATCCTCCACGGCGAGCTTCCGCACGAGGGCGGCGAACCGGTCGTCGCGGTCGCCGCCGGACTCGTAGAAGGTCGCCTGGGTGACGAAATTGGAGACGGCGAGCAGGAAGAGCTCGGAGCGCGGGTCGCGCAGCACACCGGCACCGCCCTGGTGGGTGGTGGTGGGCGCGGTCGACCGCACGGGCGAGGTCGCACGGCCGGAGGCGGTGGCGGACCGGCGGATGTTGAAGCGTGCCATGTGATTTCCCCCCGAAATCGGTGGGGACGCACGGCGGAAGGGGTGCCCGAGGTCGCATGCCGGCGACGGTCGTCACAACAGCCGCTCCACCTGACTGAGCCACACCGGCCCACGGCCGGCGGCGGGATTCGAACCCGCGCCCTGCTGTCCCCTGAGAAGTACCCGTTGCCTTCGCACCGGGCACCCCGTCCGCCGCGCCTCCCGAGATCGAAGTGGCCGCGGCGTGATTCGTCGGAAGGAAGTAGCCGCGGCCCGCGCACCGGGAGGTGCGTGACGTACAGATGTCCAGAGATCAAGGCCGGCGGAACCGACAAGGTGCTCTACCGACTGAGCTACACCGACCCGAAGTCGATGACGGGACTCGAACCCGCGACCGCCCCATTAGCAGTGGAAGTAGGTCCTGCCTTCGCACCTGGACGCTGATCACTCTAGGGAGGTGAACTGTCCGCCCGCCACGGATTATTCGCGGGTACGTGTGCCCATGCGCCCGAGTCGCGGGCGTGGGCCATTCGTGTGACGCTGCCATCATGACGTGGGCATCGTGGACGACGACCGATGTGTACACGGGGCGTGGCGGGGTTCGGACCGACGAGCTCGGAATCGTCACGGGGAACGTCACCGTGCACACCACCTGGGCGGGCGGCGAGGCACAGATCGCCGTCCAGTACAGCGGGGCATCCGACTGGTTCACCATGACGGGCAGCCCCGTACCGTGCCGTTCGGAAAGGGACAGCAGGGATCTGCACGAGGCCGTGGTGGAGGCCGTGCGGGCGGGCGGCGGGGCCGTCGTCCCGTCACCGTCGCTGCCGTCTCCGTAACCATGACCGTGACCGCGCGGGAGGCGTCGGCCGGACCCGCGGGCCCGGACCCGGCCGACCGGGTCCTCGGCGGCTGGTCCGGCCGCATCGCCGGAAACATGCTCGGCAAACCCGTGGAGCGCGGCGACTACTGGACACGCGACCGGATCGACCGCTATCTGCGGGCCACCGACGCCCTCCCCCTGACCGACTACCTCCCCGAGCCACCGCCGGACGGCGACGCCGCCGGTTTCCAGCTACGGCCCGAGTGGCGGGAGTGCGTACGCGGCAGGATCCACGGCAGCTGCCGGGACGACGACATCGACTACGCGATCCTCGCCCTGCACCTGCTGGAGACGCACGGGGTCGCCTTCACCACCGAGCAGGTCGGCGAACTGTGGCTGCTGCGCCTGCCCTACCTCCAGACGTTCACCGCCGAGCGGGCCGCCTACCGCAACCTCGCGAACGGCCTGAGACCCCCGCTCACCGCCACTCACGACAACCCCTTCCAGGAGTGGATCGGCGCCCTCATCCGGGCCGACGTCTTCGGCTGGACCTCCCCCGGCGACCCCGTCCGCGCCTCCTCCCTGGCCCGGCGCGACGCGGTGCTGTCCCACACGGGCAACGGCGTGTACGCGGCGATGTGGGCGGCCGGCCTGGTCGCGGCGGCCTTCACGGCGCCCGGACCGCGTGCGGCGGTCGGAACGGCGCTGGAGCGGATACCCCCGGGCTGCCGCCTCGCCCGCACGGTGCGGCACATGACGGCCCTGTACGAGGCGGGGGTCCCCTGGGCCGACGCCCTGACCGAGGCCGAGCGCGAGACGGCCGGGCTGCACTGGATCCACGCCGTGCCGAACGCCGCCGTCATCACGGCGGGCCTGCTGTACGGGGACGGCGACTTCACCCGCACCATCGCGCTGACGGTCCGCGGCGGCCTCGACACCGACTCCAACGGCGCCACCGCCGGGTCCGTGGCGGGCGTGCTGTGCGGGGCGTCGGGCATTCCGCGGCACTGGACGGACCCGCTGCAGGACCGGGTGCGCAGCGCGGTGTTCGGCTTCGACGGCGTACGGATCGGTGAACTGGCCGAGCGGACACTCGCACTAAGCTGACGCCGTGACGACGAACGATTACGCCGCGTACATCGCCGGGCTCCCCCGCGTGCTGGCCGGCGCCGCCGCTCTCTTCCGCGACGGCGAGGGCCGGGTGCTGCTGGTCGAGCCGAACTACCGGGAGGGCTGGGCGCTGCCCGGCGGCACCATCGAGTCGGACGTCGGCGAGACCCCGAGGCAGGCCGCCAGGCGCGAGACGCTGGAGGAGATCGGCCTGGACGTGGAGCTCGGCCCGCTCCTCGCGGTGGACTGGGTGCACGGGACGGCGCGTCCGCCGATCGTCGCGTACGTGTACGACGGCGGCGTGCTGAGCGGCGAGCAGTTCCGGGCGATCCGGCTCCAGGAGGAGGAGCTGATCTCGTGGAAGCTGGTCGAGCCGGAGGACCTCCCGACGTATCTGCTCGGCTCGCTGGGCTTCCGCGTGACGGCCTCGCTGGACGCCCTGTCGGCGGGCCGGGGCGCGGTGGAACTGGAGAACGGCCGCCCGGTGGGGTGAGCGGCGCGGTGCCGGTCAATTCGTTCGCGGGTGCGGGGAAACGCTGCGTAACCTCGGCCGTATGACTCTCGTCGCGATCCTCAGCGGTGCCGGTGTCTCCACGGACTCCGGCATCAGTGACTACCGGGGCCCCAACGGCCTGTGGCGGCGCGATCCGGAGGCCGAGAAGCTCGTCACGTACGAGTACTACATGAAGGACCCCGAGATCCGCCGCAGGTCCTGGCGGATGCGGCGCGACGCCCCGACACTGCGGGCCGAGCCGAACGCGGCGCACCGGGCGATCGCCGAGCTGGAACGGACGCCGGGCTTCGCGGTCCGCGTGCTCACCCAGAACGTGGACGGGCTGCACCAGCTCGGCGGGATGCCTCCCCGCAAGGTCCTCGAACTGCACGGCACCGCGCGGGCGGTGGTGTGCACGGGCTGCCATGCGCGCTCGTCGATGGAGGAGGCGCTGGCCCGGGTCGGGGCGGGCGAGGAGGATCCGGCGTGCGAGGCGTGCGGCGGGATCCTGAAGTCGGCGACGGTGATGTTCGGGGAGCGGCTGGACCCGGTGGTGCTGGGTGAGGCGATGGGCATCGCCAAGGCCGCCGAGGTGTTCCTCGCGGTCGGCTCGACGCTCCAGGTCCAGCCCGCCGCGTCGCTCGCCGGGATGGCGGCGGAGCACGGGGCGCGGCTGATCATCGTGAACGCCGAGCCGACGCCGTACGACGAGCTGGCCGAGGAGGTCGTGCGTGAACCCATCGGCACGGCTCTTCCGGCGCTGCTGAAGCGGCTCTAGAAGAGCACGCCCTCGGCCGGGACACCGCTTCCGAGGGCGCCCTCGAAGGTGAGCAGCCGCTGCTTGCGGTCCAGGCCGCCGCCGTATCCGGTGAGGCCGCCGCTCGCGCCGACGACGCGGTGGCACGGGACGATGATGCCGACCGGGTTCCTTCCGTTGGCGAGCCCGACGGCGCGCGAGGCCCCGGGCCTGCCCAGGTCCTCGGCGAGTTCGCCGTAGGTCCGTGTCGCGCCGTAAGGGATATTCCGCAGCCGCTCCCACACGCTGCGCTGGAACGGTGTACCGGCGAGGTGCAGCGGCAGGTCGAACTCGGTGAGTTCGCGCGCGTGGTAGGCGTCGAGCTGGCGGATCGCCTCGGTGAAGGGGCGGGGGTCGGGGTCGCCGAACGTCTCCTCCGGCGGGCGGTGGCGCTGGTCGGTCATGTAGAGGCCGCTGAGGACGCCGTCGGTGGCGACGAGGGTCAGCGGCCCGTACGGACTGTCGGTGACGGTGTGCCGGCGGTTCATCGGCGGACTTCCTTTACGCGGGCAGGTGGTTGACGGGGTGGCTGTCGGTCGCCCACAGGTACTGGACGGCGTACGCGCGCCAGGGCCGCCACGCGGCGGCGCGGGCCGTGAGCGCGGCGGGGGTCGAGGGCAGGCCGAGGCCGGTGGCGGCGCGCCGGACACCCAGGTCGGTGGGGAGGAACGCGTCGGGGTCGCCGAGGGCGCGCATGGCGATCACCTCGACCGTCCAGGGCCCGAACCCGGGCAGGTGCCCGAGCCGGCCGCGGGCCTCGTCCCAGTCGCTGTCCGGGCCGAGCCGGAGCGAGCCGTCGGCGAGGGCGCCGACGAGGGTGGTGAGCGTGGTGCGGCGGCTGCGCGGCAGCGCGAGCGCCTCGGGGTCGAGCGCGGCGAGCGCCTCGGGAGCCGGGAAGAGGTGGGTGAGCCCGCCCTCGGGGTCGTCGACGGGGGTGCCGTGTGCGGTGACCAGGCGAGCCGCGTGCGTACGGGCGGCGGCGGTGGACACCTGCTGGCCGAGGACGGCGCGTACGGCGAACTCGGCGGCGTCGACGGTACGCGGGACACGCCGGCCGGGCGCCTTGTCGACCAGGGGCGCGAGGAGCGGATCCGTGCGGAGCTGGTCGTCCACGGCGACCGGGTCGGCGTCCAGGTCCAGCATCCAGCGGCAGCGGCTGATCGCGAGGGTGAGGTCGCGCGGGTCGGTCAGGGAGAGGCGGCAGGCGATGTGGTCGGCGTGCGGGGTGAGGGCGACGATGCCGTGGCCGTGCGGGAGGGCCAGGGTGCGCCGGTAGGCGCCGTCGCGCCACTCCTCCACGCCGGGGACGGCGGTCGCGGCCAGGTGGCCGAACAGGTTGTCGGGGTTGAGGGGCGCGCGGTACGGGAGGCGGAGCGCGATGACGCCGGGGGTCCGGGGCGCCGTGGTGGTGTTCCGCGCGGCGCGGGTGCCGGCGGCGCGGGTGCGCAGCTCGCCCGGGGTGAGGGCGAAGACCTCACGGACGGTGTCGTTGAAGGTGCGTACGGAGGCGAATCCGGCGGCGAACGCGACGTCCGCCATGGGCAGTTCGGTCGTCTCTATGAGCACGCGGGCCGTCTGGGCGCGCTGGGCGCGGGCCAGGGCGAGCGGTCCGGCGCCGAGCTCGGCGAGCAGCTGGCGTTCGATCTGCCGGGTCGAGTAGCCGAGGCGGGCGGCGAGGCCCGGGACGCCCTCGCGGTCGACGATGCCGTCGCGGATGAGGCGCATGGCGCGGGCGACCGCGTCGGCGCGGGCGTTCCACTCGGGCGAGCCGGGGGTGGTGTCGGGCCGGCACCGTTTGCAGGCGCGGTAGCCGGCCTGCTGGCAGGCGGCGGCGCTCGGGTAGAACACCATGTTCTCGGGCTTCGGCGGCACGACCGGGCAGCTGGGCCGGCAGTAGATGCGGGTCGTCAGGACGGCGGTGAAGAACCAGCCGTCGAAACGGGCGTCCTTGGAGCGGACCGCTCTCACGCAGCGCTCGGTGTCGGTGTGCATGGCTCAAGCATCGAGCACGTCGACCGGTCGGCGCTGGCGAGAAAACGACATCAGCCTCGTGCTGCCAGCGGTGTGCCGATTCCCCGGCGGGGGATGATGACGGCGTGAGAGCATCTCGTCACGCCTCGTCGCGATCCACGAGACCCCAGGGGATGCCTGATGACCGAGCGGATCCTTCTCGACCCTCACACCCCGGACCACAGGGCGCAGGCGGAGCGGCTGCGCCGGTGGGGCCCGGTGGCTCCGGCCGAGTGGCCGGGCGGCGTCCACTGCTGGGCGGTGGTCGGCCGGGCCGAGCTGGAGACCGTGCTGACCGATCCCCGGTTCGCCCGCTCGCCCGACCGCTGGCGCGCCCTGCGGGACGGGGAGGTCCCGGCGGACTGGCCGATGCTGGCGCACCTGACGCGTCAGTGGATGCTGACCGCCGACGGCGCCGATCACCGGCGGCTGCGGCAGGCGGTGGCGGCGGCGTTCACCCCCCGCCGTGTCGACGGGCTCACGCCCGCGATCACGGCAACCGTCGACGCGCTGCTGGACGAGCTGGCGGCAGCGGCGGCGCGGGGCCCGGTCGATCTCCGCTCGGCCTACGCGCTGCCGTTGCCGCTGCGTACGCTCTGCGCCCTGTTCGGCATCCCGTCCGGGGACCAGGCGGACGTCGTCGCCCTGGTGAGCCGGGCGTTCGCACGGTCGACGCTCGGCCCCGGGGAATCCGCCCGGCTGACGCGCGAGATCAACGCGTATCTGGCGGACCTGGTGAGGAGCCGGAAGGCGACGCCCGGCGACGACCTGGTGAGCGACCTGCTGCACGGGCCCGCCGCCGACCGCCTGTCGGAGGTCGAACTGATCGACACGCTGTGGCTGTTCCTCGGCGCGGGGTTCGAGACCACGGCCGGGGCCCTCGTCAACACGGTCCATGCCCTGCTGGCGCACCCCGAGGAGCTGCGCCTCGCGCTGAGCGGGGAGGCCGACTGGAGCACGGTCGTGGAGGAGGGCATCCGCTACGACTCGAGCGTCTACGCCCTGCCGTTCGCCTTCCCCACCGAGGACGTGGAGCTGGGCGGCCGGTCGCTGCGGGCGGGCGACGCGCTGCTGCTGTGCTTCGCGGCGGCCAACCGGGACCCGCGGCGGGACTCCGGCTCCGGCCGGTTCGGGACCCGGCGCGACGGTGAGCGCGCACGCCACCTGGGGTTCGGGCACGGGCCGCACTTCTGCGTCGGTGCTCCGCTCGCCCGCCTCCAACTGCGCATCGCGCTGGCCGCGTTGTTCGAGCGGTTCCCGGACCTCCGCCTCGCCGGCCCGCCCGGTCCCCCGGTGCCCTCGCTCATCGCCAGTACGCCCAGCTCGCTGTACGTCACCGGGTAGTCCGTCACCTACCAGCTCGATCTGCCGATGCCCGGCTTCGGCACGGAGCAGGATTACCCGGCCGCGCACTGGCCTCGCCGAGGTGCTCCTCCAGCGCCTCCTCAGCGTGCGCGCTCGTTGAGCGGACTTTTCCTGAGGTGTTCGGCACGTACGGGTCGCGGGCTCTCGCAGCCGGCGCACGGCGAGCGCCTGGGCGCCGGTCGCTGTACGGCACTCCGGGGGCGCCCAGGTCCATGGCGCCGTCCCGGCCGAATGCGGCGAGTGATGCAGAATCCCCTGTCGGACGGGCACTCGCATATGCCGTACCGTCAGACCGCCGGACATGAACCCCTACGCCTGTACCCGCGTTCCTTGGAGAACACATGGGCCCACGGCTCACACCCGAAAAACCGCCCTGCCGGCTGGCTGCACACCCGTGAACTGACCCTCTGCTCCCTTCCCAGCGTCAGGCCGGGGGCAGCCATCGAGCGGCCTGCTCAAGACTGACGTTGTCGGCGTGCACGTACCACTGCTGTCGCTCTCGGTCCCACCTGGCGCCGATCAGCCGCTTGGCCTCGTCCTTCTCGGCGTAGGGGACGTGCAAGTACAGCCGTTCCCCGACCGGTACGGTTGTTCCACGAGTCGAGGATCGCGGGTTCCACGCGGCTCGCTCCTTACGCGCACGCTCAATCACCCGGCCCACGCGCTCACACGCTGACGGGTCGGTGAGCCGCATCATGAGATCGGTGGGGCCCGAGTTGGCCAACAGGTTCAGCGAGCCGTGCCAGAGGACCGTGCCGTCCAGGATGAGGACCTTCTCGTGTATGCGCTCACGGAACTCGACCCGGCAGCCGGCCGCTTGCAGCTCGTCGACCAGCCCCCGCACACGCTCGACCGCCCGGTCAGTGGTCTGCTCCTCCGGTGCACGCGTTCGCACGGTCACCTCGATTCCGTCGGCGATCCGCTTGGCCAGCTGCCCGAGCCACCTGCGCACGGGCTGTTGGTCCAGGAAGGGGCAGTAGATCTCGATACTCCGCTCGGCCCTGGCCATGTCCCAGCTCACCGCCCGCGGCACCTCATCGGCGGGAAAGAAGGCCGGCCGGGCCAGCTCCTCGTCGGTGAGGGACGCGAGCTGGGCAGCTTCCCGGACGGGGATGAGCTGGTCGACGGACATGCACTGGGCGTGTGCTTCCACATGGTCGAGCATGCGGCGCGCCTCGCTGCCGAGCGGCAGGTGCTGCCGGAGGTGCTCGACGTCCGCGACGACGATGAGGTGGTCCTGCGCCCGGCTGAGAGCGACATTCAGCAGGCGGCAGGTGTGTGAGGACAGCCCAGTGCCCTGGAAGAAGTAGCCGGGTTTGGCCCCGGCGCCGGCCGTCGTGTCGAGGATGACGATGGGCCGCTGGCTCCCCTGGAACCGATGGACCGTGTCCACGAGCCCCTCGAACTCCTCGCCGAAGCGATACGCGAGGCTGGTCTTCAGGGCCTTCACCTGGTTCCGGTACGGCGCGATCACGGCGACCCTGTCGGTGGCCCGCTCGCCCTCCGGCACCTCGCTCCACTTCCGGCCGGGCAGTACTCCCTCGTACTGCAGACCCCGGACCAGCTCGTGCACGGCTGCCTCGTGCACGGTGTTGGTGAGGTGGTCCCGGCCGGGGATGCGCTGCCGTGACGTGTCGATGAGGATCAGCGGAGTGTCGACAAGCGTGTTGAACGGGATACGTGAGTCGTCCCCGCGGCCGGTCCGGAGAGGAGCGTCGGGATATGCCACGACGTTGACCACGTCGCAGATGGCCTCGCGCATGCGGTACTGGGTGTCCAGCGCGACGAGTCGGGTGTCACGGACCACCGTGCCGCCTCCGGTGACCAGCCCGGCCGCGTGGAAGACATCCCTCGCCGCCCACTGGCGCGCGTGGTCGCGGTCGGCGCTGGTTGCCTTGCGGTCACCGTCGCTCTTCGTGACCGCGGGCAGCTGACGGAAGTCACCCGCGACCACGACCCTCTTGCCGGCCAGCCCGGCCGCGTACCAGGCGGAGGGCAGATCGACCATCCCCGCCTCGTCGATGACGACGACGTCCACGCGATCCAGCAGCTTGCGGGTCTGCACGGCCTTGGCGACGGTAGCGCCGAGGACGCGGCACTTGGAGCGGACCGTTTCCTCGATCTTCCTGCGCTGCTCCTCCAGTTCGCCGACCTGCCGGCTGATCTGTTCCGCCCGGCTGGCCAGAGCGTGGCGGGAGAGCAGCCCGGCGAGCTTGGGCGTTTCGGTGTCGAGCAACGCCCGGAGTCTGGTGATCTCCATGGCGGCCCGGCGAAGATCCCGGTCCGCGGCTGCCACTCCCGTTGCCGCCTGCTGGACCTGTGTCTGAGCCTGGGCCAGAGCGGTCCGGGCGCTGTCCAGCTGTGCCTGCTTCCGGGCCGCGAAGAACCCCGTAGGCGTGCCGATCTTCGCCATCACCGATTCCTGGGCGGATACCTGCGAGCGGGCGGTGTTCTGCGCCGTGGCGTGCGTTTGTCTGGCCTTCCCTGCTTCTTCATGGAGCTTCTGGGCCGCGGTCAGGTCGTTGCGCAGGCCGTCCACCCTGTCGTGGACGGCGAGGCCTTCGCGTACGCCCGTCAGAGCGGTGGTGAGGCTGGTGAGGGATTCATTGATCCGAGCAGTGAGCTTCGCGGCGATGCGCTCGGTGTCGACCTGATCGCCGTACTTGTCCCGCAGTGAGGCGACAGTGATCTCGCCGGCGCGCTGCACCAGTCCGTCCTCGAAACCCTCCTCCTCGGACAGCAGATCGCAGATACGTTCAAGGGCCTGATCCACGGCCACCTTGGTGGGCGCGAGGAAGAGCACCGAGTGACCCTGGCGGTAGCTTCCTTCGACGATGTGTCCGACCACATCGGTCTTCCCGGTTCCGGGAGGCCCCCAGAGGAACAACACGTCACTGGAGAGCGCCTGCTCGACGGCTTGACGTTGACGGGAATTCAACTGCAGCGATTCCCAGTTCGCCACCCACCGCCCTGTGTCTCCGCCTCCCCGGACCCGGGGGTCGCCCAGGCCGAGCATCCACCCCGCACTGTCCACGCGTACGGGGTGATTCGGCTGCCCCACCGTTTCGAGCCTTTCGGCGAGGGCGCGCCACGAGGCGGCATCGTCCTCCCGGATCTGGACGTGGGCGGGAGCGTTCCCGAGATCCGCCGTGGTGACGAGCCGCACCTTTCCCTGTGGCATGCGCGCGACCTCGGCCTGCACCCACTCGCCGCTGGACCGGGAAGCACGCACGAGCACGGGCTTGGTGGCATCCAACGTCTCCGGCCACCTCCGGCACTGGAAGAGATACTCATGCCTGTGGCCGGCCGTGGACGTTCTGCGCCCCGCGGACAAGGAGACCTTCTGCCCTTCCTTGCCGTCGCTACGCAGCTCGGCAGTGATCTCCAAGCGCACCGCCGCCAACAGCTCCTTGACCGGATGCGGCTGCGTCGCGTTCTCGCCCATCTCCGTCCCCCCTGCATTCCCGCCCTCGACCGCACCTTCGATACCTGCGCCGAGTTTCGCGACTGTAGGCGCAGCGAACAGCAGCACGAAGATTTCCGGCCAGCACCGGACAGCAAAAAGGAGCAAATCGCCTAAATATAGATAAATCCATTGAATGAGCACCTTGAGTGTGTGCCGCTTTTCGTACCGCCCGCTCTCATGTCGGCGTCCGCCGTTAGGATTTCCCGAGGTCTTCGGTGGTTCCGGCACTGGTACGCACGCCGGGCGGACGTCGCCACTCAGGGCGAATCGGGAAGCGGGGGAACAGCGCATGCGGGACGGCCGGTGGACCACGGTCACCGACTCCGGGTTCGACCACGAGCGCCGCGGCCTGGAGTCCATCCGCGAGCAGTTGCCGGACTCCGACCCCTGGCGGGCCTGGTCGAACTTCACGTTCACCGCGAACACCGGCCACGTCCGGGAGGTAGACCTCCTCGTCGTCGCCCCCGGCGGCGTCTGCATGATCGAACTGAAGCATTGGCACGGGTCGGTCACCAGTGAGAACGGCACCTGGGTGCAGACCAAGCCCAACGGCCGCCGCGAGCCGCACGGCAATCCCCTGCACCTGGTCAACAAAAAAGCCAAGGAGCTGGCCGGGCTCCTCGGGCAGAACGGCAAGCGCGTGTGGGTCGCCGAAGCCGTCTGCTTCACCGACGACTCCCTGCGGGTCCGGCTGCCGGCCCACGACCAGAACGGCGTCCACACGATCGCCGAACTGGTCGAGATGCTCAAGCAGCCGCCGCGCGACGAGCGTCGCCGCATCACCGCCATCGACTCCCGCGAGGTCAAGGCGGCCCTGGAGCGCGTCGGTATCCGCAGGAGCGACGCCGAGTACAAGGTCGGGCCGTACGAGCTGGAGCGGAAATCATTCGACTCCGGCCCGACCTGGGCCGATTACGTGGCCCGCCACAGCGAGCTGCCCGAGCTCGCACGCGTCCGCGTCTACCTGCGCGAGCGCGGCTCGGACGCCTCCATCCGGCAGTCCGTGGAGAACGCGGCCCGGCGCGAGGCCGCGGTACTGCGGCGCTTCCGCCACCCCGGAGCCGTACAGCTCAAGCAGTACGACCCGTCAGGCCACTCGGCCGGCCCGGCCCTGATCTTCGACTACCACCCGCAGACCCTGCGCCTGGACGAGTACCTGCTCCAGTACGGGGAGAAGCTCGACATCCTCGGCCGCATGGCGCTCGTCCGGCAGCTCGCCGAGACCATGCGGTCCGCGCACTCCAGCCGTATCCATCACCGCGCCCTGGCGGCCCGGTCCGTCCATGTCATGCCTCGCAACAGGGGACGCCAGGGACAGGCGATCGGCGAGGAGGCGGCCTGGCTGTCGCCGCACCTCCAGATCTCCGACTGGCAGATCGCCACCCAGCGCAACGGCACCGGCGGCTCCGCACAGGGCATGACCCGCTTCGCACCGACGGCCCTGTCCGCGATGCACCTCGCCGAGGGCTCCGACCCGTATCTCGCACCCGAGCTCACCGCCCTCAACGCCGACCCGGTGTATCTGGACGTGTACGGCCTCGGTGTCCTCACGTATCTGCTGGTCACGGGCAAGGCACCGGCCGCGAGCCAGGCCGAGTTGCTCGCCCGCCTGGAGGCAGGAGAGGGTCTGCGGCCGAGCGCGCTCGTTGACGGCCTGTCCGAGGACATCGACGACCTGGTACAGGCGGCCACCGCCTACCGTCCCGAGCAGCGGCTGTCCACGGTGGACGAGCTCCTGGAAATGCTGGAGCTCGTCGAGGACACCCTCACCTCCCCCGCGGCGCCGCCCGCCCCCGAGGCTCCGGAGAAGGACCCGCTGGAGGCCGTCGCGGGAGATGTGCTGGGCGGCCGCTGGGAAGTCCGGCGACGCCTCGGCACGGGCTCGACCAGCCGCGCCTTCCTCGTCCGTGACCTGGAGGCCGAAACCCGCGGCGCACGCCCGCTGGCCGTACTGAAGGTGGCGCTCTCGGACAGCCGCGGCGAGGTACTGGTCCGCGAGGCAGAGGTGATGCGCCGGCTGCGCCCCGACTCCCGCATCATCCGTCTCGTCGAACCGGAGCCCTTGCGCATCGCGAACCGCACGGTCCTCGCCCTGGAGTACGTGGGCGACGAGCGCGACGACTCCGGCGAGGTCGGCGAGTCCGGCACCCGCTCGCGCCGACGCGAGGAGACCGTCGCCCGCCAGCTCCGCGAGCGCGGCCGCCTCCCGATCGACCAGCTGGAGGCGTACGGCGACTACCTGTTCGGCGCCGTCGACTTCCTGGAGGGCGAGAGTGTCTGGCACCGCGACATCAAGCCCGACAACATCGCCATTCGCGTACGCCCCAACCGCACCCGCGAGCTGGTCCTCATCGACTTCTCGCTGGCCGGCTACCCGGCGAGGGACTACGACGCCGGCACCGAGGGCTACCTCGACCCGTTCATCGGCACCCTGACCCGCACCGCCTACGACTCGCACGCCGAGCGGTACGCCGTCGCGGTCACCCTGCACCAGATGGCCTCCGGCGAGCTGCCCAAGTGGGGCGACGGCTCGGTCCTGCCCCGGATGACGGACCCGAAGGAACTGCCATACCCGACCATCGCCGCCGACGCCTTCGAGCCGGCCGTACGGGACGGGCTGGTCGCCTTCTTCCGGAAGGCGCTGCACCGGGACGCCGCCCAGCGCTTCCCCGAGCTGAAGCCGATGCGCGACGCCTGGCGGAAGATCTTCCTGGACGCCTCGCAGACCGTGCCGTCCAGCCACCGGTCCCGGCACCCGGAAGCCGTCGCCCCGGCCGCGGGGCAGGCCGCCATCGCCGACGCCGAGCCGCTCACCGCCGAGCAGCAGCGCGAGCGGCTCGCCGCCGAGGTCACCCGCGACACGCACCTGTCGGCCTCCGGCCTCACCCCGGCCGCCGAGGCGTTCCTCTACGGCCTCGGCATCACCACCGTCGGTGAACTCCTCGACTACAGCCGTCGCAAGCTGCTCAACGCGCCCGGTCTCGGCGCCAAGACCCGAAGCGAAGTCCAGCGCCGCCAGCGTGAGTGGGGCGAGCGGCTGCGCGAGGCCCCGGTCTCGCCGCTGACCCCGAGGGGCCGGGCCGAGGCCAAGGAGGAGCTGGCCGCGCTGACCGCGGCGGAATCGGCCGTACTGGACTCGCTGGCCACGGCTGAGAACGCGGGCGGGCTCACGGGCCCCGCACTGCGTTCGGTCAGCCTGGACACCCTGGCCACCATCTTCGTCCCGGAGCTCAACAACAACCGGTCGAACCACAACAAGGTCGAGATGGTCCGGCTGCTGCTGCGCCTGCCGAATGAACGTGGGGAGCTGCCCGGCATCGGCGTCTGGCCCAAGCAGAAGGACGTCGCCGACCACCTCGGCCTGTCGGCGGGTCGCATCCCGCAGATGCTGAAGGAGGAACGCAAGCGCTGGAAGAAACACCCGGCGGTGCAGGCGCTGCGCGACGAGGTCATCGGCCTGCTCACCGGCCTCGGCCGGGTCGCCTCCGCCGTGGAGATCGCCGATGCCCTCGCCGTCCGCCGAGGCACGCAGCTCGCCGAGCGCGAACAGCGGCGTGCGCTGGCTCTGGCGGCCGTACGGGCCATTGTCGAGGTCGAGCAACTGGAGCCGGCGGAGGCCGAGTTCCAGCACCAGCCGAACCGCAAGGCCACCGAGGAGGCCCTGGGAGCCGGCCTCCTCGCCCTGGACGTACGCGAGGACGACGCCCCCGACACACCGACCGCACCCGGTCTTCTCGACTACGCGACGCGGCTGGGCCGCACCGCCGACCGGCTGGCCAAACTGGACACCCTGCCCACCGCGACGACGGTGCTCGGCGAGCTGGGGGCGCTCACCCCGCCGCCCGGAACGGTGGAGTGGGACGAGCGACGCCTCGTGGAACTGGCCGCCGCGGCCTCCACGAACGCCGCCGCCACCCCGCGCCTGGAGATCTACCCCCGGGACCTGCCGCTGGTGCGCGCCCTGCGCCTCACCCAGGCAGGCCTGGTCCGCCTGATCCCGGGCGTACCGGAGGAGCGGCAGCCCGGCGTGACGGCGGAGGACGTGCACGAGCGGGTACGGGCCCGCTTCCCCGAACTCGTCGTCCCGGACGGCCGGGGCGGCACCACCCACGAGCTGCCGACGGGCGGCCATCTGACCAAGGCGCTGCGGGACGCCGGTTTCGATCTGACACTGTCGACCCGCGAGGACACCCGGACGCCGCGCTACCTGCCCACCCGGCTGGACAGCGCGTCCAGCTACCTGACGACGGGTGCGTGGCGCCAGCACACGGACGTGGGCGCGGTGACGCGTTACGCGGACGATCCCATGCTCGCGGGTGCGGTGCGCGCGGAGGAACGGCTGACGGCGTCGGCGCGGCGGGACGGTTACCGGGTTCTGACCGTGCACCAGGACAGTTTTCGCGAGGCGGTACGGCAGTTGAGCCGGCCGGACCGGATGAACGCGGAAGTTGTCTCGGTGACCGAGCTGTTCCTGCACGCTCTGCACGCCCTGGTCCCGCCGGGGAAGAAGCCGACCTGGGAGACCCTGCTCAAAGCGGACGCGGCGGAGCCGGGGTCGCGCGGCGCGATGAAGTTCGCGGAGTACGCCCGGACCGCGTGGGGCGAGGTGGAGCCCCAGGTCCGCGAGCTGCTTCGGACCCGAGGGGGTGCGGGACCAGTTCTCCTGACGGAGGCGGCCGTTTTCGCCCGGTACGACGCGATGGGCGTCCTGGACCGGCTCGCTGAGGCGGCCCGGCAGGGCGGGCGCGGGCTGTGGCTGCTCGTTCCGCAGGGCGACCCGGCGCGGGAGCCGAAGCTGGGGCCGGTCGCGGTGGCGTACCAGGCGGGCCTGGGCGAATGGATCGAAGTTCCGGACACGTGGGTGAACAACGCGCACCGGTCCGGCGAGACGAAATTCAGTGAGGGAGAAGCCAAGTGATCGACCGCAAGGCACTGCTGGAAGACCTGAAGAAGCAGGTCAAGGCGGTCGAGACGGACCTCGGGCAGCAGGTGAAGGCGGTCACGGAGGTCGGCTCCCGGCTGCGCGCCGAGTACGACCAGGCACGCAAGCTCGGCCGTACGGCCGCGACCTGGAACTCCTGGCTCGACGAGCGCATCACCCAGGTCGCGGTGGCGTGGGTGCTGGGCTCTGTCTTCGTCCGCTTCTGTGAGGACAACGAGCTGATCCCGGAGCCGTACCTGACAGCCCCCGAGCCGGACCGGCGGGACCTCGCGCTCGCCCGGTACGAGGAGTACGTCGCGACGGAGGCCAACCCGACGTACCGCGGCTGGCTGGAGCGCGCCTTCGACGAGCTGGGCGCGGGCCAGGCGGGCCGGCTGCTCTTCGACCGGCGGCACAACCCGCTGTACCAGATCCCGCTGTCGCACGACGGGGCACGGGACCTGGTCGAGTTCTGGCGGGAGCGGGACGAGGCGGGCGTCCTCGTTCACGACTTCACGGACAAGTTGAACGAGGACGGCACGGAGGGCTGGGACACCCGGTTCCTGGGCGACCTGTACCAGGACCTGAGCGAGGCGGCCCGGAAGACGTACGCGCTGCTCCAAACCCCGGAGTTCGTGGAGGAGTTCATCCTCGACCGCACGATGAACCCTGCGGTGCGGGAATTCGGCTACGAGGGCCTGAAGATGATCGACCCGACGTGTGGGTCGGGGCACTTCGTGCTGGGGGCTTTTCGGAGGCTGGTGCGGCTGTGGGGCGAGGGGCAGCCGGGGCGCGATGTGCACGAGCGGGTGGCGGCGGCGCTGGACTCGGTACACGGGGTGGACCTGAACCCGTTCGCGGTGGCTATCGCGCGGTTCCGGCTGCTGATGGCGGCGATGGCTGCGGCGAACATCCGAACGTTGGCAAAGGCCAACAAGTACACATGGCCCATGCACCTGGCAGTAGGTGATGCGCTGATCAAGGACCGGCAGCTGGAGCTGGACCTGATCGGTGAGAAGTCCGGCGACCGGTTGGTGGAGTTGGCGTACGCGACAGAGGACGTACACGAGCACCGGGGGATTCTGGAGCCGGGCCGGTACCACGTCGTAGTGGGGAATCCGCCGTACATCACAGTGAAGGACAAGAACCTCAATCAGCTGTACCGAGGCCTGTACGACGCCTGTGGTGGTACGTACGCGCTGTCGGTGCCGTTCGCCCAGCGATTCTTTGAGCTCGCCAAACGAGGGGATGACGACGGACGCGGCTACGGCATGGTCGGACAAATCACCGCGAACTCGTTCATGAAGCGAGAATTCGGAACCAAGCTTATCGAAGACTACTTCGGGCACGAAGTCGAACTTACCGAAGTCATCGACACGTCCGGCGCCTACATCCCGGGGCATGGGACGCCTACGGTTATCTTGGTAGGGAAACGGCGTGGGGGAAGCGGGCGATCGCAGACCATCCGCACGGTACGAAGCGTTCAGGGCGAACCCTCTACCCCCGAGAAAGGTGAAGACGGCCTCGTTTGGAAGGCGATCGTTAAGCAGATTGATGCGCCCGGGTCAACGAGCGAGTGGGTATCTGTTGATGACCTCGATCGCTTTCGCCACTTTAGCCGCCGCCCTTGGGTACTCAATGCTGGCGGACTTGAAATGGTCGAGCTGATCAGCGCAGGCAGCACAATAAGGCTCGCGGACGTTGCAGACGACATCGGAGCGGGTGCAGTAACGCGTGAAGATGACGCCTACATGGTAGGACAGGGTTTTCTTGAGCGTAATAACGTGCCCGCGCAATATCGACGCCCCCTGGTACAGGGTATCGACGTGCGGGACTACACCATCAACCAACCCACGATGTCGCTGTGGCCGTACAACGACACCAATCTTCGCCCCGAACTATGTGAAAGCGTTGAGCGCGCCCTTTGGCCCCACCGCGCTATCCTGTCTGACCGTGTCGCCTTCGGCAAGAAGCAGGTGGAGCGAGGCCTCACCTGGTTCGAGTACTCGATGTTCTTCAAGACCCGTTATAAAAGCCCGATCTCGATCACCATTCCCGAAGTGGCCTCTCATAATCATTTTACTCTCGACAGCGGAAGTAAAGTCTTCAAGGACACCGCGCCGGTTATCAAGCTCCCAGAATCAGCAAACCTGGCAGACTACGTGAGCCTGCTGGGCCTACTCAATAGCTCCTCAGTTTGCATGTGGCTCAAGATGACGAGCCATGACAAGGGGAACCGAGGCGGGGAACGTGGAACTGGGCGTTATGCCTGGGAGAGCTTCTTTCAGTTCAAGGGCGCCAATTTGGAGCGAATTCCCCTTCCTAGCACCTACCCCATCGCCCTCTCAACTGCTCTGAACGGCTGCGCTCGGAAGGTCGGTGCCACCACGCCAACCTGTCTCGTTGCAAAAGCCACGCCCACCGGGGCCGCCCTCCGAACGGCCCGCGACACCTGGCATTCCACCCGCGCTAGGATGATCGCGCTCCAAGAGGAGCTCGACTGGCAGGTCTACTCCCTCTACAACCTGCACCCCGAAGACCTCCGCGTCTCCGAGGACCCCGACTCCCCCGACATCCCCGCACTCGCTCTCGGCGAGCGCGCCTTCGAGATCGTCCTCGCCCGCCGCGTCGCCGCCGGAGAGGCCAGCGACGAGTGGTTCAAGCGGCACGGGTCCACGCCCATCACGGATATCCCGGCCCACTGGTCCGCCGCGTACCGCGAGGTCGTGCAGAAGCGGATCGACGCCATTGAGTCGTCGCGCGCCATTGGCATGGTCGAGCGGCCGGAGTACAAGCGCCGTTGGGCGACCGAGGGGTGGGACGCCCTTCAGGAGAAGGCGCTCCGGTCGTGGCTGCTGGACCGGATCGAGAGCCGGGAGCACTGGTACGACGAGAACGGCATGCCCGCGCTCGTCACGCTCTCGCGGCTCACCGACGCGCTCACCCGTGACGAGGACTTCGTCTCCGTCGCCAAGATCTACGCGCCCCGCAAGGAACTGCCGGCCGTCGTCGCCGAGCTGATGACCGACGAGCACGTGCCGTTCCTCTCAGCCCTGCGCTACAAGCCGTCCGGGCTCAAGAAGCGCGCGGACTGGGAGCACGTGTGGGACCTCCAGCGCCAGGAGGACGCAGCTCCCGACGAGCAGGCCAAGCGGAAGATCCGGGACAGCATCCCCGTACCGCCGAAGTACACGTCGGCCGACTTCCTGCGACCCTCCTACTGGCGAGCGCGCGGCAAGCTGGACGTGCCGAAGGAGCGGTTCATCTCGTACGGGCAGACCAACACGGCCACGCCCGACCTGTACGGCTGGGCCGGCTGGGATTACCGGGAGCAGGCGTACGCGCTCGACTCGTACATCGCCTCCCACGAGTCGCTGACCACCGAAGAGCTGACGCCGTTCCTCGCGGGGCTGCTGGAACTCCAGCCCTGGCTGGACCAGTGGCACAACGAGTTCGACTCGACCTTCGGTGCTTCCCCAGCCGCGTTCTTCCGCGGCGACCGGCAGATGGTGCAGAGCGAGCACGGCCTCACGGACGACGACCTGCGCGCCTGGCGTCCCGTCGCGGCCACCCGTGGGCGGCGTACGGCCAAGAAGTAGTACGCCACGAACGCCGGACGGCCCCTGTGATCAGCTGATCACAGGGGCCGTTCCGTCACAGCAGATGTCCGCGCTTGACGGCAGCGACGAAGGAAGCCCATCCGTCCGCCGGGAAGACGAGCACCGGGCCGTGCAAACTCTTGCTGTCCCGCACGGGGACGACGGCGGCGAAGTCATCGGAGACCTCGACGCACGCGCCACCGTCCGAGTTGCTGTAGGAGCTCTTGCGCCAGTTCAGGGCGCTCAGGTTGATGGGTCGCACGGCACTTCCTCCAACATGCGCAGGACGAACTTCCGCGACTCGGCCGGGGACAGCGCCAGGTCGCGCACCGCATCGTAGGCACGCTGCAACCGTTCAACCGCAGCGTTTTCCTCGAGCAGCTCGCCCTTGTGCGCGTTCTCCGTGTAGGCCACCGTACGCCCCTCCGGGAGCCGGAGGAACCACACATCAGTGCCATCCAACCCGTACAACCCTGCGCTGAACGGCAACACATGCACCGTCACGTTCGGCCTCCCCGCCATCTCCGCCACGTGCTCCAACTGCCCCCGCCACTCCCCCGCGTCCCGCAACGGCGTACGCAGCACCGCCTCCGACAGGATCGTCCGGAACGGCGGCGCGTCGTCCCCCTCCAGCAACTCCCGCCGCCCCATGCGTGCCTCGACCTGCTGCTCCAGTTCCGGTCCCTTCGTTCCGCCCGCCGCCAGCACTTCCCTCGCGTACCCCGGTGTCTGCAACAGCCCCGGCAGCACGCTCACCGCGAAGTGCCACAGGCTCACCGCCTCCGCTTCCAAGGCCATGTAGCGCCGGTACCGCTCGCGGAACTGGGTGTGGTCTCCCGCCGCAAGTTCCCATAGGGCCAGCAGCAGCCCTGGTGTGCCGTAGTACGTGTCGAGGGCCTGGACGACCTCGGGGCCGCCCAGGGTCTCGCCCTTCTCCATCTTGCCGAACAGGGACCAGTCCCAGCCCAGCCGTTCGCCGAGCTGGCGCAGGCTGTCGCCCTTCTGCGTACGCAGGAGCCGTAGCTCCTCGGCGAACCGTTGGCGCGGTTCCTGGCTTCGGCCCGTGATCGCTCGTCGCTGTGGCATGGCGGGGCCTCCCCTCCCTGTTCCCTGGCGGTGTGGTCGGTGTGGAAGGTGTGGAACGACCGCCGCGCGGCGGAGAAGCACGTCCCGCCGACGGCGCCGGCAGCCCCCTTCCGGATTCATGCTCGTAACGCCTGGACTACGCACCGTAATTCACCACGCGGGCCAAGTGCAGGCGAACCGGCAGAAAAGCGTAGGAAAGAGGCACTCATGAGCATGAACAAGGTCGGCGAGGCCCTGGCAGCGCGGGACGCCCTCGCGGCCGCCCTCACCCGCGCGGGCATCCAGCTTCCCGCGATGGACGTCCGTTCCCCCTGGCCCGACGCGGGTGACGGTGAGGATGACAGCAGGGGAGAGGCCACGTACGCCCTCGTGCACCTCGGGGTGTGCTCCGCCCCGGTGGCTCACGCGCTGGCCGACGTGATCACGAAGGGCGCCGAGCGGTGACGAACGGCGGCGGACCGCCCGCCGTCGGCACGGCCGTCCGCGACACCGACTCCGGCCGCATCGGGCTGGTGATGGGGCAGGAAGGGCCGTACGTCCAGCTCCGCCCGCTCGGCGGCGGCCGCGAGTGGGACGCCGAAGCAGCCCGTATCGAGCCCGTCGACACGGAGGAGCTGCTGCGTGCCCGGGTCGCCGAGGCCAACGCGCGCAGCCGACAGGGGCGTGGCTGAGTGCCTGGGCCTGGCCGCCCCGCGCCGGGCTCGGTGTCAGTGGCGGATGACATGCTGAGGAACAGAAGAATCAGGAGATTACGACACCACGCGGATCAACCGGCGCCGCGTGACGGAGAATGTCCTCAGCAACTCTGACCAGCACGGACAGCAACAGTCGGCGGCCCACGCGCCCAGCGCACGTACGCACGCCGTCAAGGGAGGGCGAGACACGTAATGGCCCAGCAGCCGCCCCTGCTCCGCGATGTCATCGACATCAAGGAGTCCATCTCCACCTCGGACTTCGTCCTCCGACTCTCCGATGCGACCACCCCCGAGGGGGCTGAGGCCGCGCTCAAGGATTACGTGGTCACCGAGCGGCTGCTGGAGAACTTCGACGAGGCGCTGGGCCTCATCAAGGCCGCCGTGGACGGGCGGACCTCCAAGGCGGCCTACCTCCACGGCTCGTTCGGTTCCGGTAAGTCGCACTTCATGGCGGTGCTGCACGCACTGCTGAGCGGCAGCCCGGCCGCCCGTGCCCGTACGGACTTCGACCCGGTGCTGACGAAGCACGAGTGGCTGGCGACGGACGGGAAGAAGTTCCTGCTCGTGCCGTACCACATGCTCGGGGCGAAGGCTCTGGAGCAGCGGGTTCTCGGCGGGTACGTCACGCACGTCAAGAAGCTGCACCCTGAGGCACCGACGCCGCAGGTGTACCGGACGGACTCGCTGTTCGAGGACATCCGCTCGATGCGCTCGCGGATGGGCGACCAGGCAGTGATCGGCGGGCTCACGTCCGCGGACGCTTCCGCTGCGGACGAGGACGACGAGTGGGGAGAGTCCTTCTCCTGGACTCCGGAGCTGCTCGACACGGCACTCGGCGCCGAGGAGGTCCACGAGTCCGGACAGGCCCTGAACCTCGTCAGTCCCTCAACGCCCGCCGAGCTGCGCGCACGGCTCGTGCAGGACGCGAGTACGAATCTGCTGCCCGGTTTCGCGAAGAACGCGGCCGAGGACGAGCACGGGTTCGTCTCGCTGGACGCCGGGCTGTCCGTGATCGCCGAGCACGCCAAGTCGCTGGGCTACGACGGGCTGATCCTGTTCCTGGACGAGCTGATCCTGTGGCTGGCCACACTCATCCACGACCAGAAGTTCGTCGCCCGCGAGGCCAGCAAGATCACCAACTTTGTCGAGGGCGGCGACGCCCGCCGGGCGATTCCGGTGGTGTCGTTCATCGCCCGCCAGCGCGACCTGCGTGAGCTCGTCGGCGAGGAGGTGTCGGGCGCGGCGGAGGCGTCCATCCAGGACACGCTCAACCTCGCCCAGGGCCGCTTCGACAAGATCACGCTGGAGGACCGGAACCTTCCGCAGATCGCGCACGCCCGGCTCCTCCAGCCCAAGGACGCCGAAGCCGCCGCGCTCATCAACGCCGAGTTCGAGAAGACCCGCAAGGTCCGCCAGGAGGTGTGGGACACCCTGCTCGGCTCCGATCGCGGGGCGAACGGCGTGGGTGGGGACGAGGAGAGTTTCCGCCTGACGTACCCGTTCTCGCCGGCGTTCATGGACACCCTCGTCCATGTGTCCTCCGCGCTCCAGCGCAACCGCACCGGTATGAAGCTGATGGGCCAGCTTCTCGCCGAGCACCGCGACCACCTGCGGCTGGGCGATCTGATCCCGGTCGGCGACTTGTACCCGCTGATCACCGCGGGCGGTGACAAGCCGTTCTCGGACAGCCTGAAGGTGGTCTTCGAGGCGGCGGACAAGCTGTACCGGACCAAGCTGCGCCCGTATCTCCTCGCCGCGTACAACGTGTCGGAGGAGGACGTCGAGCAGTACACGCACCGCCCGGACAGCATCACCGACCCTGATCTGCGCGGGCGGTTGAAGACGTTCGTGGGGGACAACCGGATCGTCGGCACCCTGCTGCTGTCCGCACTCGCCCCGAGCGTGCCCGCACTGTCGGACCTGACGATCCGTCGGCTCTCCGCGCTCAACTACGGGTCGGTCGTCGCCCCGATCCCGGGGCGTGAGTACGGCATCCTCAAGAACAAGGTCGCCGAGTGGGCCGGGCGTTTCCCGGAGATCAAGGAGACCGGTACCGACGCCAATCCCGGCGTACGGCTTGAGCTGTCCGGCATCGACGTCGACTCCGTCATCGCCAACGCCAACGTCAACGACAACCCGGCCAACCGGTCCACACTCGCCAAACGGCTCCTGGCGGAGGAACTGGGCGTCGACAGCAGTCAGTTGGTGGGCGAGCTGAGCTTCGTGTGGCGGGGGACCCAGCGAAGCGTCGAGGTGGTGTTCGGGAACGTCGCGGACGAGGACGAGCTGCCCGACCACGACCTGATGCCGCAGGTGGACGGCCGCTGGCGGATCGCGATCGACCTGCCCTTCGAGGAGGGCGAGTACACGCCCCGCGACGACGTTAACCGAATGCAGCGGCTGCGGGAGAGGCAGGGTGAGCCGTCCCGTACGGTCGCCTGGCTGCCCACCCATCTCTCCGCTCAGCGGTACGCCGATTTCCGCCGGCTCGTCGTGCTCGACAAGGCACTCGCCGACGAGCAGCGTTTCGACTCCCTGTACGCGGTCCATCTCAACCCGGACAACCGTGCCCGTGCCAAGGGGCTCCTGGAAACGCAGCGGGAAACGCTGCTCAAGAACGTCAAGGCGGCGTTCAAACAGGCGTACGGTCTCGCCGACAAGAAGCCGGCGGACGTGGAGCTCGGCTTCAGCGACCATCTGGAGTCGCTGCGGACGGTCGACGGGCTCACCCTGTCCTTCGGGCAGTCACTGCACGACGGGATCCGGCACATCGCGGGCAAGCTGCTCGCCGCCCAGTACCCGAGCCACCCCGAATTCGACCCGGACCTCACCGGGACGACGGTGAAGCCCGCCGACGCGAAGAAGGTGTTCGGCCACGTCCGGGCCGCGGCGGAGGCCCGCGACGGGCGTACCGAGGTACCGGCCGCCGACCGGAAGCTGATGCAGCGGCTCGCCGGACCGCTGCGGCTCGGGCAGCAGAAAGAGGCGTACTTCGAGCTGTCGCTCTACTGGGCTGACCACTTCCGGCAGCTCGCCCGCGAGCAGGGCGTCACCGGAGACCTTTCGCTGATCACGCTCATCGACTGGACCGATCGGCCCGAGCCCCGCGGCCTGCCGGACTTCCTCGCCAAGCTCGTCGTGGCGTCCTTCGCCGAGATGGACGACCGGGTGTGGGTGCGCGGCGGCATGCCGCTCGACCCGGCGCCCGAGCTGTCCCAGATCAAGGACCACGATGGGCTGCGCAGCCAGCCGCTGCCTTCCGAGGAGGACTGGGAGGCGGCCCGGGAGCGTTTCGAAACGATCTTCGGCAAAAAGGCTCCGTCGCTGCGGCGTGGGCGCATGGTGAACCATCTGGCTCGGCAGATCTCCGAGGAGGCGCGCGCCTTCCAGGAGGCGGCCGCCGAGCTCGTACGGCAGCTGGAGGCGCACGCCGGGTTCCTCCGGCTCGACGAGACCGTGGAGGTCGGCCGCCTGGCCATCGCCCGGCGGTGCGTCGACCTGCTGAAGGCTCTGACGCAAGCGTCGGGGCAGGGTGCCGCCGGGGCGAAGAAGACCGTGGAAGCGCTCGCCGGATTCGACTTCGGCCAGGTCGGCGCCGACCGCTTCGGCACGTCGATCAAGCAGGCGCGGGCGGTCGCCCAGGCGCTGGACGCCGCCTCGTGGAGCACCCTGGACCTGGCCTCGAACGAAGGCCCCGAAGGGGAAGCCCTTCTGGAGTCGCTGCGCAACGTCGCCCACAGCGATCAGCGGACCAACGATCTACGGGACGCCCTCGCCCGCACGCAGCGCGAGGTGCTGGCGCTGGTGAAGCGCAACCGGGCTGCGGCCGCGCCCACCCCGCCGCCCGCGCCCGTCACTGTCCAGCAGCCCAGCAGTGCGAAGGATGTGCCGCTCGACACGCCCACCAGCCATCCGCCCGTCTCCGAGGACACACTTCCGAAGACAGGCCCCGGCAAAGGCCGGGTGAGGCGTTCCGGCGGAGGACGCACGACCGCCGCGCGCGCCGTGGCCGAGCTCCAGGCGGAGCTGAACGAGCTCGTTGCCCTGGAGCCGGGCGCCACCATCGAAATCAGCTGGCGGGTCGTCGAGTCATGAGTGCCACGGCGATCAGTGTCGCGGTACGGCTGAACCTCGCGACCATCACCCAGTACCTGTCGTCGCAGACGTCCCTCGCCGCTTCTCTCGTCGGCCGTGACCGGCGGCGGGTGGTCCTGCTCCGCTCAGCACCCCAGTGGGACGGCCCCACCGAGCCCGTGTGGGGCGACGGCCGGACGGCGCGGATCACGGCGGCGCTCTCGCCGCTCGCTGTTCATGAGCTGATCCTGGGGCACCTCGCGGACGGGGCGACCGGTCCGGCCGTACTCGTCGTGCTGACCGATCGCGAGCAGAACGAGCTGGACCCGGCGATCCTGGCACGGGTGCACAAGCGGCGCGTCGAGGCTGTGGACACCTGGGACGTGGTCCGCGAGGCGTTCGGTGCCGAACAGATCGATCCGCGGCTCAAGGAGGTCAACTGGGCAGCGGAGGCGCTGCTCGACGCGACGCCGCCGGGGGGCTGGCCCCCGATCGCGGGCGGCATGCTGTCCCGGCGTGTGGCCCTCTCCGCGCTGGCGCTGCGGCGGCTGCGGCTCGGACGCTACGACGAGGCGTCGTCGCAGCAGCCGGGTCCCGGCCGGCCGGGCGACCATCTCGACACGCACGCCCTGCTGGGCTGGTCCCTGATCGCAGGGGGGCCCGAACGGCTGTTGGAGCTGCGGGGTCCCGAGCGGTCCGGGCTCGCCGCCTTCCTCGGCGAGGAGGACCAGGCGGGCGTGGCCGGGCGTGCGCTCCTGGCACTGGTCGAGGCCGAGCACGGGCCGGAAGCGGTCGCGTTCGGGCTGGTGTGCGCGGCTTTGTGGCTCCATGCCGAGCCGGACGCGGCCACCTACCAGGCACGGGGCCGCGCCGAGCGGTGGTTCGGTGAGCAGCCTCCGGCGGAGGGTGAACAGTTGGACGCCCTGACCTCCGCGTTCGGGAGGGCATCGGAGGAGTACGTCGGCGCTCTGCGCGCCACCGCGGCGCGCGGTGCGAGCGGTGACGCGGACGACGCCCGTGAGGCTCGTCGCGTCAGCGACACCGTCCTTGACCGGGCGGCGAAGCTCGTCCGCCAGTTCGGCGCTGAGGCCGCCGCTGCGGCGAGCCCGGTCCTTCAGGCCGGCCTGGATTCCCGGTTCACGGCCGTGGGGCGGGCCATGGCCACCGGCAGTCCGGGGCTGCTCGCGGACGCAGTGCGCGCCCTGCGCGCGCACCAGCGTGCCGACGAGGCCCAGGCTCGGGCACGTATCGAGCGGGCGCGCATGGCGCAGCGCCTCACGCAGTGGCTGGCCGGCGAGCCCACCGTCGAGTCGGGCACGGTCGCCGCCGCCGTGGAGCGCCATGTCGCCGAAACCGGCTGGGTGGACCGGGCGCTCGAACACATCGAGGCCGGCGGCGACTCCGACCCGGTTCTGAAGTCCGCGTACGACACCCTGGCCGCGCGCGTACGGGCTCGGCGACGCGAAATCGACCGCGACTTCGCCGACCGGCTGGCCGCCTGGACAGCCGCGGGGACGCCGCCGGGGTCGATGCTGACGGTGGAGACCTTCCTCGACCGGGTGGTGAAACCGTTGGTCCGGGGTGCGTCCCCCCGGCGTGTTCTGCTGATCGTCCTGGATGGCATGAGCGCCGCGATCGCCGGCGAGCTGGGGGAGGAACTGCGCTCCTCCTGGGCGGAGTTCGATCCGGTGGACGAGGGCGCACCGCGTCGGCGGGCCATGGCGGCCGCACTGCCCACGGTGACCGCGGTCTCTCGGACGTCATTGTTCGCGGGGAGGCTGACGAAGGGCTCGCAGGCGGACGAGAAGCGGTTGTTCCCCGCCCTCACCCTGTGGAGCGGGGCACCGGCCGCCGTGTTCCACAAGGACGATCTGCGGGCCGAGAGCGCTGGAGGGACGTTCGGGACCGCCCTCACAGAAGCACTCAGGGACGGGCGTACACACGTGGCCGTGGTCCTGAACGCCATCGACGACCGGCTCGACAAGGAGCAGAAGCTCGGCGACGGAGCGTGGCAGGCGGACCACATCCCCGGGCTCCTCGAACTGCTCCGCGCCGCCGCCACCGAGGGCATGGCAGTGCTGCTCACCAGCGACCACGGGCATGTGGTGGACCGGCACGGCATCAAGGTCGGGGCCGCCGTCCCGGAGTCCGCCCGCCATCGCGCCCCGGGTGGGACGCTCGGCGCGTGCGAGGTGGCGCTCTCCGGCCCGCGGGTCGTGTGGCCCGAGCCCGGCGCCTCCGTCGTCGCCCTGTGGGACGCTGACTCCCGCTACACCTCCCTCAAGGCGGGGTACCACGGAGGGGCGTCCCTGGCGGAGTTCGCCATCCCCGTCCTGGCCTTCCTGCCCTTCGGCGCGGAACCTCCCAGGGAGTGGCGGGAGCTTGGTGATCAGCGGCCGGCCTGGTGGCTCCTGGAGGAGCAGCCGCCCCTCGTCCCCGCCGCGGCACAGACAGATGTGGCACCGCCTGCGGCAAGGAAGCCGGTCCGGCAGAAGCCCACGAAGACGCAGGTGGACCTGGCGGAGACACATGACGCGCTCTTCGACGTCGCCGTCGTGCCGGCGGGTGAGGACGACGCGACACTCGTCGCTCCCGCGCTGGTGACACCGGACGACGCGCTGGTCGACCGGCTGTTCGCTTCGGAGGCGTTCCAGGACCAGGTCGGCCTGCTGGCACGCAAGCCTCCGATGGACAAGGTGGAGAAGGCGGTCCACGCCCTGCTGGACGCGGGGGGAACCCTCCCGGTGACCGCGGTGGCGCAGCGCGTCGACTACCCGGCCACCAGGGCGGACGGCTTCGCCGCGGTGCTGCGCCAGCTCCTTAACTACGACGGGGTGCAGGTCCTGGAGACCTTGCCGGACGGGCGGACGCTGCGCCTCGACAGAAGCCTGTTGCGGTTGCAGTTCGGTCTGTGACGTCGTCGTTCAGCTGACGTAGTCACGCAGGAGTGTGGTGAAAGCGGTCAGCTCCCGCATCGACTCGGGCGGGAGCGGCTCCGCATCGAAGTGTGCGATCCGGTTCCGGATGGTCTGGACCCGTTCCAGATGGCGGATGAACTGGGCCCTGTCCAAGAACTCACATTGGAGAGCGGCCCAGTTCACATCCGCCTGCTGAGCCATGGCGGGCTTGCTCTGCTCTCCGTCGATCAGCCGCACATAGTCACCGAAGCTCAGGTCTTCCACCTTGCCCGATCGGTCTTCGGCCTTCCTCCTGTTCTGCACCACCTTGATCGCGTCCTCCGTGAGCCTGGCCCCGAGCCACCGGCGCAGGAGCGACTCGATCTCTCCGAGAAGGAAGAAGGGCCGGGCCGCGGCCTCGAACCGGTGCACGACGTGCGCGGGCGTCACGATTCCGGACAAGCTTCCGTCCTCACCCCGTACCAGGAGATAGCCGTGTTCCATCAGCATCGGCAGGCAGGCGAAGAACTCCTGCCGGGCGTCGGCCACCGGCAAGGAGTCCTGCTGCATGGCGTTCTCGAGGGTCGGTTCCTTGTCCCGCTCATACATGAGAGCCAGGGAACGCCATGTGATGACGCCGTGCAGTGTCGTCATGCCCGTGGTGACGGGAATCTGCGCATAGCCGCGGTGGCGCATCAGATAGGTCGCCTGGGACAGCTCCGCGGAGGCGGAGACGCACCGCACCCCGCCGCGCGCGGACGGCAGATCGCCGATCCGGAGCCGCTGCGGAAGGGCGGCCGATGGGAGCGGTTCGCTGTCCCCGGCATCATCCTCGTCCGCGCCGCGCTGGGACTGTGTCGTCGTGGCTAGCGCGACGATCTGCACACGATCCTTCGGGCCGCAGTTCGCGAAGTCCGGGAGTGTGGCGAGTCCCGCGTCGGCCAGGGCCTGCTCGATGTCGTGGACGTTCCACGGTCGGCGTACCCGTACACCGAAGAGGTCCAGGAACTCCTCCAGCGGCACCTCCGTGCCCTTGAGTGCAAGAAGCTCCCCTGCGCTGGGCTTCGGCTTCACCGGACCGCCTTGTCGTCCGTCGCGTCACGCAGGATCGTCCGCTTGCCCATGGCCGCGTACACCATGTCCTCGAGCTGCTTGGCCCGTGACGCGTAGAACGCTTCGTAGTCGTTGGTACGGAGGAAATGCGGGTCGATCAGATGCGTCGCGACGACGTCGTCGAACCACTCACGGCGCAAGTCCGAGGCAGCGGCCAGGGAATCCAGATAGGACCCGGGTGGGCCGGTGAGAGCCTGAGCGGCGCGCAGCGAGAGCGGAGTCTTGTTGACGATGGAGTTGGCGGGAAAGCCGTCCGCTCCCGCACGACGTCGTCGTACCCAGCCCTGCGGGAAGATCTGGCGGATGTCGACCCCGTACTCGTCCATGACGCTCGGCTTCAGCGGGGCGTCCGTGTAGTGCCAGTCCACGGCTCCCTGCTTGATGAGCAGGGCGTAGATCCCCTTGTAGGCGGCACTGTGCCGCGTCGTGAGCGTATCCAGCCGCTCCGGGAAGAAGTAGGCGTCGGTGACGGTCTCGGGGGGCACCCCCTCGCGCCGGATCCATGCCACGAGCTGCTCGACGTCTCGCGTGAAGCGGCTCTCGGTGGACCCTCCGTACATCTCACCGAGTACGCCGCACCAGTACCACTGCGTGATCATGTCTTCCGCGCCGAGCGTGTCGGTCTTGTCGCCGAGAATGGCCCTGACCGCGGCGAGCGGTACGAGCTGGGTGCGATAGGGCAGCTCGGCGGCGCGCACGATGCACTGCTTCTCCAGGAACGCCCCGACCCATCCGAACGCCTCCGCCAGCCGGGGAGCCAGCGACTCGAAGTCAGCGAGCGGCAGTTCAAGGAGGTCTCGACGCTTGCAGGAGACACCGGCGCCGAGTCCCTCCTGCTTGCGCGACCATGTCCGCACGAGCGCGACGGCTTGCAGGAAGTCACTGCTGCTCAACCCGTCGTCAATGCCCGCTTCGAGGCGTCCGAACACGGGATAGCGGCCCGCCAGCCCCTCCTTGACCGCGGACCAGACCCGTGGCAGTTGGTAGTAGTCCCCCGTCCGCTCCCTATAGGCACGGTCGCCGGCGTACGTGGCTGTCAGCAGTTCGAAGACGTTGAGAGGCACCCCACCCGTGTTGACTCGTTCGAAGACAGCGCACACGGCGTCCATGGACGTGGAAGCGGCCAGCTTGATCATGGGCACCTGGAAGGAGCGCACATGCTCGAGAACCTGCTCCTCGAAGCGGCTCCACCGGTCGAAGTGACCGTCATCGACCTTTTCGTACGCCCGTCGCCAGGCGTTCACCTTCGCGGTGTCGAACACGATCCGCAAAGGGAAGAGGCCGGCGGCGCATTCACCTTCGGTGCTGGTCAGGTCATGTACGACATCGCGCGCGAAGTTGGCCCGCAGGACCTTGTCCTCGGGTACGGACACAATGGCCTCGTCACGGTCCACGGGCGAACCGATGGCCTTCTCGATGTCCACGTAGTACCAGCGCCTGACAGGATTCCCACGTGCGTCGTCGGTCTCCACGGGGCTGTCCTGGAACAGGGCCTGGAACAGAGAGGTGAGGCGCTGCTGCCCATCGAGGAGCAACAGACTGGGCACCGAGGTCTCCGCAACCTGCGCACCGGTGAGGGCGCGGGCGCGAAACGGCGAGTCACCGCCGGTTTCCAGGGTCATGACCACGCCCATGGGGTAGTCGAGCGTCACCGTCGCCACAATGGCGCGAATTCGATCGTCGTCCCACTTCCAGTCCCGCTGGAAGTCGGGCAGCTGGAGAGCCCCGGACGCCACATCGGCCAGGAGCGCCTTGAGCTTCACATTGTCGAGTCCTGCCACGTGCCCGTACCCCACCCTCACCGTTCTGCGCGCTGTTCGCGCGGGCAGCGATTAGACCAACGGGGCAACAGGGCAGTCAACGGAGCTACCGAGGCACCATTCGACTTCAGCCAACCACCGGGCCTCTCCTCGATGGGACACTGGTGGACGTGAGTACCGCTGATGCGTCCCGTTCCTCTCATGCCAGCGCGGCGCGCCGCCGCGCGGTGATCGACGCCCTGCGTCGTGGAGCCGTCCCGGAGAGCGGGCTGGATCTCCTCGCCACCGGCCTCGACAGGTTCGAGTCCGCCCTCGACGCCGAGCTGGACACCGTCGCTTCGGGCGGGTCGGTGTTCAAAGCGGTGCGCGGGGAGTACGGGTCGGGCAAGACGTTCTTCACCCGCTGGCTGGGTGAGCGGGCCAAGCGGCTCGGGTTCGCCGTGGCCGAGGTGCAGATCTCGGAGACCGAGACGCCCCTGCACAAGCTGGAGACCGTCTACCGACGTCTGACCGAGCGGCTTGCCACGACGAGCTTTCCGCCCAGTGCGCTGCGGCCGGTCGTGGACGCCTGGTTCTACGCACTCGAGGAGGACGCTCTCGCGGCCGGGGCGAACGAGGACGACCTGGCGGATGAGGTCGAGAAGCTGCTGACCGCGCGGCTCGCCGAGGTGTCACGGCATGCCCCGTCCTTCGCGGCGGCGCTGCGTGGCTACCGTTCGGCGCTCACCACCGGCGATGAGGCGACGGCTGCGGCGGTCTTGGCATGGCTGGGCGGCCAGCCGCACGTGGCCGCGGCGGCCCGCCGGTCCGCCGGCGTCCGCGGCGATCTGGACCACTTCGGAGCCCTCGGCTTCCTGCAGGGACTGCTGACCGTGCTGCGCGATTCGGGACACCGGGGGCTCTTCGTCGTCCTCGATGAGGTGGAGACCCTTCAGCGCGTACGGTCCGACGCCCGAGACAAGGCGCTCAACGCGATTCGGCAGCTCATCGACGAGGTCCACTCGGGACGCTTCCCCGGCCTCTATCTCGTCATCACCGGGACTCCCGCGTTCTACGACGGCCAGCAGGGGGTGCAGCGACTCGCGCCGCTCGCGCAGCGTCTGGCCACTGACTTCACCACCGATCCTCGGTTCGACAATCCGCGCGCTGTCCAGCTGCGGTTGCCCGGCTTCACCCATCAGTCACTGGTGGACCTCGGGGTGACCATCCGGGACCTGTACGCGGCGGGTGCCGACTCCGCCGACCGCGTCACCTCGCTCGCGGATGACGCGTACGTCGCCGACCTCGCACGTGCGGTCGGTGGTGCGCTGGGCGGCAAGACGGGTGTCGCCCCACGGCTGTTCCTGAAGAAACTGGTCGGTGACGTGCTCGACCGTATCGATCAGTTCGTGGACTTCGATCCCCGGCAGCACTACCGGCTGACAGTGACATCCAGCGAGCTGACGGATGTGGAGCGGAATCTGGTGGCATCGGCCGACGACATCGAACTGGACGTGTGATGGCCGAGCTCGCCGACGAGAACGGCGCCGGACCGCACCGCAGTACCGCAGACCCGGTCGACCGGCTGGACCCGGTCGTGGTTCACCACGTGGTGAACACTCTCGGCTGGCCGGACCTACGACCGCTGCAACGTGCCGCGATCAACCCGCTCATGGACGGTGAGGACGCGCTCTTGCTCGCCCCGACGGCGGGCGGAAAGACCGAAGCCGCCTGCCTACCGCTGCTGTCCGCCATGTCCCGGCAGCGGTGGACGGGAACCTCCGTGCTCTATCTGTGTCCCCTCAAGGCGCTGCTGAACAATCTCGCACCGCGCATCGACGCCTACGCCCAGTGGCTCGGCCGGAGAGCCGCCCTGTGGCACGGGGACACGAAGGAATCGCAGCGGCAGCGCGTGCGCACCGACTCCCCGGACATCCTGCTCACCACACCGGAGTCCCTGGAAGCCATGTTGATCGGTGTGAAGACCGACCATGCGCACCTGCTCGGCAGCGTCCGTGCCGTCGTCGTGGACGAAGTACATGCTTTCGCGGGCGACGACCGCGGCTGGCACCTCCTGGCGGTGCTGGAGCGACTGGAACAAGTCGTGGGCCGCCCCATCCAGCGGGTCGGCCTGTCCGCGACCGTCGGCAATCCCCAGGACTTGCTCACATGGCTGCAGGGATCCGGAGCCGGGACACGAACAGGCAGCGTCGTCGCTCCGGATCTCGCTACTGACATACCGGTGAGCTCACGTCCGGCGGGTGAGGTGGAGCTGGACTACGTCGGTTCTCTCGACAACGCCGCGAAGGTGCTCGCCACCCTTCACCGGGGCGAGAAGCGGCTGGTCTTCTGTGACTCGCGGCGGCAGGTGGAGCAGTTGGGGGCGGCGCTGCGGGCGCGTGAGGTCACGGTGTTCCTGTCGCACGCCTCGCTGTCGGCCGAAGAGCGGGCCAGGTCGGAGCAGGCGTTCGCGGAGGCACGCGACTGTGTCATCGTAGCCACCTCCACGCTGGAATTGGGCATCGACGTGGGCGACCTTGACCGCGTCATCCAGATCGACGCACCGGGCTCCGTCGCTTCGTTCCTGCAACGCATCGGGCGTACGGGACGGCGCCCCGGAAGCACTCGCAATTGCCTGTTCCTCGCAACCCGCAAGGACGCCCTGCTGCAAGCGGCGGCGCTCCTCCTGCTCTGGGGCCGCGGCTGGGTCGAACCGGTCACAGCGCCACCTGAGCCACGCCATCTCGTGGCACAGCAGCTACTGGCGGCCACTCTGCAACAGCGGACAATCGGGGACCATCTGTGGTCGGAGCAGTGGAACAGCCTCGCCCCCTTCGACCGTTCGGCGGCTCCCATCCTGCGTCACCTGGTGAGCGAGGGTTTCCTCGACGAGGACGGCGGACTGCTGTTCATCGGCCCCGAGGCCGAACGCCGTTTCGGACGACGCCACTTCATCGAACTGACCGCCTCGTTCACCGCGCCCCCCCAGTTCACCGTCCTCTCGGGGCGCACGGAGATCGGGCAGATGGACCCTTCCGTGCTGACCGAGGAGCGGCCGGGTCCACGCCGTTTGCTGCTCGGCGGACGCAGCTGGCAGGTGGCGTTCATCGACTGGGGACGCAAACGGGCCTTCGTCGAACCGGTCGACGGCGGCGGCGTCGCCAAGTGGACCAGCGGCAGTGCGCTTGCCGGCCTGTCCTACGCGCTGACCCGGGCGATGCGTGAGGTTCTGCTCGGTGCCACGCCTCCGGTGTCGCTGACCCGCCGGGCCGAGGCGTGCCTCGGAGAGTGGCGGGACGAGGAAGCACCCCATGTAGTCCACCCGGGCGGCACGCTGATCACTCGGCTGGGCAACGACGTGCGCTGGTGGACCTGGGCCGGGTATCGCGCGAACGCGACACTCGCGGCGAGCCTTCCGTCGATCGCCGATCCCGTCCAGCGGCCAACGGATTGTTTTGTCCGGCTGCGGGAGGACCTGACCCCCGAAAGGTGGCAGGCTGCGCGTGAGGCCACAGACAAGGGCAACGCTCTCGTGCTGCCGGACGTCGATCCCCGTGCGGTGCACGGACTGAAGTTCTCCGCAGCACTGCCACTGCGACTGGCCGTAGCAACCGTCGCCGCGCGGCTCGCTGACTTCGAAGGGGCGCGAGCGGCTCTGGCCGAGCCGGTACGTATCCACAATGTGCAGCCTCGCCATTGAAGGACGTCCGCGAGGCAGTCGCAGCCTCCGGTCGACGGCGTGTCCGCACAGGACACCCGCCCTCCTGTGGCTGTCGGTGTGGCGGTACTTGTCTCCGGCCGACTACGCCAGTTCAGTCTCGGGCCAGGCAGCAAACGACGTACGTCATATGCTGAGTGTTGCCGAACCAGAGCCACTGGGTGTGGTTGCCCGTACCCCTGCTCCGTGAGCGGACCATTGGCGCAGTCGTACGGCCACTGCTCCCCGTCTCCGGCACCCGGTCCCCGATATGCAGCCAAGTCAAGAATCCGTCGCGCCGCCCTGCGGTTGGCCTCAACCCGGTCGCCCCCGAGCAGGCGCACCGGAGAGAACGAAGGGCCGGTCAGTGGCGTCACGGAGAGGGCCCCAGGCCGGGCCTCCGCTGCTGCAACAGTCGCCGAGCGTCCGCGATCTGTGCCGCGCCCGCCAGCCGCGCCACCGTTCTCCTCCCACACCCCCTTCGATCGCGCTCGCGCTCCTCGTCGCCATCGGCCACGGCTCATTCCGCCCGTCGTGCAATCGCCTCATTCAGGGCACATGCCAGCTCCGTCTGATCCGCGACGCCGCTGGTGCGCCTACTGGTGATCAATTCCAGAAGGTGTCAGCGGAGACGAGTACGAGGGTGTCCAACCCTGACCACCACACTCGTGACGTGGGGCAAGGGGGCAGCCCGAGCGGCCTATGGGCGCTTCCCGCCCTGGTCGTGGGCGCCTTCACTAACGTGCCGGTCGTGCTGGCGGTGGCTGAGTCTGCCGCTGGCCCGGTGGGCCGTGCACCGGCAGCACCGGCGCAGTACGGGACGGCACGCCTGGCCGCCCCTGTACACGGCCTGACGGGACCACGGGCTTCCGATTGAACCGGCCAGGTATTCGCCGATACCTCGGTCAGGCCCCGGCTCGCAAGCACGTCCGCGCGCGTCGCCGCCCACCGCGGCCAACGTCAAGAAGACAGCGGTCAGTCCTCCGGGCCAATGGCGACATATCCTCCAGCGGGGAGATCGAGCTCACGCTCACCGTCAGCCGCGTCGCCAAGCAGGCCCCTTCGCGGCCGACGGCAGAACGCATGCCGCTTACGTTGCGAACAGCCACTACCCCGGCGCCGGCCCAGAGCCTGCCGCCTCTTCGTCGTCCCCGAACTCCGGCGTTGACCTCACGGGAGCATGACGACCAGCACGGCACCCGCGGCCCATGTCCCTGCCGTGCCGCTCGGCCTGCGCCCCACCTGCCATCCCATCAGAACGAGCGTCATTCCAGCGTCGAGGTACCGCCCCGTGCCGCCCATAACACACAATCGAAAACCGCAGGTCAAGGCGGTTTGCGTCAGGTTCAGGGAGCGCGACGCACTCCACATGAAGGGGTTGCCACCAGGTCGAGGCGGTGATCTCTCTGTTTCTCCGCGTGTCCGACAGGTTGAAAATCAACCGACACAGTGAGGGCGACATCTCCTTCCGGTGTCGCCACGCGGTGCAGTCATGGGGACTCGGGCGAGATGGGTGCCCCACCACCATGTTGAGGCTGGCGGACTTTCTCGGCGAACGCCTCGTACGCCCGCTCGTCGAAGAGGACGAACCTGACCTCCTCCACCGACGTCCTCGCGGCCCGGACGGCCTGCGTGGCGATGCGCGCGGCGTCGTCCATGGGCCAGTGGTAGACCCCTGTGGAGATCGCGGGGAAGGCGACCGTCCGCGCGCCCAGTTCGTCGGCGACGCGGAGGGATTCGCGGTAGCAGGAGGCGAGGAGGGCCGAGCGGTCCTCCTCGGCCGAGTGCACCGGGCCGACGGTGTGGATGACCCAGCGGGCGTTCAGACGGCCGGCGGTGGTGGCGACGGCCCGGCCGGTGGGCAGGCCGCGGCCGTAGTGGGAGGCGCGGAGCTCGCGGCAGTCGGCGAGGATGCCGGGGCCGCCCTTGCGGTGGATGGCGCCGTCGACTCCTCCGCCGCCGAGGAGGGAGGAGTTGGCCGCGTTGACGATGGCGTCGACGTGCTGCTCGGTGATGTCTCCGCGTACGAGGGTGATACGCAACTGTCAGCTCCTTCGCAGGTGGCGCCAGACCGCCTTCGCCGCGTTGTGGCCCGACATGCCGTGGACGCCGGGGCCGGGCGGGGTCGCGGAGGAGCAGAGGAAGACGGCCGGGTGCGGGGTGTTGTAGGGGGAGAGGGAGAGCCGGGGGCGCAGCAGCAGTTGGAGGCCTCTCGCGGCGCCGCAGGCGATGTCGCCGCCGACGTAGTTGGCGTTGCGCGCGGCGAGTTGGGGCGGGCCCGCGGTGGCGCGGGCGAGGACGAGGTCGCGGAAGCCGGGGGCG
Organism: Streptomyces sp. NPDC041796; assembly: GCF_055590785.1. NCBI lineage: Bacteria > Bacillati > Actinomycetota > Actinomycetes > Kitasatosporales > Streptomycetaceae > Streptomyces > Streptomyces sp. NPDC041796. The sequence continues at coordinate 421,724 of NZ_JBVJAH010000003.1, forward strand.
AACCGCTCGATCTGCCGCTCGACGGCGTCGGTGAGGTCGCCCTCCCAGGCGTGCGGGACGTGGCCGTAGGCCCAGAAGACGTGTTTGCCCTCGGGCGCGCGGGAGGGGTCGACGAGGCTGGGCTGGGCGGTGATCAGGAACGGGGTGCGGGGGGCCGTGCCTCCGGACGCCTGGTCCAGTGCGGTGCCGATCTCATGGCTGCTGGGGCCGATTTGGACGGTGCCGGCCCGGCGTGGCGCGTCGGCCGTCCAGGGGACGGGGCCGTCCAGCGCATAGTCGATCTTGTAGACGGAGGCGCCGTAGCGGTAGCGGTCGTAGAACCGGCCGAAGCCGGCGATGCGGGCCAGCGCGGTCGGTGAGGTGTCGAAGACGTACGCCCGGGCGGGCGGCAGGTCGTCGAGCCGCTTGACCTCGTAGGAGGTGTGGACGCTGCCGCCGAGGTCCTTCACGTACGCGGCCAGGGCGTCGGAGATGGACTGGGACCCGCCGCGTGGGAGGGGCCAGCCGTTGGCGTGGGCGGCGAGCGCGAAGACGAGCCCGATGGCGCCGGTGGCCAGGCCGCCGAGCGGGGCGATGACATGGGCGACGAGCCCGGCGAACAGGGCGCGGGCCCTGTCGTCGCGGAAGCGCCGCATCAGCCAGGTGGAGGGCGGCAGGCCGTCGATGCCGAAGCGGGCGAGGGTGACCGGGTCGCGCGGGAGGGCCGTCAGGGGCAGGGACATGAAGTCGCGGGCGAGGGTGTCCCACTTGCCGAGGTAGGGCGCGACGAGGCGGCGGTAGGTGCCCGCGTCCCGGGGCCCGAAGGAGGCGGCCGTCTCGGAGACGGAGCGGGACAGGACGGCGGCCGTGCCGTCGTCGAACGGGTGCGCCATCGGCAGCTCGGTGTGCAGCCACTCCAGGCCGTACCGGTCGAGCGGCATGGCCTTGAAGGCGGGCGACCCCACGCCCAGCGGGTGCACGGCGGAGCACGGGTCGTGCCGGAAGCCGGGCAGCGTGAGCTCCTCGGTCCGGGCCCCGCCGCCGACCGTGTCGAGGGCTTCGAACACGGCCACGGAGAATCCGCGGCGGGCCAGTTCGGCGGCAGCCGTCAGTCCGTTGGGCCCCGCTCCCACGACGACGGCATCGAGCATCGACGGCACCTTGGGACTCCTTCGTCAGCCGATGGCCAAGGTATCTCAGGATATTGGGCAGGTGGGCGGCACCGGGCGGCGGGAGGGTGATGTGCGGCACCGGCCGGCCCCCGGGCGTCCGCAAACCGCCTACCGGGCGGTCAGCAGGCCGCGTATGCGGTCGGCCGTGGCCCGGTCCCGGGCGGCGGTGAACGGCAGCGCGTTGGCGCCCGTGACCCGGAACGGGTCGCCCGACAGGGTGGTGTGGGCGCCGCCCGCCTCCTCGACCAGCAGCAGACCCGCCGCGTGGTCCCAGGCGAGCTCCCAGGAGAAGGCGACCGCGTCCAGGGCGCCCCGGGCCACGGCCAGGTACTCCAGGCCGGCCGAGCCGCACGGGCGGGCGTTCACGCCCTCGGTGTCGAGGCCGCCGAGTGCCGCCTTCTGCTCCGGGGTGGTGTAGTCGGGGTGCGACATCGCGACCTCCAGCACCGCGCCCGGTGCGGGTGCCCCGGCCCTGAGCTCCCTGCCGTTCAGCCGGGCGCCGTGCCCGCGCACCGCGACGGCCGTCTCGTCCAGCGCCGGGGCGTGCGTCCAGGACGCCAGGACCTCGCCGCGCACCGCGAGGGCGACGAGCGTGCAGAACCCGGGGTCGCCGTGCGCGAAGTGCCAGGTGCCGTCCACCGGGTCGACGATCCACACCGGCGCGTCGCCCTGCAGCGCCTCGTACACCGCGGGGTCGGCGTGGACGGACTCCTCGCCGACCACCACCGAACCGGGCAGCAGCCGGGTGAGCGAGGCGGTGAGGTGGGCCTCGGCGGCCCGGTCGGCGATCGTCACCAGGTCGTGCGGGCCGCTCTTCTCGACGATCTCGTGCGTGGCGAGTTGTCGCCAGCGCGGCACGATCTCGGCGGCGGCGGCTTCGCGGACCGCCTCCTCGGCCGCGGCGGACAGGGTCCCGGAACCATCGAGAAGCTCATCGATCATGTGTCCAGCTAAGCACGGCCCACTGACAGCGTGGCCATCGGCCGAGTCAGCGGCCGACCGCATAGCCCTGCATTCCGCGTGGGTTCGCCGCCGCCGACAGGATCCCGGTGTCCGGGTCGCGGGCCACCGCGCACAGCCGTCCTTCGGACCAGGGCGCGCCGACGGTGACGTCGTGACCGCGGCGGCGCAGTTCCTCGACCACGGCCGGGTCCGTGCGGGACTCGACGGTGAGCCCGCCGGGCCGCATGCCGCGGGGGTGGAAGGAGCTGGGGAAGCCGTCGTTGTGCCAGTTGGGCGCGTCGATGGCGGCCTGGAGGTCCAGTCCGCCGTGGGCGACGGCGAGGAAGAAGTGCACCTGCCACTGGTCCTGCTGGTCGCCGCCCGGCGTGCCGAACGCCATCACCGGCACCCCGCCGCGCAGCGCCAGGGACGGGGAGAGCGTGGTGCGGGGGCGGCGGCCGGGCGTCAGCGAGTTCGGCAGGCCCGGGTCCAGCCAGGCCATCTGGAGCCGGGTGCCGAGCGGGAAGCCGAGTTCGGGCACGACGGGGTTGGACTGGAGCCAGCCGCCGCTCGGCGTGGCGGCGACCATGTTGCCCCACCGGTCGACCACGTCGATGTGGCAGGTGTCGCCCCGGGTCGTGCCGTCGCGGTCGACGGCCGGCTCGCCCGCCGACGGGTACCGGCCGGCGACCGTCGGCTCACCGGCCCCGGCGGCGAACGGGACGGCCGGTGCGCCGAAGCCCGGCCGGCCCTCGGCGACGGCGAGGGCATGGGCGCTCAGCCGGGGCGTGCGGCCGCCGGGACTGCCGGGGCGCAGCTCGTAGGAGGCCTTCTCCCCGACGAGGGCGCGCCGCTCGGCGTTGTACGGGTCGGACAGCAGGGTGGCGAGCGGGACGTCGGTGGCGTCCCCGTACCAGGCCTCACGGTCGGCCATGGCGAGCTTGCAGCCCTCGACGAGCAGGTGGAGGTGGTCCGCGGAGCCGTGGGGCGGCAACTCGTCCGGCAGCAGGGCCAGTTGCTGGAGGAACACGGGGCCCTGGCTCCAGGGGCCCGGCTTGCAGACGGTCCAGCCGTTCCAGTCGTACGTGACGGGGTCCTCGTAGGCCGCGGACCAGTCCGCCAGGTCGGCGGCGGTGAGGGTGCCGGTGTGGTGGGCTCCGCTGGTGTCCATGGTGGGGCGCCCGGCCTGCCGTACGAGGGCCTCGGCGATGAATCCCCGCCGCCAGATCCGGCGGGCCTCCTCGATCTGGCCGGTCCGGTCGTCACCGGCGGCGGTGGTCGCCTCGTCGATCAGGCGGCGCCAGGTGCGGGCGAGGGCGGGGTTGCGGAAGAGCCGTCCCGGGGCGGGTGGTTCGCCGCCCGGGAGGTAGACGTCGGCGGAAGTGGTCCACTCGTTCTCGAAGAGGGCGCGTACCGTCTCCACCATCTCGCCGACCCGCTCCACGGGTGCGTGTCCGGCCTCCGCGTACTCGATGGCGTACGACAGCACGTGGGCGAGGGACCTGGTGCCGTGGTCGCGCAGCAGGAGCATCCACGCGTCGAACGCCCCGGGCACCGCGGCGGCCAGCGGCCCGGTCCCGGGAACCAGGCCGAGCCCGAGCGAGCGGTAGTGCCCGACGGTCGCACCGGCGGGCGCGGGCCCCTGGCCGCACAGCACCCGGACCTCGCCGCCGGCGGGCGCGAGGATGACCGGCACCTCTCCGGCGGGTCCGTTGAGGTGCGGCTCGACGACGTGGAGGACGAACCCGGCGGCGACGGCGGCGTCGAAGGCGTTGCCGCCGTCCTCCAGGACGGCCATGGCCGACTGCGAGGCGAGCCAGTGCGTGGAGGACACCATTCCGAAGGTGCCCCGGAGCGTCGGACGGGTGGTGAACATACGGCCTGTCACCTCACTGCGCGGCTCGGGTGGTTCGCGTGGTCCAGGAGCAGGCTATCGACCACCCGGCCGGACGGGGCGCGAGACAGCCGGCGCGGGGGACCGCGTGGCCGGCGCCGCGCCGCCGCCCTTCGACGCGCAGCCCGCCGCTGTCCGGGCATAGGCTGACATGGCGGCCCGATCGGGGCGGACGGGAGGCATGGGACGTGCACGGCGAATACAAGGTTCCGGGCGGCAAGCTCGTGGTCGTCGACCTCGACACGGAGGACGGGGTACTGCGGCGGGTGAGGGTCGGCGGGGACTTCTTCCTGGAACCCGACGAGGCACTGCTCGCCATCGACGGGGCCCTGGAGGGCGCGCCCGCCGACACCGACGCGTCGGGGCTCGCCGCCCTGATCGACGCGGCGCTGCCTCCGGGGACGCAGATGTTCGGGCTCACCACCGAGGGCATCGGGGTCGCCGTCCGGCGCGCCCTGGCCCACGCCACCGACTGGACCGACTACGACTGGCAGCTCGTCCACGACGGGCCGCAGCCACCCGCCCTGCACATGGCGCTCGACGAGGTCCTCACCGGCGAGGTCGCCGCCGGTCGCCGTCCGCCGACGCTGAGGGTGTGGGAGTGGGGCGCCCCGGCCGTGGTGATCGGCAGCTTCCAGTCGCTGCGCAACGAGGTCGACGCGGAGGCCGCCGCGCGGCACGGCATCACCGTCGTACGCCGGATCAGTGGCGGCGGGGCGATGTTCATCGAGCCCGGCAACACCATCACGTATTCGCTCTCCGTCCCCGACGCCCTGGTCCAGGGGCTGTCCTTCACCGACAGCTATGCCTATCTCGACGACTGGGTGCTGGGCGCCCTCGGCGACATGGGCATCAAGGCCTGGTACCAGCCGCTGAACGACATCGCCACCGAGGCGGGCAAGATCGCCGGGGCGGCGCAGAAGCGGCTGGCGGGCGGGGAGGGGGCCGTCCTGCACCACGTGACCATGGCGTACGACATCGACGCCGGCAAGATGACGGAGGTACTGCGCATCGGCCGGGAGAAGCTCTCCGACAAGGGCACCAGGAGCGCCAAGAAACGCGTCGACCCCCTGCGCCGCCAGACGGGTCTGCCGCGCGAGACGGTGATCGAGAAGATGATCGGCTCGTTCCGGGAGCGCTACGGCCTGTCCGAGGGCACGGTCACGGACGGCGAGATGGCACGCGCGCGTGAACTGGCCGGGACGAAGTTCAGCTCGTCGGAGTGGACGGCCCGGGTGCCGTGACCGGCTCCCCCGCACCTCACTCCCGCCCGGTCAGAACAGTGAGTCGTCGCCCCGCAGCCGGCGCCGGAGGAACGAGGCGAAGGTCTGGTCCTGCAGGTGGGTGAGCGAGGTGCCCCCCGGCTCGACGTAGGCGACGCGCCAGTCCCGCGGGTCGCTCGTCAGGGCCAGCCAGCCGAACGCCCTGCCCTCCAGTTCGCCCCACTGCAGGAACACCGGTTCCTCGGTCAGCCAGGCGGCCCTGGCGACGGGGAAGACCCGCATCCCGGCGATCATCCCGCCGGGGAACTCCCGCATGACCGTCAGGTAGTCCTCCGGATACACGAGGGAACGCTCCTTCGCGTTCTCCACGGCCCGGTCGACGAGCTCCCCCGCGTACTGCCGGATGCCCGGGACACCGATGTTCCCGATCCGGGCGACGAGCTCCTCCACCGCGCCGATGTCGGGGTTCGACAGCACCGTGGCCGTCGCCCGCATATCGTCGGCGACCTTCCAGAAGGAACCCGATTCGTACTCCTCGATCGTCTCGAACGTGGGGATTCCCTCGACACGTCCGAGCAGCGCCCGCGCCACCAACTCCGACGCGGAGAAGGGGAGATCGAGCCAGAGCTGGAAATCGTCGTCCGTGACGACGGTGGTCCAGTCCGCGGTGCCGGCGGCGGTGGTGTCCCACAGCAGCACGCCGTCTGTGGCGGTCCGGCCCCACGGCACCATGCCGCCGGGCTCCGGGTGGAGGGGCCGCCACAACCGCTGTTCGCGGCTGCGCAGCGAAAGTTCGATGTCTCCGAGGCGCATGGCGGTGGGCCGGGTGAACTCCTCCAGGGAGCGCACGGGAAGGCCGTCGGGCCGTTCGAGCAGCACGGAGCCCGCGAAGACCCCGGCCGGCACGGTGCGGACCAGGAGCTCGAAGTCCTCGGGGACGACCCTGCCGTAGTCGTCCTCCGGTCGAGCCGGGGCGTCGAGACCGAGCAGTCGGACGACGTCAAGATGATTCATTGTTCCTCCCTGAGCGGCGTCGGCGGTGGGGTGGGCGCATGATGATCGCCCACCCCACCGCCTCGGCCGTGCCGGATCAGTCAGTCAACGGTTGCATGACTCCTGAGCCCGTCAGTCGTGAACTCCACTGTTGATCAGCCGTGAGAATGTACCCGACGAACTCGACACGTACATGTGCACGCCGATCGGAGTCACCCGGTTCGGGATGTAGATCGGAACGGACTGGTAATACACCCGTTCACCCAGCTTGAGCCGCCTCTCGATCTCGTACTCCACCGACCGCATCTCCTTCTGGTTCGCGTAGGCGGTCGTCGGGATGATGTTCTTCCGGGTGTGGGTGCCTCCGAATTCACGCGCGATCAGGTGAGCCCGGTTCCACTCGTCGGACTCGTCCTGCAGGCTCCAGCCGACCGGTTCCTGCGGTTCGCTCGTGTTCCTCGCCGCCGGAGCGGACGGGTTCAGACAGGCGAAACCACCGGTCGCCCTTCCCTGCCCGTCCACGGGCGAGTTCCACACGGTGCTCGGCCCGGAGGAGCTCTGGCACTTCTGGTTCTCGTCGTCGGCGTTGTCGATCGCCTTGCGCTGGAACGACGTGTCCGGCTCGGAGCTGTGCGCCGACAGGCCCTGGAAGATCCGGACGATCATGGAGACCGCCGCTCCGGTGGCCGTCCCCTGGGGACCGCTCGAACCACCGCCACCGCCACCGCCCGGGCTGGGCGCCGGTCCCGGCGCCGGCGACGGCGTGGGTCCGGCGGCCGCCGAGCTGGACGACTCGGAGGAGGAAGAGAGGTCTTCCGCCGACGGCATCATCTGGCCCAGGGCCATGGCCATGTCGTTCAGGTTCTGCTGACCGTCCGGCGTGGCCGCGTACAGGGCCGTGGCCAGAGCCGCACCCGCGTACCAGATCAGCGGGATGGCGAAGTGGCCGTCCAGCTCCACGAAGCTGGTCGGGTTGCCACCGGCGAACGCGTAACGGTTGCCGGTGAAGGGGTCGGCGCCGAGGTTCATGTCGGCCAGGGCGCCGTTGTACATGTCCCTGGTGGTGAACCGGTTGAGGCCCGGGTCGTAGTCCCGGAAGCCCATGTCGTACGTGCCCGACTGGGAGTCCCAGCGCTTCGCGTTGTAGCGGTAGGGGTTGTACTCCTGCTTCGTCGGGTCCGCGGCGTCCGGCTTGTCGAGGCCCGTGAACTCGGACTTGTCGTCCGAACCGTACGCCGTGTAGCCGTACGTCGCCTTGGTGTCGCCGTTGCGGTCGGTCACCGTCTCGACGTCACTGTGCGAGTTGTAGCCGTAGAAGCCGTCCTCGCTCGTGCCGTCGGTGTTGTGCTTGACCTGGGAGAGCCGCTCACCCCACGGGCTGTACTGGTACGACTTGGTGAGCTGGCCGGCGACCTCCTCGCTCAGCACCTCGTTGGACAGGCCGAGGTAGCTGAAGTCGGTCGTCTTGCCGTCGACGGTCTTCGACGCGGTGCGGTCCAGCGGGTCGAAGGTGTACGTCGTCGACTTCATCGCGCCCGTTTCGCCCATCTTCTGGGACTCCACGACGTGGTCGAAGCCGTCGTACACCTTCCTCTCGATGACCTTGCCGCCCGAGGTGACCGACTCCTGCCGGCCGAACGGGTCGTAGTTGTACGTGGCCGCCGTGCCGCCGGTGGTGGCCCGGAGCAGCCGGTTGCGGTCGTACTCGTAGGCGGTCGTGACGTTTTTGACCGTCTGCGAGATGACGTTGGCGTTGTCGTCGTGGACGTACTTCTCGGTGCCCGCACCGTTGCCCGTCTTGACCGACTCGGTGAGCCGGCCCACCGGGTCGTAGGTGTAGGCCGTCGTGGAGTCGAGGTACGCCGCGTGGTTGTCGGCGTTCATCTTCTTCGCGACGTCCTGCGCCTTGTTGCCGTTCAGGTCATAGGCGTAGGTGTGCGAGGAGACGAGGGTGCCGTTGGGCTTCTTCTCCGTGGTCGACTTCAGCTCACCGCCGAGGTGGTACGTGAAGTCGACGGTGTTGCCGTTGGCCTTGGTCTCCTTGAGCCGCTGGCCACGGTCCGTGAAGGTGAAGGTGGTGACCTTGGGCGAGGGGTCCGTGGCGGACTTGCCGATCGAGACCGACTTGACCAGCTCGCGCAGGTCGTAGGCGTACTTGGAGAACTGGCTCGGGTGGGTGACCGTGTCGGCCTGGCCGTTGGCGTCGTAGGTGTACGACGTGACCTTCTTCTCCTGGCCGGCGAGAGCCTCGGTCACCTTCTGGACCTGGTTCAGCCCGTCGTAGACGACCGTGTACGCGTCGATCCTCCTGCCCGACGACGTGTCGTCGATCGACGTCATGTTGCCGTTGACGTCGTACGCGTAGGTGAACGTCCGCTTCTCGGCGTCCGTCTCACCGGACGTGTCCCGCACCAGCTTGACCGCGTCGGCGACCACGACGCCCGAGCTGCTCTGCTCCAGCTTCAGCGTGGCGTCGTTGCCCTGCTTCAGGCTGTACGAGCCCAGCGCCACCCAGGTGCCGGGGGCGGCCGTCTGGTCCTTGCTCACCGACGGGTGGGTCGTCGCACCTTGCGCCAGCGTGTACTTCGCCGCCGTCGCCGCGCCCGTGACCTTCGGGTACTTCACGTACGCGGTGTACGTGCCGTCCTTCGGGACGTTCAGCGTCCAGGCGAAGGCGTCGGTGCCCGTGCCGGCCGCGTGGGTGCGGTGGTTGTAGCCCTGCTGACCGGTGATGTCGCCGGTCGCCCAGGTCCCCGTGGCGGAGGTGTGCTGAGTGTCGGAGTTGTCGACGAGCACGACCGACTTGCCCGCGGGCACGCCGTCGTCCGACTTGGACCTGAGCTTGCCGTCGGGGTAGTACGACTGCGTCATGGTGCGGTCCGAGGAGCCGCCCGCCGACGTGAGGGTACGGGACGTCTGCTGCCCGATCTCGTTGTAGTCGTAGGTCGTGGTGATGTCCCACGGGTCGGTGGACTTCCTCGTCCAGCCGTTGTCGAAGTACTCGAAGACAGTGTCGTTGCGGACCGTCTGACCCTCCGACGGCGGCAGCGACTGCCGCTCCACCCGGCCCAGCGCGTCGTACACGGTCTGCGTGTAGACGTTCGGGTCGTCGTGCTGCGGGTCGCTCGGGTCGTACGGCTGGTACTGCTTCACCGGACGGTTCAGCGCGTCGTACTCGGTGCGCGAGGTGAAGTCGTCCGCCGTGGCCGTCGCGGCGCCCCGCGGCGTGATCACCTTGGTCGTGTTGCCGACCTGGTCGTACTCGTACTTCGTGACGCGGAACGTGGTCGCGTCGTACGGGACCTTGACCTCGGCCTGCTTGCCCCGCTCGTCGTAGGTGTAGGTCGTGGTGCTGTTCGCGGGGTCCGTCGACGTGAGGACGAGGCCGTCCTTGTCATAGGTGCGCGAACTGGATTTGCCCGCCGCGTCCGTGAACGTGGTCAGCCGGTGGTTCAGGTCGTACGCCATCTTGGACGTGTAGTCCGTGGTGTCCGCGGTGGCGTTCTTCTTCGGGTCGACGACCTTGACGGTGTTGCCGACGCCGTCGTACTCGTAGCTGATCCTGTCACCGGCCGCGTTGACCGCCGCCGTGAGCTGGTAGATCTCGTCGTAGTGGTTGGTGGTGACGTAGTCGGTGGCGTCCGAGGTCGTCAGCGTGCCCTTCGGCTCCGTGACGGTCTTGAGGTTGCCGACCTTGTCGTAGGCGTAGGTGGTCCGCCGGTCGGGGGAGGTGGATGTGTCCTTCGGAGCCGTGGCCGACGTCATCTGGTCCGCGGCGTCGTACACCGCGGTCGAGACCGCGCCGTTCGGGGCCGTCGACTCGGTGATGTTGTCGTTGGCGTCGTAGACCGGGGCCGGCGTGGTGATGAAGACGCCCGCGGCCTGGTCCTTCGCGACCGTTCCCGCCTTCGGCCGGCCGAAGGCGTCATAGGCCTGCGTCGTCTTCTTGCCGAGCGCGTCGGTGACCTCGAGGACCTGGCCCCGCTCGTCGTAGGCGTACCGGGTGGACTTGCCCAGGGCATCGGTGATCTTCGCCGGGTAACCCGTGGGCCCGAACTCGCTGTTCGTCGTCGCGTTGCCGTTGGCGTCGGTCGCCTTGGTCAGCAGACCGTAGGAGTCGTGCTCGTACGTCGTGGTGTAGTCACCGTCGACGGACGTGGTGGCGACACCCTTGGGGTCGGTGACCGTCGTGAGGTTGCCGAAGCCGTCGTAGCCGAACTGCCACTTCCGGCCCTCCGGGGAGGTCTTCGTGGCCAGGTCGGCGGAGTAGCCGTCGAGCCGGGTCCGGTACGTGTACTGGGCCGAGTTCGCCGGGTAGGTGCCCGGGGCGCAGTCGCTCGGGGGCGGAACACCGGACTTGTTGCTCTCCGCGTCACGCTTCCAGAGCGGGTAGCCCGTCTTCTGGTCGTAGCAGTACGCGGTCTTGGCGCCGTTGGCCTCCTCGACGTAGGTGACGTTGTTGTCGGCGTCCCACGTCAGCTTGGTGGTCTGCGCCTTGGCGTTGGTCGTCTGCACCGGGCGGCCGAAGTCGTCCGAGACGTAGTCGGTGGAGTGCGACTCCGCGTCGGTCACCTTGGTGTCGGTGAACTTGGCGTTTCCGGCGTTGACCGCGTACCCGAAGGTGGTGACGCCGTTCAGACGCTCGGTGATCGTCTTGGTCCACCAGTGGTACTTCGGGTCGTCACCGGCCGACGGGGCGTAGTACGCCATGGCGGTGGCGTTGCCACGGGGGTCGGTGACCTTGACGAGTTTGACGTTCTTGTTGCCCTGGGTGGCGTCGTACTCGAAGCCGAACACCTTCGGCTGGGACGAGCCCGCGCCGTCGGTGATCTTGGTCAGCAGTCCCTTGTCGGAGTACTCGAAGGTGAACGTGCGGCCCGAGATCTCGGTCATCGACTTGATGTGGTCGATGATCTTCGGGTTGCTGGTGTCGGCCTTGGTGTAGTACTCGACGGTCAGCGACTGCCTGCCGGCCGGGTCGGTGATGTACCGGAGGAACTTGGTCGGCTTGTTGTTGGACTTCCGCTCCTCGTACGTGTACGTCTGCGTGTTGCCGTTCTTGTCGACCAGTGACGTCATGTAGCCGTCGCAGCCGAACAGGAACCGGGTGCCGTCCGGGCGGGTCATCGTCCAGGCGTCGGGGACCGGGTCCTTCAGCGGGGTGCAGTCCAGGCCCGGCTTCGCGGCCAGCTTGTAGTGGACGCCCGCCGGGGCCTTCCAGACGCTGTTGGCCGAGTCCCAGCGGAAGACGTGCGTGGTGCCGTCACCGTCCGGCAGGCGGATCTCGGTCGGGTGCGGCTTGGGGTGGAACTCCAGCGGCGCGCCGAGCCGGACGGGGCCGGACGCCTGGAAGGACCAGCCGTGACCGGAGACCGTGTCGGAGGTGTCCAGGCTGTTGTACGCGAAGCGGGCGAACGTGGTGACGCCGCGGCCCGGGTTGGTGAACGCGTTGTACTGCCAGACGCTGTTGCCGGCCGCCAGGTTGTTCATGACCGTGGAACCGGCGCCGGTGTTCTTGCCCGTGTAGGAGTAGAACTTCTCCATGCCGAGCTGGTTGGAGGTCGGGTCCTCCACCGCCACGTTCTGCTTCAGGCCGGGGATGCCCGCGGTGCCCGAGGCCCATGTGCCGGCCGTCTTGTTGTACACGTCCCAGGTCAGGACGTAATCGGTGCGCTTGTTGCCCGAGTCGGAGTTGATCGGGGTCTTCACCTGCGCCTGGAGGCTGACGGAGTCACCGGGCGCCACATTGCCCGGCAGTGCCGTCTGCACCTGGTTGCCGCCGTTCGTGACGTCGGTGCCGTCCGGCAGGGCCCACTTGTAGGTGAGGACCTGGTCGGCTGCGTTCCACGTCGACGCGGTGGTGTTGGTGAGGGTGAAGTCCACCGTGTAGGTGGTGTTCGGGGTCATCCGCGCCGGGGTCTGCGGCGCGTAGTACGTCGACTCGGTGGTGGAGTCGATGTAGGTGACCACGATCCTCGGGTGGAGCCGCGGCTCGGCTCCCTCGGAGGACAGGAACAGGGTGCGTTCCTGCGTGGCGGCCTCGTCGGCCATCTTGACGGCCACGCCCTGCTGCGAGGACGGGGTGGTCACCCAGGACTGGGCGAGCGAGGTGATGTTCCAGTCGTGCCGGGCGGGGTCATTGGTCTTGGCACCGGTGTCGGCCACCGCGGCGCCGAAGTCACCGCCTGCGGCACTCCAGTTGGTGGTCGCGTTCGCCTTGACCCAGGTGGCGGTGGCCTCGTCGAAGTCACGCGTCAGCGGGCGCAGCTCGTAGATCGCCCCCGCGGTGTCCTGGGCGGTCTGCGTGGACCACAGGCGCACCTTCGCGTCCAGGACCCGGGCCGTGGCGGGGATGCCGAGGGCCGGGAACTTCAGCAGGGCGCGGGTGTCGCCGTAGGTGGCGGAGTTGTTTCCGACGGACAGCCAGTTCTTCGGCCCGCCGTCGTCGATGGTGTCGTGCGTGGAGGTGGTGCGGGCCGAGGACAGGGTGGTGTCCTGCGTGGCGCTGAGCACCTTCGTGGTACGGCCGGCCTTCGGCAGCCGTACCAGCTGGGTGGGCGCCCCCACGACCTGGCCGTCCTTCGTCTTGACCGCGACCATGTAGTAGTACGCGCGGCCGAACGGGTCCGGGTCGTCCGCCTTCGTCGGCGTCGCCGTGGTGTCCGTGAACGCGGTCGTGCCCGGTGCGACCGGGGACACCAGCGTCGCGGCCGACGGAGTGAATGTCTGGCTGATCGAGCGGTGGACCTGGTACTCGACCAGGTCGTCGCCGGTGCCGATCGGGTCCTTGTCCTGGTACGCGGACCAGCTCAGCTCCGCGCCCGTGTCGTGGATCGTGGTCGGCGCGGCGAGGTCCACGCCCTGGCGGCCGAAGGTCAGCACCAGGCGCGGGTAGTTGGCGGTCTCGCCGCCGTACCCGAACTCGCTGCCCTCGTACCGCGGGCCGCCCTTGGGGCCGTTGGCCGACTCGTCACCGGCCTTGATGACGAAACCGTGGTTGGTGTGGGCGCCGTCGATCCACTGCTGGACGGTCCTGGTCACCGGGAAGGTGTGCCAGGTGTTCAGCTCGCCGGGCTTCTTGGTGACCACACCGCCCTTGGTGAACCGGACCGCGTCCGCGATCACCGACGTGGTGGTGGAGGCCGGACCGTCACCGAGGACGATCTTGCCCAGGGTGCCCGCCTTGAACGGGTGCGATCCCAGCGTCTTCCACACGCCGCCCGTGCCGGCCTGCTGGTTGACCGGGTAGGTCTTGCTGCCGCCGTCGTACGTGACGGTGTACGGGGCGTTGGTGGCACGGTCGGAGGCCGGGACGTAGTGCGCCTCCACCTGATACGTGCCGTCCTCCGGCAGGCTCGGCTGCCAGGTGTACGTGCCCCCCGCGACCGAGTCCTTGTTGTACAGGTAGTCCTGGTTGACCGCGTACTGCGTGTACGCCGTGTTGCCCGAGGCGGGCCAGGAACCCACGGCCGCCGTCCTGCCGGCGTCACCGTCGTCCACCACGACCGCGGTGCCGGACAGCTCACCCGTGATCGCGTTGGCGCTGTTCCAGGTGGCCTGCTCCTCGGTCCAGGCCTGGGTGGCGCGGTGCGCTTCGAGCTGTACCTCGGTGTCGCCGGCGGTGTGGGTCTGGTCGTAGTACAGCTTGAGGTCGGCCGAGTCCAGCTTCGTCCCGGCCGGGACGCCGGTGAGCGGGAACTTCAGCAGCGCGCGCGAGGTACCGGTGCTGGTGTTGCCGACCGACAGACGCCAGTTGTCGTCGTAGTTGGACGCCGGACCGTCCGAGGAGATCATCACGTCCTGGGCGGTGGCCGGTGTCGGCGCGATGGCGATGGTCGGGTCGACGGTGACCGGGTACTGCCGCTCCGGTGCGGCCAGCCACTTCGCGTCCGGCGTGACCGTCAGCTTCCAGCCCTTGCCGGCCCTGGTCAGCTTCTGGGTGACGTCCGAGCTGTACGTGAACCCGTACGGCGACCGGGCGTCCTTCCTGGCGTCCGTCATGAACGCCGCGGGGATCACCAGTACCGGATGGGCGCCCTCGCCGTAGAAGGAGATCGAACCGTCCTTGCCCGGCTTCGGTGTCAGCCCGCCGGCGTCCAGCGTGAACGTGAAGGAGACCGGACCCGTGGGCTTCCGGTCCAGGACGATGTTCTCCTTCACCCGGCCGGGACCGACCTGGTACGACAGGTCCGCGCCGGCCACGGCGTCCTTGTACGTGACGGTGTCGCCCTTGGCGACGGGGGTGAGCCTGCCCGCGCCCTCGACGCCCAGGGTCACGGCATGTCCGTCACCGGACTCGAAGCGGAGCAGCCTGTCGGCGTCCGACCCGAACCAGCTGGCGGCCGCGTTGGTCGTGTTGGCGAAGTCGTAGCCCTTGGCACCGGTCGGGGTGACCGTGGGGTCGATGTCCTTCCAGGACTTCCCCGCCCGGTACCCGGTCGGCACCGCCGACACCTCGGCCTGCACCCGTCCGTCGGACAGCTTCCAGTACCGGGCGTTCGCCGTTCGCCTGTCCGTCAGTTCCGCGACCCGCTTGGGCTTCGCGGCCGCCTTGCCCTTCGGCAGTTTCTCGCGGCTCGGCAGCGTCGGGGTTCCCCCGGTCGACGGCTCCTGGGGGCCGTCCGGCTCACCCTCGTCGTCCGAGAACCATCCGGAGAAGGTATCAACGATACCCTCGCCGTCATTTTCCGAAACCGGCGCCGCATAAGCGACTTGCGGCAGCATGGTCCCGGCAACCGCCGAAACCACGAGGCAGGCTATCGCCCGCCCGTATCTCACTTTCACGCCATTCCCTTCATCGGCGCCCCTCCCGCTCCGGGCGAAAAGGGCGCACCGACGCGCCGGCACGGGCACTCCGTCGCCGGTCACGGTTGTCCTGACCTCGACCGGAGCACCTCGGGGCATGCCGAACAAGGCCACCTCCCCCGTACGGAGAAATGGCCCCACCAGAGGTGAGCGTGATCGTGGCGGGAGGATCTTCAGCACAGGGATGACGCCCCGTCAACTGATAGGCCATACAGGACATTTCCTCGGGCACGTTGATGCCGTTGGGCTCGCCTTGCCCCTTTTTTCCGCAGCCTGGAATTCCTTGGATCTGATGGTGTATAACCCAGGGCGAATTCACGTCGACAGAAAGCGCGGCCATGCCGACGACCGAAGAACCGGCGGGACCGGACGACTCCGGAACCCCGGACAGCACGGGGGTTTCCCCGACCCCGGCGAACGACCGCCGCACCGACCGCGGCGGCATCGCCGTCGCCGCGGCCCTGCTGCTCGCGTGCGGCGCGTTCGTCACCTACGGAGTCCTCGACTCCGATGACGACCCGGCGGAAGGGCGGGCGGCCACGCCCACCGTCGAGGTGACCTACGAGGTGCTCGGCGAGGGCGCGGCGGACATCTCCTACCGCGGGGCCTCCGGTGACAAGGCGGACACCGTCACCAAGGCCGGGCTGCCGTGGAGGAAAACCGTGAGCGTTCCGCTCGGCGCTTCCCCGATCGTCAACGTCACCCTCGGCGAGAAGGGCGGCACGGCGAGCTGCACGCTGACCGTACGTGGCAAGCACGTCCAGCGCGCCACCGCCAGCGGCGCCTTCGGACGGACCACATGCAGCAGTGAACTCCCCTCCCCCGAAGCGTCCACAGCCCTTGAAGGAGCACCGTGACCCCGCACGTCTTCCGCCGTACGGCCAGGGCCGTGACGGCCACCGCGATCGCCCTCGCGACCCTCGGCCTCACCTCCCCGGCGACGCCCGCGGCGCAGATTCCGGAGGGAGTGCGGAGCATCGCGCTGCACGGTGCCGAGCCCGGCCACCGGTCGTTGCCCGCCCGGCGCACGGAGCCGTTCAGCATGGTCGGCGTCACCTGGGCCGATCCGCGCGCGCAGCTCGGCGGCACGGCGGAGGTCCGTACACGGGACAGCGCCACCGGTGTGTGGTCCGGCTGGCGCACACTCGAACTCGATGTGCGTACGCCCGAGGTGGGCGCGGACGCCGCGGCCGGTGAGGTCCGCGCCGGTACCCAGCCGCTGTGGACCGGGCCGTCCGACGGCGTACAGGTCCGGGTGACCGGGCGGCACGGCAGGCTGTCGCGGCTGCCGGACGGGCTGCGCGTCGAGCTGGTGGACCCGGACGGGGCGGGGACGGCGTCCTCCACGCCGTACGTCACCGCGAGCCCCGCCGCCGCGAGCACGGTGCCACAGCCCGTGGTCACCCCGCGCTCGGGCTGGGGCGCCGACGAGTCACTGGTGAAGTCCCCGCCGACGTACACGACCGACACCAAGGTGGTCTTCGCCCACCACACCGCCGGGACCAACGACTACACGTGCGAGCAGTCCCCGGACATCATCCGCGCGATCTTCCTCTACCACGTGCAGAGTCAGGGCTGGAACGACATCGGCTACCACTTCCTCGTCGACAAGTGCGGCACCGTCTTCGAGGGCCGCGCGGGCGGCATCGACAAGCCGGTCGTCGGCGCGCAGACCTACGGCTTCAACACGGACACCTCGGGCATCGCGGTCCTCGGCAACTACAACGACGCGATCGCCGCGCAGCCCGTGCTCGACTCGGTGGCAGCCGTCGCCGCCTGGAAGCTCGGGCTGTACGGGTACGACGCCGCCGGAACCGTCGTCCTCACCGCCGCCGCCGACAACGGCAAGTACACCAAGGGCCAGAAGGTCACCCTGAACCGGATCTCCGGCCACCGCGACGGCTACCCGACCGAGTGCCCCGGCACCAACCTGTACGCCGACCTGCCGGCCATCCGCGCGCTCGCCTCGGCGGAGCAGAGCGGCTGAGCTCACCGGGCGTCCGGGATCCGCGAGGGACGGCCGTCACACCACCAGGGAAGAGATCGGGGAAAGCCATGCGCAACATGAAGAACACGTCGGTACGCGCCAGGGTGCGCGCGGTGGTCACCGCGCTCGCCGCCGGTACGGCGCTGCTGGTCACCGCCACGCCGGCGCACGCCGCCGAGTACAAGGTCACGAGCAACTGCAGCGTTCCGTGGATCAACTGCTCCGAGGGCGACCTCTGGCTGCTGTACAACTCCAAGGAGTACGCGATCCAGGACGGCCGCTACGTCACCAGCTGGTCCGCGTTCTACGGCAACGTCCACGACTACTACGGGACCAGCCAGTACCAGGGCTCCACCCTGACGACCTACCGCTATGTCTTCAACGGCAACGGCTACGGCGCGTGGCAGTACATGAAGAACAACGCGGCCTCGGTGCAGAACTGCTCCGGAAGCGACAACTACCGCGTGTACTACAACTCGGGCTACGGCGGCACCTCGCAGTACTTCGCCCACCGCGAGCCCTACAGCAACTGCATTCTCACCAACCTGATCTCGGCGCTCAAGAACGAGAACGCGTCACAGCACTTCGCCTGAGCCACCGCCACTGCCACAGCCACGTAGATGGGGACATCACCATGAACGGGAACACGCGAGCCGCCGCGGCGGCCATGGCCGCGGCGACCGTCCTGCTCACCGGATGCGGCGCGGGGACCGCGACCGGCACGGCCGGTGCCACGCCGGTGGCGGAGAACAAGCCGCTGGTGAACAAGGAGAACTGGCCCAAGGCGACTCCGGAGCGCGGACTGGCCAAGGGCCTGTCCCTGCCGCTGGAGACGTACATGCAGACCTACCAGGACACGGTGACCCTGGACCAGGCGTCACGGAAGCTCCAGGAGAGGTGCATGGCCGGCTACGGGTTCTCCATACGGTTGCCGGTGGCGGGTACGACTCCGCCGCCCAACGACAACGACGCCAACATGGAGCGCCGTTACGGGCTGACCGACCGGCAGGCGGCGGCCCAGTACGGGTACGGCCTTCCCGAGGCGCTGACCGACCAGGTACGGCAGAGGATGCCCGACCTGACGGACGAACAGGTCCAGGTGCTGACCGGGCACTCCAAGCCCACCGCACCGGCCGCCCCCGGCGCGGTTCCGTCCGCCGCGCCCGCCCCGGAGTCCTACAAGGGCAAGAAGATCCACAAAGGTGGCTGCTCCGGGTGGGCCAAGGACAAGCTGCGGGAGCCGACGCCCGATGACCTGACGTTCGTGTCCGAACTCAACGGGAACAGCTTCATCGAGTCCATGCGGGCCCCGGCCGTGCGGCAGGCGCTGGCCGCCTGGTCGCAGTGCATGAAGACCGAGGGGTACACCGCCGCCACCCCGTTCGAGGCGGCGGAGATCGCGCCGCACGCGGAGGGCGGGGCGGCGTCGAAGGAGGAGATCGCCGTCGCGCTGGCGGAGATCGACTGCAAGGAGAAGACCGGTCTGGTCGCCGTGTGGTTCACCGAGGAGTCGAGGATCCAGAAGGCGCAGATCGCCGAACACCAAGGCAGGCTGAACGCCACTCGTACGCGGAACAGCGACGCGGTGGCCGCGGCCGGTGCGGAGCTGGCCGGCTGACACCGGGCACGGGGGGCGACCCGGTCGCCCACGCGCCCGCCGGCGGCACGGCATGACGGTCGGCGTCATGCCGTGTGCCGGTGCCGTTCCGGCACGTCGTCATCCGGCGAGTGCCGGGATGATGTCGGAACCGTACGCGTCGATCGTGGCCTCCTTCGCGTCGTGCATGTCGTACACCGCGAACTGGTCGACGCCCAGGGCCTTGAGGGCCTTCAGTTTGGCGATGTGGGCGTCAGGCGGGCCGAGCAGGCAGAAGCGGTCGACGATCTCGTCGGGGACGAAGTCGGTGGAGGGGTTCCCGGCCCGGCCGTGGTGGCTGTAGTCGTAGCCCTGGCGAGCCTTGATGTACTCGGTGAGGGCCTCGGGCACCAGGCCGGAGTGTTCCCCGTACCGGCTCACCAGGTCGGCCACGTGGTTGCCGACCATGCCGCCGAACCAGCGGCACTGGTCGCGCGCGTGATCCAGGTCGTCGCCCACGTACGCGGGCGCGGCGACGCAGACGGTGATCGAGGCGGGGTCGCGCCCGGCTTCCTCGGCGGCCTTCCGGACCGCCTTGACCATCCACTCGGTGAGGAACGGGTCGGCGAGCTGGAGAATGAACCCGTCCGCCTTCTGCCCGGCGAGCGCGAGCGCCTTGGGCCCGTACGCCGCCATCCAGACGGGCAGTCTCCCGTTCCGTACCCACGGGATGCGCAGGGGCTGACCGTCGACGACCGCCTCCCGGCCCTCCGCGAGGTCGCGGATGACGTCGATCGCCTCGCCGAGCCGGGCGAGGGTGTTGGGTTTGCGGCCGGCGACGCGCATCGCGGAGTCTCCGCGTCCGATGCCGCACACCGTGCGGTTGCCGTACATGTCGTTGAGGGTGGCGAAGGTGGAGGCGGTGACCTCCCACGTCCGGGTCCCGGGGTTGGTGACCATCGGGCCGACGGTCAGCTTGCTGGTGTGCTCCAGGATCCGGCTGTAGATGACGAACGGTTCCTGCCAGAGCACGGCGGAGTCGAAGGTCCAGCCGTAGCGGAAGCCGTTGCGTTCCGCGCGCCGCATCAGACCGACGACGGCGGAGCCCGGTGGGTCGGTCTGCAGGACGAGTCCGAAGTCCACTGTCCTGGCCTCCTAGTTCATGTACTGGCAGGTGGTGCGGGGGGTGTAGATGCCGTGTCCGGCGCGGCCGGTGTAGGTGCGCCGGTCGATGACGACGTGGCCTCGGGACAGGACGGTCTCGACCTGTCCGGTGACGGTCTTCCCCTCGTACGCGGAGTAGTCGACGTTCATGTGGTGGGTGGCGGCGGAGATGGTCTGCTCCTGGTGCGGGTCGTAGATGACGACGTCCGCGTCGGAGCCGGGGGCGAGGGTGCCCTTCTTCGGGTAGAGGCCGAACATCCGGGCGGGGGTGGCGCAGGCGATCTCGATCCATCGGCGGCGGCTGATGTGTCCGTCGAGGACGGCCTGGTGGAGGAGGTCCATGCGGTTCTCCACACCGGGCAGGCCGTTGGGGATCTTGGAGAAGTCGCCGCGGCCCAGTTCCTTCTGTCCGCTGAAGCAGAACGGGCAGTGGTCGGTGGAGACGACCTGGAGATCGTTGGTGCGCAGGCCCCGCCACAGCGCCGCCTGGTGCTCGCGCGGCCTCAGCGGGGTGCTGCAGACGTACTTGGCGCCCTCGAAGCCGGGCTCGGCGAGGTTGTCGGTCGACAGGAACAGGTACTGGGGGCAGGTCTCACCGAAGACGTCGAGGCCCTTGTCGCGGGCGGCGGCGATCTCGGCGACGGCCTCCTCGGCGGAGACGTGCACCACGTACAGCGGGGCGCCGCCGGCGACCCTGGCGAGCTGGATGGCGCGGTGCGTGGCCTCCGCCTCCAGCAGTACCTTGCGGACCTCGCCGTGGTGGCGGGGGTCGGTCTCGCCGCGGGCGAGGGCCTGTTCGACGAGGACGTCGATCGCGATGCCGTTCTCGGCGTGCATCATGATCATTCCGCCGTTGACGGAGGCTCGCTGCATGGCGCGCAGGATCTGCCCGTCGTCGCTGTAGAAGACACCGGGGTACGCCATGAACAGCTTGAAGGAGGTGACGCCCTCCTCCACCAGCAGGTCCATCTCCTTGAGGGAGGACTCGTTCACGTCGGAGAGGATCATGTGGAAGGCGTAGTCGATGGAGCACTTGCCGTCGGCCTTGGCGTGCCAGGCGTCGAGGCCGTCGCGCAGGGCGTGGCCCATGGACTGGACGGCGAAGTCGACGATGGTGGTGGTGCCGCCCCACGCGGCGGCGCGGGTGCCGGTCTCGAAGTCGTCGGAGGCGAAGGTCCCGCCGAAGGGCAGTTCCATGTGGGTGTGGGCGTCGACGCCGCCCGGGATGACGTACTTGCCGGTGGCGTCGATCGTGCGCTCGGCGGTCCACGACTCGCAGACGCCGGAGCCGTGGGCGGCGAGCGCGGCGACGCGGCCGTCCTCGATCAGTATGTCGGCGTGGGTCTCGTCGGTGGCGGTGATGACGAGGCCGCCTCGGATGAGGGTGCGGGTGGTGCTCATGGGTGGGTCGCCCCCTGGGGTCGGATCGCGTGCAGGGCCCGTTCGAGGATCGCGGCGCCTTCCTCGGCCTCGGCGACGGTCAGGGAGAGCGGCGGGGCGATGCGCAGGGCGCTGGTGTTGTGGCCGCCGCCCTTGCCGATGAGCAGGCCGCCTTCGCGGGCGGCTTCGAGGACGGCGGCCGCCGCTTGCGGGTTGGCCTCTTCGGAGCCGGGCTTCACCAGTTCGATGCCGATCATCAGACCGCGGCCGCGTACTTCCCGGACGAGGGGGTGGCCCGCCGCGATGGCCCTCAGCCGCTCGATGAGCAGCCCGCCGACGCGCCGGGCGTTGCCCTGGAGGTCGTGTTCCAGGAGGTACGAGAGGTTGGCGAGGCCGGCGGCCATGGTGATGGGCGAGCCGCCGAACGTCGAGATGGAGTTGGCGTTCAGGCAGTTCATGACCTCCGCGCGGGCGACGACACCGCCGACGGACATGCCGTTGCCGATGCCCTTGGCGAAGGTGAGCATGTCGGGCGGGCCGCTGGCGGCGTGGGCCTGCCAGCCCCAGAAGTGCTCACCGGTGCGGCCCCAGCCGGTCTGCACCTCGTCGGCGACCCAGAGGATTCCGCGGGGCGCGAGGACCTCGCGGAAGGCCGCGTACAGCCCGTCGGGCGGAGAGGTGAAGCCGCCGACGCCCTGGACGGGCTCGGCGATGAGCGCGGCGACGTCGCCGGTGTGCCCGAGGAGGTCTTCCAGGTCGGCCACGCACGCCTCGATGAACCGGGCGTCGCTCAGGTGCGCGTAGGGGCCCCGGCCGCGGACGCCGCCGTGCACGTACAGCGTCTGCAGCGGGGAGAGAGTGGTCGGGGACCAGGCGCGGTTGCCGGTGACGGAGACCGTGGAGAAGGAGCGGCCGTGGTAGCTGTTGCGCATCGCCAGGATCTGGTTGGTGCGGCGGTGGGCTGTGGCCAGCAGCAGGGCGGTGTCGTTCGCCTCCGTACCGGAGGTGGTGAAGAAGACCCGGGCGTCGGGGATGCCGGAGAGGTGCGCGATGCGCTCGGCGAGCTCCACCATGGGGCGGTTGAGGTAGAGGGTGGAGGAGTGGATGATCCGCCCGGCCTGTTCGGTGACGGCCTTGGTGATTTCGGGAAGGGCGTGGGCGGTCATGGTGGTGAGGATGCCGCCGAAGAAGTCGAGGTAGCGTTTGCCGCCGGCGTCCCAGACGTACCGTCCCTCGCCGTGGGTGATCTCGATGGGGTCCTGGTAGTAGAGGGAGACCCAGTCGGGGATGACGGCCTTGTGCCGTGCGTACAGGTCGGTGGCGTGGAGGTCGGAGGTCACGGCTGCACCAGCCCGTCGTACGCGTCGGGACGCCGGTCGCGGTAGAACGCCCACGTCTGTCGTACGTCGTCGATGAGACGGAAGTCCAGGTCGCGAACGACCAGTTCCTCCTCCTTGTCGGAGGCGACGTCGCCGACGAACTGGCCACGGGGATCGACGAAGTAGCTGGTGCCGTAGAAGTCGTTGTCCCCGTATTCCTCCTGGCCGACGCGGTTGATGGCGGCGACGTAGTAGAGGTTGGCGACGGCGGCGGCGGGCTGCTCGAGCTGCCAGAGGTGGGAGGAGAGCCCGCGGTGGGTGGCGGAGGGGTTGTAGACGAGCTGGGCGCCGGCCAGCCCGAGTTGGCGCCACCCTTCGGGGAAGTGGCGGTCGTAGCAGATGTAGACGCCGACGCGGCCCACGGCCGTGTCGAAGACCGGCCAGCCGAGGTTGCCGGGCCTGAAGTAGTACTTCTCCCAGAAACCCCTGACCTGGGGGATGTGGTGCTTGCGGTACTTGCCGAGGTACGAGCCGTCGGCGTCGATCACCGCGGCGGTGTTGTAGTAGAAGCCCGGCCCGTCGATCTCGAAGACCGGGACGACGATCACCATGCCGGTCTCCCGGGCGAGGTCCTGCATACGCCGCACGGTCGGGCCGTCGGGGACGGGCTCGGCCCAGCGGTAGTGCTCCGGCTCCTGGACCTGACAGAAGTACGGGGCGTTGAACACCTCTTGGAATCCGATGACCTTGGCGCCCTGCCGGGCTGCCTCCCGGGCGTGCTCCTCATGCTTGGCGATCATGGATTCGGTGTCGCCGGTCCAGGTCGCCTGGACGAGGGCGGCGCGCACGATGTGGGACATGAGCTGCTCCTTCGGCACGGCGTCAGAGAGCCTCTACGCACGTAGACGGGGTGCGTAGAAAGCGAACGTAAGCCTCGTCACACCCCTGGGCAAGACCGCCGCCGGTAAGCGCCGGAGTCGATCATGTTTCGTACCCGAGTGGTCCACATCGGCCCGCTTGTGCCAGGGGCCGGTCAGTCCCCGAGCAGGCCCGCGACCCGGAGGGCGTGCACCAGGTCCCGTTCGCACGACGGGGACGTGGCGGCGAGAGCGCGGGCGGCGGAGAGGAGCCGCGGTACCAGGTGGTGCGGGGCGTACGCGGCGAGGCGGGCGGCGTCCTCGGCGGTACGGGACCCGACGAACGCGACGATCAGCGCCCGGGCCTCCTCGGGGCGGCCGCCCTCGTCGAGCGCCAGCGCGGCGGCCGCCGTCTCGGCGGTGGGCCGCGCCACCCCCTGGCGCAACAGGTGCTGGGCGTCCTGGTCCCTCCCGGCGGTGGTGAGCGCCCCGGCGACCTCGACGAGCCGCTCCGGCGGGAGGGACGCGGCCTCCCACAGCAGCGTGGCCCAGTCGGGGGCCAGGCCGGCCCGGTGGAGTTCGGCGGCCAGCAGGGGCAGCCGGGCGGCGGGCCAGGCGGCGGCCTCGCAGAGCAGGGCGTGCGCCTCGCCGCCCCGGCCTTCGGCGCGGAGCCGCAGCAGCGTGGTGACGGTCTCGCGGGCGCCCCGGCGGGCGGTCTCGTCGGCGGCTTCGTACGGGGTGGGCCCGGGCCGCGGCTCCGGCTCCTCCCGTTCCTGCCCGGTGCCCCCGCCGAACCGGGCCCCGCGCGGGGTGGCCAGGGTGGTGGGCAGGTCGGGCACGGGTGCGGGGGCGGGGGCGGCGTCCGGGAGGCCGTCGTCCTCCTCGACCCAGGCGTACCGGGCCCCGCGCGGGCGTTTCCTCGCGGGCGGCGCGGGGGCGCGCGGGGGCGCGGGGGCGGGGGCTGCGGGGGGTGGCGGGGCTGCCGGGAGCGCCGCCAGGCGGGCGCCCAGCTCCTCGATGCGGGCCGTCGCCCTGGCGTGGTCGTCGCGCACCCACGCGAGGTCGTGGGCGAGCCGCTGCGCGTCCGGTGAGCCCTCCGCGACCGTCCCCAGCAGGGTGACCAGCTCCTCACCGCGCCGCACGGCCGCCGCCTGCTCGCGCACCATCAGGGCCCGCCGCTCGCGCAGCGCGTCCCGGCCGCCCGGGCGCCGGTCGTGCGCGGCGGCCGCGGCGGCGTGCAGATGGCGCGCCCGTGCGGTCTCCGGGCCGTGCGCCCCCTCGCCCCGTGCGGCCGCGAGGTCCTGGAGCAGTGCCTCCACCACGTCCCAGGGCGGCACCTCCGAGCCGTCGAGGCAGGCCCGCATCCCTTCGGGGTCGCGCTGCCGGAAGACGCCGTACCAGCCGGCCCCCTCGTCGAGCCCCTCCACCAGGCGTGCGAGGTAGCGCGCGAACGCCCCTACCTCCTCCGGGAGGTGATGCACCATCATGTATGCCCCTGCCCACAGCCGACTGGAATCGTCCGGTCGGGAGGCATTCGACCGCAGCCGTGTTACAGGGGGGCTACAGGGAGTTTTCGGCCGGGAACTTCACCGCGATCCCCACATGCGGCCGCTTTCCCCGCCGCACGAGTGCCGCGGGCAGGTCGACCATCCAGAACTGCAGCCCGTATTTGCGGGCCAGCAGCTTCCGTATGCCCTTGACGTCGTCCAGCAGCCGCGCCGTTCCCTCGGCGCCGACGGCGCCCTCGGCCACCCGGCCGCGCACGTCGCACGCGGTGACGACGACCCGGCTGTCGCGGCGCAGCCGCTTGACCTTCCAGGAGTCCTCGCGCGTCCAGACGTACAGTTCGTCGCCGTCCACCGCGTACCAGACCGGCGTGGCGACCCCCGTGCCGTCCTTGCGGAACGTGGTCAGGCTGACGTAGCGGCCGTGCCGCAGCGCTTCAGGTATCACGGCCGTGAGCCTACGTCGTCGTGCGCCGCCCTCGCCCCGGTGATGCGTGAACCGGGCCGCGGTCGCGGGTGCGCGGGGGCTGTCGACTTCATGACGCGCGGGTTCGCGGCCGGGACGGTGCGGGAACATCGCGGTCATGACACCACCGTGCCGTATTCCCCCCGACCGGGACCCGGAGGTCACCAGGACGGTCTACACCGTGGGCCGCGACCTCGGCGTCTCGGAGAAGGTCATGCTGGCCGCCTTCGAGGCCGGCTGGGTCGAGTCGCACATGAACAACCTCGACTGCGGCGACAAGGACTCGCTCGGGGTCTTCCAGCAGCGCCCCAGCCAGGGTTGGGGGACGCCCGAGCAGATCCTGCGCGTGCCGTACGCGGCGGAGCGGTTCTTCACCCGGGCCGTCGACGTCGAACGCCGCGCGCCCCACCTCAGCGCCGGCGGCACGGCCCAGGAGGTCCAGCGCTCCGCGCACCCGGAGCGGTACGACGCGGCGGAGGCGAAGGCACGTGCCCTGCTGGAGGAGGCGATGGCCTCGGTGGAGGGCCGGGGCGTGTGGTGATCGGGGTGCCGCCCTCCCGGCACCGCCTCCGGACGGCCCGTCAGTACAGGATGGACGGCAGGTAGGCCCCGGCCGGCTCGCTGTAGAGACCGATGGTCATCAGGCTCATGAGCTGCCGCACCTTGAGTCCGTTGCCGAGACACCACTGCAACAGCGCGCTGTTGCTCGCCGGAACGAGGATGCCGGGGCCGCCGAAGGCGGGTGCCGCGGCGATGAGCGCCCGGACGTCGTCGGTGCTCTCGCCGACCGCGTGGGCGAAGAAGGACAGGTCCGTGGCGTATCCGGTGATCCGCCCGCCGTGCTCGGTCACCCGGGCCGTGCCCGCCTTGAGCGCGTCGGCGAGTTCACCGCCCCGGTCGACGCCGTGGACCCGGCGGCACAGGTCGTTGCAGGCGGCCAGGTCCGCGTCGGTGGCCGCCCGCACCTCGTACCCCGGCACCGCCCCGCCGACCGGCGGGCCCTGCAGGCACGCCACCGTTTCGCGGAACTCGAACCCGAGCCCGGCGTAGAGCGCGAACGACCGGCAGTGGTAGCCGCTCTGCAGCAGCCGGATGCCGGGCGCCTGCCGCTCGGCCGCCCGGCGCATGACGTCGAGCATCAGCCGGCGCCCGATTCCGCCGTTCTGTGCGGCGGGGTCCACGGTGATCGGCCCGACGCCGACCACGGGTGACCGTTCGTCGAGGCAGTTGCTGCCCACGATCCGGCCGTCGTCCTCGGCGACGACGGTGTAGAAACCGGGATGGTCGAAGACCATCCGGAACATCTCCGTCGCCGGTTCGGGGCCGGGCATGTCGGACGGATAGCCGTGCTCGTGGGCGATGCCGGCGAAGGCCTCGAAGCAGATCCTGCCGCACTCCGGGGCGTCACCCGCCTCTCCGGGGCGCAGTACGAGAACCACGATCATCTCTCCTTCCGGCCGACGGCCCGGACCCATCGGGGGTCCCTTTCCATCAAACGTGTCCGCCATGCCCGCGGCAATCCGGGCGGGAGGTGGCGGAAACCCGGTCCGTACGGATCCCTTGACGCGTCTCCCAGGCCCTCACATACTGGCGGCCAAATCGATTTGGCCCCCACGCTTCCACCCCCGTCCCGGGTGGATCGCGGCCGAAGCCGGAGCGAGCCGAACGGAGCTCGAACGTGTCCAGTCCCCATCCCACGCCCCGCGTCCCGTCCCCCGACCCCGCCCGAACGCCGTCCGCCGCCGTCCCGTCCCCCGCGGGACCCTCCCCCGACCCCGCCCGCAGGCCGTCCCCCGCCGTACCGGCGCCCGAAGCGCCGAACCAGTCCGGTCCCCCACCGATCGCCTCGCCCGACGGGCCGCCGCCGCACGAGGACGGCCGGCAGGGCGCGCGGGCCGCGGGGGCGCCCCACCCCGTGGACGAGTCGCGGCCCCTCGGCCGGATCCTGCTGTTCGGGCTCCAGCACGTGCTCGTCATGGCCGCGACCCCCATCTCGGCCATCTTCCTGATGAGCGCCACCCTCCGGCTCGACGCCGGCCTGACGGTCGATCTGCTCTCGGCCGCGTTCGTGCTCTCCGGGATCGGTTCCCTGATCCAGTCGCTCGGCCCGTGGAAGTTCGGGCCGAAGCTGCCGTTCGTCATGCTGCCCGGCGGCGCACCGCTCATCCTGTTCCTCGCCATCGCCGAGCAGCACGGACTGCGCACCGCGACCGGGGCGGTGATCCTGACCGCCGCCTTCTACTTCGTCGTCCTGCCCGTCTTCTCCCGGTTGCTGGCGTTCTTCCCCGCGCTGGTCATCGGCACGATGATCGTGATCGTCGGTGTCAACCTGGTGAAGGTCGGAGCGGTCCTCGTCACCGGCCGGCCCGGTCAGCCCGGCTTCGCCGACCCCACCAACCTGCTCCTCGGCATGGCGACGATCGGCTTCACGGTCGCGTTCTACCGGCTGTTCACCGGCGTGCTGCGCCAACTGGCCGTGATGCTGGGCCTGATCGCCGGCACGGTCCTCGCCTTCGTCCTCGGCGGTGTCGACTTCGGCACGGCCACCGAGGGCGGACTGCTGAACCTCCCCCAGGCGCTGCCCTTCGGTTCACCCGAGTTCAACCTGGTCGCCGCGCTGCCGCTGATGCTGTACAGCCTCGCCTCCATGGCGGAGGCCACCGGGCAGACGGTGATCAACGCGGAGGCCGTGGGGAAGGAGATCGACAAGAAGGCCGACGTACCGAAGACCATCCGGGGTGACGCGGTCACATCCCTGTTCGGCGGGTTCTTCGGCCTGCCCCTGATGGTGACCAGCGGCGAGAACATCGGCATCGTCCGGGTCACCGGTGTACGAAGCCGGTTCGTGACCGCCGCCGCCGGGGTCGTACTGATCGTCATCGGCTTCCTGGCGCCCGTCACCCGCGCGATCAGCGTCGTCCCCTCGGCCGTCGTCGGCGGCACGGCCATGGTGGTGTTCGCCGTCATCACGGTGCTCGGCGTCCAGATGCTGGGCCGTGCCGAACTCGACCGGCACACCAACACCTTCATCTGCGCCGTCGCCCTCGCCCTGGGCCTGCTGCCCATCCTCGTCCCCGGTGTGTACGGCGGCTTCCCGCCCAACCCCCGGATCCTCCTGGAGAGCGGCGTCGCCGTCGGCGCGGTCACGGCCGCCGTCCTGAACGTCCTGTTCCACCACGTCCGCCTCCCACTCCCCCGAACCCGACCCCGTACCCGTACCGAAAGCGACCGATGAACGACCTGACCCCCGACCGCCTGCGTCCTGACGACGGCGGACTCCTCCTCGCCCCCGACGCGGTGCTCACCCCCGACGGGCTGAGGGACCACTACGCGGCCGTCGTCGCCGACGGCGCCTTCCAGGCCGTGGGACCGGCCGAGCGGCTGGCGCGGGAGCATCCGCACCTGACGCCCCTCCGGCTGGCCGGGCACGTCCTGATGCCCGGTTTCGTCGACGCCCACCACCACCTCACCCAGAGCTTCGGCGCCGCGCTGGCCTTCGGGGAGCCGTCGGAGATCTTCCGCCGGGTGTGGGTGCCGATCGAAGGCGCCCTGGACGAGGAGGCGGTGTACGTGGCGGCGAAACTGGCCGCCCTGGAGTCGCTGCGCGGTGGGTTCACGACCGTCGCCGAGGCCGGCACGCGGGCGCCCGTGGACGTCGAGCTCGTGGCGGCCGCCGCGCGGGACGCCGGCATCCGCTGTGTCCTCGGCCTGGTCTGCAACGACGTGGACGGCGACACCGAGCGGACGGCTGCGGACGCCGAGAAGCACCTCACCCGGTACGGCGTCGAGGAGCTGATCCACCCGTCCCTCGCCGTCTCCGTGCCGGAGGCCGCGACCGCCCGCACCCTCCGCCACACCGCCCACCTGGCCGCCGAGGCGGGTGCGGTGGTCCAGATCCACGTCAACGAGCATCTCGCGGGCGTGGAGCGCTCGCTGGTGCGGCACGGGCTGCGGCCCCTGGAGTATCTCCACCAAGTCGGCGCGCTGGGACCGCAGTTGCTGGCCGCGCACGCCACCCTGGTCACTCCGCGGGAGATCACTCTGCTCGCCGACAGTGGTGCGGCTGTCAGCTACAACCCCGTGGCCAGTGCCTGGAAGGGCAACGCCGTCGCCCCGGCGACGACGATGGCCGAGCGCGGGATCAGGTTCGGGCTGGGAACGGACGGCACCCGGGGCGACGCGTTCCGGCTCGCCGACGCCGCCGAGTTCGCGCAACGCCTCGCGTACGGGCTGGTCACCGGGGACTCGTCGTGCGGCGCGGGCTGGACGTGGCTGGACCGGGCGGCCCGGGGCGGCGCGGACGCGGTCGGGCTCGGTGCCCTGACCGGCCGGGTCGCGGTGGGCGCCGCCGCCGACTTCCTGCTCGTCGATGTCGCGACCCCGGAGACGGGGCTGTCCCACGACCTGCCCTGGGAGCTGGTACGGCGCGGCAACCGCGACCAGATCACCGCCGTGTTCGTGGCCGGCCGGCTGCGGCTGTGGCGCGGGTGGCCGACCGGCTGGGACGGCCCGGCGCTGGTGCGGCGAGCGGCCGAACTCGCCCAGGACGTCCTGCAGCGCGCGCCCGTGACGCGGGCCCACCCCACGTCGGCCGACGCCCGGGCGGCCTGCTCGTGAGTACGGACACCGTCGTCGTCCTCGCCGTCACGGTCGCCGTCGCGGCGTTCGTGCAGGGCACGAGCGGACTGGGCTTCGCCCTGATCGTGGCGCCGGTGGCGGGGCTGCTGGACCCGGGCCTGGTCCCGGTGTTCGTGCTGGCGTCGATGATCCCGCTCAACGCCTACGTCGCGTGGCGCGAGCGTGCCGCGCTGGACCTGCGGGGCGCCGGCTGGATCACGGCGGCGCGGCTGGCCGCCACCCCGGGCGGGCTGGTGCTGCTGTGGGTGATCCCCGACCGGCGGCTCGGCCTGTTCGTGGGGGTGGCGACCGTGCTGGCGGCGGTGGTGAGCCTGGCCGCGCCCGCGTTCACGCCCGGAAGGGGCGCGTACGTGGGGGCGGGTGTGGTCACCGGACTGACGGAGACGGCGACGGGCGTGGGGGGACCGCCCCTGGCGCTGGTGTACCAGCACCGGCCACCCGCCGAGCTTCGGGCCACGGTCGCCGTCTGTTTCCTGGTCGGTGAAGTGGCCTCGCTGGCCCTGTTGTTCGCGACCGGCCGGGGCGACGCGGCCCAGCTCGGGTGGGCGGCGGCGCTGCTGCCCGCGCTGGCCGCGGGGGCGTGGCTGAGCCGGCTGGTCCACCAGCGGCTCGACGCACGCCGGATGCGGCTGTTCGTGCTGGTCTTCGCGCTGGTCTCCGGGGCGGGGCTCATGCTGGGGCTGTGACCCCGGGCGGGCTCACCCCGGGGGCGTGTCCGCCCGTGCCGGGATCCGCGCCGACGACGCCCGGGGCACGACGCGGGGTTCCGGCGCGGTGGCCAGGGGCGCGGTCGCCTCGCCGCGCAGCCGGCCGAGCAGCAGCTCCACGGCGTCGGCGGCGGCCTGGTCCAGGTGCAGGTCGACGGCGGTGAGCGGCGGCTCGCAGGTCCGGGCGCGCAGCCCGTCGTACCGGGTGACGACCATGACGTCGTCCGGGATGCGGCGGCCGCTGTCGCGGATCGCGCGGACGGCGCCGACCGCGAAGGCGTCCACGAGCGCGCAGACGGCGTCCACGTCCGGGTGGCCGGCGAGCAGGGCGGCGCAGGCGTCGTACCCGGCCTGCTCGCCGCCCTCCTCGGGAGCCGTGGTGACGACCGGCGCCCAGCCGTACCGGTCGGCGGCGCGCAGGTACGCGGCGCGGGCGTCGACGGCGGAGTGCCGGGACCCGGCGCCGATGAGCAGCGCCGGGTGCCGGGCGCCCTGCTCCCGCAGGTGCGCGAGGAGCAGGTCGGCGACGAGGCCGCCGCGCAGGTCGACGTACGGTGAGTCGTCCCCCTCCGCCACGGGGCGCCCGAGCGCTACGTACGGAAGTCCCCTCTCGTGGAGCTGCGCCACGGCGATGTCGTCCCGGTCGGGCTCGACGACGATGGCGCCGTCGATGTCCACGGAGTACAGCGCCGAACCGGACCGCACGGGCGGTACGAGCACGAGGGCGTACCCGTGCAGCAGCGCCCGCTCGGCGGCCGCGGCGGCGACCTCCATGTAGAACCCGAGCCGGGACGGCCCTCCTGCCACCGCGAACGGCATGGAGGAGGCCAGGGCGATCGCCTTGGCCTCGCCGCGCCGCAACCGCTGCGCCCGCAGGTTGGGCCGGTAGCCGAGCTCGGCGGCGACCTTCTTGATGCGTTCCCGGGTCCGGGGGTCGACCTTGCCGATCCCGTTCAGGGCGTGCGACACGGTCGTCCGCGACACCGACGCGACCCGGGCCACGTCGGCGATCGTGGGCGGCCTGGTTCCGGGACCGGGTGTGGCCATCTGTGGGGACGCTCCTCGCTCACTGCTGGTGCCTGTCGCTGACAGCCTCATCTTCGCCGACGGACCGGGTGTCCGGAAGGCGCACCCGCCCGGCCCCGGCCGTTCGCCCCGTGCGAGGATCCCGTGTCCGTGAACACACGTGTGAACGATCGGGGAACGTGGCCGGTGCGGTGGAGCGAGCGGCCGCCCGTGGCCCCGCACCCCGTGTGGAGCACACGGCCGATCTTCGTCTCGATGCTGGCCGTGCTGCTCATGGTTCCGTCGGCCATCGAGATCGCGGGCTTCGTGGAGATGGCCCACGAGACTCCGGTGCGCAGTGACGGCCCGGGCATGGCGTTGCTGGCCCTTCCCTTCCTGTTGTGTTTCGGGCCGCCCTTCGCGCTGGCCTGCACTGTGTTCGCGGTCCTGCCGGCGTTGTCGGCCGCGCGGTGGGCCGGGCTCAAGTACACCGGCCGGGAAGCCTGGTGGTGGATACCGCTGGTGGCCGGTTGCGGGACGGCCGTGGTGGCGCTGTGGCCCGCGGTGGACGGAGGCGGCCCGGCGGTCTGGTGGTGGGCGTGGCTGTGCGGTACGGCGGCGCTGTCGGCGGTGGCGCTGCTGACGCGCTGGGCCCTCACCCGTGGACACCCGTACCGGGCCGTCGCCGGGGCCGGTGCCCTGTCGGTCGCCTGCGTGATCGCCGTGGGCGCCCTGGTCTACGGGGCCGGGCTGGTGGACGAGTACGCCCCGCCCCGGGTGCACGGCTCGGACCTCGCCGGTACGTGGAGCGACGGCCGGGGCGGAACCGTGCGGCTGGGCACCGACGGACGGGCGGTCGCGGTGGGCACGTGGGGCGGCGACCCGAGCGGGGAGCGGGGAGGACGGTGCGAGGGCTCGGGAACGTGGCGGTTCGGACCGGACGACAACCCCTGGTCCCAGACCGTCGCGATCGACGTCGGCGGCTGCTGGACGGGTGAGTGGACCCTGGGCGGTACGGGCGACCGGCCGAAGCTGAACTACGGGTACGGGGACCCCGACTCGCCCGACTGGTACGTGCTGACCCGGTGAGCGGGCCGTTGGCGCCGGGCACCGGACGGGTGGCGCGCCTTTGGCCGGGCACCCGGCCGGACGGCGTCCGGTCCGGGCCCCGCGGA
This sequence comes from Streptomyces sp. NPDC041796, assembly GCF_055590785.1. Lineage (NCBI taxonomy): Bacteria > Bacillati > Actinomycetota > Actinomycetes > Kitasatosporales > Streptomycetaceae > Streptomyces > Streptomyces sp. NPDC041796. The sequence continues at coordinate 454,511 of NZ_JBVJAH010000003.1, forward strand.
GTGCTGTGGGCGGCCGGCCACCGGAAGCGGTGCGGGACGCCGCCCACCGTCGGCGGCGTGCGTGCGACCCGCGGCACGGTGCCGGACGCCCACCTTCCGCGGTCGCTACGGCCGCCCGGCCGGGTGGACCACCATCGCCGAGCCGCCGCCCCGCCGGGTCTTCTCGGCGGCGGCGAGCCAGCGGCCGTCCGGGAGGCGCTGGACGCCGGTCGCGGCACCGATCTCGGGGTTCTGCCGGAAGGCGTGGCCCAGCGCCTCCAGCTCGGCGCGCAACGGGCTGTTGTACAGGCCCGGTTCGAGTTCCGTGGTCGCCTGGTTGCGCTGGCTGGCGCGCGGGGCGGCGATCGCGTCGACGAGCGGCAGGTCGCGGTCCACGACCCCGGTCAGGGTCTGCAGCACGGTCGTGATGATGGTGGCGCCGCCGGGCGAGCCCAGGGCGAGGACCGGGCGGGCGCGATCGTCCAGGACGATGGTGGGCGACATGGAGGAGCGGGGGCGCTTGCCGGGGCCGGGGAGGTTCGGGTCGTGGACCGCCGGGTTGGCGGGCGCGAAGGAGAAGTCGGTCAGCTCGTTGTTGAGCAGGAAGCCCCGTCCCGGCACGGTGATGCCGCTGCCGCCGGTCGACTCGATGGTCAGGGTGTACGCGACGACGTTGCCCCACTTGTCGGACGCCGTCAGGTGCGTGGTGTTCTCGCCCTCGTACGTCGTCGGCGCCGCCGTCCCGCCGGCCGCGCACGGCTCCGGGTCGCGCGGGTCGCCGGGAGCGAGCGGGCTGGTGAGGACCGCGTCGTCACGGATCAGGCACTCCCGTGAGTCGGCGAACCGCTGCGACAGCAGGCCCTTGACCGGGACGTCCTCGAAGGCCGGGTCGCCGACCCAGCGGCCCCGGTCGGCGAAGGCGACACGACTGGCCTCGATGAAGCGGTGCAGGTACTGCGCTTTGGACAGCGACGACAGGTCGGTGCGCTCCAGGATGTTGAGCGCCTCGCCCACGGTCGTGCCGCCGGACGAGGAGGGAGCCATGCCGTAGACGTCGAGGCCGCGGTAGGACATCTTCGTGGGCTTGCGCCACACCGTGTCGTACCGGGCCAGGTCACGTTCCGTCAGGTCGCCGGAGCGGACCTCGCGGGTGGCACCCTCCCGGACGGGCGGGTCCTGGACGGTGCGGACGATGTCCCGGGCGAGCTCGCCCTTGTACAGCGCCCCGGCGCCGTGGCGGCCCAGCTTCTCGTACGTACGCGCGAGGTCGGGGTTCTTCATGACCGACCCGACGACGGGCAGGCGCCCGCCGGGCAGGAACAGCTCGGCGGAGGCGGGGAAGTCCCGGAACCGGGCCTCGTTGGCGGCGGTCTGGGCGCGGAACGTGGCGTCGACGGTGAAGCCGCCCCGCGCCAGCCGCTCGGCCGGCTTCAGCAGGTCCCGCAAGGACTTGCTGCCCCAGGCGTCGAGCGCGGTGTCCCACGTGGCGGGTGTGCCCGGCGTGCCGACGCTCAGCCCGCTGGTCATGGCCTCCTCGAAGGGGAGGGGCTTGCCGTCCTCGCCGAGGAACAGGGACGCGTCCGCGGAGAGGGGAGCGGTCTCGCGGCCGTCGATGGTGTGCACCTTGCGCGTCCTGGCGTCGTAGTACACGAAGTAGCCGCCACCGCCGATGCCCGCCGAATACGGCTCGGTGACGCCGAGCGCGGCCGCCGTGGCGACCGCCGCGTCCACCGCGTTGCCGCCGCGCCGCAGCACCTCGATGCCGGCGGCGGAGGCGTCGGGGTCCACGCTCGCCACGGCGCCCCCGTAACCGACCGCCACGGGCTGCTTGTCGGGTGTCGTCCGTGGTGTGGGCGGCGGCGCCGCCGCCCCCCCCCCCCGGAAAGTGGGGGCGACAGAAGCGAGCGAGACATCCCTTCCCCTGGGCCAACACACCCCCCCCCCCCCCCCCCCCCCCCCCCTTCC